>CAILNX010000024.1 GCA_903835685.1 uncultured delta proteobacterium
AGAAATAGTTAAACGGATCCTGCATTAGATGCTACTTAATAGAAACGACAGATATAGAGTTTTTAGGTGAACCAGCAATAGTTTTACGGCTTATTGCAAGGTAAACTACTGTTTTTTGTTTTTCATCGTAGATCCTGCTCACCTCCGTATCTTTGAAAAATACTGAAGTACTTTCGGAGAACACTTTCTTTTTCTTCGGCAATTTTTCGGGCATGGAAAGGGGGCCTGTCTGTGTGCAGTCAAGGGAGAATTCAGAAAGGTCTTCAGCCAAGCCCACGCTACCTTTTATTCCCCCCGTTTTTGCCTGGCTCAAGTAGCAGGTGATCCCTTTCAAATCAGGGTCAACGAAAGCGTACACACAGACCTTATGGTTCGCTCCAAGGAGTTTCCACTCGGTGGTGAGGCATTCAAGTTCTTCTGCATGGACAAGATTTACCGCTATTAATGTGCCCGCAAGGACTAGGAACGCTGCCCAACGATTATTCATGACGGCCCCTTGCTGGCTAAATTCTAAAAATAGTAAACGCGTTGCCTATCTCCGTCAAGCAAGGCCTTGATTCGAATCGGCATCTGTTTGATAACAACTTTGTTTTCCTAACTTGGGTCCAAACGCATCCGCTCCGCTGCCGATGCGCAGCCCCACCGGACACACGCCCGGACACAATACGAGGGGAATTTCTGGCATTTGTGGAGCTTGTGGAGCGGGGTAAACCTGTAAAACCCTTAAACTACTGACCTTCGTTCGGCCTCTCTCACGCCGTTAACAGGGGTTCAAACCCCCTTGGGGACGCCACGAGAAATCAGGGGCTTGCGGGAAACCGCGAGTCCCTTTTCTTTTGGCCGATCGGCCAGGTCTGCCGGTCGGCTACCTCGCGATCAGGGCGTTCCAGTCGCTGGCGAAGCGCTCCAGGCCCTGGTCCGTGAGGTCGCTGGAGATGTCGTACTCCTCAGGGCGGCGCGCCAGGGGAATGTCCAGAAAGGCGATGGGGCGCAGGTCGCTGGATTCGCAGGCATACTCCGGCCCGGGCAGGGGCAGGCCCTTTTCGGCCCAATCCAGCAGGACGGATTCCGGAGCGGTCACGATGTCCGCGCCCAGGGCCAGCGAACCCAGGAAATGTCCCTGGCCCCGCACGCTGGCGGCCAGAAGGGCCACATGGCCGTCGCCACCCGCGTACATGCGGGCGATGCCCGCGATCAGGTCCAGGCCGTTTTCGCCCCGGTCGTCCAGTCGGCCGATGAACGGGGAGATGAAGACCTGGCCTGGCCCGGCCCCGGCCGTGGCCGCATACACGGCCGCCGCCTGCTCCTGGGTGAAGCACAGGGTCATGTTCACCCGCACGCCCTGGGCCACGAGAGCCTTGGCCGCCTCGAGCCCGGCCCGGGTGATGGGGAGCTTCACGTGGGCGTTCGGTATCCAGGCAAAAAGGCTCCGGCCTTGGCCGATCATCTCTTCGGCCGATGTGTCCCTGTCCGCTGGCACCTCGATGGACACCGAGCCCTCCGGGATCAGGCCGGCCATCTCCCTGGCCACCTGGCGGTAGAAATCCATGACCTCCGAGGGGGTGAAGCGCCCGCCTTCGGCCAGCTTGGCCGCCGCCAGCGGACTTTTGGCCATGAGCGTGGGATTGGTGGTCTGTCCGTCCAGGAATCCCAGGGCGGCCTGCACCCGGCGGGTTCCCGCCGGATCGCCGCCATCGAGAAATATCCTGGCCCTGAGAGCGCGTGGCCTCATGTTTCCTCCCGCGTTGATGGATCAGAACCGTCCGGGCCTCAGCGCCCGGGTCCGGCATACCTCAGATAGAGTTCCCGCGCGAGGGACTTCAAGGCCGCATCCGCCTGTTCGCCGCCCATGTTGGTCATGAGCACGATGGCCAGGTCTTTCTCCAGGTCGATCCACACCGAGGCCAGGTTTTTCACGTTGGACCCAGAATGCTGCAGCAGGGGATATGGCGCCAAATCAACCGCCACCAGGCCCCAGCCCAGCCCGTATCCGCCCGTGACCCTGGGCGTTCCCGGCCGGGCGTCCTTGGCCGGGGTCAGCTCCATGACCACGGAATGCAGCTTGCGCAGGGTTTCGGGGCGGACCAGGGCCGGTTCGCGTCTGCCCTCCCCGGCGTTCCAGGCGGCCCAGCGGACGAAATCCAGTACGGACATGTGCGCGATCCCGGCCGGGCCGATCATCGGGGGGTTGTCCGCATTGGGTCCGGCCAGGAAGGACTGGACTGTTCCGTTCACGGCCAGATGCCCGAGCGGGGCGTCCACCTTGCCGGGCGAGGATTGGCAGCCGAGCCCGGCCGTGGCCAGGCCGAGCGGCCCGAAAATCCGTTCGACCATGAGCTCGTCCCAGGTCTTTGTGGCCGCGCGCTCGAGCATGGACCCGGCCAGGATGTAGCCCAGGTTGGAGTATTCAAAGCGCTGGCCCGGCAGGGCGGCCAGGGGCCTCTTGCTCCATTCCCGGAGGATGAAGAGGCGCATGCGGTCCAGGTTCCCATCCTCGAAAAAGGACTGCTTCCAGACTTCCGCGATTTCGGCGTTGTCCGCAGGCAGGCCGGAGGAATGGGACAGGAGCTGCTCCAGGGTCACGGCCGCGAACCCCGGGTCCATGTCCGGCGCGAGTTCCGGGAACACCTCGGCCGGGGTCGAGTCCCAGCGCAGCCTGCCCTCCTCCACCAGCATGGCCGCGAGCAACGCGGTCATGGCCTTGGTGTCCGAGCCGATATGGAAGCGGTCGGCCACGGTGACCGGAATGGACGCGCCTGCCTTGCGCGTGCCCACGGCCCCGGCCGCGATGATTGTCCCGTTCCGGGCCACGGCCGCCGCCAGGGCGGGCAGGCCATACTGGCTCAGGTATGGATGCAGGAAACTGTCGAGAGAGGTTTGAGCCCATGCCGAGCCGGGAGCAAGGAAACAAGCCAGGCTGGCGACCATGAACGACACAATGATGCAGCCCTTGTTCATAAGCAGCCCCTTTTTGGATGGCGTCATGTAGGAATCCCCGCATCGGAAAATGGCCTCGCTTGACTCTCACGCCGTGAGCAGGGTCAAACCCCCTTGGGGACGCCCCGAAAATCAAGGGCTTCGGATTTCTCCGAAGCCCCTTTTCGTTTGGGCGCCTCAGCGGACACTTGTTCCGAAATCGCGCCGCTGCCTTATGATTTTCTGCCCATTGCCAATCAAGGAGCCGTGGGGGCTGGTTTCGGCGCCGCCGGGGCTCCTGGTTTCGGCGCCGCTGGGGCAGCAGCGGCGGGCGCGGCCGCCTTGACCGCAACCTTGACCAGGGGCGCGGTGATCGAGGCATCGTGCAGCAGCTTCTTCGCAGCCTCGGTCATCGTAGGATCGGATTGCGCGGGATGGCAGGCGGCACAGAATTGCCCCATGGCCTTCCCACCCTTGGTGTCAATCTGGAGGTACTTGTAGGCCGCGTTCGAGGGGTGCGGGTTATGACAGGAACCACAGGCAACCACCCCGTCAATCAGAAGCATTTCCGGCACCTTGGCCTTGCGGGGCTTGACCCCCACCGGGTGCGACATCTTCATGTTGACTTCCGTCGCCCCGCTCCCGTTGTGACACCCCAAACAGGCCGCATCCATCGCGCCGATCTTGCCCGCGTAATTTTCCGGAAGCGTCGGGTTGGTCACCGGCTTCACGCCAATGATCCAATCCGACTTGGCGTGGTGAACGGAATGGCAATCCTTGCAGTCAATGTCGTGCGGACCAGCGGCCAGCAGCGACGACGCGAGGGCAAACAAGAAAAGAATGGCAAGTGAAATTCGGTACATAGACGGGCTCCTGGGTAAAAAGAGGGTTGGCCAACTCCATGTCTGAAAAACCCTCATGCCAGTTTCCGCCAAACAGTCAAGAATCCCGCCCCGCCTTCCCCGGTTGAAAAGCCGGGATCACCTCCCGGCACAGTCCCAGGTGAAGGGTTTCCCGGTCTCCTGGCCGTGTGCAAAAGAGGCCAACAAGACGAAAAATAGCAGAGAGATGCGCGGAAATGGCGGCAATACATCCAGGGAACAGGGCGCGCCCGGGTTCTCCAGCCTGAAAATCAGTTTTGGGGCATTGCGCCCGGATGGTGCGGATGGCCCTCCATGGCATCGGGGCCATGGTCGAAGAGTTGGGCGTCGAACCACTGGTGCAAGGCCCCGACCAGCACGGGGTCGGAGGTTCGAAAGGTGAGCTCGGCCCCGCCGTCCACCTCCCGGTAGTCGATGGCCATTTGGCCCGGCTTGGCCGAGCGAAGCGTGTCCAGCCCAGGCATGTCCTGGCCGTGAATATGCGCCGGGCCGGAGAAGTCGCCCTGGAGAAACTGCTGCTGAATCTCGTGCAGATGCTCCCGAACCAAGGTGACCTGTTCCGCGTCAGCGGCGTTCTTGGCCACCACGCGCTGAGCCCCACCCTCGGCGGTCTTGGTGAAGATGTGGGTCGTGGCCATGAGGTTGAACGGCATGACCTCCTTGCCTCGAGCAGCGACTTCGGCCTGGCGTTGGCCATCGGCGGCCAGGGTCACTATCGGCAGGGTTGCCGCAAGAGCCAAGGTCAGGAGGAAAGGAGTATATTTCATGAGTGATGCGTCCAATGGGTTGAAATGGTGTTCACTCCCCCTTGGGAACGCCAAGTGACGTCAGGGGCTGGCCGGGAATCGTGAATCCCTTTTCCCTGGGCCGGTCCAGGTCGTAGCCCAGGCAGTACCGGCTCAGCGCGGTGCTGGAGCTGATCCGGGGCACCCGGTGAAAGGTCATCTCGTCCATGATTTCCGAGGCCAGGTACATGCCCAGGGCTTCGAAGCTGGTCCGCTTGAACCGGTCGCGGCCGCCGGACTCGAAGAAATGGTCCAGAAGTCCGCGGGGGCCGTCATGCTCCACCTCCATCCTGACCATCCGGTCGGCCAGGAACACGCGCGCCGTGACCTCCCGCTGGGCCATGGGCTCACGGGCCAGGTGCATGCAGTAGCCGAGCACCCCTTCCAGAGCCAGTTGCAGGCGCAAGGAATGCTCCGCCCCCAGGTCCAGGGCGCGGCAAAAGGCCTCCAGCCCTCCAGTGACCACCGGGATGAGCCGGTTCTCGGGAAAGACTCTCCACTCGGCAAACGGCTTCATGGGCGCCTCCCCATTGATTTTCGCCGCTCATTGCGGCCCCACGCCAGCCCTGAACCAACTGGCCGGGCCATGGGGAGGATATATCCCTTTTGAGGAATGTATCAAGGCCCGGCCGGAGTGAGTCGCTCCGGCCTCCTCGCCCCGCACCGGACTGCTGAGGACGAAAAAACGGTTCTTGGCGCCTTCCGAGGGTTCGATACAATTCTTTGGCCGCATTTGTGGAAATCAAAAGAAATTCCTGATATGAAAATGGGGAAAGGGTACGCCCCTGACTCGCAAGGAGCCCTGGAGGGCCTATGCACACCGCCACCATATCCACGTCCCGGCTCTGGGCCTTTATTGCCAGCGGTACGGCCCTGCTCGCCGCTGGCACCGGGGTGGTGGCCCTTTTGGGGTGGGGCCTCCATGAACCCCTGCTGACCAGTTTCGGCTCCGCCTTTGTTCCCATGGCCCCCAACACGGCCCTGCTCTTTCTCCTCCTGGGCTTGGCCCAGGCCTCGCGCGCCCTGTTCCCCTCCTCCGCTCCCGCTGCCCAGGCAGGCTTTTTGGCCGCCCTCTCCGGCCTGGCCATTGCCGGGCTGACCCTGCTGGACGCCGCAACCCCCCTGGCCCTCGACATCGACTTCTGGCTTTTTCGCCCGGACCAGACCATCGGGAGCATGGCCATCGGCCGGATGTCGCCGGTCACCGCCGCCGCCTTCCTCGTTGCCGGGATGGCCCTGGTTCTCGGTCCAGCCCGGCGGCACGTCACCTGCGTCCTGGGGATCATGGTCTCCGCCCTGGGGCAGATCAACGCGGTGGGGTATCTCTACCGCACGCCCCTGCTCTACGGAGGCGACGTCATCCCCCTGGCCCTGCCCACGGCTTTGGCCTTCTCTGTCCTGGGGGTCTCCCTGGCCTTCGGGGCAGGACCGGAGGCCTGGCCGCTCCGCTGCCTCGTCGGCCCCTCGGTCAAGGCCCGCCTGCTCCGCTGGATCCTGCCGCCCATTCCCCTGCTCATGCTGGCCGACGACGCCTTCAAGAGCCTGTTCATCGGCCCCAGCGGCAGTGTGGAGGTGCTCCTCACCACCGTGTCCACGGTATTCTCCGTGGTGCTGGTGGGCTCCCTGATCACCTTCAACGCCCGGCGCATCGGCGGCCGGATCGACGACGCCATCGCCCAGCAGCAGGCTGCCGAGGCCTTCATGCTGGAGGCCAAGAACGAGTGGGAGCGCACCTTCAACACCATCACGGACCTGGTGTTCATCGTGAACCCGGACAACCGGATCATCCGGGCCAACAGCGAGTTCTGCGCCAGGCTGGGCTTGAATCCCGAAGAGGCCGTGGGCCGGAACTGGGCCGAGCTTCTGGGCTGGCCCGACCCCGGCAGCGCCTGCCAGACCGACTCCTTTTTGTCCGACAAGGCTTCCGAGATCACCTTCAGCACAATCCCAGGCAGCTTCCTGGGTTCGCGCAGCATCCTGAAGAACGCCGAAGGCGTGGAGTACGCCTGCGTCTTTGTTGTCAGCGACATCACCCAGTACAGGAGCATGCAGTCCACCTTGTTTAGCATCGAGGAGAAGCACCGGCGGATCATCGACGAGGCCGTGGTGGGCGTGTTCCAAAGCACCCTGGAGGGCGTGTTTCTGAGCGTCAATCCCGCCGTGGCCTCCATGTTCGGGTATGACTCGCCCAGGGAGATGATGGAGCAGGTCAAAAACATCGGGCGTCAGGTCTACGCCCATCCCGAGCAGCGCCAGGTCCTGATGGACGCCCTGTCCAGCAAGGGACAGATCCAGGACTTCGAGGTCGAAACGGTTCGCAAAGACGGTTCGCGCTTCTGGTCGCGGCTCACGGGCCGCATCGTGCCACTGGCCGGGGGCGCGCCCCATTTCGAGGGGTTTGTCCAGGACATCACCGAATGGAAGCAGGCCATGCTGCGGCTCACCGCGAGCGAAACCCGTTTCCGCAGCCTGGTGGAGACCATGGCCCAGGGTCTGGTGCAGATCGACGCCACCGGGCGCATCGCCTACTGCAACAAATATTTTTGCGACCTGCTGGGGCAGGGGGAGGAGAACATTCTGGAGCACAGCCCATCGGAATTCCTGGACGCGGCCGACAGGCCGCACTTCGAGGCGGAACTGGCCAACTACTGCCGGGACTCTCCCAGGCCCAGCATGGACGCGGTCTGGCGCAACGCCGATGGGGACAAGGTGTTCACGGTCATCACCCCCTTGGAATTGCGCGACGAGCAGGGCGCCTGCCAGGGATACTGGCTGCTGGTCATGGACGTCACCCGGCGCAAGCTTCTGGAGAGCCAGCTCCTCCAGTCCCAGAAACTGGAGGCCATCGGCCAACTGGCCGCCGGAATCGCGCACGAGATCAACACCCCGGCCCAGTACGTGGGCAGCAACGTCCAGTTCATCAAGACCGCCTTTGAGGACGCCCTGACCGTGTGCGCGGCCGCGCGCCATCTGGTGGACGAGGCCAAGACCTCCTTGCCGGGACTGGAGGAGGTGCAGACCCTGGAGTCCGCGCTCAAGGCCTGCGACGCGGAATTCCTGGCCGCGGAGGTGCCCGAGGCCATCGCCCAGACCCTGGAAGGCGTGGAGCGCATCAACACCATCGTGCGCTCGGTGAAGAAGTTCGCCCATCCGGGCTCCACGGTCATGGCCCCGGCCGACTTGAACGAAGCCATGAAGAGCACGGTCACGGTCTCGCGCAACGAGTGGAAATACGTGTCCGAGTTGACCCTGGACCTGGAGCCGGACCTGCCCACGGTGGTGTGCATGATCGGCGAAATCAACCAGGTGGTCCTGAACCTGATCATCAACGCCGCCCACGCCATTGCCGACGCCAAGAAACTCGACCCGCAGCGCGAGGGACGCATCACCCTGACCACGCGCCACGTCCCGCCCTGGGCCGAGATACGCGTCGCCGACACCGGCGCCGGAATCCCGGCCGAGGTGCAGGCCAAGATATTCGACCCCTTCTTCACCACCAAGGAGGTGGGCAGGGGCACCGGCCAGGGATTGACCATCTCTCGCGGCATCGTGGTGGAAAAGCACAAGGGTCAGCTCTTTTTCGAAACCGAGGTCGGCGAAGGAACCACCTTCGTGGTCCGTCTGCCGCTGGAGCAGGCCGGGGAGAGTGCATGACCCAGAAACACGCCATTCTCTTCGTGGACGACGAGCCCAACATCCTCCAGGGACTGCGGCGCATGCTCCGGCCCATGCGCGACAAGTGGGACATGCACTTCGCGGGCAGCGGCCAGGAGGCCTTGGAGATCATGTCCAAGACGGCGATGGACGCCGTGGTCTCGGACATGCGCATGCCCGGCATGGACGGCCCGGAGCTTTTGGGACGGATCATGCGCGAATACCCGGACACCGTGCGCTTCGCCCTCTCCGGGTACTCGGACCAGGAGATGGTGGGGCGCAGCATCCAGCCCACCCACCAGTACCTGACCAAGCCCTGCGAGGAGAAAAAACTCGTCCAAGCCCTGGAACAGGCCATGCGCGCCCGGGATTTCATCTCCAACAAGGTCCTGCTGAACAAGATCGCCCGCATCGAACATCTGCCCATGCTGCCCAGGGCCTACACCCGCATCACCGAGGAACTGGGCAAGGACGACCCCTCGCCCAAGCTCATCGGCGAGATCATCTCCGAGGACATCGGCCTGACCACCAACATCCTCAAGCTGGTGAACTCGGCCTATTTCGGTCTGGCCCGGCCCATTGTCACCCCGCACCAGGCCACCATCGTCCTGGGGGTGAACGTCATCCGCTCGGTGATCTTTTCCCTGCATCTGTTCAAGAGCTTCGACACGACCGGGGAGAAGAACTTTTCCTTGACCCGGCTGTGGGAGCACTGCCTGCGCACGGCCAGCATCGCCCGCTGCATCGCCAAGGTCGAAGGCCTGGGCAAGGAGGAGGCTGACAACGCCTACGTCTCCGCCCTGGTGCACGACGTGGGCAAGCTGCTCATGAACGCCCACTGCGCCGAGGAGTATGAGGCGGTCTTCACCGAGGTGCGCGCGAACAACCGCCGGGTGGCCGACGTGGAGGCCGAGATGCTCGGGCTCACCCACGCCCAGGTGGGCGCGTACCTGCTGGGGCTCTGGGGACTGCCCTCCGAGGTGGTGAACGCCGTGGCCCTGCACCATACCGGGGACACCGGGCAGGTGGATTTCGGCATCGCGGACGTGGCCTATTTCGCCAACCTGCTGGACCACGACCTCTTTGTGTTCAACGCCCACTACGCCCGGCCGCAGGCCAGCCCGGATCGGCTGGCCACCATCGGCGGCCCGGACAGGCTCATGCGCTGGCGGGGCGAGGCGGCCGCCCTGGGCATTGGCCAGGACGGGGCATAACCGTCACAGAGGACCACTATGTCCAACTCCAAAGCCCGCGTGCTCTTCGTGGACGACGACGCGAACCTGCTCGCCTCCCTGCGCCGTCAGTTCACCGCAAAGTACGAAGTGACCACAGCCCAAAGCGGAAGCGCGGCGCTTCAGGTCCTGGCCTCCAGCGAGCCGTTCGCGGTGCTCGTCTCGGACTTGAAGATGCCCGGCATGGACGGCATCCAGCTCTTGTCCCAGACAGCCCGGATGTTTCCCAACATCATGCGCATTCTGCTCACGGGGTTCGCCGATTTCCACAACGCGGTCGAGGCCGTGAACCAGGGCTTTGTGTACCGCTTCTTGATCAAACCTTGCCCGCCAGAGGTCCTGGACCAGGCCCTGACCGATGCCGTGCGGCACCATGGCCTCATGGAGGCCCAGTGCGAACTGCACTCCCTCCAGCGCTTCAAACACCTGTTTGAAGGCATCGTGCGGGGGTTCTCGGCCATGGTGGAGGCGCGCGATCCCTACCTGGCCGGGCACCAGTCCCGCGTCGCCGCCCTGTCCTGCGCCATGGCCCAGGAACTCGGATTCAGCCCGGAGGACCTGGACACCCTGCGCATCGCGGCCATGCTCCACGACATCGGCAAGGTCTATGTGCCCACGGATTTCCTGAACCGCCCCGGTGTGCTGCGGAACGAGGAGTTCTCGATCATCAAGATGCACCCGGATGTGGGCTACGACATCCTGAAGAACCTGGGGGACGACTGGCCAGTGGCCACCATCATCCGCCAGCATCATGAACGCATGAACGGCTCGGGCTATCCACTGGGCCTGACCGGGAGGGAGATTGACAAGGGTGCGCGGGTCATTGCCGTGGCTGACGTGGTCGAGGCCATGTGCTCGCACCGGCCCTACCGGCCAAGCCTGGGCATCGAAGCCGCCCTGGAGGAAATCGAGCAGGGCAGCGGCCTCTTGTACGAGACGCGGAGCGTTACGGCCTGCCTGCGTCTCTTCCGTGAAAAGGGATTCCAGTTCCCCCAGGTCACAACCCCGCTCTGAACCGTCTGGACGGTTGCACCCGCGAGTCTGGGCCACCTCCCGCCTTGTCCGGGCTCCCAGCCCGTGAAAACAAAACGCCCCGTCCGAGAAAACCTCGAACGGGGCGCACAGGGGCTGAAACGGCTTTGCAGGCAGGTTAGGCGTGGCCTCCGGCGGCCCGAGCGACGGCCCGGGTGTCGGCCCGTCTGGCCTTGAACATGCTGCCCAAGATGATCACCGAGCCGACCAGAAGGGCCACGCACATGAACGCGAAGCTGGCCTTGTCCATAATGGCCAGGGTGGAGGGAGAGACCTGCATGAGGTTCAAGTCCACCAGGTACTTGGGCACGGCGATGCCCCGGCTCACGGCCACGATGAGCATGATGGTGCCCATGACCAGCTTGATCATGTGCTCCTTGACGTAGGTGGTGCCGATGGCCCCGAGCTGGACGCCGAGCAGCGAGCCGGCCAGGATGATGAGCACCAGGCGGATGTCCACCATGCCCTGCATGGCCCAGTTGATGGTCCCGAACAGGCCCATGACAAAGGCCACCACCAGTTCCGTGGCCGAGCCCACCAGGCTGGACGCGCCCAGGACGTAGATCATGCCCGGCACGCCGATGAACCCGCCCACGGCGATGGTGGCGGCCAGCATTCCGGTGGCAAAACCCACGGGAACCGTGAACCAGAAGGAGATGCGCATGCCTGCGGTCTTGAAGGTCATCATGGGCGCCAGCTCGATCTTCTGGAGCCGCTGGGCCAGGGTGCCGACCTTGGGCGCGTCCCCTTCCTTGCTGCCGGTCAGGGCGTCATACATAACGTAACCACCCACGATGACCAGCACGGCCACGAAGGACAGGCTCACGTACAGGTTGGACCCGGCCTGGCCATAGTTGGCCAGGATCATCTTCTGGATCCAGATGCCCACCTGCACGCCGATTCCGGCCGAGCCGGCCATGATCAGACCCAGCTTGATGTCCACCTGGCCGTACTTGAAGCGCTTGATGGCCCCGACCAGGGCCTTGGGGAATTTGTGGCACATGTTGCTGGCCACGGCCACGGTGCCGGTCACGCCCAGGCTCATCATGCCCGGGGTGAGCACAAAGGCCCCGCCGGACCCGATGAACCCGCTGACCAGACCGCCGATGAAGCCCACGATGAACAGGAAGGTGATGGCTTCCGGGGTCAGGGCTATGAATTTGCTGGCGTCGAGAAGAAGATTGTCCATGGTTGTTCCCTCATGTTCCCAGGCGGGTTAGGCGTTGAGCGTGGCCCGGACCTGGGGGCGGGCGACAGGCTGGACCGTGGGACGGACTTCGGCGCGGGGCAGACGGGCGGTGACGCCCAGGCAAGTCCACAGATTGTGCGCGAACTGGCCATGGACCCAGGACACGGCAAAGACCGTGACGATGGGTCCGGCGGCCCACAGGGCGCCCTTGGCGAACAGGGCCGTGATGGTGTCCGCGAAGCTGAACACTCCGGCATAAATGGCCGTGGTGGCTATGCCGTAGGCAATGGTCTGGGCCACCGGTTTCTTGTCGCTAGGTGCGTGCGCCATGTGAGTTGTCCTCCGATTTGGTCCGCCCCGGCAGGGGCGTTTTCGTTGCGTCTTATTCCACGGCGAAAACTGCCGAGGGGGCCTTGTCCCGTATGTCGTCCACCTCACTCGGGCCGCTCAAGATGAGCTCCACCCGGTGAAGTTGTGCACAAACCTCTTCCACGGCCTTGGCCGGGTCGCCGAACCAGACCAGGTGTCCGGCCTCCACGCCCATGTTCAAGGCCTCGACCAGCCAGGGCCGGGCGGCCTCGGCCGACTTGGCGGCGAAATTCTCGCGCAGATGCCGCTGCATCTCGGCGCTGGCCTGGCTCGGCGGGGTGGTTTCCCCCACATTGAGAAAGACCAGGCCGTAGCCCAGGCGCTGGGCCAGATGCAGAGCGTATTCCGCCAGGCGGCCGAGATAATCCGGCCCGTGTCCGAGTACGATGATGCGCTTTTTCCCGGCGTTGCGAATGGACACGGCCGTATCGGCCAGGAGCAGTTCCCCAGCCTCGGCCAGGGCCAGGGCCTCGGAATAGTCGTCTATACGCGCCCTTAAGGACCCACGCCGATCCAGGCGAACACCCTGGGGCCGGGACAACCCGTTCAGCCAGCGGCGCAGCCGCCCCGGCTTCTGGACCCCGGCTCCAGCATCGGCGTCGGCATCCGCCCGCTTGGCCATGATGCTACTCCGCCCTCTGGACCGGACGGGACTTGCGCGCTTCGGCCTTCACGGCTTCGGCGCTCTTTCTGGCCTCAGGCTGATCCTCGGCTCCCTTGAGCAAAAGCACGGCCTCGCCGGGCTGGTTCCGTTCCGCAAAGGCCACTGCCGCGTACGTCGCTTCCATTTTCTTCCGAAGACTTCCCATGACAGACTCCCGGTTTGATTGTTGCCGGTTTGATTGTTGCAATCGGGGGGCATATACCAAAACCCGTGCCAACCTTGATTTCCTGTTCAACACGCCAGAATAACAGGATAAATACCCAGATGATCCGATCCGGAATCAGGGCCAAACAGTTGCAAAAACGAACGGAAGGGAGTAGGTTATGAGTTACTTGACTGAAATATAAATGAAAACTGAAAAATCGACCATGTTCGTTTCTGCAACACCCGTTCGTTTGTGCAACACAGCCCAGAGAATCCAGGACCAGGGGAGGGGACAATGATCTTTTTCCGCAAGAACGAGGAGCCGCCGCAAGGCCAGGCCCCGGAACCCGAAAGCCTGCGCGACCGGTCCAAAGCCGTGGACCTGCCCGAGGCCGCGCGCCGGGCCGTGGACGTGGAGCTGGACCGCCTGGACAAGACCGACCCGTCCGTGGCCGAGCACGCCATTGCGGCCAATTATATTGAGTGTCTCCTGTCCCTGCCCTGGCAGGCCGCAAGCCCGGACAACCTGGACCTGACCCGGGCCGAGGCCGTGCTGGACGCCAGCCACGCGGGCCTGGGCCAGATCAAGGACCGGGTGCTTGAGCATCTGGCCGCCCGGACCATGCGCGCTGGCCGCACCCCTTGCGTCCTGGTGGTGGACGACGAGCCCATCGCCCGCTCCAACCTGGCCCACATCCTGTCCCGCGAGGGCTACCGGGTGGAAACGGCCGAGAACGGAGTGGCGGCCATGGACAAGGTCCGGCGCTGGGAGTTCGACTTGATCGTCACGGACTTAAAGATGGACCAGATGGACGGCCTGGAGCTGCTCCGGCAGGCCACGGCGGTCTCCCCGGCCACCAAGATCATGATCGTGACCGGGTTCGCCACCGTGGACACGGCCGTGCAGGCCATGAAGACCGGGGCCGTGCACTATCTGTCCAAGCCCATTGACATCGAGGAACTGCGCACCTCGGTACGGGCCATCCTGGCCGCGCGCACGGCCTCCTTCGGGTCGCGCGCGCCGGTGCTCTGCTTTGCCGGACCTCCGGGCGTGGGCAAGACCTCGGTGGGCATGGCCGTGGCCGAGGCCATGGGTCGGACCTTCACCCGCATGTCCCTGGCTGATTTGCGCGACGATGCCGAGCTGCGCGGCCATCGCCGCACCTATGTGGGCGCCCTGCCCGGCCGCATCATCCAGGCCCTACGCCAGCTCAAGGTCAAGAACCCGGTGTTCATGCTGGACGAGGTGGACAAGATCGCGGGGGACGTGAAGGGCGATCCGGCCGCGGCTCTGCTGGAGATTCTCGATCCCGAGCAGAACAACCGGTTCGTGGACCGCTATCTGGAGATTCCCTTTGACCTGTCCTCGGTGCTCTTCATCGCCACGGCCAACAGCATGGACCGCCTGGCCGGGCCGGTGCTGGACCGCATGGAGGTGGTCGCCTTCTCGGGCTACAGCGAGGACGAGAAATTCCAGATCGCCAAACGATTTCTCATCCCCCGGCAACTGCGCGAGAACGGCCTGACCACGCCCTTTCCGGTCGTGACCGAAGAGGCCGTGCGCCTGATGATCCGGGACTACACCAACGAGGCCGGGGTGCGCGGCCTGGAGCGCGAGGTCTCCCGGGTCTGCCGCAAGCTGGCCCGACTCTGCCTGGAGAAGAGGCTCTCGGGGTACGAGGGCGAGATCGGCGCGGACGTGGTGGCCTCCCTCCTGGGGCCGCGCCGATTCAACCACGAGGCCGCGGCCAAGGGCTCCCGGGTGGGCACGGCCACGGGCCTGGTCTGGTCGGACACGGGCGGGGAGATCATTTCCGTGGAGGCCACGCGCATGCCCGGAAACGGGCAACTGATCATGACCGGGTCCCTGGGCGAGGTGCTCAAAGAGTCCGGCCGCATCGCCTTGAGCCATATCCGGGCCAATGCCGCGAGCCTGGGCGTGTCCCCGGACTTTTTCCAGGGCCAGGACATCCACATCCACATCCCGGCTGGCGGGGTGCCCAAGGACGGCCCTTCGGCCGGGTTGACCATCGCCACGGCCCTGGTCTCCCTGCTGACCGGCCGCCCGGCCCGGCCCGAGGTGGCCCTGTCCGGGGAGATGTCCCTGTCCGGCCGGGCGCTTCGGGTCAGCGGAGTGAGGGAGAAGGTCCTGGCCGCAGTGCGGGCCGGGGTGCGCAAGGTGGTCCTGCCCGAGGAGAACGCGCCCGAGGCCCAGATCGTGCGCGAGACCCTGGCTGGCCCGCCCGAGATCGTCCTGGCCCCGGACCTGGCCACGGCCTTGGCGACGGCACTGGAATAGGGCTTGGAAGAGGGACTGGAAGAGGAGGAGATCGTGCCGCAATCCATTTTCCATTCGTTCGGATTGAACATCCGCCAGAAGGTCTTACTCAGCATGGTGGTGGCCATCGTGGGCTTCGGCGCCCTGGGGAGCATCTCCTACCATTACCTGATCAAGATCGACGGGGCCTTGCGCCAGGCCGAGGTGGTGGACGACCTGATGAACGACATCCTGGAGATCAGGCGCTACGAAAAGAACTACCTGCTCTACGCCCAGGACGAGGATTTCCGGGAAAGCATGCAGTACGCCGACCGGGTGGCGGCCTTCATCGACCAGATCATGGCCCCGGAAGGCCCAGACGGGGGTCTGCCGGCCTACAACCGGGATTTCGCCCTGTTGCGTGAACGGCTCACCTCCTTCCGCCAGGCCTTCGAGGCCCTGGTGGCCAGCCCGGATGCCTCGGTCGCCCCGGCCCCTGCGGTCAGCAAGATCCGGCCCGGCCCCCGGCCGGACTTCCGCGACGAGGCCAAGGGCCTGCTGCGCGAACGGGGCAAGGACCTGGTGGAGGTCTCCCAGCACATCGCCCAGGTGCAGCGCAACAACATCCTGCGCATCGTGTCCGCCTTGAAGCGCCAGCTCCTCCTGTCCATCCTGGGCATGCTCGGCCTGGGCCTGGCCTTTGCCTGGCTGGTGGGCTTTCGGATCATCAGCGCCCTGCTGCTCATCGAGCGCTCCACGAAGAACATCGCCCGGGGCGACTTCAGCCCCCTGCCCGTGCCGGACAGCCGGGACGAGACCCGCAACGTGGTCCAGGCCTTCAACAGCATGATCGTGGAGCTGGACAAGCGCCAGAACCAGCTCCTGCAGGAAAAGAAGCTGGCCTCGCTCGGCGTGCTCACCTCGGGCATCGCCCACCAGTTGAACAACCCCCTGAACAACATCTCCACCTCCTGCCAGATACTCAGGGAGGAGGGCCTGGCCGAGGACCCGGATTTCGCCCGGCGCATGCTGGACAACATCCATCACGAGGTCATCCGCTCCCGGGACATCGTCAAGGGCCTCCTGGAATTTTCCCGGGAGAACGAGTTCACCTTGAAGCCCGTGGCCCTGGCCGATCTGGTGGAGCGCTCCACGCGGCTGGTGGGCAGCCAGCTTCCGGCCGGGATCAGCATTGTGCAGGAGGTCCAGGATGACCTCATGGCCCCAGTGGACGCCCAGCGCATGCAGGAGGTCTTCCTGAACCTGATCATCAACGCCATCCAGGCCATGGAACCCGGCCCAGGGACCATCACCGTGTCCGGCTCGGCCGACCCCTCGGCGAACCAGGGCGCGGGCCAGGCCCTGATCCAGATCCGGGACACCGGCCCGGGGATCAAGCCCGAGCACCTGGGCCGCATCTTCGACCCCTTCTTCACCTTAAAGGACGTGGGCAAGGGCACGGGACTAGGCCTTTCCGTGGTCTTTGGCATCGTCAAGAAGCACGGCGGGTCCATCACGGCCGAGAGCCCCCCAGGCGGCGGGGCCATGTTTTCCATCCGCCTGCCCCTGGGGCATAAGGCCCAACCCTGTGACTGCGTGTGCAACGGGGAGGGGGCATGAGCGCTGCCGACGCCCTGGTCCTGGTGGTGGACGACGAGCCCATTGCCCGGGCCAATCTGGCCCATGTGCTCACCCGGGCCGGGGCCAAGGTGGACGAGGCCCCGGGCGGGGCAGCGGCCCTGGCCCTCTTGGAGCGCACCGAATACGACCTGGTGGTCACGGACCTCATGATGGAGGGGGTGGACGGGCTGGCCGTGCTGGCCCGCACCCGGGAGCTGTGGCCGGACACCGAGGTGCTGGTGGTCACCGGCTACCCCACGGTGGAGACCGCCGTTCAGGCCATGCGCCAAGGGGCCTACCACTATCTGGCCAAGCCCTATGACATCGAGGAGGCCCGGCTGCTCACGGCCAAGGCCCTGGAGAAGCGCCGCCTGCGCCTGGAGGTGCGCTCCTTGCGCGAGCGGCTGAAAACCAAGCCCGAGCCCCTGCCCATCGTGGGCTCGGCCCCGCCCATGCTGCGGCTGAAACGGACCATCGCCCAGATCGCGCCCACGGACGCCACCGTGCTCATCCTGGGCGAGACCGGCACGGGCAAGGAGCTGGTGGCCCGCACCCTGCACCTCTTGAGCCGCCGGGCGGACGAGCGCTTCCTGGCCATCAACTGCGGGGCCTTCAACGAGGAGCTTTTGGAGAGTGAGCTGTTCGGGCACGAGGCCGGGGCCTTTTCCGGGGCCGTGCGCCTGAAGAAGGGGCTGTTCGAGTCCGCGCCCGGGGGCACCCTGTTTCTGGACGAGGTGGGCGAGATGAGCCTGACCATGCAGGTCAAGCTCCTGCGCGCCCTGCAGGAGCGGGTCATCCGCCGGGTGGGCGGGACCCGGGACCTGCCCGTGGACGTGCGCATCCTGGCCGCCACCAACCGGGACTTGACCCGCGCGGTGGAGTCCGGGCAGTTCCGCCAGGACCTCTTCTACCGCTTGAACGTCATTGCCGTGAGCGTACCGCCCCTGTCCGAACGGCGGGAGGACATCCCCCTGCTCTGCCAGTTCTTCCTGGCCAAGGCCGGGCGGCGTCTGGAAAAGCCCGGCCTGTCCCTGTCCTCCGAGGTCCTGGACACCCTGGTCGCCTACTCCTTTCCGGGCAATGTGCGGGAGTTGGAGAACATCATGGAGCGGGCCGCGGTCATGACCGAGGAGCACCTGGTGGAGCCCCGGCACCTGCCCCCGGACCTGCGCGGCGGCCCGGTGCGCGTGGCCCGGCCCTGCGACCGAGAGCTCATCAGCCTGGAGGAGAACGAACGCCGCCACGTGGCCTTTGTCCTGGACCACTGCCAGGGCAACCGGACCAAGGCCGCAGCCCTCCTGGGCATCGACCGGGCCTCGCTCTGGCGCAAGCTCAAGAAGCAGACCGAAACGGGCTGATCGCGGGCCGGAGCGGCCGTTATTATTTTGTTGGCTCGGACCTTCGTGAGATGGGATTCTCGATATTTGGCTTGAGAATCGAACCGCGCTTCGGTAGGAGGGGGCAAGAGCACACAAGGAGCCCCCATGAGCGACACCCCTCGGCGGAAATTGGAGTTGACCCAGATCAATGTCATCAGGTCCGCGGCCATGGGCTGGATCTTCTTCCACCACCTCTGGCACGGGATGCGCCCCTACGAAGGCCTTCCGGGCCTTTTGGGCGGGGCCTGGGACCAGTTCCTGGTCTCCGGGGCCCTGGGCGTGACCATCTTCAACATCATCACCGGTTTTGTCCTCTCCCTGTCCTACCTGGGACCCCAGGGCGGAGCGCCCAGCCCAGGGTTTAAGGACTTCCTGTCCCGGCGCTTTTTGCGCATCTGCCCCAATTACTACATGGCCATGATCTTCTTCACCCTGCTCACCCCCCTGGTCCTGGGGGTGGACAACCCAGGGAGGCTCCTGGTCTCCACCCTGGAGCGCCTGGTCTTCCTCCAGTCCATGGACACCTACAACCTGACCACCAACATGGCCGCCTACTGGTGGCTCGGGCTTCTGGCCCAGTTCTACCTGGCCTTCCCCTTTCTGCTGCGCTTCTTTCGCGCGGTCGGGCCGGGCCGGGCCTTTGCCGTCATCGCGGTCGGCAGTTGGATCCTGTACAAACTGGTCTTCATGTTCGGGCCCATGGTGGGATTCTCGGGCTGGTATCTGGTGGGTTTTAGCATGAGCCTGCTGGGCATGTTCCCGGAATTCGCCCTGGGCATGTGGATGGCCTGGTGCTACAGGCGCGGCGACGCCGCCGAGGACAGCCCGGCCCGGCCCTGGGCGCCCTTTGCCCGGCCCTTCCGCCTGTTCACTTTGGCCGTGGCCGCGTTTTTCGTCATCGGCCAGTCCACCTCCCTCATCCAGGGCGTGCCGGAGAAATACTATCTGGGCGCGGCCGGATGCCTCCTGTTCCTGGTGGCGGTCATGAGCCTGCCGAGCATGGAGCGCCTGGGCAGGGTCCGGCCCGTGGCTTGGGTGGCGGCGGCCTCCTACAGCATCTACCTCACCCACCAGCCCATCCTGAGCTTTCTGGCCCCGGTGACCAGGGACTGGAGCCTGGCGGGCAAGTTCATCTTCCAGACCCTGGTCTGCGGCCTGCTCAGCCTGGTGGCCGCTTATTTCCTGGACAAGGCCGTGGCCCGCTGGAACGACCGGAAAAAGGTCGCGACCCCGGCCTGAGCCCGGGGTTCTGAAGACCCGGGATTTGGGCGGCCCGGGCCTCGGCCCCGCGCTGCCTCTTCCCCGCTCACTTCACCTGGTGTCGGCAACAATTCCCGGCCAGGAACAGGATGAGGGCCAGGACCAGCAGGCCGCCGCCCAGGACCGGATGCCCGGGCCACAGGGCCAGGCCCAGGCCGCCCAGGAACAGGGGGATGAGCCGGGTGGAGAACTCCCGGACCTGCAACCGGCCCCCGAACCCGGGCCGCCCCAGGACCACATCCAGCACAAACAGGGTGGCCACCCCAGCCAATAACAACATGATGATGGTGGTTTCCATGCTACCCTCCAGGCTTGGTCCAGATCAAGAACCGTGCCGCTGTCAACAGCCTCGTTTCTTGTGCTATTTCAGCACTTCTCACCCAGGCCCAACCCTTGAACCAACAAATCCGACAATTTTGTCCTACAGGAATGCACTCTTGTTGTTTCATGGATGCAACGTCTCCAATTTACAGTCACGAAAACGTTAGTGTTCGTGACTGTTCATGCAGTATTCTGTTTATCCGTTGCATCATAATCCTCTTACACCCACACTATAATCAACAGGAATCAAAAATCAAGGCCGGAGAACATTGCAAAACCGGCGCGGTATTTGCTATCATGGCCAGGAGACCAAGGAGAAGACCCGTGACAGCGCCACATCCCCACGAATTACGCCTCCAGGAAATGGCCGCCCGGCTCTCGCCCCTGGCCCTGGCCCGGCTGGTGGACATGGCCAGCGGCCTGATCCAGGGCCAGGACTCGGCCCGGTCTGCCGCCAATTCCGTTGCCACTTCAGCCGCCAGTCCCGCTGGAGGAACCGCCCTGGCCCCGGACGCGCCCCAGCCTGGCCTGGGACCCAAAGCCACCCGGCTTTTCTTTGTGCCCGAGGGCGTGCGCTATCTGGACAGCCTGCAACTCAACGACCTGGGCCAGGCCATGGACCAGTGGGCGGCCGCGGCCCGTTCGGCCCCCATGCGCCGGGCCAGGCAGCGCGTGCGCCTGCTCTATCTCATGCTCCGCTACTCCGGGGCCAAGCTGGGCGAGGTCCTGGCCCTGGACGACACCCGGGACCTGGATTTCGCCCGCAGCGTGGTCAGCCTGGCCGGCCCCCCGGGCAGCCCCGAGTCCCGGGAGGTGATCCTGCCGGTCTTTCTCCTGGCCGAGATCCAGGCCTTTCTGGCCGACCCGGGAAATGAGCCCCTGCGCGGCAAGCTCTTTGCCCTGGACCAGGGCTTCGTGCGCCGCAAGCTCCTGGACCAGGCCCCCCGGGTGGCCTTTCCCCGGGAGCTCTTAAACCCCACGGTGCTGCGCCATTCCCGAGCCGTGGAGCTTTTGCGCGAAGGGGTGCCCCTGCCCGTGGTCCAGGGCCTGCTCGGCCACGCCAGCCTGGTGCTCACCGCTGGCTATTGCGCTTTTTCCGAGCACGACAGCAAACGCATCCTCAACCATGTCATCCAGAAGGAGACGCCCATGAAGACCAGCGCACGCAACACGTTTTCCGGAGTGGTTTCAGCGGTCAGGGGCAAGCAGCTCCTGGTCGAGGTGGTGGTCAAGACCAAGTCCGGCCGGGAGGTAGTCACGGTGATCACGGACGAGAGCCGCAAGAACCTGGGCATTGCCGAGGGCAAGGCCGTGGCCGCCATCGTCAAGGCCCCCTTCGTCCTGCTCTCCAAGGACGAGGGCCAGGCCCGCATGAGCGCCCGCAACCACTATCTGGGGACCATCACGGCCATCCGCAGCGACGACGTGGCCGTGGAGGTGGTGGGGACCCTGGACGACGGCATGGTCATGTGCGCCCTGATCACCAACGAGTCCGTGGGCAGCATGGACCTGAAGGTCGGCGACCAGGTCTGGTTCTTCTTCAAGGCCTTCAGCCCGATCCTGCTCGCGGATTAGCAGGGATTGCCCTCTTGGCCTTGGCTTGCGCAAGCACACGGAATAAGAATATTTATGGGTCATGCCTAGAACAGTGGTCTAGTTCTGATGATTTCGAGGAGGACTTTGTAAATGTCCTGCGCCCTATGATTAAACCGAAATTCACATTCCTTCAAATGCCAGTAGAAGGTGTCCTTTTTAAGGCCCCTGAACCTGGC
>CAILNX010000025.1 GCA_903835685.1 uncultured delta proteobacterium
GCTCACGACACCCGGCACAACCTCCCCGAAAAAGGGGTTCCAAGGGGCGCGCCCCTTGGCCGCCGGAGGCACCCCACGCCCCAGCCATCGAAACACCCGGGCCTACCCGTCCCCCGGGCCGTGTTCGCGGCGGAAGAGGCAGTCCGGGCAGTAGAGGCGGTTGACGGTGAGTCTGTTGCAGTCCCGGCAGGGAAAGAGCTTGGCTGCGGGCCTGGGCGGGGCGATCAGGGGGCGGTTCTGGTCCCGGCAAGTGGCGCAACGGTCCATGAGCGTGCCGTCGGGCAGGAGGAATTCGGCCGAGGCGCGGCGGCGGCGGCAGGCCGGGCAGGTCACCATGGAAGGCAGGCCGTGTTCGCGGTAGCGGTCCCAGGAACGCTCGGCCACCCAGCGGCCGTGGCAGGCCCGGGAGCAGAAGCGGTTGTTGGTGGTGGGGCGGCGGCAGCGCAGGCAGTTGTTGATCGGGGGCCTGCGGGAGTCCAGGTAGCAGCGCTTGGAGCAGAACCGGGGCAGGCGGGCGGAGTTGCGGCGCTCGGCGAAGAATGTGCGGCCGCAGTGCACGCAGTTCATGACCTGGCCCCTCATGCGCATGGCCGCCAGATAGCACTGGCGGCAGCAGTAGGCGGCGGTGTGGGGCCGGTTGTGGCGCATGAAGCGGCGGCCGCAGTTGCGGCAGCGGACGCGACACCGGGCCCGGGCCGGGGCGGGCCGGGAAAAGGACAGGGCCGGTGTCTGTTCGGCCACGGGGTGGTCGCAGGGGCCGGGGGCCGGGGCAGTCGGGCACGGGCCGGGGGTATTCCGGGTGGGCGTATTCTGGGTGGTCATGGACATCCTCCTTGGCGGGCGGGTCAGGCCCGGTCTGGCCCCTTAAGGGGCGGTTGGGGTCAGGGGCCGGGCCAGGTCGGCCAGGACCTCGGCATAGGCGGCGAAGAGTTCGCGCTGGCCCAGGTACCAGGCCTCGGGGCAGACCGGGCAGGCGTACAGGTTGTATTCCGGGTCGTGGCGCAGGAAGGACGGGCAGCCCTGGGCCGCGCAGACCGGGCAGGGGGCGCGGGACACGGCCTCGAACCGGGGGCAATCGGCCACTTCCGGGCCGTCCCCGGCCGTGGGGCCGCAGGGCTCCCCGGTCCAGGAGCAGCAGCGCAAGGGCTTGACCCCGGTTCGGGCGTCCCCGGGATCGCAAAGGGCCAGGCGGCAGGACTCAAAATCGCGGACAACAGGCATGGCGCACCTCCGGGCTGAAGACGATCAGCCACAGTCCCTCTTTTTCTCCGCATAGATTTCTCGAATATATATTTAGACATTTTTTAGACACAGCTCTCCCCCTTATTCCGTGATCTTCTCCTGAACCCAGCCCCTGCCCCGACCGGCCAGCCCGGCGCACAGCAGCGCTCGGTCCAGCCAAGATACAGGATAAACGCCTGTTGCGCGGATACGGAGCAGGAGCTGAACCGGCCTCTTCTCTTTTTCGCGCAGCAGCAAGGCTACTGTATTAAATCAGACACAGGTGTCAAGGGGAAAATCTGAGGTGACTTTATTTTTATACACAGTACGGCAGAATGACAGGATATGATTTTTGATTCCGATACGGCCCAGGCGAAGACGAGGCGTTCGCGCTTCTGGGCTGGGACAGGAACGGCCAGATGCCTTGAACCCGGCCAGGAGCATTGCTATTTCAAGAAAAACCGAACATATGACCAGGAGCAAAATGTAATGAACATTTTACTCCTGCGCGGCGGACGCCGCTATGCCCGGCCAGGGCCGGGCGTCCTTATAACCGGTGGGCACGAAAGTTAAAAACTTTCTGCCCCCGGTAATAATTGTTACAGGTTGCTGGAGGGGCCGCATTCCGGGGCGGCCGCAAGGAGCGTTGATGACCGAGACCGGGCTGGCCACCACCTGCGACATGGCCATGGGCATTCCCTGGTACCTGTTCGACGGGCGGGACTACGCGCTGTTGCGCATCGTGGGCGACATCCTGGACCGGGACGAGTACCCGGATTTCAAACGCCTGCTGGTCCCCTACCTGCATCCCAGCGGGATCAAGGAGCTGGCCGCGCCCCGGGGCATCCGCATCGCCTATGCCGTGGCCCATCTTTTGGGGTCGCTCGAGTCCGGGTCGGCCGAGGACCGCTTGAGCGCCCTGCGCTCCCTGCGGGACGAGACCATGGCCGTGGCCCAGAGCGAGCTGCGCAAGAACACGGCCCGCATCCTGTTGCAGATCATGAAGGAGATGGTCCGGCACCGCTTCGACTGCCGCCGCTCCCTGACCCTGGCCCATGATTTCCGCCAGGCCGTGTCCGGCCGGGCCAGGGTGGTGCGCCGCCTGCTCAAGCGCTTCCACCTCCTGGAGATGCCCGAGGACTGGAACCAGATCGCCTTTGACGACCACGTGCACGACGTGAACACCAAGGGCCGCAAGACCTCCACCCACCTGATCATGGACGCCTGGATCAAGGGCATCCGCAGCCTGACGGTCATCTCCTACAACCACGTGTCCCCGGCAGCAGCCACCGAGCTTCTGGAGGCCGCGGCCATCATGGGCCTGGACGTGCGCCTGGGCCTGGAGTTCTCCCCGCCGTTCCGGGGCCGGTTCTTGAAGATCATCTGGACCCCGCGCGGGTTCATCGACGCCCACGACTTCCTCTCCTTTCTGGAGCAGGAGCGGGTGCGGGACTTCCTGGACCAGGGCCGCAAGGTCTCGGCCTTTCACGAAGACCATGTGATCCGGCTGCTGCACGCCTTCAACGACCGGCACCTGGCCGTGTTCAACCGGACCCTGGGCCTGGATCTGGCCCCTTTGGACGAGACCGCCTTCCGGGATTTCGTGCGGCCCGGCCAGGCCTCGCTCCAGCATTTGGGCCGGTTCATCCTGGAGAGGGCCACCCCCCTGCTGAAAGGCCGGGCGGCCATGCTGGAAGAGGCCCTGCCCGGCCTGGCCGAGGAGGAGGCCCGGGAGGGGCGTGCGCTGCTGCGCCGCCTGGGGCATCTGGACACGGACTCCATCGTGGAGGAATATTTGCGGCCGGACAAGAACCCGGACCTGCCCGACCCGGATGCGGACACCAAGGCCCCGGGCCTGCCCCTGCTCATGACCCTGCCCGCGCGCGAACTGCTCACCCGGCTGCGCGCCCTGCACCCCAGGGCCCACGCCACCCTGAACCTGGCCCGGCTCAAGGTGGAGGACGTGCTGGAGATCCTCTTCGACTGCCAGGGGCTGATCACCCATTTGGAGGTACTGAACTTAAAAGACCGCGCCCTGGGCCGGGAGATGGACACCGAGCGGGTGCTGGAGCTGCAAAGGTCCATTAATTCCGGGAACGTGGTCCGGCTGAAGAAAGTGGTCTCGGACATCGTGCAGCGAGTGGTGGACCAGGAGCAGGACGGGTTCGACCGCCGGGACAGGCTGGAGGACGTGCTGGTCAATTTCTCGGATCTGGCCGCCTTCTACCGCCGCTCGCCCCTGGGCACGCGCCTGGGCTCGGACTCCACGGGCCAGTCCACCCGGTTCTACGGCATGGGCCTGGTGGTGCGCGACACCCTGCCCCCGGCCGCGGCCCGGGAGCTCACCCCTGGCCCGCACTCCGCCCGCCAGCCCCTGCCCGTGGCCGTGGAGGCCAACGCCCGGCTGACCTTTGTGCCCAAGCCCGCCCACAACCCCGTGGCCCACTGGATCCTGACCCGGCTGCGGCGCTTTCGCCCCCTGCGCCATCTGGGACTGCGGCCCGTGGAGGACTGGGTCATCCAGGGCTTCAAACCGGCCGGAAAGGACGAGGGCAACATCTACACCCTGGGCGGCATCGGCCGGGTGAACGCCCTGGCCCCGGACCAGCCGGACGAGCCCGATCCCTCCCAGGGGTCCGGAGTCTGGCGCTACTTGAACGCCAAGGTCTCCTTGGGCGCGCGCATCCTTCTGGGCTTCATCCCGGCCTTTTTGACCTTCGCCCTGACCAAGGACTGGTGGCTCCTGGCCTATGGCGGGGCCTTCATCTGGTTCGGGATCACGGGCCTGCGCAACATCATCCAGTCGATCATGGGCTGCGGGGGCATCCGGCGCTCGCCGCTTCTGCGCTGGAACGACTACGTGTCCTGGCGCAGGCTGGCCGACTCCCTGCTCTTCACCGGGTTTTCCGTGCCCCTGCTCGATCTGCTGGTGAAGACCATCATCCTGGACCGGGGCTTCGGGGTGACCATCTCCAGCCACCCGGACGTGCTGTACACGGTCATGGCCCTGGCCAACGGGCTGTACCTGACCAGCCACAACCTCTTTAGGGGCCTGCCCCGTGGCGCGGCCATGGCCAACCTGTTCCGCTCGGTGCTGTCCATCCCCCTGGCCGTGGCCTTCAGCGCCGGGGCCGAGGGGCTCATGGAGTTCTTCGGCGAGGAGCACATCGCCGAGGAACTCCAGAAATGGGCGGCGGTGATCTCCAAGCTGGCCTCGGACTGCGTGGCCGGGGTCATCGAGGGCGTGGCCGACAAGTACCAGTATTTGCGCCTGCGCCGCCAGGACTGCGACGGCAAGTTCAAGCACCTGTTCGACGCCTACGCCCAGTTGGAGATGCTCTACCCCCAGGAGAACGTCATCGGGCTTTTGGAGACGCCCAAGCAGTTCCTGCAGACCGTACGCCACGAGAAGCAGGACCTGGTGAACATCCTCATCGTCAACGCGCTGGATTTGCTCTATTTCTGGATGTACCAGCCCCGGGCCAGGGACGTGCTCGCCCGGCGCATCCAGGAGATGAGCGTGGAGGAGCGCCAGGCCTTCGTGCTCTCCCAGCACGTGCTCTTCCGCGAGCGGGAGATCAGCCAGCTCTTCCTGGACGGCCTGGTGGGCCGCAATTTCGCCAAGGCCCTGGCCTTCTACCTGGACAACTGGAGCGAATACCTGACGGCCATCGAGGCCATTGCCGAACGGCCCATGGTGGCGCAGGAGGAGTAGGACCGCATTTCGCAACGCGCCCCGAGCAAGAAAGAAAGATAAGAATAATAAATTCTTGTTCTTACGCGCCCATGAAAGACGCCGCCCATTCCGGAATGCGACCATAAGGGAGGGAAGGCGGTCTTTTTTTCCTCCCTGTGTACGCTTCTGCTTGACAAACCTTCGACACCCGCAATATATCATAACAATCGATATCACTTCCCGCGACGGATGAACAAACGCGGAGGACCCCCGGTCCTCCCCATCCGGAGCGGAGCATGCCCCATCTTTCCCCTGCCCAGGCCCAGGCCCGACTTGTGGCCGGGCCTTTGCCCCGCGCCTGCCCGGCCCGCGCTCCTCCGCGCCGAAAGAAAAGAAAAAGAATACTGTTCTCTTCGCGTTGCGCCGTGGCGTCGTAACGACGGAATTCAAGGGCAGGGCAGGAGCCCTGGCCGAATATTGAACATCAGGTAGCGTAATTCACAATTTATCTTGAAAAATATTCCAACAAACCATACGGAGAAATCAATGAACACCACCTGGGATTCCTCTTCCCCCTTCAAGGAATGGGACGAAACCAGCACCGACGGCTCGGACCTGTTCTCCCTGGCTGGAGGATCGACCATGGTCCCTCAAGTCCAAAGAAGGGCCGACCAGAACCGGAGGGGGGCCGAGGCCCGGCCCCGGCCTTTCGGAACCATTGACGAAAAACCCGACCCGGACCCGGGCTTCTGGCTCAAGACCCAGCCCGAACCGCTCCCCTCCTTCCCGGACGAAGACAGGAACGCCGCCCCCCTGGACACCTTCCTGGAAGAGGACATCCTGCCCAACGACTGGCCCGGCCGGGCCAAGCGAACCGGCAGAACCGACGGCCTGTTCGAGGAGTTCGCCACGGCCCTGGAGCGATACAAGGCCGCCCCGGGCGAAACGGGCTACGGCCGACACGATTTGAGCGAGGACTTCGCCACGGCCTCGCTCTACCCCCACGGCTCCAGGCACGGGAACCAGACGGCCCGGGACCTGTTCGCGGCCTCGCCCGCACTCCACGAGTACCTGACCGGGGAGGCGGCCCCGCCCCTGCCCTTCGGCACCTACGTGGGCCAGGGCTGGGACCACGCAGCCGCCCGCCAGGCCAAGGCCCAGAGCCGGGATTTCGCCAGCTTCAAGCAGCAGGTGGAGGAGGCGGAGCAAGCCCCGGCGCAACCGGCACAGGCAGGCCAGCCCGAAGCCTCCTTCTTCCCGACCCTGCCGGACATCGGCCAGGGACTCTCGGACTTCGCAGGCAAGATCAGTGACTTCTTCTCGCCAGGGGAAGCTTATGCCGATACCGGGGTGGACGGTGGAAACACCACAACCCAGGACGTAGGGGCAACCGAGCCCGCGAACAAAACCCAGTCGGAGACCACGCCTCCGCAGGAACCCC
>CAILNX010000026.1 GCA_903835685.1 uncultured delta proteobacterium
TCGTAGATGTCCTCGATGCCGCGCGAGGCCTTGAACACCAGGGCCTCGAAGCCCGGGGTGATGGGTGTGGAAAGCTCCACGCTCAAGGCCTTGGCCCGGATGATCACTTCCTGGGGATCGGAAATGTCGGCCGGGGTGATCTTGTTCATCACATCAGCGGCCGAGTAGCCCAGCATGCGTTCCGCACCCACGTTGAAGATCTGGATGACCCCCTTGGCGTCCGTGGCGATGCTGGAAAAATTGGCGCTGTTGAAAATGGCGTTCTGCAGGGCTCCGGCCTTGAGCAGGGCCTCTTCGGCCTCCTTGCGCGCGGTGTTGTCCGTGCCGATGAGCAGATACCCGATGATGCGGTCCTGATCGTCGCGCAGGGCCGTGACCGAGACCACGGCCGGGAACCTGCTGCCGTCCTTGCGGATGTAGGTCAGCTCGTAGATGTCCTCGATGCCGCGCGAGGCCTTGAACACCAGGGCCTCGAAGCCCGGGGTGATCGGCGTGGACAGCTCCACGCTCAAGGCCTTGGCCCGGATGATCACTTCCTGGGGATCGGAAATGTCGGCCGGGGTGATCTTGTTCATCACGTCAGCGGCCGAGTAGCCCAGCATGCGCTCCGCGCCCACGTTGAAGATCTGAATGACCCCGTTGGCGTCCGTGGCGATGCTGGAGAAATTGGCGCTGTTGAAAATAGCGTTCTGCAAGGCCCCGGCCTTGAGCAGGACCTCCTGACGCCGGAGTTCGTTGTCGACCACCGTCTCGCCCGTTCCAGGGTGGAGGGTGGAAGGGGCGATGTGTTCTGGGCGGATATCTGGATTCAAGCCCGTCGTTACCTTGTCCATGTGCTTCCTCGGTTCTTTCCGGTGTCGGATTGATCGATTATTCGAGCTGTCAGGTCTGGTTCGTAAAAGGAGGTTCCCGACCCGTATCCGTTGTGGCTCTCACGGCATTTGGCATGGGCAGGGTGAACACCAGACAACTGCCCTGGTCCGAGGTGCCCGCCAGTTCGACTTCCCCGCCCTGGAGGCGGGCCAAACGACGGGCCAGGGCCAGCCCAAGGCCGACCCCTGAATGTTTCTTGGTATGCGGACGCTCCATCTGGGTGAAGGGGGTGAACAGGCGGGACAGGAATTCCGCGGGAAAGCCCGGACCCGAGTCCTCGATGCGCACCTCGAGGCTTTCCCCTTCTGTCGTTGTGAACCTGCGGCCGGAGACTTTCACCCTGCCCTTGTCCTGAGTGAACTTCACGGCATTGCCCAGCAGGGCCACCAGGACCTGCCGGAACTTCACCTCATCCAACAACATGGCCTGCTCCATATCCCCAGCCAGATCCAGTTCCAGGCTGATGCTGTGGAGGGAGGCCTTCTCCTTGCTCATCTCCAGGGAGGCGCGCAGCAGCCCGGCCGGGGAGGCCGGGGCCAGTTCCAAGGCTATGTCCCCGGCGTCGAGCTTGGTCAGTTGGAGGATGTCCGTGAGCTGGGCCAGCAGCCGCTGCCCCGACTCCCGGATGGTGGTCACGTACTCTTCCTGCTTGTCCGTGAGCGGCCCGAAGAAACGGTCCAGGAGCACCTCGGAAAATCCGATCACCGAATTGAGCGGGGTGCGGAGTTCGTGGCTCATGTTGGACAGGAAATCGCTCTTGGCCTGGCTGGCCGCATTGGCGGTCAGGAGCGCCTCCCGCAATTTCCGTTCAAGCTCCTTGGTCCGGGTGATGTCCAACAGGCACCCGACGATCTCAATCGGCGCGCCGTCGTCGTTCTTGATCAGGGTCATCTTGTCCATGAACCAGACATAGACCCCGCTGTGGCTGCGGAGGCGATATTCTTCCGAGCATTCTCCCCGTTCGGGCAGGCTCTTCAAGATCGCCAGGACCCGAGGGGCGTCTTCGGGGTGCAGGCTGGTTCGCCAGAAGTCCGGGTCCGCGACCAGAAGGTTCGAGTCCCAGCCCAAGGCGGCCTGGGTGTTGCCGCAGACCGAGGTGTAGCGGTGATCTTCATCCGGCGCGCGGCTGTAGATGAGCATGGAGGCCAGGGAGAGGATGCACCGGTGGCGGGCCTCGACATCAGTGCCCAGGGCCGAGTCCGGCCGGGGGTTATTCAGCGGGCGGGAGGGCATGGTAGGCCTTTTCGAACGTGTCCTTGAGGTGCTCATAGGTTTCCTCGAAATGACCGGCGATCTTCTTGAAAGCCGCAAAAACCCGGGGATCGAAATGTCCGGGATGCGTCCGCCCGTCGCCCTGGGTGATGATCGCACAGGTCGTGGCGTGGTCGTACGGGGGCTTGTAGACCCGCGTGTTGCGCAAGGCGTCGTACTGGTCGGCCATGGACAGGATCCTGGCCTCCATGGGGATGGCTTCGCCGGATATCCCCCGGGGATAGCCCGAGCCGTCCCAGCGTTCGTGATGGTTCAGGGCGATGTTCTTGGCCATGGTCAGGCGGGGGTTGTCCCCCAGGATCATGGCCCCGTATTGGGGGTGCAGCTTCATGACCTCGTATTCCTCCGGGGTCAGCTTGCCGGGCTTGAGCAGGATGGGCGGAGGGATGTGGATCTTGCCCACGTCGTGGGTCAGGGCCTGGACCTTGATGGAGCGGATGAACTTCTCGGGCAGGCCGATTTCTCGGGCCAAAAGGGCGCAGTATTCGCCCACCCGGTGGATATGGTTGCCGGTGTCCTCGTCGTTGGCCTCCGAGGCCCGGGCCAGGGCCTGCAGGCTGTAGTCAAAGGCGTCGGAAATCTCGTTCATCTGGAGATAGAGGGTTTTCAGGAACACGGTGTGGGTGACGATGGCGTTGATGACGTCCGCGTCGTAGCGGGTGATGGGCCGCTGGTAGTTGAGGACCAGGAGGCACACGTCGTCGCTCATGAAGCAGAGCATGTTGCGCACCTGGATCTTCCGCTCCCTGAGCTTAGCGACCACGGGGCCGATCTCCTTGCCCTCCAGTTCGTCTCCGGAAAAGGTGACCACCCGGGCGGCCTTGCCCTCGGGCAGGGCCAGGTACAGGTCCAGCATCATTTTGAAACTGGTCCGCTGCACCTTCTCCGTGCTTCGCTCGTACACGTACCAGCGCCAGGAATCCCCACCGAGCTTGAGCCCCGCCACCACCTGGGAGGGCTTTTCCGGGTCCGCTGCCCGTCCGAGGATCAACTCCACCACCTTGTCCATGGCCTTGAGCAGGCTGAAGTTGTTGGGGTCGTATGTCCTGGCGATGATCCGGCCGAACGAGGTGATCTGGCTGATGTTGGCGTATGCGCTTTTAAGCCGGTCGTTCAAGTCCTTGACCTTGAGCAGCATGTTCACCCGGGCCAGGACCTCGGCCTGGTCAAAGGGCTTGGACAAAAAGTCGTCGGCCCCGGTCTCGATGCTTTTGATGCGCTCGGCCTTGGCTGTCAGGGAGGTGACCATGACCACCGGGATGTCCCGGGTCAGCGGGTCTTCCTTGATGGCCCGGCACACGGCGTATCCGTCCATGCCGGGCATCATCACGTCCAGAAGGATCAGGTCCGGACGGTGCTTGCGGGCGACCTCCAGGGCCTGGGGGCCATTTTCGGCCTCGAACACCTCGAATCCGCGAGGCACGAGCACGGCCCGCAGGAGATCGCGGTTGTGCTTCTCGTCGTCCACGCAGAGAATCGTGGCCACGGCAACGGTCATAGGTCTCCCAGCAGTTCCGTGACCAGTTGCGGCAGCCTGCGCGTATCCAGCGGCTTGGACATGTATTGGTCGAAGCCCTGGGCCAGGATCCGTTCGCTGTCGCCCTTCATGGCGAAGGAGGTCAAAGCGACGAGTTTGATGCCTCTGGTGAGCGCGTCGGCCTTGAGGGCCGCCCCTGCGGCCAGTCCGCTCATGACCGGCATTTGGATGTCCATGAAGATGAGGTCCGGCAGGTGTTGCCGGGCCATGTCCAGGCCTTCCTGGCCGTCGCCCGCCTCCAGCACCTCGTGCCCGTGGTGGTGAAGGATGTCCCGCAAGAGCATGCGATTTTTTTCGTTGTCCTCAACGATAAGGATTCTGGCCATGCCACCTCCTGGAGGGTTCAAGGACGTCTCGGCAGCCCATCACCCTAAAGAGGGTGCCGGGGAACCGGACCTCGTTCTCTTCCCGTCGCCATCTCCTCAGCATATGGAGGAGCCCATGAGCCGTACCGACAGCGATGCTTCTGTTTTTTCGGATTCCCGGAGCCGTCTCCGGCCACAGCGGCCAAGCCGCCGCCTCTCGAGCCCCCAAGCCCGGGTCCCCTTTTGGTCAGGGCTTTGATTCCAAGTCCGACTCCAGCGCCGACGGCCTGCCAGACAAGACTCCCTGCTGCATAAGGCTCCTGTTCGTTATTCGACATACAGGTGCAGCCGGTTCGATGAGAGGCCAGTGCTTTGGGACCTCCGGCAAGGACGAACGAAGCCTTCTCGTGGATGCAGACCTTATCCCAACAGCGTTACAAGAAGCCTGCCACAGGCTGTTTCCTTGCAACATGCTAATAATTATTGGTATATTGTTTGGTGAGAAGGGGAACGTAGCGTGTTTCTTTTCTGAACAGAGTCGCCGGGCAAGAAATTCTTGGGAAGCAAGAATCAAGGTCGGGGCTTTGGGCCGCGCACGGCCCTCCAGTCCTCACCGCCATACAAGCGCGGCCGTCCCCATGATGTCGTTCTGATGGATATCGGGCTGCCAGGGGTGGATGGGACTGATTTTAGTTAGTGAAGAGGTCGTTTATGACCGAACTGGAGTGGCATTTGACCCAAGCGTTCACGCGAATGGAAGAGAATCTGGGAGCTCGTCTGGCAGCCTTGGAGAGGTGGATGGAAGCACTCAAAACAGAACAGAGTCGGATCAGGAGGGAGGTGCAGGCCTGCGGGGGCTTGGCGGGAGACTTGGAGAGCTCGTTGCGAGAACTCGAAAATGCGTTGAACAGATTGTCGGCATAGCCCGGAACGTTCCGGCAGGGAAAACGCAAATCGTGGACCTGCTATCAGACCTGAACCTGGAAGATGAACCTGATCCTTCCGAACCGGGGGAAGCCGTCCCTGATCAGGACCTCGACCCTAGGTTTCGCAACTGACGGGTGGTGACGCCTTCGCTGTTAACCAATAGGTTCGGTGTTCGAGTCACCGCCGGGGAGCCACGGAAACATAAGGGCTTTCAGGTTTGCGCCTGGAGGCTCTTTTTCTGTTTGTCCACAATCCTCATTCGAACCGTTCGTTCTTACTCTCCCGCCAACTCCAAGACCGCCTGCCGGGTCTTGGCGGCCAGCCTGAAACCCAGCGCGTCGAGCTGATTCAAGATCGGAGCCAGGGATGGGATCAGGCCTGCCGCTTTGGCCTGGACCAGGATGCCCAGTGTCCCGACATGGGCGACTCGCAGGGTTTTGGCCATCTGTCGGGCCAGCATGTCGTCCAGGATGACCACGACATCCGGGCCATGTTCGAGGGCCAGGGCCAGCACCTGGGACTCCCCCTCGCCCAAGTCCCGAGCCAGGGGGAGGGCGGCCAGGGCCAGGGGCGTCTCGACTCGGACCCAGGGGAGGGTCTCCGGTTTGGGCAGGTCCAGGCCGAGGCGGCGGCCAGCGTCAAGTTCCGCGATCACTCCCTGGGGGACGGTCACATTCCCGGCCAGAGCCCGGAGCAGATCAAGCCGACCGGCTTGGTGGAGATATTGAAGGGGTGAGGTGTTACAGATGATCTTCCGCAATCCGCACCTCGCCGAGCAGATCGTCCCGACTTAAGGTGAAGGTGTCCAGGCCGAAATCCGCCAGCCGGGAAAGGAAAACCGTCCGTGGGACGCCCGCCATTTTGGCGGCCGCGCCTGAGGACAGCCGTCCCATCTCGTAAAGCTTCAGGGAGGCCAGGAGGCGAAGTCCATCGCCGATCTCCTGTCCCTTGAGCGGGAGGCTCTTGATGGCGGCCAGGGCATCATCCGGGATGTCGATGGTGATTTGAGTCATATCTTACACCTTCTGTCCGCAGCGCTCATCATTCATGCCACGCAATCACTTTGCCCCGGTCTTGGGCTTTTCGCAACCGGCATTCGGCCCCCATGCTTTTTTCCAGCATCTTGCACCCGGTTTCAGGCGCTCCCATGCATGATCTTGTCGTGCACCTCTCGGGTCAGGGTCTCGATACTCTGGCTCAGAGTCTTCACCAGTTCGGTCAGTTGCGTGTTTTGCTGCATCAGGTCCATGAGTTGGGCGGTCTGCTGGGCCGCAAGAACCTGGCGCTCTTCGGCCGCATTGGCCAGGTCTTCCCGGTGTTCGGCGTCAGCTTCGGTGTGGGCCTTGTCCCGGTCGGCCTGCCTGGTCTGGGCCAGCAGGATGAGCGGGGCGGCGTAGGCGGCCTGGAGGCTGAAGGCCAGGTTGAGCAGGATGAAGGGGTAGATGTCGAACTGCCAGACCCCGGCGGCGTTGACGACGATCCAGATCGCGACCAGGACGGTCTGGCCCACCAGAAAGAGGGGGGTCCCGAAAAACCGGGCAAAGGCCTCGGCCTTGAGGGCGAACCAGTCCCCTCCGAAGACCGGGCCGAGGTGGGCGTGGGGCACATGAAAGCGCAAATGACGAGGGGCGGTCGGGACCGCGGAAGCGGCGGCCTGAGGACCCACAGGGCTGTTCTTCATATGTTCTCCGTTTGGTGTTGCGGCCGGGGGGTTATTCCTGCCCCTTGAGGATATCCATGGCCTTGTCCGCGCTGACGTCTTCGTGCACCACGCTGGCCAGGGCCTGGGTGATCAGGTCCGGGCGTTTGTGCTGGAAGATGTTGCGGCCCACCGAGAGCCCGGCCCCTCCCGCCCGCAGGGAGTCCTGGACCATGCCCAGGAAGGCGCGGGTGCTGTCCATCTTGGGGCCTCCGGCAATGACCACCGGGATGCAGCAGGCGTCCACCACGCGCGAGAACGACTCCGGGTCTCCGGTGTAGGGCACCTTGACCACGTCCGCGCCCAGCTCCACCCCAACCCGGGCGCAGTGGGCCACGATCTCCGGGTCGTACTCGTCGCGCACCTTGGGGCCGCGCGCATAGACCATGGCCAGCACGGGCATGCCCCAGCTCTGGGCCGTGTCCGTCACCCTGCCGAACTCCTCCAGCATCTTGGCCTCGCTCTCGTCGCCTAAGTTCACGTGCACGCTTACCGCGTCCGCGCCCAGGCGGATGGCCTCCTCCACGCTGCACACCAGGGCCTTGGCGTTGGGCAGCGGGGACAGGGAGGTGCTGGCGGACAGATGCACGATGAGGCCCACGTCCCGGCCCCGGGTGCGGTGGCAGCAGCGGGGCATGCCCTTGTGCATGAGCACGGCGTTGGCCCCGCCATCGACAATGGATTTCACCGCGCTGTGCATGTTTACGATGCCGGGGATGGGTCCCACGGTGGTTCCGTGGTCCATGGGGACGATAATGGTGCGCCGGGTGTTGCGATCAATGATGCGCTCCAGCCGGACTGCTTTGCCCATAAACATTGTGGTCCTCCAGTATGGTTGCGCGCCGTGGCCGGGAAATTCCCCGCGTCACGGGCTTTTATGCTGACGCCAGGTCCTCCTATCAAAGACAGGGGCCGCTCACAACTCCGGCACAACGATAACGGCCAACGTCCGCCAGAACACCAACCCTGAAAAAAATATAACGCCCTTGATGTATTTCTGCATACCAGCTAGGCAGACGCAACTTGTAAGGCCAACCCCGTCGCGAGGCGGGTTTCGGAAAGCCACGGATCTCGCTCCGCAATGAGACAGCCGGGCCGCCAAGTCGAACGGATGTTCCCTGTGGCGGTTTTCGACTGTGAACTTCTTGGCAGGAGCGAGGCAATGAAGAACGTCAAAATAGGCATCCGGCTCACCTGCGGCTTTCTGGCCGTCTCCCTCATCACCCTGGCCATCGGCCTCATGGGCATCACCTCCTCCCTGCGTTTCAAATCCGACATGCGCGAAGTCGGCCTGGTGACCCTGCCCTATGCCACGAACTTAGGGATCATCCGTTCGGAATTGAACAATATCCGGGCCGTGCAGCGGACGCTCCTGGCCCAGGACCTGGCCGAGGACGTCAAGACCCGGACCCTGGAGACCATGCGCAAGGCCTGGGTCAAGTATGATGCGGCCCTGCGGGAGGCCTCGGGCCTGGACCTGGACGGGGGGGAGAAGGGCAAACTGGCCGAGGCCACCCGGCTGGTGAGCGCTTGGAGGGCCTCCAACGAGGAATTCCTCCGGGCCCTGGGCCAGGGCGATTACGAGAAGATGGCCGACATCGCCCTGCATTCCGGCCGGGACATCCAGTTCAAGGCCATCCAGGCCCTGGACGACATCGTGACCGAACAGAAAAACGAGGCCACGACCCTGGTGGCCGGGGTCAACGCCCACATCGAGTCCATCAACGCCTGGGCCATGGGGGCCATGGGCCTGGGATTCGCGGTTTCCCTGGCCCTGGGCCTGGCCCTTACCCGGGGCATCGTGAAGCCGCTCTCCTCCTGCGTGGTCTTTGCCGAGGCCGTCTCGGCCGGAGACCTGGACCAGACCCTGCGCCTCGACCGCGAGGACGAGACCGGGGTCCTGTCCCGGAGCCTCAACCAGATGGTGGCGGCGCTCAAAGGCAAGATCGCTGAGGCGGACGCCAAGAGCCGGGAGGCCGGGGAAGAGGCCGAGAAGGCCCGGCTGGCCACCCTTGAGGCCCGCGCGGCCCAGGAAAAGGCCGAGTCGGCCAAACGTGAAGGCATGCAGGAGGCGGCTTATCAGTTGGAGGGCGTGGTGGGCGTGGTGTCCTCGGCCTCCCTGGAGCTTTCGGCCCAGATCGAGCAGTCCAGCGGCGGGGCCAGGGTGCAGTCGGATCGGGTGGGCCAGACCGCCGCGGCCATGTCCCAGATGAATGCGGCGGTCCTGGAAGTGGCCAAGAGCGCCTCGGAGGCGGCCATGACCGCGGAGACGGCCCGGGCCAAGGCCGACGAGGGGAAAGTGGCCGTGGGCGACGTGATCCGGAAGGTGGGAGATGTGCAGGCCCAGGCCTCGGGGCTCAAGCAGAACATGACCGAACTGGGCAAACAGGCCGAGGGCATCGGCCAGGTGCTGAACGTCATTGCCGACATTGCCGACCAGACCAATCTTCTGGCCTTGAACGCGGCCATTGAGGCGGCCCGGGCCGGCGAGGCCGGGCGCGGGTTCGCCGTGGTGGCCGACGAGGTGCGCAAGCTCGCGGAAAAGACCATGACCGCGACCCGGGAAGTCGGGGCAGCCATCCACGGCATCCAGCAGGGCACCATGGAAAATATCGAGCGCGTGGACCAGACCGTGCGCGAGATCGGCGAGGTCACCACCCTGGCTGCGGGATCGGGCGCCACCCTGCAGGGCATCGTCTCCCTGGTGGACCAGGTCACGGACCAGGTGCGCTCCATTGCCACGGCCTCGGTCCAGCAATCGGCCGCCAGCGAAGAGATCACCACCTCCATCACGGACATCAGCGAGATCTCCAACGAAACCGCCGACGCCATGCACCAGTCCACCCAAGCCGTGGGGGAGCTGGCCTCCCAGTCCCAGGTCTTGAGCGGGCTCATCGAGAGGATGCAGGCCGCCTGATCCGGGCGTGCGCGTTTTTGAGTGGCCAAAAAGGGAGCCGGACGTCCCTGGCAGGTCAGGGCGCGTCCGGCTCCAGATGCAGGGAGGTCGGGTATCGCTTGTGAACAAATTCACAAGAGCAGGTTCTGCGGCCCTTGTCAAGAGTTCTGGAAAAATAAAGTGTTGTGAACAAAAAAGGGCGGGTATGCCCCTGGCCTTGGAGCCTGGCTTGCAACTTTACAGCGCCGGTCAGGGGGACTAGGCTTGGGGGATGAAGTTTCACGTCATCACCTTCGGGTGCCAGATGAACGCCCATGACTCCCAGTGGCTGACCCGGGCCATGGAGCAGCGGGGCTGGGAAGAGAGCGCCGAGGACCAGGCCCAGGTCTTTATCCTCAATACCTGTAGCGTGCGGGAAAAGCCCGAGCAGAAGGTCTACAGTTGCCTGGGCCGCCTGGCCCGGCATCTGGGGCGGAGCCCGGAGCGGTTCGCGGCCGTGGGCGGGTGCGTGGCCCAGCAGGTGGGCCGGGAGTTTTTCGAGCGCTTCCCGGCCGTGCGCCTGGTCTTCGGGGCCGACGGCGTGGCCCGCGCACCCGAGGCCCTCACCCGTCTGGCCCAGGAACCCGGGACCCGGATCAGCCTTCTGGATTTCCTGCCCACCTATGAAGAACGGGAAGTGGCCCTGCCCCAGGTCGAGACCCGGCCAGACAGGGCCTCGCCGGTCTCGGCCTTTGTGAACATCATGCAGGGCTGCGACAATTTCTGCACCTACTGCATCGTGCCCTTTGTGCGCGGACGCCAGAAATCCCGGGCTCCGGCGGACATCCTGGCCGAGTGCCGGGCCCTGGCCGAGAACGGGGTGCGGGAGATCACCCTCCTGGGCCAGAACGTGAACAGCTACGGCCTGGACGACTGCGGCCAGGGCCTGTCCTTCGCCCAGCTCCTGGACCAGGTGGCGGGCATCCAGGAGATTTCCCGCCTGCGCTTCACCACCTCCCACCCCAAGGACCTGGCCCCGGAGGTGGTGGCCGCCTTTGCCCGGCACGAGAACCTCTGCCCCCAGTTGCACCTGCCCCTTCAGGCCGGTTCCGACGCGGTCTTGAAGCGCATGGGCCGCCGTTACGACCGGGAGCGCTACTTCAGCCTGGTCCGGGACCTGCGCGCGGCCCGGCCGGACCTGGCCCTGACCACGGACCTGATCGTGGGCTTTCCGTCGGAGACCGAGGAGGATTTTCTTCAGACCCTGGAGATGATGGAGGCCGTGCGCTTTGCCGGGGCCTTTTCCTTCAAGTACTGCGACCGGCCCGGAACAGCGGCCGCGCGCATGGACCCCAAGGTCCCGGAGGAAGTCGCGGCGGATCGTTTGTCTCGCTTGCAGAAACTCCAGGACGGTATTACAGAAGGGTATCTGGGGGAACAGGTCGGACGCGAGGTCCTGGTCCTGTTCGAGGGCGGCAGCCGCAAGCCCGGAGAGGACGGCGGCGGGGCCATGGGCCGCGACCCCTGGGGCCGGGTGGTCAATGTGCCTGGCGAGGACCCGGCGGGCCTCATCGGCCGTCAGGCCCTGGTGCGCATCCTGGAAGCCAAGAAACATTCCCTGCTGGGAAAAAGGGTGGGGGCGCCATGTTGGAAATGAAGGTCTTCGGACTGGCCTTGGACGAGAACAACCAGGCCCCGGTGCTCATCCTCAAGGACTTGAAGGACGAGGCCGGTCTGCCCATCTGGATCGGGGCCATGGAGGCCATGGCCATTTCCATGGTCCTGAACAAGGTGGCCTTTCCCCGGCCCATGACCCATGACCTGCTGCTCAACGTCATCGCGGGCATGGGCGGCAAACTGGCCCGGGTGGAGATCACCGCCCTGGAAGAGGGCACCTATTTCGCCGATCTGGTGGTCATTCAGAACGGCCAGCCCCGGCGCATCGACGCCCGGCCCTCGGACGCCGTGGCCCTGGCCCTGCGGGCCGAGGCCCCCATCCTGGTGGCCGAGACCGTGCTGGCCCGGGCCGGGACCGCGGACAAGGCCGCGCCCAAGCCCACCCTGCTCAGCGGGGAGGCGGATCGGTGGACCGACGTCCTGGAAAAGTTCTCGGTTGACGACACCAAATACAAGATGTAACCGGCCCTGGCCATGATCGACCTGCACACCCACACGGTTTTCAGCGACGGCGTGCTCATCCCGGCCGAGCTGATCCGGCGGGCGGCCTTTGCCGGGTACAAGGCCGTGGCCATCACCGACCACGCCGACCCGAGCAACCTGGATTTCATCCTGGGCCGCATCCGCTCCCTGACCGAGAAATACGCCGCCTTTCTGGAGATCGACGTGTACCCCGGGGTGGAGTTGACCCACGTGCCGCCCGCGCTCATGGGCCTGCTCACCGCCCAGGCCCGTAACGAGGGCGCGGCCCTGGTGGTGGCCCACGGCGAGACCGTGGTGGAGCCCGTGCTCCTGGGCACCAATCTGGCGGCCATCGAGGCCGGGGTGGACATCCTGGCCCACCCGGGGCTGATCACCGAGCAGGACGCGGCCCTGGCCGCCGAGCGCGGGGTGTATTTGGAGATCACCACCCGCAAGGGCCACAGCCTGACCAACGGCCATGTGGCGGCCATGGCCCGGCGTTTCGGGGCCAAGCTGGTCATCAACAACGACGCCCACGCCCCAGGCGATTTCGTATCCGCCGAACTCAGGCGCAAGGTGGCCCTGGGCGCGGGCCTGAGCCTCGACGAATACCACGGGGCCGAGGCCAATTCCGTGGCTCTGGTGCAAAAAATGCTGCGTAAGTGAAAATTCCACGGCAAAAGACTTGCCTTTTCTAGAGAATGGCTAGATAGTTTTGGGAGCCGCGTACCCCCGTGGTTCCCTTTTTTATTGGACGAAGTGGCCTCCGTCGGGGTCTTGTGTGGAGGCCCCTGGGCGGGTGTGGGAATTTCTGCTGGACGCGGCCGACCTGGGTCGTGGCGCCCGGGTCCGGCTTGAGACGGAATTCATAAGCGAGGTGGACAAGATATGGATATGGTTCCCCAGACAGATTTCTGGACCATGATCAGCGGGGCCACGATTGCGGTCAAGCTCGTGCTCCTGCTCCTGGTGGGCATGTCGTTCTTCAGTTGGACCATCATTTTCACCAAGATCGTGGTCCTGGGCCAGGCCCAGAAGAAGGTCATGGGCGGCCTGGAGCGGTTCGAGAACGCCGTGGACCTGGCCGCCGGGCTCCAGACCCTCCAGCAGCTCCCGGGCTCCCCGCTGTTCGCCATCGGCAGCAAGGCCGTGAGCGAGTACAAGCGCCTGGACAAATCCGACCTGGAACCGGTGAAGAAGCGGGAACTGGTGGCCGACACCCTGCGCCGGGTCCTGCGCCAGGGCGTGAGCATGGAGATGAAGCGCCTGGGATCGAGCATCTCCTTTCTGGCCACCTGCGCCAATGCCGCGCCCTTCATCGGGCTGTTCGGCACGGTCTGGGGCATCATGCACGCCTTCCACGCCATTGGCGCGGCCAAGAGCGCGGCCCTGACCACGGTGGCCCCGGCCATTTCCGAGGCCCTGGTGGCCACGGCCATCGGCCTGGGCGTGGCCATCCCGGCCACCCTGGCCTACAACTACTTCCAGAGCCAGTTGGTCACCATCGAAGGCGAGCTCATCAATTTCGCGGGCGTGTTCCTGAACCGGGTGGAGCGGGAGATTCCCTGGACCACCGAGGAATCGGCCCGGCAGATGACCCGTCCCCGCGCAGCCACCAACCTGCTGGGGTAGACCATGGCCATGCAATCATCCCAAGGCGGGCTCATTTCCGAGATCAACGTCACGCCCTTTGTGGACGTGATGCTGGTGCTGCTCATCATCTTCATGGTCACGGCGCCCATGCTTACCCAGGGCATCGACCTGGACCTGCCCCAGACCCGCACGGTGCGCAACCTGCCCCAGGACGCGGACCACATGGTCCTGTCCATCCGCCGGGACGGGTCCATCTATCTGGACAAGTACGAGGTGAAGGCCGAGGAGCTGGAGGGCCAGCTCAAACGCTTGGTGGCGGACCAGAAGAAGCAGCTCTTCCTGCGCGCGGATAGGGAAGTGTCCTACGGCCAGGTGGTGCAGGTCATGGGCGAGATCAAGCACGCGGGCATCGACCGCATGGCCGTGGTGGCCGAAGAGCCGCAACCCAAGCCGGCGGACAAGAAGTAATCCGCGTCCGCGCGGTCTGGTTTGCACGGGAATTACCGGGACCAAGGCATGTTTTCAGAGAACAAACTGGGATTTTTCCTCTCCTTCCTGCTGCATGCGCTCTCCATCGTGCTGTCCCTGGTCTATCTGAATTCCTCGGGCATCAAGATCGATCTGGACCAGCCCATCTATCAGGTGGACCTGGTCTCGCTCCTGCCCACGGGCGGCCCGGCCGGACCTGTGGGCCAGGCCCCGGCGCCTGCGCCCGACCAGTTGGCCAAGCCCGAGCCCAAGCCTGCCGAGGCCAAGGAAGAGGCTGTGCCCCTGCCGCCCCAGCCCAAGCCCGAACCGCCCAAGCCCGAGCCCCCCAAACCGGAACCGCCCAAGCCCGAACCTCCGAAACCCGAGCCTCCCAAGCCCGAGCCTCCCAAAAAGCCTGACGTCAAGGCCATCAGCGACGACAAGTCGGCCAAGACCGCCAAGCCCGAGGCCAAGAAGGAGGAGGCCGTAAAGCCTCCCGGACCCACGCCCCAGGAGCTTCTGGCCAATGCCCTGGCTGCGGCCAAGAAGGACGCCCAGAGCCACCAGCAGAAGGAAAGCCAGAATTTCGAAAAGACCCTGTCCTCCCTGCGCAAGAGCGTGGGGGCCACGCCCGGCGGCGAGATCCCCGGCGGCCCCGGCGGCGCGGGTGGAGGCCAGGGGGCCTCGGGCCTGCTCCAGGTCTACGGCGAGATGGTCAAGCAGGCCATCAAGCGCAACTGGCGCTATCCGGTCATCGGCTCGACCCAGAATTTCCAGGCCTCGGTGGAGATCAAGATGGATGAAACCGGAAAGATCACCTCGGTGCGCCTGGTGACGCCCTCGGGCCGGGCGGACTTCGACTCCTCGGTCTTAAAGGCCATCACCGAAACCCAACAGATTCCGCCGCCTCCGGCCAAGCAGGTGGGTGCGGTGCAAATCAACTTCAATCTTCAGGAAATGAGCAGCAGGTAACAAAAATGAGCACGTCCATCCGCCGCCTCCTTGGCCTGGCGATCCCGGCGATCCTGGTGGCCGCCCTTCTCGGCGTCAGTCAGGCCCGGGCCGCCGACACCCTGTCCATCGACATCTTCGGCCCCGGCCAGGGCAAGGTGAACATCCTCATCCTGCCGCCCAAGCCCCTGGGGGCCGATCCCGTGGACCCCATGGCCGAGGAGTTCCAGAAGCTGGTGGAGGCCAATCTCCAGTTCCTGCCTTTTTTCAACGTGATCCCGGCCTCGACCATCCTGGGCGGGGACCCCAGCAAGGGCGTCAAGCCCGAGAGCATCGACTTCGCCCCCCTGACCCTGGCCCGGGTGGACCTGGTGGTCACCACGGGCTGGCAGCCCAATGGCGGGGTGCAGGACCTGGAGGCCCGGGCCATCGAGACCTTTGACCAGCGGGCCATCCTGGGCAAGGCCTGGGGTCAGATCGACCGCTCCCGTCTTCAGGAGGTGGCCGACCGCTTCTGCAAGCTGCTCATGGAGGCCATCACCGGCAAGAGCGGGTTCTTCGGGTCCCAGATCGCCTTTTCCAAGAAGACCGGGGACGGCAAGGAGATATTTGTCACCAGCCCCCTGGGCCGGGATATCCAGCAGGTCACCAAGCTCGGCGGCATCAACATGAGCCCGGCCTGGTCCTTTGACGGCCGCTTTCTGGCCTTCAGCCGGGTGGGCGACAGCGCGCACATGCTCGGCATCTGGGACCGCTCCTCGAACAAGATCACCCAGACCAAGTTCTCGGGCAACACGGTCATCGCCCCGACGTTCACCCCGGACGGGACCATCGCCGTGACGCTGGCCCTCAAGGGCAGCCCCCAGCTCTATCTCCTGGACAAGAGTCTGCGCCCGGAAAGCCCCCTGGCCCCCAGCGGGACCATCGACGTGTCCGCCTCCTTTTCCGGGGACGGCAAGCGCATGGCCTTTGTCTCGGCCCGGGCTGGCAACCCGCACATCTTCATCCTGGACCGGGACTCGGGCCAGGTGGTGCGAGTGACGTACGAGGGCAAGTACAACACCAATCCCCAGATCAGCCGGGACGGCAAGCTGGTGGTCTTTTCCCGAGAGATGCCCGGCGGCCACCGCATCTTCCTGAGCGACCTGACCACGGGCCAGGAGAAGCAACTCTCCTTCGGGCCGGGCAGCGACGAGCAGCCCTGCTTCGACCCGGACGGGTATTTCGTGGCCTTCTCCTCCAGCCGGAACGGGGCCAATCAAATCTACGTGACCACCCGCCACGGCGAAGAGGCCAAGCCCGTCTTCACCGGCGGACCCGGGGCGGCCACGTCCCCGGCCTGGGGGCCGGGATTGAGCGAGTAGCATCCAAGGAACGAACGCCTGTCCCGCCGGGGCAGGAGATGAACCGTTATCGACCAAGCGTGGAGGAATGCCGATGAATACGAGAATGTTGACCGTGGTCGTGGTGGCCCTGACCCTGCTGCTCCTGGCTGCGGCGGGCTGTTCCAAGAAGAAAATCGACGCCGGACAGGGCGCGGGTTCGGGCGACTCCTATGCGGCCTCCTCCCGCACCGGCACCGAGGGCGATCTGGCTGGCGGGGCAGGGGCCGGAGGCAGCAAGTTCGGCAAGGGCGACGACGCGGCCCGCAAGGCCCGTTTGCGCGACCGTCTGGCCTCGGACCCGGAATTCCGCAAGGCCGTGGACGACATCACCGAGCGCATCTATTTCGACTACGACTCCAACGCCGTGCGCGCCGACGCCCAGCCCGTGCTGCGCAAGAAGGCCGACCTGCTCAAGCGCTACGCGGACGTGAACATCGTGGTCGAGGGCCATTGCGACAGCCGGGGAACGGCCGAGTACAACCTGGCCCTGGGCGAGCGCCGGGCTCGTTCGGCCTATGAGTTCCTGATCCAGCTCGGCGTGTCCCCCGAGCGCATGAGCATCGTGTCCTTCGGCTCGGAAAAGCCCCTGTCCCCTGGTGGGACCGAGGACGCCTTCTCCAAGAACCGGCGCGACGAATTCTCCGTGGATTTCTAGGTCCCGGCATTCAACAAGCAAAAAGCCCCGGCTTCCTTGGAGGCCGGGGCTTTTTTTCGATCAATTCGTTTCCTCGACAGGGATCATCCCCCGCAGGTCACGATGCGCTCGCCCGGGGTCAGAGGCCGGGGCGGGCTGGCCTCGGGCATGGCCAGGATCTGACGGGCCAGGGCCACGTCGTCGGCGATGCGGGCTTTCAAGGCGTCCAGGCTGTCGAATTTGCGCTCGGCCCGGATGCGCTGCACGAAATGAATCTTCAGCTCCCGGCCGTAGAGGTCGCCCCTGAAATCCAGGAGGTGGGCCTCCACGGACATGGCCGTGTTGCCGAAGGTGGGATTGAACCCGATGTTGGCCACGGCCGGGATGAGCTCCCCGTCCAGTTCGGCCCACAGGGCGTAGACCCCGGGCTTGGGCGTGAGCTGCTCCTCGATGTGCAGGTTGGCCGTGGGAAAGCCCAGGAGCTTGCCGCCCCGGTCCTGGCCGTGCTCCACCGGCGCGCAGAGCTGGTGGAAGCGGCCCAGAAGCGGCCGGGCCTCCCAGACCTCTCCGGCCTGGACCAGGTCCCGGATGCGCGTGGAGCTGACCACCGCGTCCTCGATGATCACCGGGTCCAGGCGCTGGGTGTTGTACCCGTATTTCTCCCCCAGGGCCTTGAGCAGCTCGTGGTTCCCTTTTCGGCCCTTGCCCATGGCGTAGTCGTACCCGATGACCAGTTCGCGCATGGACAGGCCTTGCAGGAGGTAGCGGACCACGAACTCCTCGGGCGTGAGCGCGGCCATGTCCCGGGTGAATTCCAGAACCAGGGTCAGCTCCACGCCGAGCGCGGCGATGAGTTCAAGCTTCTGCCGGGTCTGGGTGATGAAGGGCATGGTGGGCTTGCCCGTGAGCACGCGCAAGGGGTGGGGGTCAAAGGTCACCACCACGCTCAAGAGCCCCAGGGCCCGGGCCTTGTCCCTGACCGTGCCGATGAGCTTCTGATGTCCCTGGTGCACCCCGTCGAAATTTCCGATGGTGACGCAGGAGGAGGCCACGATGCCTTTTATTTCTTCGATGGTTCTGGCGACGATCATACCTTGTCTCTGGATCAACATGGCAAAAAGGACGGATACTCCAAAAGCGCCGGGCCTTCAACTCTTTTTAACCATATGAAATGATATGTGAATTTAAAAATGAAAAAAGTGCTTGCCAAGGCAAAGGCCCGTACGTATAAGGCCTTTCTCGCGTGTGCCGAAGTGGTGGAATTGGTAGACACGCTAGGTTCAGGGTCTAGTGGGGGTTCCCCCGTGGGAGTTCGAGTCTCCCCTTCGGCACCACCTGAACGCTAAAGGGCTTGAAGGTCATCGCAAGAGACGCCTTCAAGCCCTTTTTTGCGGCCAAATTTCGGTTCTGTCCCCAAGAGTTCCGCCTGCCTGCTCTGTCCCGATTCGGGCTTTGGCCCGCCGCCCCTTCGCCATTTTTCTCTCTTCCCTTGCCCCGGCCCCCGCAGCCGTGCTAGGGCAGTCTCATGCGGCAATCCTCCTACATCACGGACTTCGAGCACTGGCTGGAGCGGGTCAAGGACCTGCCCATCTTCCAGTCCCTGGACCTGGAACGGGCCAAATGCCTGCTGGCCCACTGCCGGGTGCGCCAGTTCGAGCCCGGCGAGCTGGTCATCACCGAGGGGAAGGACGACGGCCTGATCTACATCCTGGCCTCGGGCCAGGTGCGGGTGGAGAAGAGTGGGGTGGTGCTGTCCGAACTGCACCGTCTGGGCGACATTTTCGGGGAGATGAGCCAGATCGAGGGCCTGCCCCGCAGCGCCTCGGTGCGGGCCGTGACCAAGGCCCTGTGCATGGCCGTGGACATGTCCCTGATCAACGGGCTGACCGGCCAGGAGAAGGTCCTGTTCCAGGCCGCCTTCTACCGCGCCCTGGCCGAGAAGCTGGCCGAGAAGCTGCGCCGAACCGACGTGGAGCTGGTGCGCACCCAAAACACCCTGGCCAATCTGGAGCGCACCGTGGAGCTCAAGACCCAGGTCCTGGAGAAATACCGCCGGGCCGGGCTGGCCTGAGGTAATTTTATGGAGTGAATTGGCATGGGTGGCAATATAAAATAATCTATTTTTGTGTAATGGGTGTATAATTTGTAACGTTATTTCTAGTCGCCAGGAGTGTCCGGTTGAGTCAAGTGCGATGTGTGCAACATGATGTATTTATAATGCTTGTAGTCGCAAAAAAGAAGGGGATAAGGGCATGGCAATTGAAATAGCAAAAGATGTAGTAAGTATTTTTGCGCTTGTTGCGTCAGGGATTGCGGTCGCTTTTAGCTATTTTAGCTTTAGACAGACAAAATTTAGAACAGAGGATGATTATATAAAAAATCTTCTTGATTGGCACTATGATGTAGTGATGGTGTTAATTAAACTGAGGCATGGCGTTGATTCTGTGAGTGAAATTGATAAAATTGCAGATTTAGCAAAGCTTTCATCTCTGATTGAGTGTGGAAGATTTTTTTTCCCAAATATTGATAAAGGAGATGGATATGGAAAAGATAAACCAACAGCTTTTCAGGGATATAGAAATTTAGCACTTGATTTTCTCGTGGCATCTTATAATATATTAAAAGGAGAAACAAGTCATAATGAAAAGAAGCGAAAATTATCGATGATGCAGAGAAATTTTACATCGATAATTTTTGAGATCGTTATTCCGGAAAATAGGTTAAAACAATTAAAAAAATTAACTGGTAGATACTTTGTTAAAGACAAAATTTTTGAAGATTATATCAATTCAGAAAATGAGTCTATAATTCATCATATATGGTCTCGGCATTGAGTGTATAGAGTTTTGCCCCATGAGACGGACAGCTACCCCTCGACGGGATACTCCCCCGGATAATCGCGCCTGAGCGTCGCCAGCGCCCGGGCCTCGCCCTGTTCGTAGGCCGAAAAATCCAGCATGGCCTTGTGCCCGCCCTGATGGTGGGTCAGGTACTCCTGGATGGGGAAGTTCCGGCAGGTCCGGCCCAGGAGCGAGATGTCCCGGAACCAGCGCACCCCCGTGTCCATGATCTCGGTCCCGCACTGGGCCATGGCCCCGAGCGGCATGGCCGGGCCGTGCGGGGCGGTTATGGGCCGGGCCTGGGCCAGGTTCACCAGGGCGCACCACTCGTTCATCCGGCAGTGGGGCAGGGGCCAGGGATGGGTCGTGAATTCCTCGGGCAGGCTCAGGTTGTAGGGGTGCAGGTTGCGGCCCGGGGGCATGCGCTCGTAGAGGCGCAGGAGATAGGCCCGGGAGGGCTTGAAGTCGAGGTAAGTGTCCGGGGTGCATTTTTCCGCCCAGTGCGCCGGGCAGAACAGGCAGCCGCCCACCTGGCCGATGGCCAGATGCTCCCCGATGTTGGCCAGAAGCGCGCCCACCACGTCCCCGAACACCTCGATGTCGTTGTGCATGACCAGGGCGAAGTCCTTGTCCGAGCGCTCCCAGCCGTACTGGTAGCGGATGGACAGGCGCTGCGCCTCGTCAGCCAGGCTTTCGCGCGCAACGGGCGTATGCCAGTTGATGTAGTGCGCGGGTTGGTGCACCTCCATCCGGGAGGGCAGCCTGGAGGCCAGGACCTGCTTGATGGCCTCATGCTGGCCAGGATGGTTCGGGGGCTCTTCGATGAAATAGATGCGGTCGATGTGCCTCCCCGAGTGCCGAAGCAGGGAGAGCAGGGCCAGGGCGGTCTGCAGGGGCTTGTAGAGGACGTTGATGAAGACGTCGATGCGCATGACCCAGGTCTCATCATGTTCCGGCCCACGGCGTCAAGCCCCGGGCCTCTTTGCCAACAGCCTGTTCTTTGTATAGGAATCGGGCCAGGCCCCTGGCCGTTGCCCTGACCCCACAGACCGGAGGTCGCCCATGCCCCTCATTCTGGCCGCTGACATCGGCGGGACCACCAGCCGTTTCGCCGTCTTTTCCGCCACGCCCGACGGGGCTCTGGCCCTGCTGGACGACCCCCTGCGCCTGAGCACCAATGATTTCTCCTCCTTCCGGGACCTGCTCCTGGCCGTGCGCGATTCGGTCTTGGGCCAGGCCTTTGCCCGGGCCGACCGGGTGGCCTTTGCCGTGGCCGGGCCAGTGCGCGGGGGGCTCTGCGATCCGCCCAACATCGCCTGGGACCTGGACCTGGACCGGGACCTGGATGGCCTGGGACTGGGGCTGGGGTTGGGTCTGCGACCGGCCGTGCTGGTCAATGATTTCGTGGCCCAGGCCTGGGGCTGTCTGACCGAGGCTGGGAGCGGGGCCGAGGTGATCCAGGCCGGGCAGGCCGATCCCGCCCGTCCCCTGGCCGTGGTCGGGGCCGGAACCGGGCTCGGGCACTGCGCCCTGGTTCCGGACGGCTCAGGCGGGCATGCGGCCCTGCCGTCCGAGGCCGGGCACGCGGCCTTTGCCTTTGAGGGCCAGGAGGAGGCGGAGTTCGTGCGTTTCGTGCGGGCCAACACCGGGGTGGCCGCGCCAGTGGGGGATCAGGTGGTGTCCGGCTCGGGCCTGGCCCTGGTGCACTGGTTTTTGACCTCCGAGCGCCTGACCCCGGAGGAGGCGGCCGCTCATCTGGACGGGGACAGCCCCACCCTGCGCTGGTTCGCCCGCTTCTACGGCCGGGCCTGCCGCCACTATGTGCTGAACGTGCTCGGTCTGGGCGGGCTGTACGTCTCGGGCGGGGTGGCGGCCAGAAATCCGGTCCTGGTCCGGCACCGGGCTTTCTTAAGGGAGTTCACGGACAGCGAGGCCTTTGGCGGCCTGCTGGCCAAGGTTCCGGTGCGGCTGAATGCCAACCAGGATACCGGGCTGTACGGGGCGGCTTTTTGCGCGGCCAGGGTCTCATGACCTGATCGGGCCATCGTTTTTCCGCACGAGCAGGCCACCCGGAAGAGAAAGAAAAATATAATAAATTCTTGTTCTTGTGTGGTGTGTTGAGGCCTGCGACATCCGTAGGCCGGTCTAGGTCTCTTCCCCCATGGCCATGCGCAGAAGTTCCTCGATGTTCAGGACCAGGGCGTCGTAGTCGCCCATCATGCCGTAACCCAGGATGGGCAGGCCGTAGAGGCTGTGCACCGGCACGGTGAACCCGGTGATGACCACCTGCTGCTGGCGCAGGACCTCGTCCACCAGGATGGCCGCCCGCCGGTCCCGCACCTTGGCCACCACGGCCTGGCACTGGTGCACCGGCCTGCCGCTTTCCTCCAGGTTCAGGAAGCGGTCCAGGCGGATGAGCCCGTCCATATGCTCCCGGACGCTCAAGACCTCCCGGCCGTCGGGCAGCATGGTCAGGTCCGAACTTAAGGGCTGGTAAATCTCCACGATGTCCCGGCTGGGCAGGATGAAGCGCTCGGAACCCACGGCGCAGACCAGACCCTCGGCAATGCCCTGGTCCACGGCCCGGGACAGGGGGATGGACAGGGTGAAGGTGGTGCCGATCCCGGGCTCGGACTGGATGAGCACCTCGCCGTTCAAGCGCTCCTTGACCGCGGTGAGCACGGCGTCCATGCCCACGCCCCGGCCGGACACGTCGGTGATGGCCGCAGCCGTGGAAAAGCCCGAGCTCATGATGAACTGGAAAATTTCCTCCCGGGTGTACTCCCGGCCCTCTTCCCACAGGCCTTTTTCCCGGGCCTTGCGCTGGATGCTGTCGGCGTCCAGGCCCTTGCCGTCGTCCACCACCTTCAAGGTGGCGAATTCGCCCTTGCGTTGGGCCGCCAGCAGGATGACCCCGGTCTCTTCCTTGTCCGCGGCCAGCCGCTCCTCGGGCGACTCCAGCCCGTGGTCCACGGCATTGCGCAAGAGGTGGACCAGGGGCTCGTTGATGGCCTCCACCAGCTTCTTGTCCAGCTCCAGGTCCTCGCCAGCCACCTCCAGGCGGACCTTCTTGCCGGTTTTCTGGGCCAGGCTGGACACCAGGCGGTGCATGGGCGTGAAAATCTGGCGCAGGGGCACCAGACGGATGTGCTCCACCTCGGTCTTGATCTGGTCGATGATCTGGTCCATCTCCCGCAGGCCGGACACGGCCCGGCCCTGCACGGAATGGTCCTGGGTCACCACGGCGAAGGTGACCATGAGCTTGCCCACCAGTTCGATCAAGCTGTCCAGCTTTTCCGTGCTCACCCGGATGGAGGAGATGACCTCGGGCTTGGCCTGGCCAGGTGGCTCCGGGGCCGCGCGGCCCGTTTCCGGCTGGGGTGCGGGCTGGGCCTGGGTCTGGGCCAGGGTCTGGGGGCTGGGCGCTGGTTCAGGCTGGGCGGCGGGCTCTGGACCTGGGGCTGGGGCCGTGCGTGGCTGGCTCGGGCCGGAGGCCAGGGGCGTGGGCCTGGCCGGGGCCTGCTTGGGGACCGGGGCCTGCTCCTGGTCCAGGAGTCCGGCCAGGGTGTAGAGCAGCCGCTTGTGGGCCTCGCACAGGCCCAGGAAAGCGGAGATGATCTCCCGGGAAATGGGGGTGATGCCTTCGGCCAGCATGTCCAGAAGGGCGATGACCGGCGGCGAGGGCAGCTTGACGTGGGGCAGGCCCAGGGCGCTCAAGACCTCGGGCAGGGCTCCGCTGACCCCGCTTTCCAGGTCCAGGACGATTTTTTCGATGTGCTCGATGCAGTCGGAGATATTGCTTTTCATGGCTGTCGCCAGGACCTGGGGCAGCATCGGCCCGGCCCTGGGACGCGGCCGGAGCAAGAGGCAGGGGGCGTAAGTCTGGACACGGTCATGGGCTTTCCGTGCGGCTGGCCAGAAAGGCCGATTCGCTGGGCCACTGGGTCAGATAGCGGTCAAAGCCCCAGGTGTGGAACACCCCCCGGCACTCGTGGTCCAGTCCGGTCACGGCCAGGCAGAGGATGTCCGCCAGGGGCAGGATGTCCTCCCACAGGGCCGAACCGGCGCTGACCACCCCGGAAAAATCAAGCAGGACCGCGGCGCCCGGCGGGGTGGCGGCCAGGACCTCGATCACGGCCTGACGCTGGGCGGCCAGATGGAGCCGTAAGGCGCGCAGGCGGATGACGCGCAGGCCCTTGTGGTCCAACACCTCCACGCTCTGGTCCTGGGACATGTCCAGCTTGGGCGGCTTTTTCTGGGCCTCGTGCAGGGCGGCGCGGGTCGACTCGGTTTCCGACTCCAGGGGCTGGCCGGTCTGTTTGATCTGGTCGATGACGTTGAACACCGAGGTCACGGCCTGGGCGGCCACGGCGCAGTTGTCCGGGGTGTCGGCCACCTCGCCGCTCTGGAGCTTTTTCAGGAAGCTCTCCACCTCGTGGGTGAAGAGCGAGGCGGGTTCGAATCCGGGAATGAACCCGGTCACCCCTTTTATGGTGTGCAGGGGCCGGGAGAGGGTCTCGACGGCTTCGCCGGTTCGGCCCTGATAGAGCTGGGCCAGGCCTTCCATGACCTGCGGGTAGTATTTGTCGTTGACCTCGGACAAAAATTCGTCCAGCAGGCCGTCGTTCTCGCTCATGGCTATTCTCTTACCAGCCCGAGTTTCTGCAGTTCGGCGAAAAGTTTGGTCCGCTCGATGGGCTTGATCAGATAGCCCGAGGCCTCGCCGTCGTGAAAGGACTTGATCACGGTCTTGGGGTCGCTCAAGGCCGTGGTCATGAGCACCTTCACCGGTTCGAGTCCGCCCTGCCGTTCCAGGGCGCGGATGGAGGTCAGGGCCTCCAGCCCGTCCACCACGGGCATCATGATGTCCATGAGCACCAGGGTATAGGGGCGGCCCAGGTCATGGGCCAAGGTGAAGGCCTGCACGGCTTCCTGGCCGTTGACCGCCAGGTCCACCTCGAACAGGGGGGCCAGGAGACGCTTGAGGATCTCCCGGCTGGTGAATTCGTCTTCGACGACCAAGGCCTTCATGCACGGTCCTTTGTTGCAGGGGACGCGGAAGATTCGCGTCGCATGGGCGAAAAAATATTCTCCACGAGTGGAGAATAAGCAGAAGCATTTCTCATCGTTGGCCCCTCGCGGGAGCCGACGCCCATTCCTGGATTCCCCGATGGGATGCTCTTATCCGATTATTATACCAAAAGCCATGAGAAGAACAAGCCCCGAGACTAATAATTCAAAGTGAACCCCGTCCGGGCCGGTCTTGCGCCGGGTCCGGGGATCATGTACCCCGGGTCCATGAGTGAGACGGCCACCACCAATCGCCAGGCCCGCATCCGGGGGGTCCTGGCCCGCCGCCAGAAGGACCTGACCCTGGTCCTGGACAACATCTGGGACCCGCACAATGTCTCGGCCATCCTGCGCAGTTGCGACGCCTTCGGGGTGCTCAGGGTGCATCTCTATTACACCACGGAGAAATGGCCGGACATCGGGCACAAGACCTCGGGCTCGGCCCGCAAATGGATGGAGCGCCAGAACCACAACGACGGCCCGGCCATGATCGAGGGCCTGCGCGCCACCGGGCACCAGATCGTGCGCACCGGGTTTTCGGACCAGGCCCGGCCCCATTACGATTTCGATTTCACCCGGCCCACGGCCGTGATCCTGGGCAACGAGCACCGGGGCGTGTCCCCGGAGCTTATCGCCCTGGTCCCGGACGAGATGTACATTCCCATGCAGGGCATGATCCCCAGCCTGAACGTGTCCGTGGCCTCGGCGGTCATCCTCTACGAGGCCTTTTCCCAGCGCCGGGTCAAGGGCTTCTACGAGCGGCAGAGCTTAAGCGCCGAAGAGATCGAGGGGTTTGTGGGGGATTGGGCCGGTCGGTAGGGGAAAATTCGCGAGATCGCCAGGGCGGCTTCTTATCCGGAGAGGATTGGGGGCCGCTTTTTTGTCGGGAATCGGCCCGCAGGATTCAGGGTTGCGCGGGATTCCCGGTGCTGCCCCAGGCCTCGTCCAGCCCCGGCCACCCCTTTACCAACTCCTCTTCCACAGCCGACGGCACCAGAAATTTCAGGCTCTGGCTCTTGCGCCAGCGCTCCCGGATGTCCGTGGAGCTGACGTCCAGGCGGCGCAGGGGCAGGAAATGGATGGTCGCGTTCGGCGCGAGGGTCCAGGAGGACTGGCCCGCCTGGTCCGTGGCTGGATGGGGCACGGCCTTGGGCCAGTAATGGGTGATGTCCCGGGCCACCTGGGCCAATCCTAAGTCCTCGCGGCCGAGCACCACCAGATTGGCCAGATGGGGCAGGTCCAGGCCCTGCCGCCAGAGCGGGAGCTTTTGCAGGTTCTCGGCCCCCAGGATGTAGAACAACTCGGCCCCGGGGTTGCGCTCCCGCAGGACCGCCAGGGTGTCGGCCGTGTAGGACGGCCCGGGCCGCTCGCTTTCCACCAGATTCAGGCCCAGGCCCGGGACCCGGTCCAGGGCCAGTTCAAGAAGCCGCACCCGGTCGGCGAAGGGGAGCATCTCTCCGCCGTGCTTGAGGGGCTGCATGGCCGCCGGAACCAGGTCCACCCGGTCAAGAGCCAAGGCCTCCCGGGCCTCGATGGCCATGCGCAGATGGCCCACGTGGGGCGGGTTGAAGCTGCCGCCCAACAGGCCCAGGCGCAGATGAGGAAAGCCCTTGGAAATCGGCATGGTCCTTCTCAGGCGCACAAGAACAAGAAATAATTATTCTTATTCTTCATTCTTGGGGGCCATTTTTTTTCCTGGTCTGACATTAGGCTCTGACATGCCCCTGGCCCAGGAGCACGAACTTGGTGGTGGTCAGCTCGCGCACGCCCATGGGGCCGTAGGCGTGCAGCTTGGAGGTGCTGATCCCGATCTCCGCGCCCAGGCCGAGTTGGCCGCCGTCGTTGAACCGGGTGGAGGCGTTGACCACCACCAGCGACGCGTCCACCTCGCGCAAAAAGCGTAGGGACCGGGCGTAGTCCGCCGTGAGAATGGCCTCGGTGTGGTTGGACCCGAAGCGTGCGATATGAGCCTGGGCCTCGGTCTGGGTGTCCACCACCTTGACCGCCAGGGTCAGGTTCAGGAACTCGAAGCCCCAGTCCTCGTCCACAGCCGGTCCCGCAGCCGCGCCGAGCAGGGGGAGGGAGCGCGGGCAGCCCTTGAAGCGCACCCCGGCCGCCCCCAGGCGCTGGGCCATGGCCGGCAGGAAGGCCTCGGCCGCGTTCTTGTGCACCAGCAGGCACTCCAGGGCGTTGCAGGCCGCCGGGTACTGGGTCTTGGCGTTCAGGCAGATGTCCACGGCCCGCTCCAGGTCCGCGTCCTCGTGCACGTAGATGTGGCACACGCCCTTGTAGTGCTTGAGCACGGGCATGGTGGCCTTCTGGCACACGGTCCGGATGAGGCCCTCGCCCCCGCGCGGGATGACCACGTCGATGTACTCGTCCAGGGTCAAAAGGGCGTTCACCGCCTCCCGATCCGTGGTGGGCACCACCTGCACGGCGTCCCCGGGCAGCCCGGCGGCGGTCAGGCCCTTGGCGATGACCCCGGCCAGGGCCTGGTTGGAATGGATGGCCTCGGAGCCCCCGCGCAGGATCACGGCGTTTCCGGCCACCAGGCAGATGATGGAGGCGTCGATGGTCACGTTGGGCCGGGACTCATAGATCATGGCCACCACGCCCAGGGGCACGCGCATGCGGCCCACGAGCATGCCGTTGGGCCGCTTGACCATGGTCTCGATCTCACCCACGGGGTCGTGCTGGGCAGCCACGTCGCGGCAGCCCTGGATCATGGAGGCCATGACGCCGTCGGACAGGGTCAGGCGCTTGATCTTGGGGCCGTCCGGGTCCGTGGCCCGGGCCGCCTCGACATCAATGGCGTTGGCCGCCTGAATGGCCGCCTGGTCCTTTTCCAGGAGGTCGGCGATGTTCAGCAGGGCCTGTTTCTTGGCCGCGCCTTCGCAGGAGGACAGGATGGCGGCGGCGGCCTTGGCCCGCTGGGCCATTTCCTTCATCTGGGTGGGGATATCCATGGAATGATCCTCGTGGCTGAAAGTTCGCACCCGGTCGCTTGTACGGGCCGGGCAGTCCCGGAAATAGCCACGCTTTTACCGTTCCTGTCAACCCCCTGGCACGAACCCGTGACGCGGGCTCATTGACAAATCCGGCCGTCGCGTTCAAGAGTCCGGCCAGACGAACCGCAATACGGAGGGCATATGGACGAGAGAGTGGTGGTTACCCGGGAAGGGAAGATCGAGGAGTTGGAAAAGCGTTTTTCCGTGGAGATATTCCCGGAGCTCATCTACTATTTTCCGGACAACGGCGAGGTGGGCTTCATCTGCGGCCCGACCACGCTGACCATGGCCGGTCTGGTCCAGACCGACAACAAGATGATGACCATCGAGGAGCTGAACACGGCCGATGAGTTCGAGCACAACCCCAACGTGGCCTTCATCCTGGAGGCCATCGAGGACGAGGACCGCTACCTCATGCTTCAGGACATCATCAAGTACGTGGAGCAGGAGCGCAAAGAGGCGGCCAAGGACAAGAAGAAATAGCCCCGCGCCGGAATCGAATCTTGAAAGGCTGGGCCGCCGTTGGCGGTTTCCGGCCTTTTTTGTTTGGGGACAAATAAAAGCGCGGACCCCCGAGGGAGGCCCGCGCCATGATTCATTCTTCCGCGAAGTCTTATTTCTTCACTTCGGTATAATCCGCGTCCACCACGTCCTCGTCGGGCTTGCCGCCGGGGTGCGGGCCTGCGCCCGCGCCAGGAGCGCCGGGTCCGGCCTCGGGGCCGCCGGGCTGGCCCTTGGACTGGGAGTAGAGCTGTTCGGCCAGCTTGTGGGAGGCCTGGGCCAGTTCGTCCGTGGCCGCCTTGATGGCGTCCTTGTCCTCGCCCGCCAGAATTTTCTTCAGGGCTTCCAGCTTGGTCTCGATGGTGCCCTTGAGCACCGGGTCCACCTTGTCGGCCAGGTCGCGCATGGACTTCTCCGTGGTGTACACCAGGGAGTCGGCCTGGTTGCGCACCTCGATGAGCTCCTGCTTCTTCTTGTCGTCCTCGGCATGGGACTCGGCGTCGCGCACCATGCGCTGGATGTCGCTCTCGGCCAGGCCGCTGGAGGCGGTGATGCGGATGGACTGCTCCTTGCCCGTGCCCAGGTCCTTGGCCGACACGTTCACGATGCCGTTGGCGTCGATGTCAAAGGACACCTCCACCTGGGGCACGCCGCGCGGCGCGGCCGGGATGCCGGTCAGCTCGAAACGGCCCAGGGTCATGTTGTCGCCCGCCATGGGGCGCTCGCCCTGGAGCACGTGGATGGACACCGAGGGCTGGTTGTCCGCAGCCGTGGTGAAGGTCTGGCTCTTTTTCGTGGGGATGGTGGTGTTTCTTTCGATGAGCTTGGTGAACACCCCGCCCAGGGTCTCGATGCCCAGCGACAGCGGGGTCACGTCCAGGAGCAGCACGTCCTTGACGTCACCGGCCAGGATGCCGCCCTGGATGGCCGCACCCATGGCCACGACCTCGTCGGGGTTCACGCTGCGGTTGGGCTCCTTGCCGAAAATCTGGGACACCTTGAGCTGGACCAGGGGCATGCGGGTCATGCCGCCCACCAGCACCACCTCGTCGATCTCCTCCTTGGTCAGGCCAGCGTCGGCCATGGCCTTGAGGCAGGGCTCCACGGTGCGCTCCAGAAGATCCGTGACCAGCTGCTCCAGCTTGGCCCGGGTGATCTTGATCATGAGATGCTTGGGCCCGTTCTGGTCGGCCGTGATGAAGGGCAGGTTGATCTCGGTCTCCACAGCCGTGGACAGCTCCTTCTTGGCCTTTTCCGAGGCTTCCTTCAAGCGCTGCAGGGCCATGCGGTCCTGGGACAGGTCGATGCCGTTGTCCCGCTTGAACTCGGCCACCAGGTATTCGATGACCCGGTGGTCGAAGTCCTCGCCGCCCAGGAAGGTGTCGCCGTTGGTGGCCCGGACCTCGACCACGTTGTCGCCCACCTCCAGGATGGAGATGTCGAACGTGCCGCCGCCTAAGTCGAAGACCGCGATCTTCTCGTTGCGCTTCTTGTCCGAGCCGTAGGCCAGGGAGGCGGCCGTGGGCTCGTTGATGATGCGTTTGACCTCGAGCCCGGCGATGCGGCCGGAGTCCTTGGTGGCCTGGCGCTGGGAGTCGTTGAAATAGGCCGGAACGGTGATGACCGCCTCGGTCACGGTCTCGCCCAGATAGGCCTCGGCGTCAGCCTTGAGCTGGCCGAGGATCATGCCCGAGACTTCCTGGGGGCTGTGCTTCTTGCCGTCGATCTCCACCCAGGCGTCGCCGTTCTGCGCGGCCACGATCTTGTACGGACAGTGGTCGATCCATTTCTTGAGCTGGGGGTCGTCGAAACGGCGGCCCATGAGCCGTTTGATGGCGAAAATGGTTTTGGCCGAGTTGGTGATGGCCTGGCGCTTGGCGATTTCGCCCACCAGACGCTCCTTGTCGGTAAAGGCCACGATGGACGGCGTGGTGCGCCCGCCCTCGGGGTTGGTGATGCATTTCGCATCCTTTCCTTCCATGATGTATACGCAGGAATTGGTGGTTCCCAAATCGATGCCGATGATCTTGCCCATATGGTCCTCCTCCGGACTTTTGTCTTGGGATTGGAAGTAATTCTTGATCTGGAGTTGTAAAGGTTTTTCGGCCTGATTATTTATGAAATCTTGTTCACCAGGACCTTGGCCGGGCGCAGGAGCCGCCCTTTCAGCACGTATCCGCTCTGCATGACCTGAAGAACGGCCCCGTCAGGCTGGGAGGGGTCGCTGGCCATGCCCACGGCCTCCTGGATCTTGGGGTCGAAGGCCTCCCCGGCCTGGCCCACGGCCTCCAGGCCATGGCCGCGCAGGGTGTCCAGGAACATCTTGCGGGTCATGTCCACGCCCAGCACGAAATCCTTGCAGGCCTCGACGTTCTTCCCGTGGGCCAGGGCCAGTTCCAGGTTGTCCAGCACGGGCAGCAGGTCGGCCAGCACGGATTCGCCCGCGTATTTGCGCAGCTCGGCGGTCTCCCGCTCCAGGCGTTTGCGCAGGTTGTCCGTGTCGGCCAGGGCGCGCAGCTTGTCGGCCTGGGCCTCCTGCATCACCGAGCACTGGGGGCAGATATGGGCCTTGCACAACTCGGCCAGCTCGGCCTCGCTCAAGCTCATTTCCGCGGCCGGGGCTTCGGGGGAGCCGGTTTCGGCCGGGGTCTCGGGTTTCGCGCCCTGGGGGCGTCCGTCGGAACCGTAGGTGGTCACGGGAATGTCCTGCCCGCGATCCAGGGGGTCTTGGTGTTTCTTCTCGCTCATGCTTGGTGTCCCGTCTCCCGTTGAAATGGGTCTCTTCAAAAGGGCAAGAAAAAGCCTTGCCCGGTCAATCTGGTCCGAACAAGGCCGCCCGGCCGGTGGATCGCTTCTCGCGCGATCGGAACCGTCCCCGGGCATGCATCAAGAAAAATACCCGTTCTTGAGCCTTGTCGCTGTCCTGGTCAAAGGTTCGCCGCTAGAAGCGGTTCGTGAACATGGTGGTAAGCACCCTGGCGGTGAAGTCAACCACCGGAACCACATAAGCGTAGTTCATGCGCATGGGGCCGATGATCCCGATGACGCCCGCGGGCTGGCCCTTGACCTGGTAGGCCGAGGAGACCAGACCACAGTCCTGGAAGGCGTCCAGGTCCGCTTCCCGGCCCAGGGTGATGGCGATGCCCCGCTCGCGCATGGTCCGGGTGAGCAGGGAGAGCAGGCGGCCGCGCTCCTCCAGAAAGGTGAGCAGTTCGCGCATCTGGCCCAGGTCCGGGAACTCCGGGCGGCCCAGCAGGGAGGAGGTCCCCTCCACGTAGAGTTCCCGCTCCTCCTCGTCCTTCATCAGGTCCCGGGCCAGGGCCAGGGCGCGCCAGGACAGGGTGGAGATGGCGTCGCCCGCCTCTTTCAGTTCCCGCAGGATGTGGGCCTGGGCTTTTTCCACGCTCAAGTCCGCGAAAAGATGGTTCAGATAGTTGCCAAAGGCGATGAGGTCGTCGGTGGAATAGTCCTCGTCGCAACGAATGAGGCGCTTCTGGACCATGCCCCCTTGCAGGACCAAAAGGGCCATGACCAAACCCTGGCCCACGGGCACGAAATCAATCTGCTTCCAGCGGGCTGTGTCCCGGATGGGGGCCACCACCATGCTGGCCTGGCGGGAGATGGTGGCCAGCAGCCGGGAGGCCTGACGCAGGATGTCGGAAATTTCCAGCCCGGCCTGGTCCAGCCGTTCGGTGATGAGCGCCTGCTCGGTGCGGCCCGGGGCGGCCTGGGGCAGGCTGAAGTCCAGGTAGTGGCGCAGGCCCTGGGCCGTGGGCAGGCATCCGGCCGAGGTGTGGGGTTGCTCCAGGTAGCCGCGCTCCTTCAAGTCGGCCATGATGGAGCGCACCGAGGCGGCCGAGAGCGCAAACGACGAGCGGGCGGCCACGGTGCGCGAACCCACGGGCCCGGCCTGGGCCACGGAGCCTTCGACCACCAGGGCCAGGATTTCTCGTTCGCGGGGCAAAAGGGGCATGGGCGCTTCGCTGGTTCAGGTTGGCCAGAGCCGGGAGTTTTCAGGCTCAACTCTGGCTTTCCTGTGCTAACCATCGGAACCGGGACTGTCAAGGCAGGGCGGCCTTAAGTCAGACGTCCCAGGCCCAGCCCCATCCCCACGGCGGCCAGAATCCAGAACAGGGTCTTGGTCAGGCCCAGAGCCCGGCGGTGGCGGCGGATGAAGGGGGACAGCCCGCGCAGGGGGTCTGAGTCCGCGCCGTTCTCCGGGGAGAGGAGGAAGGCCAGGACCTCCGGGACCTGGGGGGCGGTCGCTCGGGACAGAAGCCGAGCGGGCCGTGGTTTCGGCAAGGCCTGCGGCCGTCTCCGGGATGGTGCGCCGGGTCCCTCCCAGGCCCTTTCCCGGGCGCGGCCCCAGGACGGGGCCAGGGGTATGTTTCTGTCCATGTCCGGGTCCAGGCCCGGGTCCAGGTCGGAGGCTGAAACCAGGGCCGAGTCCAGGGGGACGGCCAGGCAGGGGCTGGATTTCATGGCGAGGCTCCTTTGGGCTTAAGATGGTGATGGTCCCGGCGGGCTCCCGTCTTGCCTGCCCCTTGCGTTTTCAGTATGGGGGGAGGGACGAAGCCCGCCGGAATCCTTTTCCCAGGTGTCGGTGTAGCGCGACCGGATCGCTTCGATCCAATTGGAATATTTGATGGAGGTCTTCAGCCTCCGTGATGAAGGTTTCGTCAGCCCATGGAACTCTATCAGCTTCGCACCTTCGTGGCCGTGGCCGAGGAAGGCCACCTGACCCGGGCGGCCGAGCGGCTCTCTTTAAGCCAGCCCGCAGTCAGCGCCCACATCAAAGCCCTGGAGGAGGAGTTGGGGGTGAGCCTGTTCACCCGCACGCCCCGGGGCATGCAGCCCACCCCTGCGGCCATGCGCCTGAAGGACCAGGCCATAAAGGCCCTGTCCGTGGTCAGCGACCTGGTGCGCCAGGCCGGGATCATGCGCGAGGAAGTGGCCGGCGAGGTCCGGGTGGGCATGAACACCGACCCGGTCTTCCTGCGCCTGGTGGAGCTGGTCTCGGCCTTGAAGGCCGAGAGTCCCAAGCTGGAAGTGCACCTGCTCCAGAGCATGTCCGGGATGATCGTGGACGCGGTCAAGGCCGGGCGCATGGACGCGGGTTTCGTGTTTTGGCTCGCGGCCGCGCCGGACCTCCGCATGCGCCGCTTGCGCGAGATCAGCCTGAAGATTGTGTCCCCCACCTGCTGGGCCGACCGGATCATGGACGCGACCTGGGAGGACCTGGCCGAATTTCCCTGGATCTGGACCCCGCCGCACTGCTCCTTCCATCAACTGGCGGAGAAGGTCTTCCGCTCCAAGGGGTGCATGCCGGACAAGGTGTACACTGCGGACTACGAGGCGATCATGAAGGCCCTGGTCTGCTCGGGCAAGGGGCTGTCCATTATGCGCGAGGACGAGGCCGAGGCGGCCTTTGCGGACGGGGAGCTGTGCATCTGGCCCCACGGGGATTTGAAGGTCGATCTGTCCTTCATCACCCTGCGCGAGCGGGAGGAGGACCCCCTGATCCAGGCCCTGGTCCAGGCCGTGCGTCAGGTGTGGGGAACCGAGGAGTAGGCGGGGGATCGGCTGTTACGTCAGGGCAGGACCTTGAGCAGGGCCTTGATGAGCTTTTTTTCGTCCACGGGCTTGATGAGCACGTCGGTGACGCCGAGCTTGATGGAGGAGACCACCATGTCTTTTTCCGCCTCGGCGGACATCATGATGAAGGGCAGGTCTTTGCCCTTTTCGCTTTCCCGCACCAGTTGAAGCAATTCCAGGCCCGAGCGTTTGGGCATCTTCCAGTCCGAGATCACCAGGCCGATGGCCTCGGTGGAGGCGATGGACCAGGCCGCCTCGCCGTCGGCGGCCTCGAGGATGTTGGTGGCCCCCATGAGCTCCAGGATCTTCCGGGCCAGGGTGCGCACAAACGGCGAGTCGTCCACCAGGAGGATGGTCATTCCTCCGAGGTAATTCTTCAGATCTTCCAGGGTTCGGGCCATGACCGCTGTGTCTCCCTCGGTTTCAGAACTGGGCCAGGGCGGATTCGAGGCCTTCAACATTCACCCGGACCAGATCCAGGTCGCCGGTCTTGGCTCCAGCTTCGATAGCCTTGGCTAGTTCGGCCAAATCGTCAAGCCCCATGTTCAGGAGATTGCCCTTGAGGGCATGGGCGGCCTCGGCCAGCGCCAGGAGGTCGGCGGCCTGAAGCAGGGCGGGAAAGTCCTTCAAGGCCTGGGCCACCACGCCCTGGCCCAGGGCCAGCAGTTCGGCCACGTCGCTGTCACCGAGCCCCACGGTTTCCTTCAGATGGGCGGTCACTTTCTCTTTCAGGGTCTGGGCCATGGGGGAATTATTCTTCCTGTTTCGGGTTGGGGTTTCAGGGGCTTTCCAAACTAGGCTTTCATGTATTTTTGCAGGAGGAAGGTCAAGGCCTCGGTCTTGAAGGGTTTGGACATGTATTCGTCCATGCCCGCGGCCCGGCAACGGTCTTCGTCCTCTTTCATGGCGTGGGCGGTCAGGGCCACGATGGGGATGTGCACCCCGGCCTGGCGCAACCGGATGGTGGCCGTGAGTCCGTCCATGACCGGCATCTGCACGTCCATGAGCACGATGTCCGCCGAGCCCGGGTCGGCCGTGAGCCGGTCCACGGCCTCCTGGCCGTTGGCCACCATGACCACGTTCTTGACCCCCAGGTTGGCCAGGATCTTGTTCAGGAGGAGCTGGTTGAAGGTGTTGTCCTCGGCGGCCAGCACGCGCAGGGAGGAGAAATCCGCCCGGGTCCGGGGTGGGGCCTGGGTCTGGTCAGAGGGCCGGTCTTCGGGCAGGGGCTCGGGCAGGGCCAGGGTCAGGGTCAGGGAGAAAACGCTGCCCTGCCCCGGGGTGCTGCTCACCTCGATGCGCTCTCCGCCCATGAGCCGGGTCAGGTTGCTGGAAATGGTCAGGCCCAGGCCCGTGCCCCCGAAGCGCCGGGTCACGGTGCTGTCGGCCTGGTCAAAGGCCTGGAAGATTTTCTCCAGCTTGTCCGCCGGGATGCCGATGCCTGTGTCTTCCACCCCGAAGCGGATGCGGATCTTCCCGTCCTCTTGTCCAGGGGCCAGGACCTGGGCTTTCAAGGTGACCGCGCCCTGGCTGGTGAATTTCACGGCATTGCCCATGAGGTTCAGGAGAATCTGGCGCAGGCGCACGGGGTCCACCAGAACCTGGGTCGGCAGACCGGGGTCCACGTCCATGGCCAGGCTCAGGCCCTTGTCCCGGGCGGTCACGGCCAGGGCCTCCAGCACTTCGTTCAGCAGGCGGCCGAGGTCCGTGCGCTCGGGGGTGATCTCCAGGCGTCCGGCCTCGATCTTGGAGAAGTCCAGGATGTCGTTGATGATGGCCAGCAGGTTCTCGGCCGAGACCAGGATGGCCTGGACCATCTCCTGGTTCTCGGCGGTCAGCCCGGCTACGGCCAGCAGGCGGCTCATGCCCAGGATGGCGTTCATGGGTGTACGGATCTCGTGGCTCATGTTGGCCAGGAATTCGCTCTTGGCCCGGCTGGCTGCCTCGGCCGCCTCCTTGGCGGTCTGAAGCTCCTCGTTGATGCGCCGCCGCTCCTTGATACCCTCGGCCAGGCGGGAGTTGGCCTCGGACAACTCGCGGGTGCGCTCGGCCACCCGTTCCTCCAGATGGTCCCGGTGCCTTTGCAACTCCTGCTCCGAAAGGGCCAGGCGCTCCACCTTGTCCAGGAGGTCCTGGTTCATGTCCGACACAAGCTGGTACAGGCGCAGATGCTCCATGGCGTTGGCGCTGCTCTGCATGAGGATGGACAAGAGGGCCAGGGAGGAGTCCGGGATTTCCTGGACCTCTGCGGCCAGGATGCCCAGGAACACCCCGATGTCCTTGGTGGCCGTGGACAGGGCGTGGATGATGAGCTGTTGGCCCGGGGCCTGGGCCGGAACCACCACGGCCTTTTTCCGGGCCACGATCCAGGCCAGGGTCCCGCTCTCCACCAGGGCGTCCAGTTCCTGCTCCATGTCCGTAAAGCGGGTCATGGGCTGGCACATGGCCTGGGACAGGTCCATGGTCTCTTCGTCGAAAAGGTGGATGGAGGAGGCGGACAGGGCCACGATCTGGCTCACCCGGGCCCCGATTTCCTCCAGGATGGGATCAAGGGAGACCAGGGCGTCGCTCTTGGCCTGGAAATTTCCCAGGGAGGCGGCCAGGTCCAGGGCGTCCAGGGTGAAGCGGTTGACCTCCTCCAGGTAGGCCAGCCGACGTTCCAGGCCCTGGACGGAGGAGGGATCAGCGGCGCGTTTTTTGGCGCTCATGCCGTAAAGGCCCTCATGATGTCCTCCACCTGCTGGTCCACCTGGGGGACCAGGGCCGAGAGGACGTTTTTGGACAGGCCGAGCAGGTCCCAGGCCTCGGGAACGAGCGGGGGCACCAGGCGGGTGCCGCTGGACCCGATGGCCAGGGTGTGGGCCACCACGTCGGCCACGTGCAGAATGGCCGGCTCCAGCGGGTTGCGCGAGGACAGGGGGTTGTGGTGGCCCTGGATGGCGTTCTCCAAGGTCACCGGGAATTTCCATTCCTTGAGCAGGGCCCCGGCCAGTTTGGCGTGGTTGAAGCCCCAGACCTCGGCCTCGGCCTCGGTCACGGTGATATTTTTTTCCGCGGCTTTCACCACGGCCTCCCGGGCCAGGGCCGGAAAATTGCGGAACATGACCAGTCGGCCGATATCGTGCAGCATCCCGGCCACGAAGAAGCGCTCCTCGCCCGGATTGCGCATGCGTCCGGCCAAAAGCCGGGCCAGGATGCCGCAGGCCACGCTGTGCCGCCAGAAGGAGGCCATGTCCATGATCTCGGCCGGGATGTCCTTGAAGGCGCTGATGACCGAGACGCCCAGGGCCAGATTGGTGAGCTGGTTGGTGCCGGTGATGGTCACGGCCCGGGACAGGGTGTCCACCTTGTTGGGAAAGCCGTAGAAGGAGCTGTTCACCAGCCTGAGCAGCTTGGCCGAAAGGCTGGTGTCCTTGCCGATAATGTCGGCCACGAACGAGGCTGAACTGTTGGGATTCTTCAAGGCCTCGATGATCTGGTGGAAGATGTCCGGCAGGGAGGCCAGGTCGTTCTTGCCCTGGATGATGGAGGCCAGGGTGGGCGGTTTGGGCAGGACCGCGCCCTCGTCCCGGGCCGGCACATTGATGCGGGTGCGGGCGAAGTCCGCCACCACCTTGTCCACGCCCTCGGCCTGGAGCTTTGCGGCGGTGCGCAACACGGAAATCTTCATGAGTTCGCGCACGGCCTCGTGGTCCCGGTTGGCCAGGGCGAACTGTCGGGAGATGAGCACCTTGGCCGCCTGCAACACCCGGGGCTCCAGGCGTTTCAGCTTTTCCGCCGTGGCTTGCTCGGCCGTGGCCCCTTCCACGTCGGCCTCGGTCACCCCCCAGATCTTGCACACCCGGAGAATCTTCTCCGTGACCTCCTGGCCCTTGCCCAGAATCAACCGGCCCTGGGGCGAGTTCAAGTCCGCCGACAGGGTCATGCCTGGTTGGAGGTCCTGCAAGGGAAGAAGGCCCATGGCGCGCTCCGGGGTCTTTCGGCCTGGAATTTTCAGTATCCCGCCGTGAACCTTGAGCTTTGGCTTATTTCGGCCTTGGGGTCAAGACCGTCCGGAGCGGAGGCATTTTTCAGTCATCCAGGACCTGGGCCACTTTCAGTTCGTTGGTCAGGGGGTCCACCCGCTTAAAGACAACCAGGCAGGGCTTTCCGGGGTAGAGCTTGTCCCCGAGCATGTTCTTGGGCACCCGGGTGTAGATCTGGAGCTCGGGCAGGGCCAGGGTGGCCATGGGGCCGTTTTCGTCCACCATGACCGCCGGGTACTCCCGGCCCAGGTTCTGGGCCAGGTGCACCAGCCGCCAGTAGCGGGGCCGGAAGCGCTGGATTTGGGACACGGCCTCCAGCCGGGAGCCGAGCAGGGGCAGCAGGGCCTCCAGGTCCTGGGCGCTGAACCGGGGCTGGCCGGTCTCGGCCAGATGGCAGAGCTGGGCCACGTTGAGGAAATCCGGATAGCGGCGCAGGGGCGAGGTGCTCGGGGCGTAGGCGGGCAGGCCCAGGCCCGCGTGGGGTCGGGGCCGGGTCTCCAGCAGGGGGGCCGAGAGCACCCGCACCACCCGGTAGATGTCCTCGGCCCGCTCCCAGACCCCGGCCATTTCCTGGCCGATGGCGATGTCCTGGGTGCGGTGGAGCAGGACCGCCCCGGCCTTGTGGGCCAGGTCGGCCACGGCCCAGTTGGCCAGGATCATGAATTCGCTGACCACAAGCTCGGCCTGGTCCATGCGGGGTTTGAGCGTCAGCTCCACCCGGGTCTCGCCCGTGTCCGGGTCCTGGGTCAGGACCAGGTGGGGGTCGGGCTTCTTGATGACCACCGCGCCCCGGGCCAGGCGGGCCTCAAAGGCCTTGCCAGCGGCTTGCATGGCCAGGGCCAGGTCCGGGTCGCTGCCCTCGGCCAGGGCCGTCTCGACCTTTTCATAGGTGGTGTTGGCCACCTGGACGAATCCCGTGCGCGGGGTGGCGCCCAGGAGCTGGCCCGCGTGGTCCAGGCGGATGTCCAGGATCAGGGCGGGCCGGGGGCCGTCGGCCAGGAGGCTGAAGAGGCGCAGGCCCAGGGCCTCGGGCATCATGTGGCTCGATCCCTCGGGCAGGTACAGGCTGGTGGCCCGGTGCATGACCGCGCGGTCCAGGGGCGAGCCGAACTCCCAGTGCAGGCAGGGCCGGGCCAAGGCGATGGACACCAGGAACCCCTCATCCGTGGCCGCCACCTTGAAGGCGTCGTCGATGTCCCGGGTGGTCTCGGCGTCGATGCTCACGAATCCGGGTTCGATCGCGGCCTGGTCAACGGCTTGGCCCACGGTTTGGGTCACGACTTGGGTCAGGGCCACGATCTCTCCGGCAAAGGGCGCGGACCAGGAATCGTCGGCCGCGTAGTCGGCCTCGTCCAGCAGGCTGTTGTAGTGTCTGGGCACCAGTTCCCAGGCCTGGGCCAGGAGCAGGGCCAGGCAGGGGTGCTCGGGCAGGCCCTTGGTCAGCATCTTCCATAAATCCTCGGTGCCCGAGGAATGGGGGTTGGCCAGGCGGTCCTTCAAAAGATCGGTCAGGCGGGCGGAAATCTCCGGGTCCGGCTCCGGGGGCCGTGGCGCGTCCGGCCGACAGACCCGGTCCCAGAGGGCGCGCAGGAAATCCGTGCCCAGGCTGGAGAGCCGCTCCATCTCGTGCTGGATTCGCTGATGCTCCAGGCGTTCCTCCACCTTGGCCTTGGGAAAGACCTCGAATTCCGGGGGATGGAATTTGAAATGGGTGCGCGCGGCGAGCATGGCCCGACCGAGGGCGGCCAGTTCGTCCGGCCCGGGCTGGTCCCATAGGAGCCCGGCGAACCAGGTCACGGGCGCGTGGTCCACCTCGCCCTGGGCCAGTTCCCACAACTCCAGGATGTCCAGGCCTTTCTCGATCTCCTCGCGCCGGGCCTGATGCAAGTCCAGGCGGGACTCCATGTCCGCGCGGGAGGCCTCGCCCGAATAGAGGGGACCGGACCAGGGCAGGACCCGGTTGGCCGCCAGCTTGGTCTCCCGGCGGCTGGCCGTGAACAGGCGCAGGCGTCCGGCCTGCTCCTCCACCACATAGGCCGCGTGGGGTCGGTCGTTCTGGAGAAATTCGACGATGCTGCCCGGTCTGGGGCCTTGGCTGGTTTTGAGCAACGACACGGATGATCCCTTGGGTTCGTGGACGAAAAAGCCGGACGCATCCGGCTCTCGCTTGTTAGTATCGGATACCGGCCCAAGGACCGGGAATATTGCCGTTGTCCTAGTGCTTGAACGAGCGCTGGCCGGTGAAGACCATGGCCACCTGGGGCTTGGCCGCGTTCACGGCCTCGACGATCTCGTGGTCGCGGATGGAGCCCCCGGGCTGGGCAATGGCCGTGATCCCCTGCTCGATGCACAGGTCCACCCCGTCCCGGAAGGGGAAGAACCCGTCGGACACGGCTACGGACCCGGGCAGGCCGCCCTTGGCCTGGGCCGTGCGGGCCTCGATGTCGGCCAATTTGGTGGCCAGGTCCGCCTCGGTCTTGGCCTTGGCCTTGAGCTCGTAGATGGACAGCCCGAGTTCCTTGAAGCTCAAGGAGTCGGCGTACTTGGTGTAGGCCTTGGCGATGGTCGCGTCCACGCAGCCGACCCGGTCCTGCTCGCCCGTGCCCACGGACACCGTGGCCCCGTCCCGGGCGAAGATGATGGAGTTGGAGCTCACTCCGGCCTCCACGGCCCAGGCGAACAGCAGATCGTCGGCCTCCTTGGCCGAGGGCCTGCGGGCCAGGGTGTCCACCCCGTCCTTTTTGGCCGTGGCCGGGAGAAAGTCCGCAGTGGAGAGGATGCGGTTGCGGAAGGAGAACTGGACCACCAGCCCGCCGTCCACCAGGGATTTGATCTCCAGGAAGGGCTGGCCCACCAGAACGCTCAAATCGCCCAGGGCTGGAATCTCCAGGATGCGCAGGTTCTTGCGGCCTTTGAGCACGTCCAAGGCCCCGGGCTGGAATCCGGGCGCGGCCACCACCTCGAAATAAAAGCTGTTGATGAGTTCGGCCGTGTCCTTGCCCAAGGGCCGGTTGACCACCACCGTTCCGCCAAAGGCCGCGATGCGGTCGGCCCAGAAGGCCTTTTCCACGGCCACGGCCAGGCCCTGATCCGACCAGGCCGCGCCGCAGGGATTGTTGTGCTTGAGGATGACCGCCGCGGGCTTGGCCGTCAAATACTGGAGGATGTTGATCCCGTTGTCCACGTCCGTGAGGTTGATCTTGCCCGGGTGCTTCCCGGCCTGGACCATCTGGGATTCGTCCAGAGAGGCCACCAGTCCCTGCCCGGCCGGGCGGAACTCCACGCCCTCAAGCGTGAGGCCCCCGCCGGTCAGCTCGTACAGGGCCGCGGGCTGGTCGGGGTTCTCGCCGTAGCGCAAGCCCTTGGTCTGGTTGTCCAGGTGCCAGGTGCGCTTCTTGAATTTGAGTTCCTGGTCGCCCAGGCGGATGGACATCTCGGCCGGGAAGGGGTCCTTGACCACGGTCTTGTACATGTCTTTGAGATTGCTCATGGTATTTGCTCCGAATATGGCCCGTGGGCCGGGGTTGGTCGAAAAGGGAGCATACCACTAGCACAGGCGCGGCCCGGGGGCAATTCACCCCCGGGCAGGGGAGGCGGAGGGGTTGGAAGGCGCAGCTACTTCCCGAATATCTTGCCCAAAAGGTCCTTCGCGCCCTTGCCCGAGGACGAGGGCTGGTTCTTGGACGAGGCGGTCTTGTTCAGGCCCAGGGCCGCGCCCGCGCCCTTGAGCAGACCCCCGGCCACGTTCACCGGGGCCGAGAGTATCTCCTTGGCCAGTTCCCCGGTGGCCAGTCCGTAGCCAGGCTTGGAAAAGGTCCCGGAGATGCGGATGGGCACCGTGAGGCCAAAGGTGTCGTCCGAGCCCTTGCCGCCCTGGCCCTGGCCGGTCAAGGCCAGCTTGGGCCTCAGCAGATAGTCGATCTCCTCGGTTCCCAGGTTGGCCGTGCCCTCGCCCGTGGCCCGCAGGGCCGGGGCCTTTAAGGACAGGTCCTTGTTGGTGATGAGTCCGTTGACAATGGTCAGGCTCCCGGACAGTTCGCCGAAATCGGTCTTCTTGCCCTGCCCGGCCTGCCCGGCGTCGCCGCTTCGGGTGCCGGACGAGGCGGCCTTGGCCAGGCCCAGGAAGTCCACGCCCGGGAACACCCCGTCCTTGACGTGGAAATCAGCCTTGCCGTTCAGGCTCCGCTTCATCTCCGGGGTGGTGTCGCCCAGGCAACGCAGGTCCGCGTTCAAATTCACCCGGCCTTGCAGGGAATCGTGGCCGAGCAGGTCCTTGAGCAGCGGTCCGGCGTTGACCCCGCTGACCGCAGCGGTCAGGGCCGTGGTTGGTTCGGCCTTGGCCGCGTCCAGGGCCAGGGCGGCCACCACGGAGCCCTGGTACAGATTGACCTTGGCCGGTTTCACGGACACCAGGCCGTCCCAGGCCTTGAAGGCCAGCTCCACGTTTTCCATATGCACGTTGGCCGCCTTGAGCCGTCCGGCCGCGAGGCTTCCCTCCACACGCAGGCCGCGCAGGGTCTCCACCGGGATGACCTGTCCGGGCTTGCCGCTGCCTTGGTCCTTGGCTCCGGCTTCCTTGCCCGAGGTTTTTTCGGACTTGTCGGCGGACTTTTCGCCGGATTTGGGCGGCAGGTAGCGGTCCAGGTCCAGGGCGTCCACAGCCAGGGTGAAGGCGGCGGCGGGCTTGGCCTTCAGGTCCTTGACCTTGGCCTCGCCGGTGATCCGGCTTCCGTCCAGGCCCAGGTCCAGGCCGCTGACCGTGGCCTGGTCCGGGGTCAGGTCCAGCTTCAGGGCCGCGCTGACAGCGGTCAGGGCCTTGGGATCGGCCATGTGCTGGGGCAGGCCCAGTTGGGCCAGGGCCTCGCGCACGTTGCCCGGGGTCAGGGCGAAATTGCCGCGCACGGTCAGCCCGTCCTTGAAGCCCACCACGGGTTCGCCGGTCAGGGTCAGGCCCAGGGCGGCCAGGGTCAGATTGCGTGCGGCCGCGATCCCGGCCTTCAAATCCAGGTCCAGGTCCCCGCTGATCTTGGCCGACACGGGCTGGGCGGTATCGGTCAGTTTCAGGCCCTGCGCGGTCAGGACCAGGCCCTTGATCCCAAAGGTCTGGGCGGCCAGGTCCAGGTTCAGGTCCCCGGTCAGGTCCAGGGCCGCCGAACCGCCGGGCACGGCCTGGCCCTGGGCCTTGACGCCGAAGGCCACCTTGGCCAGGGCGAATTTCTGGGCGGGCAGGTCCATGGCGGCCAGGGCCTTCAGGGTCACGGCCGCCGTGAGGTCCGGGTCGGCGCTGGCGGCTTTGAAGGACAGGGCGATGTCCGTGGGGTCAGTCAGGTTCAGGAGGCCCGTGGTCAGGTTCAGGCCGGAAATTTCATAGCGCGCCTTGGCCGGGCGATCCTCCCAGACCACCTGGGCGTCGGTCATGCGTATTTCTCCCACGGTCAGGTCGATGCCCCCTTGGGCCTTGGACAGCGCGGCCACGGGAGTGGCGGTCTCCTTGGCCTGGATTTTGTCTTCGGGCGTGGCCGAGGCCATGATCTTGGTCTGGGACAGCCCTCCCCAGGTGGTGGTCCCGTCCTCGGCCGTGATCAGGCGCAGGCGCAGGCCGTCGAGGTCCACGCGCTTGACCTGCACCTTGCCGGAGATGAGCGGCAGGAGCTTCACGGCCACCTCGGCCCGGGTCACTTCCACGAAACGGGTCTCGCCAAAGGCCGGGGGGCTGGACAGGTGCATGGGGCCGATGCTCACCCCGACCCAGGGGAAGACCGAAAGCTTGATGTCCCCGTCCAGGGACAGTTCCTGGCCGGTGTGGTCGCGGACCAGCTGGGCGATGCGGGCCTTGTGGGCGTTGGGATCGAAGAGGGCCAGGGCCATGGCCATGGCCGCCAGGATGAGCAGGATGAAGACGCCGCAACCGATGAGGATGTATTTGACGGGCCGGGATATCGAGGGGGTCGTGGGGACGGTCATGGGCGAACTCCATGGGTTTGCGGCGGGCGGCGGCCAGCGGGGGGCGGGCCGGGGATCGCCTGGTATGGGAGTCAGTCTGCCTTCAATATCTCTTTCCGGGCAAAGGAGGCAACCCTTTTCCCGCCATTCTCACAACCTTGCGCTTCGGCCCCGGATAGCGTAACCCTTCCCCGTTCCGGGGAGGGGCGCGGCCCTTACGGCCCCGCCATCCCCTCGACCTTTGCAGGTGTGAATATGCACGACAATCGACGTTTTTCGGGCTCATGTTCCCGGACGTATGCGGCCTCGGTCAGGTCTATGAATCTGGCCGTTCTTTTGGCTGCGGCCCTCTGCCTCCTCGTCCTGGCCGCTGGCTGCTCCAAGCGCGCCCCCCAGGCCCCGGCCCAGCCCTCGGCCCAGCAGATGACCCCCGAGGCCTTGTTCCGTTCGTCCGAGGAGTCCCTGGCCAAGCGGGATTTTGCCCGGGCCGAGATGGGCTACGCCAAGCTTTTGGAGCGGCCGGACCTCTCCCCTGACCGGCGGCTGGCCGTGTTGAAAGGCGCGGCGACCAGCGCCTCCAAATCCGGGCACCACCATTTGGCCCTGACCTATCTGCGCCAGTGGTCCCAGGCCGACGCTTTGGCCGAGCGCTCCTGGGAGTGGCAGGACCTCTACGTGGACTCCCTGGTGGGCACCAAGGAGGACGGCGCGGCCCGCACCTTCCTGACCAAGATTCTCTCCAAGCCCGACGTCCCGGCCGAGACCAGGGTTCAGGCCGGATTCCGCCTGGCCGGGCTGTACTGGGACAAGAAGGACTACTCGGCCAGCCTCAAGTCCCTGGCCGCGGCCTATGCCGAAATCCCGGGGGCGGACGACCGCAAGGGCATGGAGCGCCGGTTGCGCGAGGAGCTGAACGGCCTGGCCGATCCGGAACTGAGCAAGCTGGCCGGTGCGGTCACGGCCGAGAACCAGTTCCAGTACCCTTACGCCGTGGTGGCCTTTCTCAAGGCCGAGCGCCTGGCGCGCGGAGGCGAGGCGGGCTGGGCCCAGGCCTGGCCGGTGCTGCGCCGCATCGTGAGCCGGGCCGAGTTGGCCGACAAGGCCCCCCTGGCCCAGAGCCTGGAGGCCCTGGAGAAGAACCGGGGCGTGCCCGAGCAGGGCATTGTCCTGGCCCTGCCCTTGACCGGCAAGTACGCGCCCGTGGGCTGGAAGGTCCTGCGCGGCGCGGGCGAGGCCCAGTGGCGCATGGCCCGGGCCGGGTCCCGCCTGGAGGTCCGGGTGGTGAACACCGATTCTCCCGGGTGGCTGGCCGAACTGGCGGCGATACCACCGCATTTCCGCCTGGTGGGCGGCCCCATGCAACTGGAGAACTTTCGCGAGATCATCGACTCCAGCGCTGGGCGCGAGCGCATCGTGTTCGGGTTTCTGCCCAGCCTGGGCGAGGGCGAGGAGGGCCGTAAGGCCTGGCGCTTTTTCGCCAGCCCCCAGGACCAGGTGCGCTCCCTGGTGGACTATTGCGTGAACCATTTGGGCGTCACCGGGTTCGCCACCCTGTACCCGGACGAGCGGTTCGGCAGCCGCATGGCCCAGCTTTTCCGCGATGAGGCGGCCAAGCGCGGCGGGCACGTGTACCGCGAGGAGCACTACCCGCCCCAGGACCATCCCAAATGGGGAGCGGCCGTGGCCCGGCTCCTGGGCGTGACCCCGGGCAAGGGGGCCGTGGCTCCCAACACCCCGTTCAAGGCCGTGTTCCTGCCCGACGCCCTGTCCCAGGTGGAGATGCTCGTGCCCCATTTCTTCTATTACGAGGAGAACCGCCTGGCCCTGCTCGGACCCGAGCTGTGGAACCAGGCCGGGTCCAAGGCCCTGGAGGGCGAGGAGCGCTATTTCGAGCTGGCCCTGTTCCCCGGGGCCTGGTGGGCCGAGAGCGACGGCGGCCGCCAGTTCGCCCGCATCCTGGCCGAGGACGGCCTGGGCGCGCCGGACTTCTGGATGGCCCTGGGCTATGATTTCGTGCGCTTTGCCGCCACCCTGGGCTCGTTCCCGGCGGCCTGGACCCCGGAGATGGTCAACGAGCGCCTGTCAGTCCCGTCCCGGGTGGACTACGCCCTGGCCCCCCTGGCCTGGGACAAGGCCGGGCAGGCCTCGGAGCAGCTTTTCCTGTTCACCCCGGAACAGGGCGGCCCGGCCCCGGCCGATCCGGCCCAGTTCCAGGAGCGCATGCAGAAGGCCGACCAGCGCCGTACCTACCGGGTGAAGATCCTGCGCGACCAGATGGAGGCCAAGCAGAAGAAGGCCCAGGGCCACGCCCCGGGCGGAACGGGAACCGATCCTGGGACCGTGCCCGGGACCGTGCTGGAAACCGATTGACCGGGGAGAATTCCCCCTACCCCTTGCGAGGATGACGTCATGAAAATCACCCCCGAAGAAGTCAGCCGCGTGGCCCGACTGGCCCGGCTGGAGCTTTCCGAGGCGAAGCGCGAACTCTTCGTGCCTCAGCTCCAGAACATCCTGAGCTACATGGACCAGTTGGCCGAACTGGACACCACGGGCGTGACCCCCATGTACGGGCCGGTGGAGCACACCACCGTGCTGCGGGCCGACGAGGTGCGCAAGGATTTCACCCGGGCCGAGGTCCTGTCCAACGCCCCGGAAGAGGACGGCCGCTTCTTCATCGTGCCCCGTATCGTCTAACCTCCCCGAGGAATTTCCATGTCCGAGCTGTTCCGCAAGACCCTTTCGGAAATCCGCGACCTCCTGGCCACGGGCGAGGTTTCCGCCCTGGCCGTGACCGAGGCCTGCCTGGCCCGTATCGAGGCCACCGAGCCCAAGATCGCCGCGCTCCTCAGCCTCCAGGCCGAGGCCGCCCTGGACCAGGCCAAGGCCTTGGACCGCCAGGGGCCGGACCCGGCCCAGGCCCTGTGGGGCGTGCCGCTGATCCTGAAAGACGTGCTCACCACCAAGGGCGTGCCCACCACCTGCGGCTCCAAGATTCTGGAAAATTTCGTGCCCTTCTACGACGCCACGGCCGTGGCCAAGCTCAAGGAGGCCGGGGCCGTGCTCCTGGGCAAGGCCAACATGGACGAGTTCGCCATGGGCTCGTCCACGGAGAATTCGGCCTATCACGCCACGCGCAATCCCTGGGACCTCTCCAGGGTGCCGGGCGGGTCCAGCGGCGGTTCCGGGGCCACGGTGGCGGCCGGGCAGTGCTTCGGCTCCCTGGGCTCGGATACCGGCGGGTCCGTGCGCCTGCCCGCCTCCTTCTGCGGCATCGTGGGCCTGAAACCCACCTACGGCCGGGTCTCGCGCTACGGGCTGGTGGCTTACGGCTCGTCTTTGGACCAGATCGGCCCCCTGGCCCGGAGCGTGGAGGACACGGCCCGGCTGCTCTCGGCCATTGCCGGGCACGACCCCAAGGATTCCACCTCGGTGGACGCGCCCGTGGCCGACTATGTGGGAGCGGTGCAAAACGCCAAGGATTTGAATGGCCTGACCATCGGCCTGCCCGAGGAGTACTGGGGCGAGGGCCTGTCCCCCGAGGTGTCCGAGGCCTGCCGCAAAGCCGTGGACCTGGCCCGGGATCTGGGGGCCAAGACCGTGCCCGTATCGTTTTCGACCACCCGCTACGCCGTGGCCACCTATTATATCGTGGCCATGGCCGAGGCCTCCTCCAACCTGGCCCGCTTCGACGGGGTGCGCTACGGGCACCGCACCAAGGAGGCCGGGGAGCTCCTGGACCTGTACCAGAAATCCCGTACCGAGGGGTTCGGGGAAGAGGTCCAGCGCCGGATCATCATCGGCACCTACGTGCTTTCGGCCGGGTACTACGACGCGTACTACCGCAAGGCCGCCCAGGTGCGACGCTTGATCCGCCGGGACTTCGACCAGGCTTTCGAGAAGTGCGACCTGGTGGCCGGGCCGGTGTGCCCCATCACGGCCTTCCCTTTGGGCGGGTTCACGGCCGATCCCTTGCAGATGTATTTGATGGATATTTTCACCATCTCCCTGAACCTGGCCGGACTGCCGGGCCTCTCCCTGCCCGTGGGCCTGGGCCGGGACACCGGACTGCCCGTAGGGTTGCAGCTTCTTGGCCCGGCTTTTAGCGAGGACCGGCTGCTGGCCGCGGCCCGGGTCCTGGAAGCGGCCCAGGGCGAACGTCCCTGGCCGTCGGCCGTGTAGGAGAGGGAAGGGGCCAGAGGCCCGGTCAAAAGACAAAAAAAATCGGCCCGAAGGCCGATTTTTTTTTCGCCGTGAGCCCCGTTGTACCGTGGGCGGGTGGGCCGGAACGTTGTGTTGAATGGGCCTTGGCCCTTCGCTACTTGGTGTGTTCGTTCCCGTCCTCGTTCCCGGCCGCACCTGTCTTCCAGAAATTCAGCGGCGAGTATCCGAAGGGACCGTGGGGTGGCTGATCGGAACGCTTGTGTGAAGTGTTTTCTTCATGGTGTTCGTTCCCGATCTCGTCCGACCGCTCACCTGTTCTCCAGATGACTGGGTCAAAGCAGGTTCCATGCCAAGCCTTCTGCCCGAAGCGGCATGCCTTTATATTTATCTAAAATAATTCAAGAAGTGTATGAGGGGAACAGGTCGGCTCTGGCCCGAAGCCCAGGAGCCCGGGCAGGGATTGCCGGGTTCTTGACAGACTTTTTTCTTGGGCGCGGGTCAGCGGAAACGGCGACGGCGACGGGCCAGATAGAGCCGGGCGGCCACGGCCAGGGCCAGGCCCATGAGCACCAGCCAGCCGGTGTGCGGCAGGGGGAAGTCGTAGGTCTGAGGCTTGTCCGGCTCCAGCCATTCATTGCGGGCCGAGGGCATGGGCTCGGCGGAAAAGGGCAGGTAGCCCGGGAGCAGGTTGCGGTTGGTGGATTTGGCGGCTCTGTCGCTCCGGGCCACTTCCCGGGGCAGGCTGGGGAAGGGGTCTTCGACCGCAGCCTCGGGCTGGGCCAGGGACAGAGGCGCGGGCGAGGTCTCCTCCATGGAGCGGGGGCCGATGTCCCAGCCGATGAGCGGGCGTCCGGCCGGATTGGTCGCGGACAGGGCGGCCGGGTCCTCGCCCCGGTGGCGGTCGGCCGTGGCCCAGAAGGCCGTGGTGTGCAAAAGGGAGTCGTTGGGCCATTTGGCCGTGAGCGAGGTGGCCCAGGCCGGGGCCTGGATCAGGATGAACAGCAGCAGGAGGATTCGTTTCATGGCCGATCTCGTGGAGGCGTATGGGGCGGGGGCCGGGCCGATTCCGCCTGGAAAAGATCGAGTATAGGATACGGCAGGGCAAAGTCAATGCCTGGGTCGGGGTCTAGGCCGGAGGCGGCCCCCACAGATGGCGGGCGCAGAAGGCCGGGGGCAGGAGGGCCGTGGACCGGACCAGCAGGGCCGTGGCCGCCAGGGAGAAGAGCAGACGCCCCCACAGGATGCCCGAGACGTGCCCGCCGAGCATGACCATGAGCAGGGTGTCCTCGATCAAGCTGTGGCACAGGCCCATGAGGGTCAGGGAGGAGAACACGTCCTTGGGCGCGATCTCCCCGGACTGGGCCTCGCGGATGATCAGCCCGCCGCCGTAGGCCAGGCCCAGGGTCAGGCCGATGACCGTGATGGCCGAGGCCTTGGGGCCGATGCCGAGCATCCGCAGGACCGGCCGCAAGGCCCCGTTGATGAGCTCCACGGCCCGGGTGGCGGTCAGAATGCGCATGATGACCACCAGGGCCAGGATCACCCCGGCGATGGAGGCCAGGTTCCTGGCCTCGCCCAGGGCCCAGGACAGGAGCGATGCGCCCTGGGCGGCCCTGTCGGGGTCCTGGCGGAAGAGCACCACGGCCGGTTCCTGGAGCAGGTGGAAGCGGGTGTATATCTGGTGCAGGAGCATGCCCAGGACCAGGGCGCCCACGACGCGGCTGGCGGCCTGGAACAGGAATTTCGGACCCGAGCGGCGGGCGATGCTCACCTCCACGGGCAGGTTGTGGGCGATGAGCAGGACCACGCACAACACGGTCATCTGGGCCGTGCTTAAGGGGGTGTCCAGGGTCAGGGAGAGGAAGACGATGATCCCGCTGTAGATGGAGTTGATCATGGCCGTGGCCCAGACCAGGCCCATGGTCCCGGGCAGGCCCATGAGGCCCATGACCGGGGCCATGGGCGCGGCCAAATGGCGGATCAGGTCCAACTCCGTGAGGATTTTGACCCCCACGATGATGGGGATCATGATCTTGAACAGGGTCAGGCAGAGCTGGGCCGCTTCCTTGACCGTGGACAGCGCGGCCGCCCCAAGGGCGCGGAAAGGGTTCATGGACAAGATCAAGATTCGGGGGTGACCAGAGCCAGTCGGCTCGCGTCCTGGGAGGGGTGGCGCTTTTTCTTGTGCGAGGATTTGCGGCTGATCTTGTCCCCGGGCTTCTTGGCCTGCTTGTCCGAGACCAGGGTGTAGGCCTTGTCCTTGTGCCTGCTCTTGCCCTTGGCCGTGTCCAGGGAGGCAGAGGTCTGGTCCTTGGTCAACCGCGTCTCGTTTTTGGCCTGTTGGGCTTCGTTTTTGGCCAAGAGGGCTTCGTTTTTGGCCAAGAGGGCTTCGTTTTTGGCCAAGAGGGCTTCGCGTTTGGCCAGGCGGGCAGCCCGGGCCTTGCTCTTTTTGGTGTGGCGCGGGCCGTCTTCCGGGGCCAGGGCCTGGGCCTGGCTCGGGGACTGGGCCGTCTTGTGCTTGCGCTCCACCGAGGCCACCTGCGGGTCCTTGTGCTTGGAGTGCTTTTTCCGGTGGCCCTTGGCGGCCAGGGAGACCGGTCGGTCGGTGTTCATGGTCTCCCGGACCTGGGCCACCCGGGCCTGGTCCCCGTCCAGGGTGGCGAAGCCGAGCTCCAGGAGCTTTTCCGTCTCCCGGCCACGGGTGCGCGAGGATTCCGCGCCCATGACCGCAGCCACCAGGCGGTGGGACCCGCGTTTGGCCGTGGCGATGATGTTGAAGCCCGAGGAGGCCACGAACCCGGTTTTCAGCCCGTCCACGCCCTCGCACTCGCCCAGCAGGGTGTTGGCGTTATGCCCCTGAAAGTTATTGTAATAATAGTATTTCTGGCTGTGGAAACGCAGGGCCTCGGGGTAGCGCTTCAAATAGCGCGAGCCCAGGGTGAGCATGTCCCGGGCCGTGGTCACCTGGCCCCGGGCCGGCAGGCCGTTGGGGTTCTTAAAGGTGGTGTGGGTCATGCCCAGGGAGCGGGCCGTGTCGTTCATGAGCTGCACAAAGGACTTCACGTCCCCTTCCAGGTGCTCGGCCGCGGCCACGCAGGCGTTGTTGCCCGAGACCACGGCCATGCCGCGCATGACCTCGTTTAAGGTGGGGGTCTCGCCCGGGCGCACGGGCATGCGCGTGCCGCCCGCCGCGTCGGCCCGGCGGCTGATGACCACGGGCTGGTCCAGGGTGACTTCCTTGTTCTGCAGGGCCTCGTAAACCAGGTACATGGTCATGATCTTGGTGGTGGAGGCCGGGGCGATGGCCCGGTCGGCGTCCTGTTCGTAGAGGATGCGGCCGGAGGTCAAGTCCATGAGCATGGCGGACTTGACGTTCAAGCTCGGCTCCGAGGCCCCCGCGAGGGTGGTCCAGGCGAAGGAGGCCAGGAAACAGGCGGTCAGACAGATGAATCCGAGGATGAAGGCCTGTTTCCTGCCTGGGTGTCGGTTCGCTGTCTTGTACGTCGGCATCCTTTCCCGCCTTTTCAGTTGAGAGCGTTCGCGGCGCGTTCCGCGCCCTGCTTGGCCGCGTTCATTCCCGTGCTCCCCGGCACCGGGGGTTGCCCGGATTCCGAGGAGTCGCCGATGAACAGGTAGCGGCCCGGCTCCAGCACAGGGGTGCGGTCCTGGCGCAAAAGCCAGGTTCGGCCCTTCAGCCGCACCCACTGCTCATAATTGCCGTCCAAAATGGCCCAGCGATCCAGAAATTCGTTCAGCCCGGCTGAGATGCGCACGCAGCCCTTGGAGTCCCTGCGGCCCAGGCGGCTTTCCCCCTGGACCGGGTCCGTGGCGTGGACCAGAAGGCGCATCTGGGCCAGACTCGGGCCGCCCCGGTAGATCCGGAGCCCGGGCTGGAATCCGAAGTCCCAGACCCGGCTGCCCTTGGCCCCCAGGCCCATCCAGCCGTCCTGGTTGGGCGTGCCCAGGGCCCGGTAGCCGAAATTCTCCACCCGGTTCTCGAACACCCCTTCGGGGGTCAGGTAATGATCCTTGCCCTTGTCCATGTCCCCGGAGGAAATGAGATCCAGGCCCACGGGCGAAACGGTCCTGGTGGAGGGGTCGAAGAAACCGACCAGGGCCAGTTGGCGGTTCCGATTCCGGTCAATGTAGAGAAAGTATAGAATTTTTCTCATGTCAATCTGGGCCTTTTGGGCCAACCGCAGGATGTCCTGACTGCACTGCGCAATGTATTCCGCGTTTCCGGTGTCCAGACGTTGTATCTTCGCGTCTATCACCCTGGCCGCGTTGGATGCTCCGAGCTGTTTCTTGCGGGCAGTCAGTCTTTCAATGGTCCGCTGGTATACAACATCATGGAAGCACTGACGCAACATTTGTATTTCTTCATAGGGGACGAGCACTGCTTCCGTCCGGTTGTCCGCTGCGCCCCCGGATGGCGGGCTGGCCACGGGCGAGGCCTGGTCCGCGACCCCGGCCGCAAGGGGCGGGGCCAGGCAGAGGACCAGGGAGAAAACCAGCCAGAACCGCATGTGCGTCACTTCCCTCCTTGCCATCCGGAGATGGAGCCCATCATTGACTCCGGACGAGGCAGATGTAGCTCTCGTTCGGGAAAGAATCAAGTGTTGAAAGTGATTTTTTTCATCAATAAGAGAACGACTCCTCCCTACAAGACAAGTCTGGCCACCTGATACATGGCTACGGCCAGACCGTAAGCCAGGACGGAGTTAAATATCAGGCTGAAGGCCGCCCAGCCCCGCCCGGCCTCCCGGCTGATGGTCACCAGGGTCACGAAGCAGGGGGCGTAGAGCAGGACAAAGACCATGAGGGACAAGGCTCCGGCCGGGGAGAAGGCGGGGTCCTGGGCCAGTTTTTCGGACAGGGCCCCGGAGTCCTCCTTGTCCACCTCGCCCATGGCCAGGGCCGTGCCCAGGGTGGAGACGATGACCTCCTTGGCCGCCACGCCGCCCAAAAGGGCGATGTTCACCCGCCAGTCGAACCCGGCGGGCTTGGTCAGGGGCTCCAGGGCCAGGCCCAGGCGTCCGGCCAGGGTGTGGCGTACCTCGTCCTGGGCGCGTTCGTTCTTGCCGGTCTTCAGGAAGTCCTCCAGTTCGGCCAGGCGCTCGGCCGGGGCCTGGTCCTCCCTGGCCTCGGTGATCTGGCCCTCCAGGGCCTGAATCCGGTTGTCGTGGGTTTGGGCCAGATTCTCGGGCAGGCCCGGGAAGGTCATGGCCGCCCAGAGCAGGATGGACACGCACAGGATAGTGGTCCCGGCCTTGCGCAGGTATTCCCAGCAACGCTCCCAGGTGTGTATGAGCAGGCCGCGCAGGGTGGGCAGGCGGTAGGGCGGCAGCTCCATGACAAAGGGGGTGGGTTCGCCCCGGACCACGGTCCAGCGCAGGACCCGGGAGACCAAGAGGGCCATGACCCATCCGCCCAGGGTCATGCTGAACATGATCAGGGGCGCGGTGCGGGGGAAAAAGGCCTGGGCCAGCATGAGAAAGACCGGGACCTTGGCCCCGCAGGTCATGAACGGCGCGGTGAGGATGGTGGCCAGACGCTCCTTGGGGCTGCGCAGGGTGCGGGTGGACATGACCCCGGGCACGGCGCAGCCTCCGGCAATGCCCCCGGACACGATGAAGGGCAGCACGGAATTGCCGTGCAGGCCGAAGATCTTGAACACCCGGTCCAGCATGTAGGCCATGCGGGCCATGTAGCCCGAGTCCTCCAGGGCCGAGAGGAGCAGGAACATGAGCAGGATCAGCGGTACGAAGCCCACGACCCCGCCCACGCCCTTGATCACCCCGGAAACCAGGAGCGAGCGCAAAAGCCCTTCGGGGACCAGGGCCGTGACCCCGTCGCCCAGGCGGTCGAAGACCCATTGCACGGCGTCCATGGGCAGGCGGCCCAGGGCGAAGGTGATGACGTAGATCAGGTACACCACGGCGGCCATGATGGCCGGACCCATCAGGCGCTGGGTCAGGACCCGGTCCAGGCGCTCGGAAGCGTCCAGGCGGAAGCCCCGGTCCTCCCGGGTGACCACGTCTTTCAGCAGTCCGGCGATGAACCCGTAGCGGTAGTCGGCGATGATGGCCTCGGGGGAGGCGCCCAGGGTCTGGTTCAGGTGGCGTTCGCATTTGGCGGCCATCTCTTCCAGCCGGGCCGAGGTGGCCGGGTCTTTTTCACGCCCCAGGGTGCGGATGATGGGGTCCCCTTCCAGGTATTTGAGGGCGGTCCAGCGGGACGGGACCCGGTCCACCAGAAAGGCCGAGCAGGAGATGATCTCCTCCATCTCCTTCAAGGCCGGGTCCAGGTCCGGGCCGTAGGACAACTCCAAGGGACGCCAGTCCCCGCTCCGGGTCCGGGCCAGTTCGATGGTCCGGCGCACGGCCTCTTCCTTGCCCAGGCCTCGCCGGGCCACAGCCTCCACGGCCGGGCAGCCGATGAGCTTCTCCAACTGCCGGGTGTCGATGGTCTTGCCCTGGCCTTTCACCTCGTCCATCATGTTCAGGATGAGCACCACCGGGATGCCCAACTCCAGGAATTGCACGCTCAAGTAGAGGTTGCGCTCCAGGGACCCGGCGTTCAGGATGTTCAAGACCACGTCCGGCCGTTCGTTGATGAGAAAATTGCGGGCCACCCGCTCCTCGTCGGTGTAGGCGGTCAGGGAGTAGGCCCCGGGCAGGTCCACGATCTCCAGTTCCTGGCCTTCGAATTCCATGCGGCCGGACTTCTTCTCCACGGTCACCCCGGGCCAGTTGCCCACGTGCTGGCGGGCCCCGGTCAGGGCGTTGAACATGGTCGTTTTTCCGGCGTTGGGATTGCCCGCCAGGGCCACCACCAGGGGTTTTACGCTAGGCGTCGATGAGCTGGACAAAGACATGGTCGGCCTCGTTGTTGCGCAGTGAAAGGGTGAAGTCCCTGAGGCGGATGGCTACCGGGTCCTTGAGCGGGGCGCGGCCCACGATGCGGCCTTCGGCGCCCGGGGTCAGGCCCATGTCCCGGATGCGGCGTCCCACCTCGCCCTGGGCCGTGACCCGGCTGACAATGAAGCGCTGGTCCCGTTTGACCTCGCGCAGGCAGACGATATTATCCATGGCAGGCCCCTCCGTCGGGCTTCTTCTGGATCTTCCCCGATCCGCCGCAACAGGAGCAGCCGTCGCAGCAGGAAGGGGTCTTGGAACTCAAATTCCGGCGCAAGCGCCGCAGAAAATAAAAAGCCGCAACCAGCACGATGCCCACGGTCGCCAACACGTCCCACATACAAACCTCCATGCCGCACTCCCAGGGCGGAATTGCCCGGCGGCCTGCTTCTGATAGGGCTATTGAAAATGATTGTCAACATCATTTTGGGTAATTTTTCACGCCGCCCTGTCCGAGACCTTTGCTAGGATGGATAATTATATGAAATAATTATATTTCATTGTATGCGAAATCAGGTCCCCTGTTCAGGGTGGCATGGAGGACAGGCAGGATTGTCCAGCAGGATTGTCAGTCAGGCCGAACCAGGGTAAGGTGGAAGAGGGTGTGCGGATCGGGACGGCGAAGGCTGGGCCGAACGGGCCGAACGGGCCGCCATCCATGGAGTGGCCATGGCCGGGCAAGGCGTGGACATGCAGACGGATTTCGTGGTCCGCTGGCTGGAGGCCCTGGGCGAGAGCCTGGAAAAGGCCGTGGGAACCGGCGAGACCCTGTGGTCCCTGGGATTCTGGGGCCTGCTCCTGGTCCTGGGGGGGCTCTTTTTTCTCGCCTATCGCCTGTCTCCTCGTTTCAGGCACATCTCCCAGCTCTGGCTCGGGCGGCTGACCGGCAACGCCCATCCCCGCGAAACCGTGGACTATCTGACCGAGGAGCGGGTCCCCCTGGAGGTGGAACTGGATTCCGGGGGCCGAGGTCGCGGGCTGTGCACCGGCCTGATCCAGTCCGTCCGGGGGGACTCCCTGCGCCTGGAAGTGACCCAGGACAAGGGCCTTGGTCCCTCCCTTATCGGCCGCCCGGTGCTCTGCCATTTCCGGCCCCTGGTTCACCTGCACTTAAAGGTCAACGCCTTCCGCACCTACATCCTGGGCCTGGAGAAGGACCGGGCCGACACCCGCATCCTAAAGCTCAAGATGCCGGCCGCCACCCTGGACATGCAACGACGCAAGGAGCGCCGGGTGCGCATCAACAACCTGCGCACGGCCATGGCCCGGGTCTGGCTCAAATCCCCGGCCTTGGGTCGGGACTGGCATTTGAAGATCGCTGAAGAGGCCTTTCACGTGGGCACGGTGGAACGCGATGACCAGACCCATCCGGACGAACGGGTGGTGGACGTCTCTTCCGGAGGACTCCGGCTCATGGTCCCCAAGTCCGCGGTCAAGGGCGAGTTCGAATACGGCAAGGAAGTGTGCGTGGAGCTCAAGGTCTTTGACCCGGCCCTCAAGGGCTTCGAGGGCTTCTATTTCACGGGCTCGGTGCGGCACGTGACCCACACCCGGCACCGCCAGATCATCATCGGCCTGGAGTTCTCCTCCGTGGGCGTGCGGAGCAGCCAGGGCGACCTGGACTTCAAGGGCCGGGTCAGCGCCCCGGTGTTGAACGCCTTCAAGAAGGTGCTCGGGCGGCTGGCCGAGAAGCAGGGCTGATCCTCCCCCTCTATTTCCTCTTGCGGTCCTGCATCCGCTTGTGGGTCAGCCCGGCCAGGGCGCCCATGATCCCGCCCAGGGCCACGGCCCGGCCCGCGTCCATGGACAACAGGTCGATCCAGGAGGCGAACATGCCCAGGGAGGCCCCGATGAGGATGCCCCGGACCATGGCCTCCATGTTTTTTTCCAGACTGTCGTTGTCGTTTTTGTCGTTGGGCATTGGTGTCCTTCCCGTGGAATGGCGTTGGGGGGCTGGGTAGCATGGCTCGGCTGTGGCTGTCCACGCAGGGACATCGGCGGATCAGGACCGGTCTGGGCCAGGCCGGATTCGTCTTTGGCCACTTGTTGACCAGCGAATACTTGGGGGGTACGCTCCATACAAAGGCTCACGCAAGAAATGAAAATAAAAATAATAAATTCTTATTGTTATGTGTTGTCTTGAGCTTGGCCGATTCAGGAATGCAATGCGTCGGGGATGGTCCTGGCCGAAGAACGCCGGTCAGGGCCTGGAATTGGCCCGGATGAACTCGGCCATGGCCGCCACGGTCTCCTGCTCGACCCCGAAATAGCCGTGGGCGGACTTGGCCTGGCAGGGCTCGGAAATGGCCGCTCGTCCGCCCTCCATGGTCCGCGTTTCCACGCGCGGGGAATTCTTGAGCTTCTCGGCGATGCGGGCCATGTCCCTGGCCGGGGTCACCTCGCACTGGTCCGAGGCGTGGCCCACCAGCAGGACCGGAACCCGGATGGCGGTCAGGTCCAGGCTCAGGACCCCGTTCAGCAGAAAATGCGTCTTGTGGCCGTGCAGGCTGCGGGTGATGGTGGAGGACAGGATGACTCCGTCGATGGGCCTGGCAAGGGTCTCGGCCCCTGTTCCGTCCCTGGGGACTTCCGGCGTTGCGCTCAGGCGCAGGGCCACGCCAGCGGCCGAGACCGTGCCCCGGCTGGTGCCCACCAGCCAGACCGGCAGTCCGGTCTCCCGGCGCAAATACCCGGCCACGACCGCCACGTCCTGGGCATGGGCCGCCCCGGAGCGGAACTCGTCGCCCATGCCAGCCTGCCGATCCGAGGGCGCGTCCAGGGTGGCCACCACCAGGCCCTGTTCCGCAAACAATTCCCGGGAGCGGACCAGGAAATTCCCGCCCAGGGACCCGATGCCCACCTCCTCGCCTTCCCCGTACAGACCCAGGGCTCCGTCCCCGCCAGCCAGCAGGATGACGCAGGCCCGGGCCTGCCCGGGCTTCATCAGGAGAAAGTCCTGGGTCACCCCGGGCCGGGTGGGCAGATGGACCAGGATTTCCCAGGCCTCGGGCTCGGCTTGGGTCTGGGCCAGGGCCGGAGCGGCCGGGATCATGGCCGAGAGCAAGATCAGGGCGAGGGACAGAAAGAGTTTCATGCCCCGGCTTCCGTCTCCGGGTCCAGGGCCTTGACCCGCAGATAGCTGATGAAATCGTCGATGCCCAGGGCTCGGCAGTCCAGGTAGTGGTTCACGTATTCCAGGAAGGTCCCGGGTCGGCCGTAGAGATTGTACAGGGTGTGCGCGTCGGCAAAAGGCAGGCCGTGCAGGGCGGCCACCTGGGGGTGGATGGGCAGCTCGAATTCCGGATAGGGATCGGCTGCGGCCCGGGCCGTCTCCTCGGGCAGGGGGGCGAAACCCAGGAGGCGCAATACTTCCTGGGCCACGTGCAGGGTGAGCCGCCCCCTGGGGTGGTTCACGGTGTTGAACAGCCGCTCCTCACGGAACAGGGCGCGGACCAGGTCCGTGACCTTCACGTCCCAGCGCTCCTCCTTCTCGTACTCCTGGTCCCAGGAATCGGCGAAAATGCCTTCCAGGTCGAAATACCGGGTCAGGTCCGAGCGGGTGTACAGGTGGAGGATCTCCCGCTTTTCCAATCCCTTGTCCACCAGCAGGTTCAGGAAGGCGTCGGAGTAGTTGATGACCGGATTGGAGTCGATGAGCGGCCAGTACTGCTTGCAGTACACATTGGGCAGGCAGAGCGCCCGGCAGGAGGGGGAGACCTTGGCCCGCAGGACCGGGCTGGACAGCCCGCCCCATTTCTCCTCCAGCCACTGGTGCAGAAAGACGGCGCAGGAGGCCAGGTCCGTCTCGGGCACGGGCTGCCGGGTATAGTTCACGTACAGCCGGGTCTCGAAGGCCTGGCTGAAGTCGGGATGGGCGGCCAGCAGCTCCACCAGGGGGTCGCCCTGGCAGTTGGCCTGGATGAGGCAGAGCGCCCGGCTCACGTCCTGGTCCTGGATCGGCCGTTTCCTCGGCCGTTGCCCCGACCATTTCCTCGGACACTGCCCCGGGCCGCTCCGCCCAGGCGCAGGAGCCGGTTCATGCCCCAGAGCATGCGCTCCCGGAAGCGCAGGCAGACCAGGGTGCAGAAATTGAACAGCAGGGCCATGCCCAGAAGGATGAGCCCGTTGTAGACCAGGGTGCTGACCTGGCCCGTGAGCGGCAGTTGCTTTTCGCGCACGAACATGGGGTAGACCCGGGGCTGATCCGGGTCCCGGCCGTTTGGTCCCTCCCGGCCCTCGTACCCGTTCGGTCCAGTCGGCCCATTCTGCTGATCATTGTCCTCCCGCCATTTCTTTTCGGCCAGGGTCACGATGTCGTGCACGTTCTTGTTCCCGTAGTCGTGCTTGAAGCGGGTGCGGAAGGCCTCCAGCCGGTCGGTGAGCTCCTGGACCCGGGTGCGGAAGGCCTTGTCCCCGTGGGCCGCGATATAGGCCTCCCGGTCCTGCTTGAAGCGGATGAGTTCGCTGTTCAACTCCTCGTGCCGAGAGTCGTAGCGGTTCCCGGTCTCCTGGAGCACGATGAGCCCCTCGTAGGCCCAGCGCGAGGGCATGAACTGGCAGATTTCCGGCACCGGGCTGTTCTTGAACAGGGTCAGGTTCACGTTCATCTTCTCGTATTCGATCAGGGCCCCGCCCAGGATGATCTGGGGGATGAGCACCAGGGGCACGATGTTCTGGGCCGCCTTGGAGGACAGGCGGGGGATGGAGGAGATGAACAGCCCGCCGGAGATGGCCGTGTAGGACAAGAGGCAGAGGAATATCTGGTAGGGGAGGAACAGCTCGCGCACCTCCATGACCGCGAACCCGGCCAGGAGGAACAGGGCGTTCTGGAGCAGGGCGAAGAGCATGAGCACCAGGAGCTTGGCCGCCAGATAGCCCCGGTGGGTGATGTTCAGCATGCGTTCGCGCAGGAAAAGAGCCGAGTCCGAGATGATCTCGTCCGCGCTGTTGGTCATGCTCAAAAAGATGCACACGATGACCGAGACGAAGACGAAAGTGCGCAAGAGGTCGTTGGTGTACAGGGTGTAGTGGTCGAAAGGGGAGTAGCGCAGGATGAAGCCCACGGTCATGCCCAGGAAGGGGGCCTCCAGAAAGGTGATGACCAGGTTGGAGCGGTCCCGGGTCTTGTTCTTCAAGTTGCGGGCGAACTGGGTGACGAACTGGCTGAACCGCTCCGAGGTCGTGGGCAGGCGCGAGGGCGGCAGGTCCTCGGCCGTGGGCAGGCGCACGCTGGAGAACCAGGTCTGGACCACGCTCTTGCGGTACTCGTCCTGCCACCAGGCCGGGGAGTGCTTGCGCTCGCCCAGGGAGGACCCGTCGATGTCTTTTAAGGCGTCCTCCAGGGTGTCCAGGAGGATGCCCGGCTGCACGGCCTTGCAGTGGGGGCATTCCACCTCCACGGGCGCGCTGGTCACGGCCTCCATGTGCCGCTTGAAATACTCCAGGGCCTGGTAGGTGGGGCCGAAATAGGCCAGCTTGCCGCCCTGGTCCAGGAGGATGACCTTGTCGAACATCTTGTACAGCTTGGACCCGGGCTGGTGGATGACCACCAGGACCATCTTGCCGCGCAGGGCGATGTTGGACAGAAGCTCCAGGATCTTTTCCGAGTCCTTGGAGGACAGGCCCGAGGTGGGCTCGTCCAGGAGATAGATTTCCGCGTCGGCCAAAAGCTCCAGCCCGATGTTCAGGCGCTTGCGCTCGCCCCCGGACAGGGTCTTGTCCGTGGGGCTGCCCGCGCGCAAGGAGCGCTTGGAGGTCATGCCGATATCTTTCAAGACCAGTTCGATGCGGGCGTCCAGCTCCTCCCGGCGCTTGTCCGGGAAGCGCAGCCGGGCGTGGTAGGACAGGTTCTCGTACACGGTCAGGTTGGAGAGCAGCAGGTCGTCCTGGGGCACGTAGCCGAGAAAGTCCTTGAGCAGGTCGTAGTCCTGGTGCAGGTCGAAGTCGTCCACCCGCACGGCCCCTTCCTGGGGCAGGAAGAGTCCGCTCAGGATGTTCAAGAGCGTGGACTTGCCCGAGCCGCTGGGGCCGATGATGGCGGTCAACTCCCCGTATTCGATGTCAAAGGACACGTCGTCCACGGCCACGGTGCCGTCCTCGAAGCAGTAGCGCAGGCCCTCGGTGGCCAGGCGGCGGAACTGGAACAGCTTCTTGTTCAGGGCGCGGCCGTCTGGCTCCGGGGTCAGAAAGGCGTCGTGGATGAACAGGGTGTCCCCCGGGACCAGGGTGGCCGAACCGGCGATGGGCTCGCGGTTCAGGTAGACCTGATAGGGGCAGTCCCCGGGATCGAAGAAAAAGGAGGCGTCCCGGCGGATAAGCGCCGCGCTCCAGGTCCCGGACAGGTCGTCCTGGAGGAACACCGGGCTGCGCAGGTTGTTGCCGATCTCGATGCGCTCCTGGTCCGGGTCCAGGGGGATGCGCCGCCGGGCGTTCAGATAATAGTAGAGTTCCCGGGTGTTGATCCGAAATCCGTTGATGTAGGGCACGTCGTCCAAGGTGAGCGGGGTCTCCTGGGTCAGGGGGGCCTTGTCCAGGGCGGCCAGGGTGCTCGGGTCCAGGGGGGTGAAGCTTAAGCGAGTCCCGCGCACGGCCACCTGGGCCAGGGGAGAGGCGGGCCGTTCCTCCTGAAAGGCCAGGCCCTGCTCGGTCTCCACGATGAACAGCCGGGAGTCCAGGGGGTGGAGCTTGTTCTCGAAATGGATTTTTAAGTCCTGGTAGCGGATGTGGTAATTGTCCACCTGGATGAAATGGTTGTGGGAGATGCGCGCGGAAATGCCCGGGACCAGGGCCGAGCCGTCCAGGGAGACCAGGTGAGCGTGGTCGTTCTGGGTGATGCAGTAGAGGTTGTGGATTTTGTACAGGATGAGGTCCAGGCCGGGCAGGGGCAGGCCTAAGTCCCCGTCCTGGTCGCCGGTCACGCGCAGGGCGATGATCCCGGCCCGATCCGGGTCCCCGGGCAGGGGAAAGGGCAGGCCCAGGATATTCTCGATGAAGGCCAGGTCGTGGACGTTTATGTCCAGAAGTCGGCCCATGTACCGGGCGGTCTCCACCTCGTCCGGGTGAGCCCGGTCGAACCGGAGGCATTCGTAGGTTTTGAGCAGGCAGAAGATGCGGTCTTGGCGGGCCAGACGGTTGTTCAAGGCCCGGGCCACCTCGGCCGGATCGATGGAGGAGGCCGCGAACTCCTCGAACATGCGGCCCAGGCGCTCGGCCATGTCCGGGGAGTACAGGCGGCCGTAGAAATTGGCCACGAACCGGCGCTCCTCGGGCGTGACCGGGCCGTCGGCCCTAGCGGTCAGGGCCAGGAGTTTGAGCACCTCCACGGCCAGGCCGCTCCTGAAAAAGGCCTCGGCGGCCTGGACCGGCGCGCCCGCGATGTCTGGCGCTGTGGTCATGCGCGGCGGCCTATTTGTAGCCGGAAACGATGTACCAGTAGGCCCGTTCCTTCTCGAAATCCATCCAGTTGATCTTCACGTGATAGGTGCCGGTCCATTTGGCCTTGAACACGATTTCGGCCGTGGGACCCTGGCCGCTCTTGGCCACGGGCATCCAGTTCTCGTCATAGACCAGGATGGTGGCCATCCGGACGTTCTCGTCCCCCCCGGTGGACACCACATACTCGTTGCCAGCGGTCATCTGGGTGTCCAGGTAGTAGGGATCGCCGGGCAGGAGCACCCCGATCTGGATGTCCCGGACGCTGTAGCCCTTCTTGTTGTAGGACTCCATGGCCGCATAGGCCAGGTCCCGGGCCTTGAACCGGTCGGCCGAGACCAGATGGGGCAAGACGAAAAGGATGGCCGCAGCCAGGACCAGGGTCGAGAGGCGCGATCTGTGGAGCATGGGGCTATCCTTTCTCGATGGTTTTCAGGATCTCGGCGCTGATGGCGTTCAACTTGGCCAGGCTTTCCTTGGGCACCGGGCGCTGGTAGCCCACATTGATGAGGGCCTTGATCTCCGGCAGCCTGCTGAGCAGGGCCTTGATGGCCGGGTGCTTCCGGGATTCGGGACCAAGGGCGTTCATCTTCGCGGCGAAGTAGTCCACCAGGCGGGGCTGGTAGAGCACCGAGGAGGAGGTCTCGTCGTACTGGGTCATGAGCACCTTGGTGGTGGCCTTTAAGCCCTCCAGCCAGCCCCCGGCGCTGACCAAAAGGGCGGTCTCGTCGTCGCCCAGGCGGCGCATCTCGGCCTCCACGTCCCCGCGCAGCTTGTCCAGCTCCTTGCGCACCTCGTCCCATTTTTCCTGCTTGGCCAAGTCCTCGAAGGTCTTGCTCTTGTCCAGCAGGGTCTTTTGCACCAGCAGCTCTTCGGCCAGGGTCATGATCACCGTGATCATCTCGCCCAGGCGGGTCTTGTCCTTGGCCTGGATGGCCAGGAAGCCGTCGGCCGCGCGCACGCCCAGGTTGAGCGCCCGGGAGAGGCTGCTGGGGTAGTCGTATTTGCGGTTGTAGGAGGCGGCCGCGTTCCAGTCCGCCTCGCCGACCTTGGCCAGGGCCACGAAGACCTCGGCCGGGGAGGGCAGGAGGATGTTCTCGTTGAAGCGGGGCTTTTCGTCGTCGGTCAGGCCGGTATCCTGGGCCTGGCATAGGCCAGGAAGCAGGAGCAGCAGCAGGGCGGCCAGGAAAGGTCTCAGTGATTTCATCGAATGGCTCCTTTGCGCCGTGAGGCGTTGGGTCCGGACGGGCCGCACGAGGCCCGGTTGTGTCAGGGCCGGGAGCACCCGGCGGAGTGACGGAAGCTCTCCATATACGCGAACCTCGGCCCGATTTCAAGGGCGCGACTGTGCTTTGTCCAGCCTTTCAGTCCGGGGTCATGCCTGCTGTTGCGCCTGCGGCCGCGGTGTGGTTTAAAGGGAGGAGGCGCAAGCCCGGGAGGTTCGATGCAGCAGGAAATCCTGGCCCGTCTGGGGTCCTTTGTGGCCGCCCTGGCCGTCCTCGGCTGGCTGGAGGCCGCGCGCCCCCGTCGGCCCCGGGTGGCGTCCAAGGCCCGGCGCTGGACCGCCAATCTGGGCATCGTGGCCGTGGACACCCTGGCCGTGCGTCTGCTCGTCCCGCTCCTGCCCGTGGCCCTGGCCGCCCTGTGCCAGGAGAAGGGCCTGGGCCTTTTGCCCCTGCTGGGCCTGACCGGGGTGGGCGGTCTGGTCCTCACGCTTTTGGTCCTGGACCTGGCCATCTATTATCAGCATCGGGCCTTCCACCACTTTCGCCTCCTGTGGCGGCTGCACCGCATGCACCACGCGGACCTGGACCTGGACGTGACCAGCGCCCTGCGCTTCCACCCCGGGGAGATTCTTCTGTCCGTGGTCTACAAGCTGGCCCTGGTGGCCCTGCTCGGTCCCGCGCCCCTGGCGGTCCTTATCTTCGAGGTGGGCCTGAATGTCTGCGCCATGTTCAACCACGCCAATGTGGCCCTGCCCCTGGCCCTGGACCGGGCCGTGCGGCTGGCGCTGGTCACCCCGGACATGCACCGGGTGCACCACTCCACGGACATGCGCGAGGCCAACACCAATTTCGGATTCAATTTCCCCTGGTGGGACCGGCTGCTTGGGACCTACAAGGCCCAGCCGGACAAGGGGCACGAGAACATGGTCATCGGGCTGAACATCTTCCGGGAGCCCAAATTCATGGACCTGTGGTGGATGTTGGCCCAGCCGTTTCTTTCGGGGCGCAATTCCTAGGGTGGGATTTGGGAAGCAAGAGCGCTTTTCTGCGCGCGCAAGAGTTTTAAATATATATTCTTTTTCTTGTTCTTTCTTTTTCAGTACAAAGGGTTGGGCAGGCGGAAGGTGCGCTCGGCATGCCCCCCGGCCAGGTCCTCGTCCTTGCAGCCCACATTGGCCACGATGCGCAGCCCGCGTTCCTCGATAAAGGCCCGCAGCTTGGCCTTGACCTCGGACAATGGGGCGCGCTCCTCGCCCGGCGGAAGGAGCAGGAGCCCGGCCCAGCCCGCGTACCCGGCCTTGTACAGGTTCTCCACCACTTCCTGGCGCTCGGATTCCGGCCGGTCGGCCACGATGAACACGACCGCGCCGTGGTCCCGGGCATAGGCGAAGAGGTCCTGCATGGCCGGGGTGGCGGGCAGGGGCGAGGAAAGCAGGGCCTTGGGCAGGTTCAAACTCCCGGCCAGGACGTCTGGCCTGGCGAAATCCAGGGATTTGAGCCGGGCGTAGTTGGAGAGCAGGGTGTCGTCCAGGCCGAAGACCACGGCCGCCTTTCGTTCCGAGGGCTGGGCCAGGGCCTGGGATATCCACTCCCGGGCCTGGGTCGCCACGGCCTCGGCCTGGCGGGTAAACTGGCCGGATTCATAAAAGGCCGCCACCTGGGCCTTGGCCGTTTTCAGGCTGGCCGGGACCTGGGCCGACGCGGGAGAGGCTGAGGAGGACGGGACGGCCCGCTGCCCGGCCAGGCAGCCCGAAAGGAGGCACAGGACCAGGGCCAGTGCCGCCTTCCGAAATCGGCTGTGTCTTTTGCAGGCACGGAAGAGTAAGAAATAATTATTCTTATTCTTCATTCTTGGTTGGCCGTATTTCTGGAACGCAACACCAGGCCCAGGGAATGGCCAAAAAGAGGGCGGTCAGATCGGATCGATGACAATGCCGCTGCCTTTTCCGTCCCAGCGGAAGCGGGCCCGCTTGGCCGGTTCGGTCAGGGTCAGCACGCGGCCACCGATCTTGATGGTCACCCCGGGATAGGCCGTGTTCATGACCACAACATGGGCCGCTTCCAGGGCCTTTATGCGCTGCTTGAGCTCCTCGTCCAGGACCGTGCTGATCTCCTTGATCCTGGCCTCGGCCCGGATGCGGTATCGCAGGATTTCGGCCACGGCCTTGCGCTTGGGCTCGGGGATTTTTTCCAGGATGGTGCGGGGGTCGTCCTTGCCCAGGGCTTCGTGAATCTTCTTGACCCGGGTCCGGAGCTCCTTCCTTTCCTTGATGACCGGGATGTTCTCCGCGCTTCTGACGCTGATGACCACGCTGGTGATGGCGCCCAGCGCGGAGCCGAGTTCGTTGGCCTGCACCCCGCCGCCGCAGATGATCTCCCCGCCCTGGATGACGCCCTTGCCCTTGGCCGCGATGACCTTGCCCTGGGTGATGATGGTCGAATTGGTGATCTCGTTGTTCACCATGACGTCCCCGACGGCCACGATCATGGCGTTGGCCGCATACTGGGCGGTGACGCTGCCCCCGGCCTTGACCTGCCCGCCGCCGGGCATGAGCAGGCCGCCGCGCACGGAGACGTCGCCTCCGGCCTCCACGTTGGCGCTCTCGACGACCTCGCCCACCACGATATGGCCCGGCGCTGACACGGTGAATCCGCTGCTCACGCTGCCCCGGATCTTGACCGAGCCCCGGTCCACCCGGATGTTGCCCGTGGAGTAATCGACGTTCCCCTTGACCTCCAGGAAATCGGTGACCATGAGGGAGCTTTTTTCCATGACCAGCATGCCGGTCTGGGTGGCCTTGAACTTGGTCCCGTCGGCCGAGGTCTCGATGTTCTCTCCGGGCGTGACCTCCAGGGGCTTGCCTTCCTTGGCCGGGTGGGGCTTGCCGAAGACGTCCATGCCCGGCAGGCCCTTGGTCGGGGGCAGAAGTTCGGCCACCACCATGCCCGCCTCCACCGAGGGGAAGGTGCCCCTCTCCCGGTAGTCGATGCGGCCCTCGTTCTCCGTGGGGCCTGCGGCCCGGATCTTGATGAGCATTTCCAGGCGGCCGTCCTCACCGTCCACCGGGGCCGTGCCTTCGACGATGATGGCCGTTTGCGGGGCTTTTTGGGCCGTGGCCTGCTTGACGGCCGCATCGACCACGGCCGTGCGCAGGGGCAGAACCACGCCCAGGCGTTTGAGCTCCTCCTCCAGCATGGCCGAGGTGATGGGAGTCTTGGAGTAGCTTGTGCCCCGGAGATCGGCGGTGATGGAAAATCGGTCGGCCGCCACCTTGACCAGGGGCTCAACGGACACGGATGTGTCTGAAACCCGGAGCATGCCGTAGACCTGGGCCTTTAAGGTGTTGTCCTCCGGCTTGTGGGTGATGTACTGGCCCACGGTGATGTGGCGGGGGGAGTGGGGGTTGGCGGGCGGAATCGGCCGACCGTCGGCGGTCTCTCCGGGCACGCCCTCCCGGGCCAGAACCAGGGTGCCCAAAAAGGCCCCGGGCGTGACCGGACGCTCGATGTCCCCGGCCAGGGTGACCGAGGCGTCGGCAGGCTCCTGAGGCGCGGTGCCCCGGCAGACCACCAGGGTACGCATGTCGTCACCCTTTTGGTGCATCTCCAGGGCTTGGCGGGCGGTCTTTTCGTCCAGGGGGCTTTTGATGCCCGCCTCGCGGAGTTGGTCGCGCATGAGTTCGACAGAAAGGGGGCGTCCGCTCCCTGCGTGGGGGGTGGCCTGGCTGATGCCAACCTTCAAGCCGCTTTTGGTCATGCAAAAGCGGAATTTGGCATCGGTGTTGCCTGGACGGGAATCGTCGTCGCTGGTGACCATGGTCCTCGTCGCTTCCGGAACGGTGATCCTTCGCGCGGGCCTGGGGGCGTCAGGACGTGACGCCCAAACCCCGCATCAACGCGGCCAAATTTCCATCACCTCCAGGTCTAAATGAAAAGTCGATCGCAGTAAAGCGCTTGTCTGCCTGTAATTCCCCTGGCCAACGAAGATTTTCCGGAAGATACCCCGCAGTGCCGGGTGGGGGCATGATGAGTCAGGCCGCGATTTCTTCTTGTTCTCGTTGTGATTCATTGATAACTCGTGGAATGAGAGATTGATGGCGAAGGCCGGGCGGGCCTTTTCGTCCGCCTGAAGCGACAAGGAGCATGGACATGGCTGACGCGGAACTCATCGAGCATATCGACGCGGATTTGGAAGAGCTCATCCCCAGGTTCATGGAGAACACTCGCAAGGACGTGGCGGGCCTACGCCGGGCCTTGGAGTCCGGGGATTTCGAGACCGTCAAGCGTCTGGGCCACAGCACCAAGGGCGCGGCCTACGGCTACGGATTCACCGGGCTGGGCGAGATCGGACTGAAGATCGAAACCGTTGCCCCGGGCAAGAACCGGAGCCAGTTGACCGGGCTGATCGCCGAGATGGAGCACTACCTGGACCACGTGAAGGTGGCCTTCGGCTAGGCTCTGGGCCAGGCGGACCATCCCCTGGCGCGGCATGACTCTTTCCCGTTCCACCCTCCCCCTCGTGGCCGTGGCTGTCAGCGGCGGCATGGACAGCCTCCTGTCCCTGCTGCTTTTGCGCCAGGCCGGGCACCCGGTCCTGGCCGTGCACGGCCGTTTCCTGTCCCCTGGCCCGACCCGGGACAAGGCCGAGGAGGACCTGGCCGAGGCCTGCGCGAGTCTTGGCCTGGACCTGCGCATCTTCGACCTGACCCAGGCCTTCGAGGACCGGGTGGTGGCCCCCTTTGTCCGGGAATACGAACAGGGCCGCACCCCCAATCCCTGCGCCCGCTGCAATCCGGCCCTGAAGTTCGGGGCCCTCCTGGACCTGGCCCTGGGGACCGGGGCTGCGGCGCTGGCTACCGGGCATTACGCCCGCTTGGTCCCGGACGCCGAAGGGCGGCCCGGCCTGTTCCGGGGCGCGGACCCGGTCAAGGACCAGAGCTATTTCCTCTCCCTGGTTCCACCTCAGCGCCTGGCCCTGGCCGTCTTTCCCCTGGGTGAGCGTTTCAAGACGGACACCCTGGCTACCCTGGCGAGTTTCAAGGCCACCCCGCCCCAGCCTGGGGAAAGCCAGGAGATCTGCTTCGTACCCGGAGACGACTACCGGGCCTTTCTCCAGGCCCGGGGAGCGACCCTGTCCGGCCCGGGACCCATCGTGCTGGCCGACGGCCGGGAACTGGGGCGGCATCAGGGGCTGTGGGCCTATACCCTGGGCCAGCGCCGGGGGCTCCAGGTCTCTTTTGCCGAACCGCTCTACGTGCTGGGCAAGGACAGGGCCGCAAACGCCCTCATTGTCGGCCCGGCCGTGGACCTGCCGGTCCAGGGCTGCCGGGTGCGGGACCTGGTCTGGCATGGCCCGAAAAGCCAGTGGCCCGAAATCGTCCTGGCCCAGGTCCGCTACCGCCAGAAGGCCCGGCCTGTCCGGTGGAAGATCGAGGGGGAGAGCGGGGGCGAAAGCCTGGTCCTGACCTTTGTGGACCCCCAGGAACGCCCGGCCCCGGGTCAGGTGGCTGCCCTGTACACGGATGTGGGCCAAGTGCTGGCCGGGGGGATCATCGCGGACCTGGACGAGTGAGGGGCTTTTTGGGTAGCCCCGCCCGCCCTTGCCAAGGGGGGACACTCGCGGGTACAAGGTCGCGACCCGTCCCGGGGGACCCTGGCCCGAATCATCCAAACCCTTTTCAACGGCTGTTGCCCATGCCCACGCGTACCTTCCACATGACCACCCTGGGGTGCAAGATCAACCAGTACGAGACCCAGGCCCTGCGCGAGGGTTGGACCGGGCTGGGCCTGACCCCGGTGGCCGACCCGGGCCAGGCCCAGGTCATCCTGGTCAATTCCTGCGCGGTGACGGCCCGGGCCGTGGCTGATCTGCGCGGGGTGGTGCGGGCCTTGCACCGCCAGGCCCCGGACGCGCGCATCCTCATCACCGGGTGCGCGGCCCAGATCGTGGGTGAAGAGCTTTTGACCCTGCCCGGCGTGGTCCGGGTGGTCGGGCATAAGGACAAGGCCGCCCTGGCCCTGGGTCCCGAGGCCGAGGCTCCGGGGGACCGGCCGGTCTGGCCGCCCCTGGCCATCCGGAATTTCGAGCGGGCCAGGGCCGTGGTCAAGATCCAGGACGGCTGCTCCCACCGCTGCACCTACTGCGTGGTGCCCCTGTCCCGGGGGCCGTCCGTGACTCGGCCCTTTGACCAGGTGGTGGACGAGATTTCCCGGCTGTTTTCGGCCGGATTCCGGGAACTGGTCCTGTCCGGGGTGAACCTCGGGCACATCGGCCGCGACCTGCCGGGCGGCCCGGATTTCTGGGACCTCCTGGGGCTCATCGAATCCGAGATCGGGCCGGAGTGGGCCGGGCGGGCCAGGCTGCGGGTCAGCTCCCTTGAGCCCGGCCAGCTTGGGGCCAAGGCCCTGGACACCCTGTCCGCCGCACGACTCATCTGCCCGCATTTGCACCTCTCCCTGCAAAGCGGCTCGCCCGAGGTGCTCCGGCGCATGGGCCGGGGGCACTACCGGCCCGGCCAGGTCCTGGATTTCCTGGCCGATCTGCGCGGGATATGGCCCTTGTTCGGCCTGGGCGCGGACCTGCTGGCCGGGTTCCCGGGCGAGACCGAGGCTCACTGCCAGGAGACCCTGGATTTCGTGGCCGCCCTGCCCCTGACCTATGCCCATGTCTTTCCCTATTCGGCCCGGCCCGGAACCCCGGCCGCCACCTTTCCCGGCCAGGTCCCCGGCCCGGAGCGCACGGCCCGGGCCGCCCGTTTGCGCCAGGCCGCCGAGGCCAAGAAGCGCGATTTCGCCCGCAAGCTCCTGGACCAGGAGACCCTGACCATGGTGGTGGAGGACTCGGTCTCGGGATTGGCTTCGGGCGTCTGCGAATTCTACGTTTCCTGCCATCTGGAGCAGGACGGAAACGAGCCGCCCCGGCGCTCCCTGGTCCAGGTCCGGCCGGTCAAGGTCCGGGCCAGGGGCGAGCTGTCCGTGGTCCCGGTCCAAACCGGGGAGGGGACGTGAGCACGCCCCGGGAGCCCCGGCCGGGCGTCCTCGTCCTGTCCATCTTGAGCGCCCGCTGGGAGGCGTTCTGGCCCGGCCTGGCCGACGATTTGGCCCAGCGCCTGGGACCCCTGGCCTCGGACTCCGGGCTCATTCCCTTTGAGGTGACCACCTACTACCAGCCCGAGTTCGGCCATCCCCTCTGGCGGCGGATTCTGTCCTTTGAGCGGCCCCTGCCCCTGGACGGCCTGGCGGATATCAAGCGCTTCACCAACACCCTGGAGCTGGCCCGCACCGAGAGTGACGGGAACCGCCTGTTCAACCTGGACCCGGGCTGCCTGACCCTGGAGCGCCTGGTCCTGGCCTCGGGCAAGAATTTCACCCACCGCATCTATCTGGGTGGGGGCATCTGGGCCGACCTGACCCTCATTTATCAGGGCGGCCACTGGAAAACCCTGCCCTGGACCTTCCGTGACTATGCCTCGCCCGAGGTCCAAATCCATCTGACCCGGCTGCGGGACAGATACCACCAAGGCATTCTCGACGAGACCGGCCCTGAGGCAGGGGACCGTGAGGCCCCATCCCCGGACCAGTCTCCGCACAAGGAGTGATGACATGAAGAGCATGACCGGCTACGGGCGTTCCCAGGTGTCCCAGAGCGAGTGGACCCAGACCTGGGAGGTGCGCAGCGTGAACAGCCGCTTCCTGGATTTGAAATGGCGGCTGCCCTATTTCGTGCGCGGCCTGGAGATGAATTTCGAGAAGGTGGTGCGGCGGTTCGCTTCCCGGGGCCGGGTGGAGGTCTCCCTGAACCTGGACGTGGCCAAGCCCGAACTCATGGGGGTCAAGCTCAACCTGGCCCTGGCCGGGGCCATGATCGAGCAGATGCAGGGCCTGGCCGCCAAGCTCGGCATGGACTACGTCCCGGACTTAAACCGGCTCATGACCATGTCCGGGGTGTGGGCCGAGGGCGGCAGCGAGCCGGACCCGGCCTTAAAGGACAGCCTCATGCAGGGCCTGGCCCAGGCCATGGAGAGCTGGAACCGCTCCCGGGGCGTGGAGGGCGAGGCCATGGCCCAGGACCTGGGCGGCCGCACCCGGCGCATGCTGGAGCTCACGGGGCTCATCGGCGAGCGCATCCCCTTTGTGCTGGAGGAGAAGCGCAAGACCCTGGCCGAGCGTATGAACAAGGTCCTGGAGGCCGCGGGCATGGACCAGGCCCAGGACCGGGTCATGGCCGAGGCCGCGCTTCTGGCCGACCGCCTGGACGTGAGCGAGGAGCTGACCCGGCTGGCCACCCATCTGCAACGCCTGGAAGAAGCCTTCCTGCGCGACGGCGAAGTGGGCAAGCGCCTGGATTTCCTGGTCCAGGAGGCCTTCCGGGAGATCAACACCTGCGGCACCAAGGCCCAGGACGTCACGGTCTCCGGCCTGGTGGTGGAGTTCAAGGGCGAGCTTGAAAAATGCCGCGAGCAGGTGCAGAATATCGAGTAGGGGAGGATGTCCATGCCCAAGCAGAAGCTCCTGAACATCGGGTTCGGCAATTTCGTGGTGGCTGCCCGGGTGGTGGCCATCGTGAACCCCACCTCCTCGCCCATGCGGCGGCTGCGCGAGGATTCGCGCCAGGAGGGGCGGCTCATCGACGCCACCCAAGGCCGCAAGACCCGCTCCATCATTGTCACGGACTCCAACCACGTGGTCCTCTCGGCCATTCAGGCCGAAACCGTGGGCCAGCGCTTCAGCCAGGAGGAGGCCGAGGATGACCAGTGAACGCCTGGGCCAGGTCCTGGTGCTCTGCGCGCCCTCGGGCACGGGGAAGAGCACCCTGTCGGGCCGCCTGCTGGCCGTGTTCCCCAACCTGTCCTTCTCCATCTCCTGCACCACCCGCGCCCCTCGGGCCGGGGAAGAGGACGGGGTGCACTACCATTTCAAGACCCAGGAGGAATTTCTGGGCCTGAAAGACCAGGGGGCCTTTGCCGAATGGGCCGAGGTGCACGGGAATTTCTACGGCACCCCGCGCGCGGCCGTAGAGCAAATGCTGGCCTCGGGCCGGGACGTGCTTTTTGACATCGACGTGCAGGGCGCGTCCCAGTTGAAATACTCCTTTCCCCAGGGGCTCTATGTCCTGCTCCTGCCGCCCTCCCGGGACGAGCTCCTGCGGCGGCTGCGCGGCCGGGGTACGGACAGCGAGGAGACCATCGCCAAGCGCATGGGCAACGCCCTCAAGGAAATGGGCCGGGCGGCCGAGTTCGGGTATTGGATCGTCAATGACGATCTGGAGCGGGCCTATGCGGGTTTAAGGTCCGTGTTCGTGGCCGGGACCTTGCGACCGGCCTGCCGCCCGAACCTGGTGCAGGGGATCATGGACGGGTTTGGGCCAGGCCTTTAAGGCCTTGGTTTCACTGCTTGACCGGGACCGGATCAGGCGCATATAGAAATGAGACGCCCATGGCCGGACTTTTTCCGGTCGGGGATGCACCAAGAAGGCTCCATGGACCGTGCGGACAAAGACAAACATTCGGGCGAAGGGGCTCGGCCCAACCTGATCAAGGGGGTGTTCTCCTCCCAGACCGTGGTCAAGGTCGGCACCGGGACCACCACCCGCCGGACCATCCAGAAGACCTACTGGTCCGTGCTGGAGAAGAGCACCGGCGAGATCGAGGTCCAGCCCCTGAACAAGAACTACGTGCCCTCGGGACCCAAGCGGACGGTGGACCGGGAGGAGTTCCTGGCCCAGTACAACCCCGAGCCCGAGTTCTATTTCCAGACCGTGGTCCCGCGCATGCGCGAGTTGGAGAACACCGTGGAGCGCGGGGAGAAGAACCGGTCCGAGGGCAAGACCTATTCGGCCGAGTTCGAGTTCGGCTCGGCCCTTTCCGTGGACGAGGAGCACGTGCGGGCCAACTTCGGTCTGGGCCTGACCTACCTGGACCGGGGGGAAAAGAACAAGGCCAACGACATCTTCGAGCGCCTGGTCAAGCTGGATGCGGCCTTTGAGACCGAGCACAAGCACCTGTTCAATGATTTCGGCATCAGCATGCGCAAGAACGGGATGCTGGACCAGGCCCTGGACTACTACCAGCGCGCCGTGGAGCTGGCCCAGAACGACGAGCATTTGCACCACAATATCGCCCGGGCCTATTTCGAGAAGGGCGACATCGAGAACTGCCTGGCCAGCCTGAAACGCAGCCTGGAACTCAACCCGGACCTGGCCGAGAGCCTCATGTTCCTCAAATATTTGGAGGTCAAGGGCTACGCCAAGGGCGGCCGCTCGATAAAGGGAAGCCTCGGGGACCTCGGGTCCGTGGACACCTCCCCGCCCGTGGACAGCGGGGACGAGGGCCTGGCTGACGAAGACATCTTCCAGTCCACGGACATGAAGTTCAACGTCTGACCCCACCCCGGCCGCCCGGAGGCCCCGCGCCCCGGATGCTCCGGCCAGGACTCCCATGCCCAGCCTCTGGAAGCTCAAAGCCCGTCCGCCCCTGCCCGTAGGTCTCCCGGCCCTGGCCGAGGAGCTGTCCATTTCCCCGCTTTTGGCCGAACTGCTCTGGGTGCGCGGCCTGCGCACGGCCCAGGAGATGGACCAGTATTTGTCGCCGGGCCTCAAGCGCTTGGCCCATCCCTCGTGCATCCCCGGCCTGACCGAGGCGGCCGAGATCCTGGCCCAGGGCCTGGCCGAGGGCCGCAAGCTGGCGGTCTGGGGCGATTACGACGTGGACGGGGTCACGGCCTCGGCCCTGGTGTCCGGGTTCCTGGCCGACCGGGGCTATAAGGTCCGGGTCTATCTGCCCCACCGCCTGACCGAAGGCTACGGACTGAACATTCCCGGGCTGGAAAAGCTGGCGGCCGAGGGCGTGGAGCTTTTGCTCACCGTGGACTGCGGGATCACCAACGTGGCCGAGGTGGAGCGGGCCAGGGAGCTGGGCATGGCCGTGGTGGTGTCCGACCACCACCTGCCCGGGCCGGTTCTGCCCCGGGCCCAGGCCTTGTGCAATCCCCGGCTGGCGGACAACGACTGCCGCAACCTGGCCGGGGTGGGCGTGGCCTTCATGCTCATGGGTCTGGTGAACCGCCTGCTGCCCGGGACCCCGGCGGACATCCGCCGCCACCTGGACCTGGTGGCCCTGGGCACCATCGCCGATGTGGTGGATTTGTCCGGGCAGAACCGCATCCTGGTCAAGAACGGGCTCCTGCTCATCAAAGACGCCCCCAGGCCCGGGGTGGCCGCCTTGAAGGAGGTGGCCGGGTACAAGGTCCAGGCCGAACTGGGGGCCGGGCAGGTGGCCTTTGGCCTGGCCCCGCGCATCAATGCGGCCGGACGCCTGGGCGACGCCGCGCGCGCCCTGGACCTGCTCCTGGCCCCGGATCGGGAGGCGGCTCAGCCCCTGGCCCGGGAGTTGGACAAGCTGAACACCGAGCGCCGGGCCGAGGAGGAGCTGATGCAGGCCGCAGCCCTGGCCCAGGCCGACGAGCAGGTGGCCCAGGGACGCCTGGGCCTGGTGCTTTATGATGCGTCCTGGCATGCCGGGGTCATCGGCATCGTGGCCTCCCGGGTGCTCGAGCGCCACTACCGGCCCACCATTCTTCTGTGCGCCGAGAACGGGCTGGTCAAGGGCTCGGCCCGCAGTGTGGAGGGCTTCGACATCCACGCCGCGCTCTCGGGTTTGAGCGAACTCTTCCTGCATTTCGGCGGGCATCCCATGGCCGCGGGCATGACCCTGGTCCCGGAGAACCTCGCGGCCCTGTCCACGGGATTCGAGGCCGCAGCCCAGGCCGCCTTTGCCGGAACCGCGCCCCAACCCGTGCTCTCCTACGACCGGGACCTGTCCTTTTCCGAGGTGTCCGCCACCCTGCTCAAGGAACTGGAGCTCCTCCAGCCCTTTGGCCAGGGCAACCCCGAGCCCCTGTTCGCCTCCCCGGACCTGGAGGTCCGGGCCTGCCGGGTCTTTGGCGCAGGCCACGTGGCCCTGGAGCTCAAGGACCGCACGGCCGGGATCACCTTAAAGGCCAAGGCCTGGCGCAAGGCCGAGGTCCTGGGGGGCCTCACCCCGGGCCGGACCATGCGCATCGCCTACACCCCCAAGATCGACGCCTTTGGTGGCGTCCCGACCATCGAGGCCAAGCTCAAGGACTGGATCGTGGACCCGTAAGGTCCGCTCATTTCGCCCCGCAACCGGAAGGCCACGGCCGCCGCAAGCTCCCTGCGGCCTTGCCAAGGGCCGGGAACTCGTTTACTTCCTGGCCGGGCCGACTCCTGCCACTTTCGTGGCCGGAGCGCACCTGCGGAGGGGTGTCCGAGCGGCTGAAGGAGGCGGTCTTGAAAACCGCAGACGGGGAAACCTGTCCGGGGGTTCAAATCCCTCCCCCTCCGCCAAATGAGAATCCAAGACAATCCGAGAATGACCGAAAATCCCCGGAAAACCGGGGTTTTTTGTTGGCTCATGGCCCGGCCCCCATTTCCCAGAGTCCGGGCATTGCCCTGGCCATGGTCCAGAAAGCCCCGGAGGTCCGGCGCAGCGATCCTGCCTGGCTGTTTTCGAGGGGACTGGACCTGACGAACAGACCAATTTTCAACGAGACAGGCGCATTGCTGGGGCACAGCCTGATCTGATAACGTCGGGTCGGACGGGATAATCTTTCATTCAAGGAGGCTGCCATGATCAGCATCACCTTGTTCCCGGGGCGCTACATCCAGGGACGGGACGCATTGTCCAGCCTGGGCAGTGAATGCGCCCGGCTGGGCCGCAAGGCCTTTGTGATCGCCTCGCCGCATTCCCGGAAACACCTCCTTCCCCCCATCCTGCCCGGCCTTGAGGAACAGTGCCAGGTCCAGGTTGAGTCCTTCGGCCGGGAATGTTCCGACGAGGAGATTCAAAGGCTTTTCAGGCTGTTCGGGCAGGCCGGGAGCGAGTTGGTGGTCGGCCTGGGCGGGGGCAAGACCCTGGACGCGGCCAAGGCCGTGGCCCATCTGGCCCAGGCCCCTGCGATCATGGCCCCGACCATAGCCTCAACGGACGCGCCCTGCAGCTCCGTCTGCGTGGTCTACACCCCGGAGGGGGCCTTTGCCCGGGCGGACGTCCTGCCGCGCAACCCGGACGCGGTGGTCGTGGACACCCGGGTCATGGCCGAGGCCCCGGCCCGCTTCCTGGCCGCCGGCATGGGCGACGCCCTGGCCACTTGGTTCGAGGCCGAGTCCTGCCGGGTGAAAAGAGCCCCAAACATTGCCGGAGCCCTCGGCTCCATGACCGCCCAGGCCCTGGCCAGGCTCTGCTGGGACACCATACGGGAGTTTGGCCCGGCGGCTCTGGCCTCCTGCGCGGCTCGGGCCGTCACCCCGGCTCTGGAGCGGGTGGTGGAGGCCAACACCCTGCTGAGCGGCCTGGGATTCGAGAGCGGCGGCCTGGCTGCGGCCCATTCCGTGCACAACGGATTCACGGTCCTGCCCCGGACCAGGGAGTACTTTCACGGCGAAAAAGTGGCCTTCGGGGTCCTGGTCTCCCTGTTCCTGACCGACAAGCACCCCGCGCTCATGGACCAGGTGTATGGATTCTGCGAGGCCGTGGGCCTGCCCACGACTCTGGCCGAGTTGGGACTGGAAGGGGTGACGGACCAGGACCTGCGCCGGGTGGCCGAGAAGGCCTGCGCGGCCGGAGAGAGCATGCACAACGAGCCGTTCGAGACCGCCCCGGCAGTGGTGGCGGACATGATCAAGGCCGCCGACGCCTGGGGCCGGAGCAGGAAACAGGCTGTGTGAGCCGGAGTTCCCACAGACTGATGCCCGCCAGGGGAAAGAGGCCGTCCCGCCGGGCTTCCTCGGGTCGACCGAGGCCTAAGAACGACCTCGGGGGACCTGTTTTTTGGGTATGGCGTATGCGGGGTCGTACTCGCCCTTCAATCCGTGATCCGGCCGGTCAGGCGGAGCAGTCCGTCCAGGATGGTCAGGGGATGAGGCGGGCAGCCGGGGATGAACAGGTCCACGGGCAGGAGCGCGGTTGCTCCGTTGTTGGCCTGGCTGTGGTCCAGGTAGGGGCCGCCGGAAATGGCGCAGGCCCCGAGCGCGATGACGATCTTGGGTTCGGGCGTTGCGGCGTAGGTTTTCTCCAGGGCCAGCTCCATGTTCCGGGTGACCGGGCCGGTGATCAGCAGCCCGTCGGCGTGGCGGGGCGAGGCCACGAACTGGATGCCGAACCGTCCCAAATCCCAGCCCACGGTGTTCAGCACGTTCACGTCCGCCTCGCAGGCGTTGCAGCCCCCGGCGCTGACCTGCCGGAGCTTCAAGGACCGGCCAAAGAGGCTCAAGAGCTTGGGCTCCAGCGCGGCCGCCAGGGGGACCCCGGTCTGGCCCTGCTCCAGGCACAGGTCCTGGCGGTTTCGCACGGCCAGGCGGTGGTCCTGGGTGAAGGTGATGACCTGGGCCGGGCAGGCCGAGGCGCAGTCCGCGCAGAACAGGCATTTCCCCAGATCGATGCGCACCCTGTCCGTCACGCTCACGGCCCCGGTGGGGCAGGCCCCGGCGCAGGCGCGGCAGCCCTCCGGGCATCCGGTCGCGGCGATGCTCGGGCGTCCCCGGAACCGATCAGACGTCTCAGGCGCAGGCCCCCCGGGGTATTTCATGGTGCGGTGCCCCTGCTTGAGCCGGGCGGCGATCATTTTGAACATGGAACGGTCTCCTCCCTCACAGGTCATGCCCGCAATAGGAGAGGTTGAAGCTCTTGTTGCAGAGCGGGAAATCGGAAATCTGCTGGTCGCGCAGCGCGTAAGCCAGGGCGCTCCAGTTGTGGAAGGAGGGGTCCACGATCTTGTACCGGGCGAACCGGCCCGTTTCGTCGGTGATGGCCACGTGGCAGACCTCTCCCCGCCACCCCTCGTTCAAGGCCACGACCAGGCCGTTCGGGGTCAGGGGGCCGACTGGAACCTGGCAGGCTCCGGCCGGGATGGCGCGCAGGTTCTCGCGAATGAAGCGCATGGACTGGAGGATCTCCAGCCAGCGGATGTAGGCCCGGGCAAAGACGTCGCCGGTGTCGTAGACCGAGACCGGGATGTGGGCGAAGCGGAAGACCCCGCAGGGCTGGTCCTGCCGGACATCCCGGGACAGCCCCGAGGCCCGGGCGGCCGGGCCGACGATGCCCAAGTCCAGGGCCACCTGCCGGGGAAGGGGGCCGATGCCCTCGAAGCGGGACATGACCGAGGGGGTCTCCCACAGGAGGTCCACGGCCACGGCCGCGTCCTTCTCGGCCGCATCGAGCTGTCGCAGGAGCGCGGTCACGCGGGCCTGGTCAACGTCAAAGCCCACGCCGCCGGGCCGGATCATGCCCCGGCCGAACCGGCTGCCGCACAGCAGCGCGGTCATGTTCAGGATGTCCCCGCGAATGCGTCCGCAAAAGCTGGCCGTGGGAAGAAAACCCACGTCGTTGGCCAGGGCCCCGAGGTCCCCCACATGGTTGGCCAGCCGCTCCAGCTCCAGGGATACCCCGCGCAGGGTCTGGGCCCGGGCCGTTTTCTGGCAATGGCTCAAGGACTCGATGACCTGGCAATAACTGGTGGCGTGGGCCACGGTGCTGTCCCCGGCCAGGGTCTCCGCGTAGTGGATGGACCGGGGGTGCGGGCCGCCGCGCATGGCCTGCTCCACACCCCGGTGCTGGTAGCCCAGGGCGATTTCCAGGTGAAAGACCTGCTCGCCGTGGCACTGAAAGCGGAAGTGCCCCGGCTCGATGATTCCGGCGTGCACCGGGCCGACGGCCACCTCGTGCACGTCGCCGCCCAGGCGGTAGAAATCCGAGACCCCGGGCAGGATGGGCTGGTCCGGGGAACGGTCCCAGGCGTCCCGGCCGGTCCAGGACCGGTGGGAACGCACCGGCTTGAGCCAGGGGTGGCCGCCGGGGACGAGCCCGAACTGCTCGGCGATCTCCCGCTCGAAGAGGTGCACCTGCGGGCAGCGCGGGGTGAGCGAGGGGAAGCGGTCTCCCTCGATCTGGGTCCGCGCGGCGTTTAAGTAGTTCTCCTGGTCCTGGGCCAGGATGACATAGAGGGTGGTCACCTCCGGCTGCCCGGTGGGCACGCCGAAAAGCGCCACCACGCGCTTCCCCTGGTCCACGGCGTCCAGGATGGCCCATTCAAAGGCGTCCAGGGTGAAGGTCGGGACCCGGTCCAGATCGATGGACCAGCCGTTGGTGAAAGTCACCATTTTTTCCCGGTCGCGGTTCATGGCCGCCCCTCCAGGAAGCGCGCCGCGTCCGTGAGCATCGCGCGCAAGGGGGCCGGGATGTACAGGCCGAGCGCAAGGACCAGGAGCATGAGGAGGACCATGGGCGCACCGGTGAGCCATCCGTCGCAATACTCGGCATTGGCCGTCTCATGAGGCGCGCGGCCCTGGACCACGCGCAGCACGGTCTGGCTCATGCCGATGAAAATGACCAGCAGCAGGAACAGGAAGGTCCCCCCGATCACGTACCGCCCGGCGTCCAGGGCCCCGTTGAAGATGGAGAACTCACTGATGAAGGGGGCAAAGGGCGGGGACCCGGTGATGGCCAGAAAGGCGGCCAGGAACAGCGCGCCGGACAGGGGCAGCCGCCGCATGGCCCCGAACACCACCTCGGTGCTCTTGCTGCGATAGGCCCGGTGGATGTTCCCGGCGGACAGGAAGAGCACCCCCTTGGTCAGCCCGTTGGCCAGCACGTGCAGCATGGTCCCGAACAGGGCCGTGCGCCCGATGCCCAGTCCCAGCACCAGGATGCCCATGTGCTCGATGCTGGAATAGGCCAGCATCCGCCGGAAATCGCGCTGCCCGATGAGGAACAGACAGGCCACCACCATGGAGAACAGGCCCATGGTCAGCAGCAGGGGCGAGGTGAAGGGGTCCTCTCCGGCCAGGTGGCAGATGTGCTGGATGCGCAGGATGGCCAGAAAGGCGCAACTGGTGACCCCTCCGGCCAAAAGCGCCCCGACCACGCTGGGGGCCTCGCCGTAGGCGTCGGGCTTCCATTTGTGCATGGGGGCCAGGCCCATCTTGGTGCCGTAGCCCACCAGGAGCAGGACAAAGGCGGCCTGGAGCCAGGGTTTGGACATCCTCGGGGCCTGGCGCAGAAGCCCTTCCAGCAGGAGCATGGAGTCGAGCCCTTCGTGCAGGGAGGCGTAGGCCAAGAAGAAGGTGCCGAACAGGGCCATGGCGATGCCCACGGACCCGACCAGCAGGTACTTCCAGGTGGCCTCGATGCTCTGCTGGGTGCGGTTGAAATAGATCAGCGGCGCGGTGGCCAGGGTGGTGGCCTCCATGGCCACCCACATCAGGCCCAAGTGGTGGGACCAGATGACCAGGCTCATGGCCCCCAGCATGGTCAGCAGGCAGGAGCAGAACACCCGGTTGGACAGTTCCTGCCGGTAGCGCAGGTAGCCCACGGTATGGAAGGAGCAGAACAGAAAGAGCAGGCTGACCTGGAGCAGGATGATGCGGCTTAAAGGGTCCAGCACCAGCCAGGCCGAGCCTTGGGTCACCTCCGGCCTGGCCAGGGCGACTGCCACCAGGAGCAGGTGCCCGGCGGCCGTGACAGGCACCAGCCACGGCCGCCAGTGGTTGGAGGGCGTCATCGCGGCCACGGCGGCCATGGCCAGGGGGAACAGGATCATGATCAAGGCCATGGATCATTCCTTCAGGGAAACCAACTGGCGCGTGTCCAGAGAGGAAAAGGCCTGGTTGATGTGGTTCACGATGATGCAGATCACGAAAATGCCCACGAACAGGTCCAGAAGCACCCCCAGTTCGACCACCAGCGGCAGGGCCTCGATGAGCAGGGTCCCGAAGATGTAGATGCCGTTCTCCAGCACGAGATAGCCCACGATTTGGGTGATGGCCTTGACCCGGGTGGTGAGCAGGATGAAGCCCACCAGCACGGTGGCGATGGACGCGGGAACCAGCAGGACCCCCTCGTGCTGGTCGGCCAGGGGCAGTTGGTCGGCGAACAGGACAGCGAACAGGATGGCTGCGGCCCCCAGGATGACCGAGGGGAGACGCCCGATGAGCGGCCCCACCTCGCGCTTGATCTGGGCGTCGCGCAGGGCGCGCATCATGATCAAGGGGATGACCACCCCCTTGATGGCCACGGCCGCGACAACCATGAGGACCGCCGGAAGGGCCACGTGCTGGGGCACCAGCAGGGGGATGGCCCCGAGGAGTGCGCCCTGGACGGCCACGATGCGGATCAAGGCCCTGATCCGGCTGGCGGCCAGGGCGAAGAGGTTCATCACCAGGACGATCACGAGAATGGCGTTGAGCAGGCTGGTCATGTGCGTCACCCGATCAGCAGGAGGAATCCGAATCCACAGGAGAGCAGCGCGGCCACGAGCAGGTAGGGCACATGCCGCATTTGCAGCCTGGCCATCACGGACTCGACCACGCCGACCACGGCCGCGAGCAGGAGCATCTGCACCAGGAAAAGGGACCAATCCAGCCAGGCCAGCCCGGTCTGAAACGGGGCGATCACGTGCAGAAGCAGGGTCCCGAGAATGAACAGCTTGAGGGCGGCCGTGTACAGGATGACCCCGAACAGCGGCCCGCTGTGGTCCAGCACCATGACCTCGTGGATCATGGTCAGTTCGAGGTGGGTGTTCGGATCGTCCACCGGAATGCGGCAGGTTTCGGCCAAAAGCACCGCGAACAGCCCGATGGCCACCAGAATCAGGGGCGCGGCGGCCTGGGCCGGAAATCCGCTCATGGGGCCGTGCAGCATGTCGGCCAGGGTCAGGGAACCCGATATCTTGGCCAGGACCAGAAGGGCGATGAAGAGGGCCGGTTCCGTGAGGCAGGCAAAGGCCACTTCCCGGGCCGCGCCCATGCCCTCAAAGGGCGAACCGGTGTCCAGGGCCGCCGTGGTGGTGAAAAATCTGGCCAGCCCCAAAAGATAGGCAAAGAAGATGAGGTCTCCGGTGAAAGTGACCGGCGCGGCGAACCGGCCCATGGGCGCCACCAGCCCGGCCAAAATTACCGCAGCCAGGGTGATGACCGGCCCGAAGCGGAACACCCAGGTGGTGGTCTCGCTCAGCACCATGCCCTTGCGCATGAGCTTGACCAGGTCGGAGTACGGCTGCAGCAGGGGCGGACCAACGCGGCCCCCGAACCAGGCCTTGACCTTGTTGATCACGCCCAGCAGAAGCGGGGGCATGATCAGCAGCAACAGTCCGTGCATCAGAATATGCATCATGGCTGGCCCTTCATCGCGCGAACAACCGGGAGAGGAACCCGTCTATGGGCAACAGGGTGCTCAGCATGAGCACCACCGCGATCAGGATGTAGAGCACGTAATGCTGGGTCAGCCCCTGCTGGAGCTGGTGGATCCAGTCGCACCACCGGGCCACGCAGCGGCCCACCGGCGCGAGCACCCGGTCCAGGACCAGGTCGTCCACGTGGCTGTGCATCCCCGCTGCCCGGGGAAACGGCCCCTCGATCCCGGGGGGATGCACGCGCGGGCGCAGCACCCAGGCGAACATGGTCACGATGATCTGGGCAAAGGACGCGGCGGTGTACTGCATGCGGCTGGTCGGGAGGGCGTACCCGCAGTCCCAGGTGCCCACGCGGCGCGCGGCGCGGCCTCGGGCCGTAAAGGCCAGGGCCAGGACCCCGGCGAACGCGACCAGGGCCAGGGACATGGCCCCGACCGTGTCCAGGGGAACCAGGGAGGCGACGCTGAAAGGGGCGGAACCCGGTGGGAGCAGACCGGCCATGGCCCGGTCCAAGACCGGGGCAACCAGCCCGGGGGCCAGGCCGATCAGGGCGCAGCAGGCGGCCAGGACCAGCATGGGCGCGCGCATGGACAGGGGCGCTTCGTGGGCCTGGGCCGGGTCGTGGTCGCGCGGGGTCCCCAGGAACACCGCGCCGTACACCTTCACGAAGCAGGCCACGGCCAGGGCTCCGATCATGGCCAGGACCGGCGCGCCGATCACGGCCGCCGATCCGCCCGCCCCAGGCACGGTGATGGTCCGGAACAGGCCCAGGTACACGAGCAGCTCGCTCACGAATCCGTTCAGCGGGGGCAGCCCGCAGATGGCCACCGCGCCGACCAGAAACAGGCCCGCGGTCCAGGGCATGCGCTTGGCCAGCCCGCCCAGACGGTCGATCTCCTGGGTGTGCGTGGCCTGGACCACGGAACCCGCGCACAGAAAGAGGAGGGATTTGAAGAAGCTGTGGTTCCACACGTGCAGCAGGCACCCGGCCAGGCCCAGCACGATCCATTCCGGCCGGTGGGCCGAGCGCCCGAGCATGGCCAGGCCCAGGCCCATGAGGATGATGCCGATGTTCTCCACGCTGTGGTAGGCCAGCAGCCGTTTCAGGTCGTGTTGGCCGATGGCGAACACCACCCCCAGGAGCCCGCTGATTGCGCCCAGGACCAGGATCAACCCGCCCCAAGCCCCGGGAGGATCGGGCAGCAGGAAGAGGAAACGCACCAGCCCGTAGACCCCCATCTTGAGCACCACGCCGGAAAGCATGGCCGAGACCTGGCTCGGGGCGTTGGCGTGGGCCCCGGGCAGCCAGAAATGCAGCGGCATCATGCCCGCCTTGAGCCCGAATCCGAGCAGGGCCAGAAAGAACAGGCCGTTCAGCACGCCCAGGCCCACGGCCTCGCTGGCCAGCGGCAGCAGGGCGTAGGAGCCCGTGGCCCAGCGCCACAGGGAGAACAGGCCGAACAGGGTCAGGGTGCCCAGGTGCGTGGAGACCAGATACACCCAGCCCACCTGGCGGCACTCTTCCCGGTGGTCCTCGGTGCTGACCAGGAAAAAGGCCGACAGGGCCATCACCTCCCAGCCCAGCAGAAAGGCCATGGCCTGCCTGGCCAGGACCAGAAGGGCCATGCCCGCGACCATGAGCCCCCAGAACAGTTGAAGTTTGCGGCCGTTTTCCGGATGTTGGTCCTGGGGCCAGTAGCCCAGGCTGTAGAGGGAGCCCAGTCCGCCCATGAGGAAGATCGGGACCAGAAAGAAGGCGCTGAGGGCGTCCACACCGATCAGGGAATCGCCCATGGCCGGCCAGGGGAAAACAACGATCCGGTCCTGGGCGGACGTAAGGCCCAGGCAGGCCCCGGCCAGACCCGCGAGCGCGCCGCTGGCCATGAGCCCCACGGCCACCCGTTGGCCCCAGCGCGACGACCTGCCCAGAAAGACCCCGGGCAATCCGCTGCCTGCGGCGAGGAGGGTGGCGATCAGGATCAGGGTCAGGGCCATGGGCACGTCCGGTTCTAAGGGTCAACGCATGGGGGCAGTGTATTCTCTGTCGATCACGGGACCTGCTCTTTGCTTTGATTGCCGTTGGCCTTGGGCAGGGCGGACTCGACCCGGGACAGGGCCTCGGCCAGTTCGTCCCGCGAGGCCTGCCGTTTCAGCGCGGCCTTGAAGTCCTGGTCCTGGAGCACGAAACCCAGGCGGGAGAGCAGGTGCAGGTGGGCCCGAACCGTCGGGCTGATGAGGGTGAACAGGATGCTCACCGGCTGGTTGTCGATGGCCCTAAAGTCGATGGGATGATCCAGGAAGCACAGAGTCACGGTGGGCCGGGTGATGTGCAGGATGACCGGATTGCGGACGTGGGGGATGGCGATGCCGCCGCCGATTCCCGTGGAGCCGAGCGTCTCTCGGGCCAGCAGCACCTGGTAGAGGAATTCCCGGTCCACCTCTTCCGGCAGGTTCAGGACATCGATGACGCAGCGCAGCACCGAGGGCATGTCCGTGCCCCCGACCCGGTAGGCCACCCCGCCCGCCTTCAAGGCGCTCGAGAGGCTCGGCAGGGGGGTCGCGCCCGACTCTCCCTCCAGGAAGATGTCCGGGGAGATGTGGATGCGCCGGGAGGTGGCCCATTCCAGCAGTTCGGCCCGGTTGAACCGGAACTGTTCGTTGATCCGGTAGGCCGGGATGGCCTCCTGCTTGACCCAGCGATAGATGGTCTTTTCCGAAACGTTGAGAAGGTTGGCGGCATCCTTGACTGACAGTTGCATCCGTGCCCTCCAATCAGAAGCGTCTCTGGAACAGAACAAATTTGGACATTACTATTTGATGTCCATTAATGTCAAACGAAATGGCTTTTTGACAGGAGAGAGGGGGGAGGTGGAGGGAGTGTTTTTTTTGGGGCGAAATGATGGGCAGCGGCGCGCAATCGTTGCGCGCCGCTGCCTTACAGGAATGCCTTGGGGTTGACCTTCACGGCCTCCGCGAGTCGTTTGGCCGTTTCCTTGGCGATGGGGCCTTATTTGAGATTGATGAAGGGGGCTGCCGGGGCTGTTCCGCTCATGACCGTTTGGGGGGCTTGCCCGGTCCATTTGTTGGCCAGGATGTGCTGGATGACCAGGGGATTTGCCGCCACGGCCTTGCCGATGATGTCCGCGCTCTTTGCTTCCGCCTGGGCCTTCATCCAGATGGCGTCGGCTTCGCCCTGGGCCTTTGTTCTTGCGGCGTCGGCTTCGCCCGAGGCCTTGGCCCGGGTCTGGTCCGCTTCAAACTGGATCTTGCGAACCGTATTTTCAGCGGAAACAGCGTCGTTTTTGGCTTTGACCGCGTCCTCGACCGATTTGGAGAAAACCGGGGAATACTCCAGTTGGGTGATCTGGACATCAATAATTTCCAGACCGAACATTTCAGCCAGAGAGGCCCCGACACTTTGCTGGATTTCATGAGAAATGACTTCGCGTTCTTCAGAGATTTTCAGGGTATTTCGTTTCGCAAAGATTTTCAGGGAGCGGTCGGCTATGACCGGCTTGACCGTATCCGTGACGTCAAAATGACCAGAACGCCCCACTTTATACAAAAGAAACATGACCGCCTTTTCAGGGATTCTGTAGTTCACATTGAGTGAAATTTTGAGCCATTGGTTGTCAATGGTATAGACCGTGAGATCCTTGAGGGAAAAAATCGAAAGGGACACCTGGATCGTGTCAATGTCATCGATCGGGGTCTTGAAATGAATACCTGGGCCGTATGGCTTTTCCGTCACGACCGTTCCGAGGCGGCGCAGACCGGCCATTTCCGTGGGGGCAACGATGAAATAGCTGGAAGATGCCAGGAAAAAGAGAATGGCCAACAGAATTATCCACTTGAAATGGTTCTGAGATTTGAAGAAGTGCAGGGGGCTTTGCCGGTTGCTGAATATGTTTTCGATGGAAATGGGATCGTCGGCCATGGGCGGCTCCTTAGGGGGTCAGATGATTTCGAGTGGATTTTTGGAAGCCAGCCGCATGATCGCGCTTAGGCCAGGCGCAGCGCGGCAATCGTTGCATGGGCGCATCCCCCGCTGATGTCAGGAGAAATGCGTATCTCCAGCACCGTCATTTCTGCGATATCAACGTCATAGTCCTCGATTTCGCGGGTGGCGGCCGGAGGGCTGAAGTTGAACTGCTGACGCACGATTTCCTGAAACGAGCGGCCCTGATCCGAGGACCATTGCAGCAGGAACTCCTGCGTGCGCTGCTGCGCAGGCTCAAGGAATTCGAGGTGGATACGCTTGATCCGCAGGGGGGTGTCAAACAACAGCCGAACCGTCTGCTGGCCTGTTTCCGAGGCCCGCCAGCCGGAACCGGCACCGGGTTTCAAAGCCGACTCGATCGGGTGCGTTGCGTCCTCGGACGTGAGTTCCGCCTGCGCTAAATTCTCCACGTCCAACCAATCCTCAGCCTTGGATGAGGGGTCATGTTGCGTGTCTTGGGTGATGATACGCTTGCGCATAGACGTGTCTCCATTGGCCGTTGCCCCATACAGGAGGTCCCACGACATTCAGGGGTGAAGATGTGGCGCTCAGAACTCGTCGGGCAGGGCCTTGAGCTGGGCTCTGGTGAATACGGGTCCGTCCACGCAGATGAGGGTTCCGCCCACGTTGCACCGGCCGCAGAGCCCCACCCCGCATTTCATGCGCCGCTCCAGGGTGGTGACCACGTTCTCGTCGGCAAATCCCAGCTTTTCCAGGGCGGCCAGGGTGTAGCGGATCATGATCGGCGGGCCGCAGGTCACGGCCACGCAGTTGTCCGCAGGCGGGGCCAGCTCCATGAGCAGATTGGGCACCAGGCCCACCTGCCCGGCCCAGTCCGGGGATTTCTGGTCCACGGTGAGGATGAGTTCGATCTGGCCCGCATCCCGCATGGCCTCCATCTCCTGGCGGTAGCAGAGGTTCGCCGGGCCGCGCGCGCCGTAGACCACCCGGATGCGGCCGTAGTCCCCCCGGTTGTCCAGCATGAACAGGAGCAGGGTGCGCAAAGGGGCCATGCCGATGCCGCCAGCCACGAAGACCACGTCCTTGCCCCGCATGTCCTGGTAGGGGAAGTGGTTTCCCAAAGGGCCGCGCAGCCCGAGCTTGTCCCCGGCCTGGAGCATGTGCAGCCGTCCGGTGACCTCGCCCACGCGCATGACCGAGAATTGCAAATATTCCCGGCGGGTGGGCGGGGAGTTGATGACAAAGGTGGCCTCCCCGGTCCCGAACACCGACAACTGGGCCACCTGGCCGGGCTCAAACGTGAAGCTCTCCCGGGCTGCCTCGTCGCACAGCTCGACCCGGAAGGACTTGATGTCCGGGGTCTCCACCACCACCTCAAGAATCCGGGCCAGGGACGGGAGATAGGGATTGGGCAGGGAGCTCATGCGCCTTTCCTCTTCATGCTTTCCACGATCCGGCGGATGTCGATGCCCGAGGGACAGGCCCGCACGCAGCGGCCGCAGCCCGTGCAGGAGACTGTTCCGCCGTGCAACTGGGGATAATAGCAGAACTTGTGCCCGATGCGGTTGCGCATGCGGAAGGCCTTTTGCATCCTGGGGTTATGCCCGCTGGCCTCCTGGGTGAACATGTAGGACATGCAGTGGTCCCAGGTGCGGATGCGCTCACCCTTGAGCCCGGACTCCTCGTCGGTGATGTTGAAGCAGGTGCAGGCCGGGCAGAGGTAGGCGCAGATGCGGCAGCGCACGCACCCGGCCGTGGCCTGGTCCCAGAAGGCCTCGTCCTTGAAAAGATTCTCAAAGGCCTGTTCCGCGCCGCGCATGTCCGGGGCCTGGGCCAGATAGGCCTCGGCCTTGTCCTTCAGGCTCTGGGCCTCGGGCTCCCGGTCTCCGGCAGGCGTAAAGAGGTCCTGGGCCAGGAGCTTCTCCCCGGCCTCGGTCAGGCCTTGGGCCAGCCAGCCGTCGGCCACGGGCAGCAGCAGCAGGTCGGAGCCCGCAGGATCGTAGGGGCCGCCCCCGGTTCCCGGGCAGAAGCAGGCCCGGTCGGGCATCGCGCAGGCCTGGGACACGATGATCGTGCGCTCGCGCCGGGCCAGGTAGTAGGGGTCCTTGACCTTGCCCCCGAACACCGGGTCCATGAGTTTCAGGCCCCGGGCGTCGCAGGGCCTGGCCCCCAGGATGACCCGGGGAACCTCGGCCAGATGATAGGACAGGTCGATGTCCACCTGGCTCAAGTCGTCGGCGTGCTTGCGGCTGGTGAAGGTGAACAGGGTCTCGGTCTGGGGGAACACCGCAGCCTTGGGCGAACTGGCCGGAATGCGCGAGAGGTCCGGGATCTCGTCCTGGCCCAGGGCGCGAAAGGCGGCCACGCCGTTGATGGTCATGGGCGCGAACACGGCCATGTCCTGGTACAGGCGGCCGATCCAGGCAGGCAGGTTCTCGCGGGCCAGAAAAACCAGGCTCATAGTTCCCTCTCGGCGATGTTTTCTTCCTCGATGGAAAATGTCGAAAGCGGCGGGGTGGTCATGAGGTCGAGACCGGCCTCGTACCCGAAAAGCTCCCGTATCTCCCGGTTCAGCTTGCGGCGCATGAGCAGGATGGGCAGGCCCATGGGGCAGGCCCGCTCGCATTCCCCGCATTCGGTGCAGCGCCCGGCCAGGTGCATGGAGTGCAGGACCTGGAAGAACCACTTCTGGCTCACGTTGGTCTCGAGCGTCAGCCAGTGGGGCTCCCGACTGTCGGCCACGCAGTGGGCCTTGCACACGCACAGGGGGCAGGCGTTGCGGCAGGCGTAGCAGCGCACGCAGCGGCGCATGGTCTCCATCCAGAAGTCGTGGCGGGCGTCCAGGCTTAAGGCCTCGAACTCGTCCAGGTCCTGGTACAGGTCCGGGATCTCGCCCACCGGGATGGCCTCGCCGATCAGCTGGTCATAGATCAGGGGATTGGGATAGCGGCAGCGCAGGCAGCGGTCGGCCAGCACCGCGTCTAAGTCCAGGATGTGTTCGTTCTCGGGGGTCTGGACCATGACCCGGCCCGAGCGCACGGCCAGGCCCGTGGCCCGTCCGGCGTCGGGGATTTCCCGGTTGATCTTGGCCGCGTCCACCACGCCCTCGCAGGGCAGGCCGAAGATGTACAGCGAGGGCCGGGCGATGAGCCCCTCCTTGAGGAGCTGGATCACTGAGCGGCTGTCGCAGCCCTTGACCACCAGCCCGATCTTCTTGGAGCGCAGGGAGTACAGGTTCACGGCCAGGTTGCTCACGTACAGGTGTGGCGCGGCTAGGTTCTCCAGGTCGCTTTCGGTGCGGATGAACAGCGGCGAGGCCCGCAAGGGGTCGTCCCCGCCCCAGGCCAGGACCATGTCCAGGTCCGGGAGTTTGGCCCGGATGGCCTCGCGCAGAAGGTCGATGGTGCTCATGAACGCTCCTTGGGGCCGGGTCTGGAATTGCGTCCCCCAACCAGGCCCAAGCAAGAAAGAAAAAAATAATTATTTCTTATTCTTCCGGTTTTCTGAAAGCCATTGCCGGTTCTGGCGCATCCCTTTTACAGCCCCCCGGCCACCAGCCGGGCGTCGTAGCGGTTGACCTTGACCGCTGGCGAGGGTCCCAGGGCGTGGATGCGTTCGGTGAAGGCGGTCACGCTGGTCTGCCAGCGTTCGCCCTCGGAGGCCGAGACCCAGATGTACTCGAAGCGCTCAGGCTCGATGCCCAGGGTGGGCAGGAAGCGCTTGAGCACCTCCAGCCTGCGGCGGGCGTAGAGATTGCCCTCGGAATAGTGGCAATCCCGGGGGTGGCAGCCGGACACCAGCACCCCGTCGGCCCCGCTCATGAGGGCCTTGACCACGAACAGGGGCGTGACCCGGCCCGAGCAGGGCACCCGGATGATGCGCAGGTCCGTGGGCTGGGAGAACCGGGAGACCCCGGCCGTGTCCGCCCCGCCGTAGGAGCACCAGTTGCACAAAAATCCGATGATGCGCAGCTCTTTTACGCTGGGCTCTTTTCCATCCACGACCGACATAGGTAATTCACCTCCGCCAGGAGCTGGTTGTCCGTGAAATGTTGCAGTTCGATGGCCCGGTCGGTGCAGGTCACGGTGCACACCCCGCAGCCCTGGCACACCGATTCGATGACCTGGGCCTTGGTGGACCCGTCCCGGGCCTGAACCTCCTGGATGGCCCCGAAGGGGCAGGTGCGCAGGCATTTCAAGCAGCCCACGCAACGCACCGCGTTGACCTGGGCCACCTGGGGATCGGACTCCAGGCGCTCCTTGGAGAACAGGGCCATGACCTTGCCTGCGGCCGCGCTGCCCATGGCCACCGAGGCCGGGATGTCCTTGGGACCCTGGCAGGCCCCGGCCAGAAAGACCCCGGCCGTGTTGGTCTCCACGGGTTTGAGCTTGGGGTGGCTCTCCATGAAGAAGCCATAGGCGTCGTAGGAGATGCGCAGCTTCTCGGCCAGGTCCCGGGAGCCTTCGGCCGCGCCCGCGCCCACGGCCAGGACCACCAGGTCGGCCATGACCTCGGTCTGGGTCCCGAGCAGGGTGTCGGCCCCGCGCACGGCCAGGCGGCCGTTTTTGGGATACACCGAGGAGACCCGGCCGCGCACGTAGTTGGTCCGGTACTCTTCCTGGGCCCGGCGGATGAACTCGTCGTAGCCCTTGCCCGGGGCGCGGATGTCCATGTAGAAGACGTGGGTTTCGCAGTCCGGCACGTGGGACTTGGTCAGGATGGCCTGCTTGGCCGTGTACATGCAGCAAAAACCCGAGCAGATGGCCCGGTCCATGGAACGGTCCCGGCTGCCCACGCAGGAGATGAACACCACGCTTTTCGGCTCCCGGCCGTCCGAGGGGCATTTCAGATGCCCGCCCGTGGGACCCGAGGCCGAGAGCATGCGTTCGTACTGGAGTGAAGTGACCACGTCCGGAAAGCGGCCGCCCCCGTACTGGCCGAAGCGGCGGATGTCCAAAAGGTCAAATCCCGTGGCCACCACCACCGCGCCCACGCTTTCCTTGACCACCTCGTCCTGCTGCTCGAAATCAATGGCCTCCACCGGGCAGACCTTGGCGCAGACGCCGCACCGATCTTTCAGGAAATGCAGGCAGGACGATGCGTCGATGCTGGCCTTCTTGGGAATGGCCTGGGGAAAGGGGATGGAGATGGCCGTGGTCCGGCCCACGAGTTCGTTGAAATGGTCCGGGGCCTTGCGACTGGGGCATTTGTCCGCGCACAGCCCGCAGCCGGTGCACTTGTTCCAGTCCACGTAGGTGGCCTTGCGCCGGATGCTGACCTCGAAATTGCCCACGTACCCGCTTAGGTCCGCGATCTCGCTCATGGCGTAGAGCTTGATCTTGCGGTGCTGGGCCAGGTCCACCATCTTAGGCCCGAGCACGCAGACCGAGCAGTCCACAGTGGGGAAGGTCTTGTCCAGCTTGGCCATCTTGCCGCCCACGGTGGAGGTGCGCTCCACCACGATGGTCTCCAGACCGCCGTCGGCGCAGTCCAGGGCGGCCTGGATTCCGGCTACCCCGGCCCCGATGACCAGGACCCGCTTGTTCACGGCAAAGGACTTGGCGGTCAGCGGCCGGTTGTAGCGCAATTTTTCGACCGCGATGCGCACCAGGTCCGTGGCCTTGAAGGTGTTCAGCTTCTTGTCCCGGCCCACCCAGGACACGTGCTCGCGGATGTTGGCCATCTCGAACATGTAGCGGTTCAAGCCCGCGCGCTCCACGGTGCGGCGGAAGGTGGCCTCGTGCATGCGCGGGGTGCAGGAGGCCACCACCACGCCGTTCAAGCCCTTCTGCTCGATGGCCTCGATGATGGCCCGCTGCCCGGGCTCCGAGCAGGCGTAGGGGGTGTCCACGGCCAGGACCACCTCGGGGAACTGCTGGGCAGCGGCGGCCACGGCGGCGCAGTCCACGGTGCCCGCGATGTTCGTTCCGCAATGGCAGACAAAGACGCCGATCCTCATCCTACGTCCTCCGAGGCCCAGGTCCGGCGCAAGATATCCAGCACCGGCCGGGTTCCCACGTTGTGCAGGCCCAGTCCCAGGGCCTCCTCGGGCAGGCCCAGGGCCAGGCCGAGAAGCTGGGTGAAATAGAGAACGGGCAGGGTGGAGCGCTGGCCCGTATAGCCCTCGATCTGCTCCCGGCGCAGGTCCAGGTTCATCTGGCACAGGGGGCAGGCCACGGCCAGGACATTGGCCCCGGACTCCTCGGCCGCAGCCAGGATGCGGCCGGAAAGCTCCAGCACGGCCTCTTTCCGGGGCACGCCCAGGGCCGCGCCGCAGCATTCGGTCTTCAGCGCAAAGGGGGCGGCCTCGGCGCCCAGGGCCAGGAACAGGCGGTCCATGGCCGTGGGGTTGTCCGGGTCCTCGAAGGCCATGAGCCCCACGGGTCGGGTCATCAGGCACCCGTAATAGGAGGCCACGCGCAGGCCTTTCAGGGGGCGCACGGCCTTTTCGGCCAGGGCCTCCAGGCCCAGGTCCTCCATGAGCACCTGGAGGATGGAGCGGGTTCGGATGGAGAGGGTTGCCGGGCGGCCGAGCAGGACCTCCACCCGGCCCTTGAAGCCCTCGTTCTCACAACGGGACTGGGCCGTGCGCAGGGCCAGAAGGCAACTCGGGCAGGGCGTGGCCAGGTTGCTGGCCCCGGTGTCCATGGCCTGGGCCAGGTTGCGGGCGGCCAGGGCCGCGGCCAGGGCGTGGTCCGTGGCATGCGCCGGGGTGGAGCCGCAGCAGGTCCAGTCCGGCACATCGTTCAGCTCCACGCCCAGGGTCTGGCAGCAGGCCCGGGTGGACAGGTCGTACTCCCGGGCCGAAGCGGTCTGGGAGCAGCCCGGATAATAGGCCAGGGCGGCGCTCATGATCCGGCCCCCTGTTCATAACGGCGGAAGATGGCCGCCACCTCGGCCTGGCCCGGGGTGGAGGTGGGGGTCAGGTGGAGCTTGCCCACTTTCAGCAGCCGGGGGGCCAGGTCCGCGTCGTCCAGGAGCCGCCCGCTGGCCAGCTTGTAGCGCAGGAGCAGGCCCAGTTCGAAGACGCGGCCGTGGGAGTGCACGGACTTAAGGAAGGCCCGGGAGAACTGGGCCACCCGGGGCTGGGGATTGTATCCCGCGCGCCGGGCCATGTGCCGCAGGGTCTCCAGGATCAGGGCCACGTCCAGCTGGTTGGGGCAGCGGGCCGAGCACTGGCCGCATCCGGCGCAGAGCCAGAGCGAGGAGCAGGTCAGGGCGGCCTTGCGTTGCCCGGTCTGCACCAGGCGCATGACCTGGTGCGCGGCCAGGTCGTAATAGGGCTGCATGGGGCACCCGGCCGTGCAGTTCCCGCACTGGTAGCAGCGCAGGAGGTCCTGGCCGCTTTTCGCGCACACGGCCTCGAAGAACGCGCGGTCCTGCGAGGCTGAAAGCTCCATCACCGGCATGGGCGCTCCTGATGTGAAAGGGAAATCCGATTCGGTTGGTCGTGGTTTTCAGGCCGTCTGGCAATCTCTTTACGTGAGTATAGGTGCGGCTACAAGCTTGGCAAGGGGGCAAGGCCCGCATTGGGCCGGAGGATCAGGCGGGGTTGTTTACGCCGGGTACCACAGCAGGCGATGGAACAGGAGCTTCACGGCCTGGCCGGTCTCGAAGGAGGGGTCCCGGCGGAAGCGCTGGATGCGGACTTCGGTGGAGCCCAGGGCCACCCGGTAGTCCACGATCTCGCCCAGAAAGGCCTTACGCCGGACCACGCCCCGGGGGGCCTCGCGCGGGTCGTCGGCGGGCAGAAGGTCGATCTCCGTGGGGCGGCAGGCCAGGGTGACCGGGCCGGGAGCGAGTCCGGCCGGGATGTCCCGGGTCAGGGGGCCGATGGCCGGGCCGTCCCATCCGCCAGGGGGCAGGGCCGCGTGGGCCGCGCCGTTCTCAATGCGGGCCGGGATGAAGTTGGACAGGCCGATGAACCCGAAGACAAAGGCGTCGGCCGGGGAGTTGTACACGTCGAGCGGGGTGCCCACCTGGCGCACCCGGCCCTGGTCCATGACCATGATCCGGTCGGACAGGGCCATGGCCTCGGCCTGGTCGTGGGTCACGTAGATGATGGTGAACCCGAAGCGGCGCTGGAGGTCCTTGATCTCGAAGCGCATCTCCTCGCGCAGCTTGGGGTCCAGGTTGGACAGGGGCTCGTCGAGCAGCATGACCTGGGGGTTCACGGCCAAGGCCCGGGCCAGGGCTATGCGCTGTTTTTCTCCGCCGGAGAGTTCGTTGGGAAAGGCCCGTTCCTGCCCGGCCAGGCCGGTGTGGGTCAGGGCCTCCCGGGTCTTGGCCTCGATGTCCGAGCGGGAGAGCTTGCGCAGGCGCAAGGGGAAGGCCACGTTCTCGAACACGCTCAAGTGGGGCCAGACCGCAAAGGCCTGGAAGACCATGCCGAAGTCGCGCTTTTCCGGCGGCAGGTAAAATTTTTTCGCGCTGGAGGAGATGAGCCGGCCCCCGGCCGTGATCTCCCCTTCGTCCAGGTCCTCGAACCCGGCGATCATGCGCAGGGTGGTGGTCTTGCCGCAGCCCGAGGGGCCGAGGAAGGAGAAGCACTCGCCCGCGCCGATGGACAGGGTCAGGTCCGACACGGCCGTGACCTGGCCGTAGCGCTTGGTCACGCCCGAGAGAACCACGCCCGAATGCTCGACGCCCAAATGTCCGGTGTCCGACATGCTACACCCCCTCGGCCCGGGCCTGGGTCAGTTTCTTGATCCCGATCTGGCCCAGCACGATGATGACCAGGGCGATGGAGGCCAGGGCCGCCGCGTACACGGTCTCCCCGTCCTCGTTCAAGGTGTAGATGGCCACGCCGATGGTCCGGGTGGTGGGTCCGTAGAGCAGCACCGAGGTGGTCAGTTCGCGCAGGGCCGGGAGGAAGATGAGGAAGAAGGCTGCCACCATGCCCGGCCGGGCCAGGGGGATGACCACGTGGCGCATGGCCTGCCACTGGGTGGCCCCGCAGGCCCGGCTGGCCTCCACCAGGGAATCATGCACCTGCTCCAGGGCGGCGGAGTTGGATTTGAGCGAGAAGGCCATGTAGCGGGCGATGTAGGCCACGAAGATGATCCAGGCCGTATTGTACAGGTTCACCCCGAACCGGCCGCTCCAGGTCAGGATCACGCCGAGTGCGATGACCGTGCCCGGCAGGGAAAAGGGCAGCACGCCCAGGAATTCGAGCAGCCACTTGCCCCGGGGCTTCATCTTGACGATCACGTAGGAGATCATCACTCCGGCCAGCATGGTCACGAAGGCTGCGGACAGGGCCAGGTACACGCTGTTGAAAATGGCGTCCCGGGTCAGCCTCCAGGTGAACAGGATGTACTCGTAATTCTCCAGGGTCATGTTGGCCCAGTCCAGGGACAGGCCGTAGGTTTTGAGCGACCCCACCAGGAAGATGGTCACCGTGGGTAGGATGACCGTGACCAGGAGATAGACGGCGCTGAAGATGAGCAGGGGGATCTTGAACCCGCGCAATTTCAGGGCCACGGGCCGCACGCTTTTTCCGGCGATGATCTGGAAACGGCCGGATTTGAGCACCAGACTCTGGACGTAGAGGATGATGGCCGCTGACACCACCAGGAGCGAGGCCAGGACCGTGCCCGCCCGGATGGCCTTGAAGCTACCCGCGCTCTGGTGGATCTTTTCGTAGATCTTGGTCGGGATGTTGTAGATGCCCGCCTCGGTGCCCAGGATGGCCGGGACCCCGAAATGGGCCAGGGAGTACAGGGCGATGAGCAGGGCCCCGGCCAGGATGCTGGGCATGATCAGCGGGATGGTGATCTTGCGGGTGATGGTCGTGAGCCCGGCCCCGGCTATGCGTGCGGACTCCTCCAGGGTGGGGTCCATGCGCTCCAAGGCCCCGCAGACCTGGATGAAGACAAAGGGGAAGAGGTACATGCTCTCCACCAGGATGATGCCCCAGTAGCCGTAGATGTCGAACACCGGGTCCTGGAGGTCGAAAAGGCCCATGAGCATCTTGTTGATGTACCCCGAGCGGGGGGACAGGAGCATCTTCCAGGCCAGGGCCCCGATGAAGGAGGGGAGCATGAAGGGCAAAAGGAAGAGCACCTTCATGGTCCCCTTGAAGGGCAGGTCCGTGCGGGACACCAGCCAGGCGAAGAACACCCCGATGATGGTGGAGATGACCGTGACGCCAAAGGCGATGATGATGGAGTTCTTCAGCGCCTCGTAGGTGTCGCGCTGGGTGAGGATGGCCGTCACGTCGGCCAGGTTGAAGGCCCCGTCCACGAAAAAGGCGGTGATGAAGATGAGGGCCACGGGCACGGCCACCACCACCACCAGGATGAGGATGGACAGGGCCAGCACGATCTCGGCCGCGCCCCATTTCCTCATGTCCGGCAGGAAGCTCATGCCGCGCCCCCGTTCTCCGCCGCGTGGTCGAACCAGTGCGCGGCGTGGAGCTTGAGCCCGCAGGTGTCGCCCTCCTCGAAGATGAGGCCCTGCTCCAGGGCTTGGCGGGTGTCCTGGCGCACGCGCACCTCGGTTCCTCCCAGGTCCACGCGCAAATCGATCTCAGCCCCGAGCAGGTTCTTGCGCCGCACCCGGCCGAAGATCTGCGCCGACTCGCGCACGGGCTCCAGGTCCGAGGGGCGGCAGGCCAGGAATTGTGTGCCCGGGGGCGGGGTGGACAGGGTATGGGCCAGGCCGTGGTCCAGGTCCAGTGGCCGGTCCTGGCCCGGGAGCACGGCCTGGCCGCCTTCCAGGGCCACGGGGATGAAATTGGCTACGCCCATGAAGGCGAAGACAAAGGGGTCGGCCGGGCGCTCGAAGATGTCCTCGGGCGTGCCGGTCTGGCGGATGTTCCCGGCCCGGTCCATGACCGCCAGGCGGTCGGAGATGGCCAGGGCGATCTCCTGGTCGTGGGTCACGTACAGGATGGTCACGCCCGTGGTGCGCTGGAGTTCCTTGATCTCGAAGCGCATTTCCTCGCGCAAATGGGCGTCCAGATTGCACAGGGGCTCGTCCAGGAGCATGACCTCGGGCCGGGAGACCAAAGCCCGGGCCAGGGCCACGCGCTGCTGCTGGCCGCCCGAGAGCTGGCCGGGCAGGCGGGCCTCCAGGCCGGTGAGATTGACCTGCTCGATGGCCAGCCGGACCCGCTCGGTCAGTTCGGGCCTGGGGATGTTCTGGATCATCAGGGGGTAGGCCACGTTCTCCAGCACAGTCCGGTGGGGCCAGACCGCGTAGTCCTGGAAGACCACGCCGATGCGCCGGGCCTCGGGGGGCTCGGCCAGGTTCCGGGCCGGGTCCGAGACCGTGCGCGGGCCGATGGCCACGGTCCCGGCCGTGGGCTGCTCGAACCCGGCGATGAGCCGCAGGGTGACCGTCTTGCCGCAGCCCGAGGGGCCGAGCAGGGTGAAGCATTCCCCGTCCCGGACGTGCAGGTCCAGGCCGGAGAATACGGTGTGTTTGTCGTAGGTCTTGGCGACCTGCTGAAGGCTCACCTGGGCCATGATTGAATTACTTGCCCCGCATGATCTCCGTGAACTTGGCGATGGTGGCTTCCTTTTCCACGATGGTCTTCTGGTAGTCCAACTGCATGGCCCGCTCCACGGCTTCCTTAGGTGGCACCAGACCCGAGCCCGCGGGCAGTTCCACGTCCGTGCGGATGGGCAGGGTGCCGGACGAGGCGATGAGGGTCTGGCCTTCCCTGGAGAGCAGGAAGTCCACGAAGAGCTTGGCCGCTTCGAGATTCTTGGTGCCCTTGATGATGGCCACGGGACTGGGGATGACCAGCATCTCCTGGGGGAAGAACAGGCCGAGCGTCGCGCCCTTGCCCATCTTTTCCGAGGTGATGTAGTCCACGCCGATGCAGGCTTTCAAGTCCCCCGAGGCCGTGTCGTCCACCACCTGGCCCGAGCCCTGGCCCATCTTGGCCCCGTTGGCCTTGAGATGCACGAAATAGTCCCAGCCGAAGGTGTTGACCAGGAGGCTCACGCTGACAAAGGCCGTGCCGGACAGGGCCGGGTTGGCGATGCCAAAGGCGTTCTTGAACCGGGGGTCGAAGAGGTCCTGCCAGGTCTTGGGCGGGTCCTTGACCAGCTTGGTGTTGTAGGCCAGGCCGAGGGTGCCCAGGCGGGCCGGGGTGAAATAGCCGTCGGGGTCCTTGACCGGGCTGACGATGGACGCGGCCTCGGGAGAGACGTACTTTTCCAGGAAGCCCTGGTCCTTCAACTGGTAGAAATCGGGAATCTCGCTGGTCCAGAGCAGGTCGGCCACGCTGCCCCCGGACTCGCGCTCGGCCGCGATCTTGGCCATGATCTTGCCTGCCCCGGCCGAGTAGGGGTCCACCACCACCCCGGGGTATTTCTTGGCAAAGGCGTCCCGGAGCTTGCCGATGAGGGACTCCTTCATGGAGGTGTAGATCACCAGCTTGCCCTTGACCTCGGCCTGGGCCGGGAGGGCCAGGCCGAGGAACAGGCAGAGCAAAAGGGCGCACGGGACGGCGGTCAGACCTTTGTTCATGGGGGGCCTCCCTTCAAAATCGGTTTGCGGTGGACGGGTGACAGACGTGTGGCAGCTTCTTTTCGCCTCTCCCCCGCCCTTTACCCGTCGGCCTTCAACTCCTGGATCAGACCGCGCAGGGCCTGGGCCTGGCTGGACATCTCCTCCACCTCGTTGGCGGCCTTGCCCATGGCCTGGGAGGTCTCCGAGGAGATGACGTTGATCTCCTCGATGGAGTGGTTGATCTCCTCGCTGGCTGCGGACTGCTCCTCGGCGGCCGTGGCGATGGAGCGGACCTGGTCCGAGGCCGTGTCCACCAGAGAGACGATCTCGCCCAGGGCCTGCCCGGCGCTGTTGGCCAGGTTGGTGGCCCCTTCGATGGCCCGAACCGCCTGGTCCATGTTCTGCACGTTGACCAGGGTGCTGCGCTGGATGCCCTCGATGGCCTCGCCCACCTCCCGGGTGGCGGTCATGGTCTTCTCGGCCAGCTTGCGCACCTCGTCGGCCACCACGGCAAAGCCGCGTCCGGCGTCGCCCGCGCGGGCCGCCTCGATGGCCGCGTTCAGGGCCAGAAGATTGGTCTGGTCCGCGATGTCCGAAATCACGTTCATGACCTGGCCGATGCCTTCGGCCTGGCGTCCCAGGGCGGCCATCTGGTCCTTTAAGGCCAGGGCCGACTGCTGGACCGCTCCGATGCCCTGGACCACCTCGCGGACCACCCCGGCCCCTTCCTGGGCCTTGGACTTGGCCATATCCGAGGTCTCGGCGGCATGGGAGGCGTTGCGGGCCACTTCCAGGACCGTGGCGTTCATCTCCTCCATGGAGGCGGCCGTATCGCTGACCCGGCTGGCCTGGATCTCGGCGCCCCTGCTGGCCTGTCCGATCTGGACCGAGAGTGCTTCCGAGGACAGGGTCACGGTCTGGACCACGCCTTCCAGCCGCTGGGCCGCGTGGTTCACGCCCTCGCGCCGGGCGTTCTCGGCCTGGCACGTGGCCTTCTCGGCCTCGCAGGTGGCCTGCTGGGCCTTGGCCGTTTCCTGGGTGGCCAGTTCCGAGGCCTGGCAGGCCTGGGACAGGGAGGTTTTCAAATGGTCCACCATGACCCGGATGGCCTGGTTGAGCTGGCCGATCTCGTCCCCCCGGTCTCCATGCAATTCGCCGTTCAGGTCGCCCCGGGAGACTTCCTGGGCGAAGCGCACGGTCTCCGACAGCGGGGTGGTGATGTCCCGGAACAGGAGATAGCCGGTGAAAAGGGTGATGAAGGCCGCCACCGTGCCCAGAATCAGGCTGGCGATGAAGGCCCGCTGCGCGTCCTCGGCCGAGGCCAAGGCCCGGGCAGCCATGCTGGCGGCCAGTTCCTCCTCCACCTTTTTCATGGCCTCGATGCGGATGGTGGCGGCCGCGAACCAGGCGGCCGGGTCCACGGCCGGGCCTGCTTCGGCCCCATTGGTCTCGGCTCCATTGGTCTCGGCCCGGCTGGCCTCGGCCTGGTCCCGCAGCCGCTTGACCTCGACCAGGGTGGGCTCCACCCCCTTGTCGTAGGGCTCCCGCTCCTTGACTCGAGCCAGGGCCTTGTAGCTGCGCAGGTGTTCGTCCTGGGCGGTCAGGGTGACCAGCCAGCTCCGGTAGGACTGCGGGGTAAAGGCCCCGGCGGAGAATATTCCGTTCAGGGTGGCCCGTTCCTGGCCCGAGAACTCCTTGCCCCAGAGAAGTTCCAGATAGGAGGCCGCCTGGCGCATGAGCTCGGCGTCCGGGGCCTGCCGGATCACCGAGGCCGCCGCTTCGAGCAGGCTTTCGATGGTCTCGCTGTAGGCGACGATGATGTCCTTGGGCGAGAGTTTGAGGCCGTCCACCTGGCTGCGGGAGTCCTTGAGACCGGCCAGGCGCTCGAAACTCTTTTTCATGCGTTCGGCGATGCGGGTGTCCGGGTAGGCCTCGTCCAGGGTCTTGGTCCTGGCCGGGAGCACGGCCTGTTTCTGGTCCGTTTCCGCGCGTTGCGGCCCTATTTCGGCCTTGAATTTCCCGCCCTTGCTGGCCGCGAATCCCGAGGAGAGCCCGCGTTCCTTCTGCAACTCGTGCACCACCCGCCCCATGTCCACGGTGAGGGACAAAAGTCCGTTCATCTTGCGCATGACCTGGGACTGCTTCCACTGTTCCTGGATGTTCACGGCAGCGAATCCGGTCATGCCCACCAGGGGGATGGCCATGAGTAACACGAGCTTCCAGCGGATGAGCATTTTGGCCAGCATTCTTTCTCCTTTGTGGGGCGTGGGCCTGATGGGGAACGCGGACAAGGCCTCAGGCCCAGGATATGCAAATTTGACAAAAACTACCTGAAAAGAGCGTCCATGGCAATGCGGTCAGAAACAGGCCCGGGTCAGGCCGGTCTCGGAAACCGGGCGGCCTGCCCGACAGGTAAAACCCGGCGCGGTCCAGGGACAGGGGAGCGTGAGGGTCGGATATTCTCCAGTTCCGACTGGAATCGGCCCAGGCCCGGAACAATTTCGGTGTGCCGGATCTTGCGCAAGATCACTTTTTTCGACAGAATCGGGGTGCCCCGATAGGGATTATGCTTACCAAGACATAATGCCCCGAGGCCAGGCCTCATTCTGAAAACCCGGGGAAAAACGGAGCCGTGTACATGGTGCGAAAGTCAGTGGAGGCCTTGGGTCTGGAAGAGCAGAGAGGCGGCTTAAGCCGCCAGGACTACGAACGTTTTCTGGAGCAGGTGCGGGCCTTTCACGGCTATCCGGCCCCAGGGGTCATCCTGGGCGGATTCATGGTGGAGGAGGCCAAGCGGGCCATTTCCGAGGGCGTTCTGTACGAGGCCATTGCCGAGACCAGTTGGTGCCTGCCCGACGCCGTGCAGATGCTCACCCCCTGCACCATCGGCAACGGCTGGCTCAAGGTGCGCAATTTCGGGCTCTATGCCGTGAGCCTTTTCGACAAGCACAGCGGGGAAGGGGTGCGGGTGTGGCTGGACCCGGCCCGTCTGGAGGCTTTTCCCGAGATCCGGGCCTGGTACTTGAAGGAGAAACCCAAGAAGGACCAGGACACGGCCCGGCTGCTGGAGGAAATCCGCCTGGCCTGGACCTCCATCTGTGGGGTCCGGCCCATCACGGTTCGGCCCGAGCAGATGGAGAAGCGCAGCAAGGGGGCTATCGCCATCTGCCCCCTGTGCGGCGAGGCCTATCCCCAGGTGCATGGGAAACTCTGTCGGCCCTGCCGGGGGGAGTCGCCCTATCTGACCGGGGCCGCTTCGGGCGAGAACCCGACCGTGGGCTCGGCCCAGCCCCCGTCTCAGCCGCGGTTGCGCCTGGTGCCGGTGAACGAGGCCGTGGGCCAGCGGGCCGTGCACGACATGACCCGCATCGAGCCCGGAGAATTCAAGGACGCGGTCTTTTCCCGGGGCCAGATCATCACGCCCGGGGATGTCTGCCGCCTCCAGCGCATGGGCCGCCATCATTTGTACATCGAGGACGAAGGGACCGCGCCGGATCAGGACTGGGTGCACGAGGACGAGGCGGCCGTGGCCTTTGCCGAGGCCCTGGCCGGGCCAGGCGCCGAGCCCCTGCCTCCCCCCCGGGAGGGCAAGGTCAACGTGGCCGCCACCACGGACGGGCTCCTGCTCGTGGACACGGACCGCCTGGAGGCCTTCAACCTCATTCCCGAGGTTATGATCGCCACCCGCCGGGACGGCTCCCTGGTCAAGGCGGGCATGCGCGTGGCCGGGACCCGGGCCATCCCTCTGTATCTGCACCGCCAGTGGTTTCAGAAGGCCATGGCCCTTTTGTCCCAAGGCCCCCTGGTCCGGGTGGCCGAGATCAAACCCGCCCGGGTGGGCATCCTGGTCACGGGCACCGAGGTTTACCAGGGGCTCATCGAGGACAAATTCGAGCCCATCATCACCCGCAAGGTCCTGGGACTGGGGAGCACGGTCACGCGCACCATCCTGGCCCCGGACCGGGTGGAGGACATCCGCGAGGGTTTGCGCGCGTTGGTGGAGGCCGGGAGCGAGATCATCGTGACCACGGCCGGGATGTCCGTGGACCCTGACGACGTGACCCGCAAGGCCCTGACCGAGGCCGGGGCCACGGACCTGATCTACGGCGCGCCGGTGCTGCCCGGGACCATGCTCCTTCTGGGGCAGCTTGGGCCGGTGCGGCTCATCGGGGTCCCGGCCTGCGCCCTGTTCTTTACCACCACCAGCCTGGACCTGGTCCTGCCCCGGATTCTGGCCGGGGTGGAGATCACCCGGTCGGACCTGGCCCGTTTCGGGCACGGCGGCATGTGCATGGAGTGCAAGACCTGCACGTTTCCCAAATGTCCCTTCGGGCATTAAAGGGGGTGAAGGGATCATGAACGACGATCTGCCGGGCGACACGACCGTGATGCGGCTGCACCTCTGGCTGGAACGGGGCGGGGACACCCTCATGGGCCTGGGCCGCCTGCAACTTCTGGAGCAGGTCGAGGCCTGCGGGTCCCTGAAAAAGGCGGCCGAGAGCCTGGGCATGTCCTACCGGGCGGCCTGGGGTAAGGTCAAAAAGTCCGAAGAGGCTCTGGGGCTGCAACTGCTCCGCAATACCGGCGGGGGCAAGTCCGGCTCGACCCTGACCGAGGACGGCCAGGCCCTGGCCCGGACTTTTAGGGCCTGGTTCACCGAGGTCGAGGCCTTTGCCCTGGCCCGGGGTCAGAGGATTTTTTCTTTTCCCATCGGGTCTTTCTCCGAGACCCGGAGCACGGCCAAGGCCTCCCGGGCGTCCGGGTCCCTTCCGGCCCATCCCGCCCGTGTGGCCGGTGAAAGCGCCCGCCAGGCCGTGCCCTGACAGCCAGGGCCTGACCCCGTTCTAGAGACCGCTCCAGGGATGCTCGGCCAGGGGGGTGAATCCCTCCCGCCGGGCCTGGGCCTCCAGGGCAATCATGGTCAGGGCGGCCACGTCCGGGTCCGGCGCTTCGGCCAGTTCCCCGCAATCCAGACAGAGCAGGAATGACTTGCAGCGTTTGCAGGCGTCGGCGCGCTCATAGGGCCGGGCCGGGTCGCGCAGCACCAGCAGGTCTTCGGGCTCCTCGCAGCCGCAGCCAGGGCAGGACACCCGCTTGTGGGTCCATTCCGTGGAGCAGGAGGAGCAGCGCAGGAAGCGTCGGCCACCGTGGGCCTGGATGAACTCGGACTCGTCGCGGATGCGGCGCATCACACTCATGTTGGGCGCGCCGCCGCATACCGGGCAGGAGGCCTGCTGCCAGGGCAGGCCCTTGACCAGGGCGGCCAGGTCCTGGGCCTGGCGCTCCACAAAGGGCCGCGTCAGTTCCGAGGCCACGAAATTCAGGGTTTGGGCCGAAACTCCTGGCACGGAGACGGGCTCGCCGAATCCAGCGGCGGCCAGGGCCTCGGGGGACAGAGCTCCGGAGTCCAGGGCAGCGGCCAGGACGGTGATTTCCGGCTCCAGGGCCGGAAAGGAGCGGGCCATGACCGGCAGCAGCCGGGCCGCGGCTCCGGGCAGATGCCCGCTCATGTCCTGAAACCCGGAATCGGCCAGCACGAACACCCCCTGGGCGAAACGGTCGGCGTCCACCACAGGCCCGGGGCCGATCCAGCCCGGAGCGGCCTCCCGCAGCCAGGCCCGTTCGACCAGCAGAGGGCCGAAGGCCCCCAGCAACAGGACCAGGGCGGGCATTTCCGTCATGGCGCGCGAAAGTGAGGTCTCGATGGCGCGCAGGGCGGCCGGGGTCTCAAGGGCAGGGGTCGGCATGGGCTCTTGGCTCCTTGTCTGGAAAGGTGTGCAGCGGTCTGGAAGGGGATGATTTCAGGAAAGGGCCGCCCGGACGGGAACTCCGGACGGCCCATTTTCATGGATTGATGATCCGGCCGTCAACTACCCCTGCATGCTCTTGGCCATGCGGCGCAAGGGGGAGAAGACCCCGGCCAGCAGGCTCTTGCGGGTCATGGGACTCGGGGCCTCGGCCACGGCGAACTTGTAGTACTTGGCCGGTTCGTCGGCCACCAGGTAGATCATGGCCACCTCGTCCTTGTTCAGGAGCGAGGCCTTGGGGAACTCCTTTTTCACGGCTTCCAGGCGCGCCTCGGCCTGCTTGAGGATGTCCGCGCGCTCCCCGAAGCTCATGGCCCCCATGGCGCAGCTTTTCACGCACATGGGCAGCAGGTTGGCCTGGATCCGGTCGATGCACATGTCGCATTTGATCAGGCGCTTGGTCTTGGGGTCCTGCCGGGGGATGTCATAGGGACAGGCCCCCCGGATGGTCTCCAGGTCGTCCTTGGCGGTCAGTTCCGTGTAGATGACCGCCCCGGTGGCCGCATCCTGGATGATGCCCCCCTCCACGCTGGACGCGCCTTTGCAGGGCGGGTCCACACAGTGACGGCAGCAGTCCGGGAAGAAGTACCACCTGACCGTGTCTCCTTCCAGGTGTTCGCTGAAACGCACCAGTTTGACGTTGTAAGGACCCAGATCCGGGGGGTTCTGGTGTGTGCCGAGCTGTTTGGTGGGCACGGGAGGGTAGTTCTTCCACTCCTTGCAGCCCACCTGGCAGCCCCGGCAGGCCGTGCAGTGCGTGGTGTCTATGAATATTGCCTTGGGCATGGTGTTGCTCCTTTCGTCTTCGGGCGTCGTCGGCCGCTACAGTTCCGTCACCTTGTCGGCCTTCTTCAGGTTCACCAGGCAGGCCTTGTACTCGGGGATGGTGGTGTTGGGATCACCCACCGAGCAGGTCAGCCGGTTCACTGCGTCGCCGCACTTGGGCTTGGTCCAGCCGAAGGCGAAGGGCATGCCCACCAGGTGCACGGTCTTGCCCATGATGGTAAAGGGCCGGATGCGCACCGTGACCATGGCCACGGCCTCCACCCTGCCGCGCAGACTCTCCACCACGACCACGTCACCGTTCTTCACGCCTTTTTCCTCGGCCAGTTGCGGGCTCATCTCCACGTACTGCTGCGGTTCAGCCTCCAGCAGGGCCGGGCCGTTCCTGGTCTCCGAACCCGAGCACCAGTGCTCGGTCATGCAGTAGGTGGTGAGCACGATGGGGAAGCGCGGGTCGCCGTTGGCGCAGAGCACGTCGTATTCGCTGCCGCTGACCGTCTTCATGCACGGGTTGCTCATCTGGGCCGAGAACGGGTTCACCGTGAGCGGGGTCTCGGCCGGCTCGTAGTGCTCGGGCATGGGGCCGTCTTCGCGACCGGGGCCGTAGAGCTGGCCGTGGCCGTCCGTGCACATGATGAAGGGGTACTTGCCGCCCTCCATGGCCATGGGCGGGGCCGGGCCGTCGGGCACGTCGCCCACCCACTTGCCTTCCTGCCAGGCGATGACCGCTTTTTCAGGGTTGAAGGGATTGCCGTTCTGGTCCACCGAGGCGCGGTTGTAGAGCACCCGGCGGTTCATGGGCCAGGCCCAGGCGAACTTCGGGTACAGGTGGATCTTGGCCTGCATGGGGGTCTGGGTCAGATCCCGGCGCTTGGCCAGGTTGCCCTCCGCCTCGGTGTACCCGCCGCAGTAGACCCAGCACAGGCTGGACGTGGAGCCGTCGGTCTGGAGGAGCGGGAATCCGGGCACGAGCTGGCCCTTCTTGTACTCCTTCTCCCCGATCTTTACGTCCCGGGTGAAGAAGCCGTTGATCTTCCTGGTCATCTCCTCGGCGTCGAACCTGTCCGGCAGCTCGTGCTTGAGGACCTGGTCGGGCAGGGCTCCACCCTTCTTGGCATAGAGGGCGCGCACCTTGGCCATGATCTGGACGAACATCTCGCCCATGTTGCGGCACTGGCCGATGGGCTCGATGGCCTTGTAGTGCCACATGTGCCAGCGGCCGGAGTTGGAGATGGTTCCTTCCTTCTCGGCGCGGTAGGCCGAGGGCAGGAGGAATATCTCGGTCTTGCATTTCTTGGGATCGGCCCCGGGGCGGCGCCAGTTGTCCGTGGTCTCGTTGTGGAAGACCTCGCCCACCACCAGCCAGTCGAGCTTGTCCACGGCCTTGCGGACCTTGTTGGAGTTGGGGAAGCTCTGGCAGGGGTTGTGCCCGAAGATGAATCCGCCCTTGATCTTGCCCTGGTACATGCGGTCGAAGATGAACAGGTGCGAGCAGTCCATGCCCGGGTCGAGCTTGGGCAGGAGAGAGTAGCCGAAGTCGTTCTCCGCGGTGGCGTAGTCCCCGAACCAGCCCTTGAGCAGACTGACGATGTACTTGGGCCGGTTCGCCCACCAGTTCACGCTCTTGGGGTCCTTGGTGACCGGGGTGTTGGCCTTCTGGTACTCTTCCAGGGTCTTCCAGGTGGAAATGGGCGCGTTGTGATACCCGGGGATGTAGCCGTAGAGCAGGGCGTGGTCCGTGGACCCCTGCACGTTGGGCTCGCCGCGCAGGGCGTTGATGCCCCCGCCGGCCACGCCGAAGTTGCCCAGCAGAAGCTGCACGATGCCCGCCAGGCGGATGTTCTGCACGCCCACGGTGTGCTGGGTCCAGCCCAGGGCGTAGAGGATGGTCCCGGCCTTGTCCGGCTTGCCGGTGGCCGCGTAGGCCTCGTAGACCTTGACCAGGTTCTCCTGGGACACTCCCGTGACCTGGGACACGATGTCCAGGTTGTAGCGCTCGTAATGCTTGGCCAGCACGTTGATGACGCAGCGGGGGTGGGCCAGGGTCTTGTCGCGCTTGACCAGACCGTTCTCGTCCTTCTCAAAGGCCCACTGGCTCTTGTCGTACTTCTTCTTGGCCGGGTCGAATCCGGAGAACAGGCCGTCCTTGAAGGAGTAGCTCTCGCCCACCAGGAAGGAGGCGTTGGTGTAGTCCAGGACGTAGTCGGCGAAGTATTTCTTGTTGTCCAGGATGTACTTGGCCATGCCGCCCATGAAGGCGATGTCCGTGCCGCTGCGCAGGGGTACATGGAAGGTGCTGCGGGCCGAGGTGCGCGAGAATTTGGGGTCCACGTGGATGACCACCGCGCCCTTGTCTTTGGCTTTGAGCACCCAGCGGAAAGAAATGGGATGGTGCTCGGCGGCGTTGCTGCCGATGATGAACACCGCGTCGGCATTGCCGATGTCGGTGTAGTGATTGGTCATTGCTCCGCGCCCAACCGACTCTGCCAGAGCCGGTACAGTGGGGCTGTGTCAGACCCGGGCCTGGTGATCGATGTGCACGAGACCCAGGCTGCGCAGGGATTGGTGCGCCACGGCGCACTCTTCGTTGGACATCTGGGAGGAGCCCAGGGAGAACACGGACTCCAGGCGGTTGACCTCAAGGCCGTCGGCGTTTTTCAGCACGAAGTCCTTGTCGCGCTGTTCCTTGACCTTCTGCGCGATGCGGTCGAGCATCCAGTTCCAGTCCTTCTCCACCCATTTGTCGCTGCCGGGGGCGCGGTACATGGGCTTGGTGATCCGCTTCTCGCTGACGTGCAGGGAGCGCAGGGCCGCGCCCTTGGCGCACAGACCGCCGCCGCTGACGGGGTAGTCCGGGTCGCCCTCAATGTTGATGATCTTGCCGTCCTTGACGTGCACCAGCGTGTTGCAGCCGCAGGAACAGAAGGGGCATATGGAGATGACCTCCTTGCTGCCCTCGATCTTGAGCCCGGCCGCATAGGCCTGGGCCGGTCCCAGATCGATTCCCAGCCGGGACAGGGTCAGGCAGGCGGCCCCGGCCCCGGTCATTTTGATGAAACCTCGTCTCGATACTTTCATGAATACCTCCTAGTGCCGATTCCACTTCCGGCCGGGCGGCCGGAGGCGGGGCTGTGTTTGTCAGCCCGTATTCTGTCAATATAGACATAGATCAGGGTTTGAGTCAAACTTTATTCAATTATTTTAGTATGTTTTGATAAACATAAGGCCGATGTGGGGAAACAGTTCAAGGCCCGGCTCAGCCTGAAAAAGCTGGCGAGTACGGAAAGAATTCAGACCGCAACGGCGTCCCGTGCCGGGACAAGAAAGGGCCATGAACCTGTTGGGTTGCCGCGCGATCCTGGGAAGCCGCGCCGGTCGGGGGCACAGCGGGGGCAGGAGGAAAGATGAAAAACGGTCTGTGGGTGTGGTCCTCCCGGATACGGTTCTGGTCTGGTTTCGGTCAAATCAGACATATATTCTGAACCCGGGGCCGGAATTTGTCGAATACGGGGCTCCTGCTCACGAATCGACACAAAACAAGACCCGGATCGGGCGTCCGGGCCTCTGCGGATGAGGGATTGCGGGTTTTCGCCGAAACAGGGGCGCGGCGTGCGGGCGCGCACGGGCGTCTTGACGCCGAAGGCTCGGGCAGGCACAAGAGCGCCCAACAGGGCTCCGGCCAGGGCCAGGGGCTCCATTTTTGAAGGAGGGCCAGACCATGCCGTCATTCGACATCGTCAGCGAGATCGATTTGCAGGAAGTGGACAACGCGGTGAACAACGTGCTCAAAGAGATCGACACCCGCTACGATTTCCGGGGCACGAGCACGGAGATGAGCTTCAACCGCAAGGACAAGGTCATCAACCTGGTCACGGGCGACGACATGAAGGTCAAGGCCGTGCGGGACATGCTCATCACCCATTTCACCCGGCGCAAGGTGGACTCCCGGGTCATGGAGTTCGGGGACCCCGAGGCCACCTCCCGGGGCCAGCTCAAGCAGGTCATCACCTTGCGCGAGGGCATCGACAAGGACTCGGCCCGGGCCATCGTGAAGCTGGTCAAGGACGCGAAGCTCAAGGTCCAGGCCGCCATCCAGGACGAGCAGGTGCGCATCACCGGCAAGAAGATCGACGACCTCCAGGCGGTCATGAACCTGGTCAAGGAGTCCAAGATCGACCTGCCCTTGCAGTACGTGAACATGAAGAGCTAGGACCGGCTTGCGGAACTCGGTCTCTCCTGCTGGACAGCGCAAGAGTAAGAAATAATTATTTTTATTCTTCTTCTGGCCTTCTGGCTGGTGTTTTTGCGAACCGAATAGGGGTGACCGGTCTCCACGGCCCATGCGCCTGGGCTCAAGCCTTGGACCGGCATCCCCTCCTTGCCCTGGCCGCAGTTCTCGGATACTCAGGCCCGAGGCCATTGCCGCCAGGAGTATACGTTGCGTTTCATCCCCACGGAATTTCCGGGTCTTTTCATTGTCGAGCCCAGGGCCTTTGCCGACGAGCGGGGCTTTTTCCTGGAGAGCTACAGCCGGGAGAAATTTGCTTCGGCCGGGCTCGACCACGACTTCGTCCAGGACAACCACGCCTTTTCCAAGGTTCCCGGGGTGCTCCGGGGCCTGCACCTCCAGCTTCCGCCCTCGGCCCAGGCCAAGCTGGTGCGCGTGGCCCGGGGCCGGGTCCTGGACGTGGTCCTGGACCTGCGCCAGGGGTCTCCCACCTATGGCCGAAGCTACACCCTGGAGCTTTCGGACGTAAATTTCCTGCAACTGCTCATTCCCCGGGGCTTCGCCCACGCCTACCTGACCCTCACCCCGGACACGGACTTCATTTACAAGGTGGACGCCCCCTATGCCCCGGCCACCGAGGCGGGCATCGCCTGGGACGACCCGGACCTGAAGATCGCCTGGCCTCTGTCCGACCCCATCCTGTCCCCCAAGGACCGGGTGCTGCCCCGTCTGCGCGATTTCGACTCCCCCTTCATCTTTGAGGGATAACGACCATCCGGAGGGTCCATGACCGCCGCATCCAAACGCCCAAGCGCTCCGGCCCAAGGAATCGAGAACTGCCAGGCCATCGTGCTGGCCGGAGGTTCCGGGACCCGTCTCTGGCCCCTGTCCCGCTCCCTTTTTCCCAAACAGCTCCTGTCCCTGGACGGGGAGAAGTCCCTTTTGAGCCAGACCTTGAAGCGGGTGGTCTCGGTCTTTGACCCGCGCAGGACCTGGATCGTGACCAACGAGGAGCACGTCTTCGAGGTGCGCTCCCAGGCCCGGGAGGTGGAGGAGAGCCTGGAGTCCCAGGTCCTCACCGAGCCCGTGGGCCGCAACACCCTGCCCGCCATCCTGCTCGGCCTGGACCGGGTGGTGCGCGGTTCGGCCGGGGCCAAGGCCCTGGTGGCGGTCTTTCCCTCGGACCACCTGATCCGGGACCTGGACTCCTGGGGCCGGGCCTTGGCCCAGGGCGCGGAACTGGCCAAGAAAGGCCGCTTCGTCACCTTTGGCATCACCCCCCGCCAGCCCGAGACCGGCTACGGATACATCGCCCGGGGCAAGAAGCTGGCCCCGGGCGTGCACGAGGTGGCCGGGTTCATCGAGAAGCCGGACCTAGCCCGGGCCGAGGAGTTCCTGCGCCAGGGCGACCACGCCTGGAACAGCGGCATGTTCCTGTTTCGGGCGGACGTCTTTCTCAAGGCCGTGGCCGCCTTCTGCCCGGACCTGTGGGCCTGGTGGGAGAGCCGGGACGAGGCGGCCCTGGCCGCCGGATACAAGGGCCTGCCGGACGTGTCCGTGGACTACGGCATCGTGGAGCGCCTGGCCGACCAGGTGGTGGTCACGGCGGATTTCGACTGGGACGACCTGGGCAGTTGGGAGGCCGTGTACCGCCTGGGGGCCAAGGACAAGAAGGGCAACGTGGTCCAGGGCGATGTCCTGGACATGGGCTGCACCAACTGCCTGCTCATCTCCCGGGGGGGCAAGCTCGCGGCCGTGGGCCTTTCGGACATGATCCTGGTCCAGACCCGGGACGCCACCCTGGCCTGTCCCCTGGACCAGGTCCAGCAGGTCAAGGAGGTGGTCTCGGCCCTGCGCGCCCAGGGCAGCCCCCTGGTCACCAGCCACCTGACCGTGACCCGGCCCTGGGGCAGCTACACCGTGCTGGAGGAAGGGCAGTTCTACAAGATCAAGCGCATCATGGTCCTGCCCGGGGCGCGCCTGAGCCTCCAGATGCACCATCACCGCAGCGAACACTGGGTGGTCATCAAGGGCACGGCCCGGGTGGAACTGGGTGGGGCCGAACGGATTCTGGTGGAGAACCAGTCCGTGGACATCCCCAAGGCCACCAGCCACCGCCTGGCCAATCCGGGCAAGGTGCCCCTGGAAGTCATTGAGATCCAGAGCGGCCCGTACCTGGAAGAAGACGACATTGTGCGTTTCGACGATGAATATGGGCGGATAACTTCGTAAAAAAAGCTCCAAACGGCCGCCCAAAGGGCCGGATGTGCTTGACACGAAGGAAGTTCGTCCATTAGAAGGAGCAAGTTTTGTCGATTGGCGTAAAGTGTAACAACTCAAGGAGTATGGGGCGAGGCTATGGAGGAAAAGAAAACGTCGAGTCAAAGTGGTGGGGCGCTGCCGTTCATCTTGGGCTTGCTTGCCGCCTTGGCGGTTGGCTGGTGGATGTTCCCGAAGGCCCTCTTCAGCGAGTCACATCAACCGATCCGTTTCAGCCACAAGGTGCACGCTGAGCAGGGCATGGCCTGCGACGACTGCCACAAGATGCGCGACGACGGGTCCTACGCCGGACTTCCCAACAACGAGAAGTGCGGGGAGTGCCACTCCGATGTGGTGGGCTCCGATCCGGCTGAGAAAAAATTTGTGGAAGAGTACATCCAGAAGAGCAAGGAAGTGCCCTGGATCATCTACCAGAACCAGCCGGACAACGTCTATTTCACGCATAGTGCGCACCAGGCTCAGGAATGCACCGAATGCCATCCGAAGATGACGGATAACGACTCCCCCCCGGTGGCCCGGATCAACAAGATCACCGGCTACACCGAGCGGACGTTGAAGATGTGGCAGTGTGAACGGTGCCATGCCGAAAACGGCGTCAGCAACGCCTGCTACGTTTGCCATAAGTAAAGAAAGGGGTGCTGCAATGGGTCTGGATCGCAGAGCTTTTGTACAGTTAGCGGTGGGCGGCGTCGTTGGAACGCTTTTCACGCCCATTCCGTGGAAATTGGCCGATGACGCGGCTATCTGGTCGCAGAACTGGCCTTGGATCGCCAAAGTGACCAAAGGCGAGATCGCCTTTAAAAACGCCATAAGCAAATTCTGCCCCAGCGGCTGCGCCGTGAGCGTGCGCACGGTCGAGGGCGCTCCCACCCTGGTGCAGGGAAGCAAGGACAACCCCTTGAGCCAGGGCGGCGTGTGTCCGGCCTGCGCGGCCGGGGCCCAGCTTCTGTACAGCCCGGCCCGGGTCAAGGGTCCCATGAAGAAGACCCAGGCGGGTTTCGAGCCCATCACCTGGGACGAGGCCTTGACCACGCTGTCCGCCAAGCTTTCGGCCGTGAAGGGCAAGGACGGCAAGGTGGCCATGGTGTCCGGGGACCAGACCGGGACCACCAGCGAGGTCTTCTCGGCCTTTGTGGCCGCACTCGGCAGCCAGGACTTCTACCTGATGCCCTCCGAGGGCCAGGTGGCGGGCAAGGCTTGGTCCATCATGGGCGGCACGGGCAAGGTGGGCTTCGACTTGAAGAACGCCGACTTCGTGCTCCTGGTGGGCGCCGACGCCTTCGAGTCCTGGGGACCCATGGTCCGCAACAAGAAGACCTTCGGCTCCAAGCGCCCGGTGGGCCAGCCCAACCAGGCCACGTACGTCTACGCCGGACCGGTGCGCAACCGCACGGCTGCGGTCTGCGACCAGTACGTTCCGGTCCCGGCCGACTCCCTGACCGCCTTTGCCCTGGGCCTGGCCGCTCAGTTGGTGCAGGCGGGCAAGAGCATCGACACCGCTGACTTCGCGGACTTTAAGGCCATGCTCGGCAACTTCTCCGCCGACAAGGTGGAGAAGCTCTCCGGGGTCAAGGCCGCGGTCCTGGCCGATCTGGCCAAGAAACTGGCTTCGGCCAAGGCCCCCCTGGTCATCGCCGGGTCCCCCTTTGGACAGGGCGAGGGCGCGGCCACCTTCATCGCGGGTGCGGCCGTCAACCTTCTGCTCGGCCAGGTGAACAAGCCCGGCGGCATGAAGGTCTTCGCGGACTTCGCCCCGGTGGTGAAGGGCGCGGCCACGGCCAAAAAACTGACCGAGGCCAGCTTTGCCGACTACCTCTCCAAGGTGGAGAAGGGCAAGGCCTCCCCGGAAGTGCTGCTGGTCTACGAGGCCAACCCGGCTTACGGGCTGCCCCAGGCCGAGGCCATGAGCAAGGTCATGGAGAAGATCCCCTTTGTGGTCAGCTTCTCCACCTTCCTGGACGAGACCGCCCAGAAGGCCCAGCTCATCCTGCCCAACCCGCACCCCCTGGAGCGCCTGGACGACCTGGCCACCCCCTACGGGTACAGCCGGGCCGCCTACCTTGTGAGCCTGCCGGTGATCAAGCCCGTGGCCGACGCAAAGCCCACTCCGGACCTGATCCTGGGCCTGGCCGCCAAGCTCGGCCTGGACCTCGGGTTCAGCACCTATCAGGACGTGCTCAAGGCCAAGACCGAGGCCGTGGGCGCTTCCTGGGGCGATGTGAGCAAGGGCAAGCTGTTCGCCTCCGACGTCACCAAGGACGTTTCCGGCTTGAACCTGGCCACGGCCGTGCTGGCCAAGGCCGCCATCCCCAACCGCGATCCGGCCTATCCCCTGGCCCTGGCTCCTCTGGCCCAGCTCAACGTTGGGACCTCGGCCCTGGCCACGGCCCCGCAGGCCCTGGTGACCATCCGGGACACCGAACTGCTCGGCAACGACATGTTCGTGCAGGTCTGCGCGGAAACCGCCAAGGCCAACGGGCTTTCCCAGGGCGCCAAGGTCAAGCTGACCAGCTCCCAGGGCGAGTGCGTGGCCCGGGTGAACGTAAGCGAGACGGTCATGCCCGGAACCGTGGCCGCCCCCCTGGGGTTCGGACGCACGGCCTGGGATAAATTCACCAGGGGCAAAGGCGATAATTTGAGCAAGGTTTTGGCGCTCAGCCCCGAGCCTGGGACCAACGTGAGCGTCTGGTCCGACACCAGAGTCAAAATCGCCAAAATCTAAGCCAGGGGACATACGCCATGGAAAAACAAGAATTCAAAATCAAATGGGGCATGGTCATCGACCTGGACAAGTGCACCGGCTGCGGAGCCTGCATGGTATCCTGCCAGGTGGAGAACAACATCGCCCCTCAGCAGGACGCTTCCAACAAGTTGCGCACCCTGACCTGGATGAACGTGTTTGAGATGAACAACGGCCAGGCCTTCCCGGACCACGAGATCGCCTATCTGCCTCGGCCCTGCATGCAGTGCGGTTCCCCCGCCTGCGTGCCGGTCTGCCCGGTGGTGGCCACGGACAAGAACGAGGAAGGCGGCATCGTCAGCCAGATCTACCCCCGGTGTATCGGCTGCCGGTACTGCATGGGCGCCTGCCCCTACCATGCCCGCTACTTCAACTGGGACGACCCGGTCTTCCCGGCTGGCATGGAGAAGACCCTGTCGCCCAATACCTCGGCCAGACCCCGCGGCGTGGTGGAGAAGTGCAGCTTCTGCCACACCCGGTGGGGACGGGCCAAGGAGCGCGCCCGCAAGGAAGGCGTGGACACCATGGACATGCCCCAGGAGTGGTACCAGACCGCCTGCACCACGGCCTGCCCCGGCGGAGTCATCCAGTTCGGCGACGTGAACAATCCCAAGCACTCGGTCTACGAGCTGGTCCGCAGCAAGTACGCCTTCCGGCTGCTGGAGCGGTTGGGGTTGGACCCGCAGGTCTGGTACGTGAGCAAGCGGGAGTGGGTCCGCATGCTGGGCGACAACTACCTTGAGTCCGAAAAAGCCAAAAAGCACGCGTAGGAGGCACTGATGGATAGCAATCTGTTCCCTGAAGGACACGAGCGCTGCTCGCTGGGCCGCTTCCTCGCCTGGATTGTCTTCCTGGGACTTTTCCTGGGGTTCGGCGGTTATGCGGCCTTTGTCATCCTGTCCCAGGGCCTGGTGGTCACGGGGCTGGACAACTACTTTGGATTCGGTCTGTGGATCACCTTCGACCTGGCGGTCATCGCCCTGGGCGCCGGAGCCTTTTTCTCCGGCTTCCTGAAGTACATTTTAAAGATCGACCAGCTCAAACACATCATCAACCTGGCGGTCATCGTCGGGTTCATCTGCTACTCCGGGGCCATGCTGGTCCTCACCCTGGACATCGGCCAGCCCATCCGGGCCTGGTTCGGGTACTGGCACCCCAATGTCCACTCCATGCTGACAGAAGTTATCTTCTGCATCACCCTGTACTGCCTGGTGCTGGTCATCGAGTTCGTGCCCATCATCCTTGAGCAGAAGCAGTTGAACAAGATCCCCTTCATTCACCATCTGGCCCACAACCTGCACGTGAACATGGCCTTGTTCGCGGGCATCGGCGCCTTCCTGTCCACCTTCCACCAGGGGTCCCTGGGCGGCATGTACGGCGTGCTCTTCGGCCGTCCCTACGCCTTCCGCGAGGGCTTCTTCATCTGGCCCTGGACCTTCTTCCTCTTCGTGCTCTCGGCCGTGGGCTCCGGCCCGGCCTTCACCATGCTGGTGGCCACGTTCATGGAAGTGCTCACGGGCAAGAAACTGGTGGAGTACAAGGTCAAGACCCTGATGGCCAAGATCGCGGGCTCCATGCTCTGCCTGTACATGTTCTTCAAGATCATCGACACCTGGTACTGGGCCACCTCCTATCTGCCCAGCGTGGGCCTGACCTTTGACCAGATGTTCTACCAGACCATCTACGGCAAATGGCTCATGTGGTCCGAACTGGGCCTCTGCGGCGTGCTCCCGGCCATCATGATGATCACCCCGGCCATCCGCAACCGTCCGGCCCTGCTGTACACGGCGGCCATCCTGGACTGCATCGGCATCACCATCAACCGCTACGTGTTCACGGTGCAGACCATCGCCTTCCCGGCCCTGCCCTTTGACAAGTGGGTGACCTACACCCCGAACTGGGCCGAATGGGCCCCGGCCGGTCTCATCGTGGCCTACGGCTTCGTGGTCTTGAGCCTCTCCTACCGCTACCTGCCGGTCTTCCCGCAGGAGAAGGCCCTGAACGCCAAATAGCCTCGCGCCTCCTGACAGAATGAAAAAGCCCGGCCGCAAGGTCGGGCTTTTTTTCGTCTGCCGGGCCAGGGGCTTTTCAGCCTGAAGCCTTTCCGGTTGTGAAATCCTTGTTTTTTGCCTAGATTCACTCCCATGTCCGCTCACATCCGCTCTGTCATCATCATCACCAAGTCCGGCGATCTGGAGGCCCTGGCCCTGGGCCGCCGGGTGGCCGACTGGCTCATGGCCCGGGAGGTCATGGCCCGCGTTACGGAGCACAGCCCGGACAATGGCGACCTGCCCGCCTGCGTTACCGGGGAGACCCCCTGCCTGCTGCTCATCCTGGGCGGGGACGGGACCTTCATCAGCGTGGCCCGGCGGGCGCACGCCGCCTCCCTGCCCCTTTTAGGCCTGAACATGGGCCACGTGGGCTTCTGGACCGAACTCACCCGGGACAACTGGGAGCAGGGCCTGACCCTGGTCCTTGAGCAGGGGTTGCGGACCAAGGCGCGGCTGCTCCTGGCCTTCTCCATCTTCCGGGACGGGATGCTGGTGCACGGCGGCTACGCGGTCAACGAGCTGACCGTGGGCCGGGGCGCATTGGCCCGGCTGGTGCGCTTGAGCCTTTTCGCGGCGGACGAGCACATCTCCACCTTAAGGGCTGACGGGATCATTGTGTCCTCGCCCTCGGGGTCCACGGCCTATTGCGTGTCCGCCGGAGGCCCCATCCTGCACCACGATCTCCAGGCCTACTGTGTCACCCCGGTCTGCCCCTTTTTGAACGATTTCCGGCCCCTGGTCCTGCCCGCCAGCGTGGTTCTGCGCATCCGGGTGGAGGAGACCTCGGGCGAGGTCTGTCTGACCGAGGACGGCCAGGCCGCCTTTGCCCTCATGCCCGGGGACCTGGTGGAAGTGACCCGCGCCCCCCGGGACCTGCTGGTGGCCGAGACCGGGGCGGTGTCCTATTTCGGTACCCTGAAGGACAAGGGCTTTCTGACCGGAGGCAAGAACTGTGACCCGGCAATTTGAATTCGAGAGCGTCCTGGACGTGAAATACGGCAAGAGCCCGGCCCTGGACGCCTGGCTCCTGCATTTCATGAGCGAGAACCACATCGAATACACCATCGAGCCGGAGAAGAACGCCTCGCCCGAGCAGATCCGCTTCATGGTGGCCTTGGACGCGGACGGGGTGTACATGCCCTGCTCGGACTGGATGTTCCACCAGCTCAATCGGCCCGAGCTCTCCCCCGGACTCAAGGCCGAGTACATCAAGAAGTGGAAGACCCTCATCCGCCTGGCCCGGGCCTATGTCCCGGACCCCTTTGCCCGCAAACGCATCCTGAATCTCTGTCGCCACAAGTTCAAGCAGTACATCTCCTCGCACATCCTCATCCCCTCCCGGCTCATGAAGATGCTCACCACCATCTTCCTGACCCAGTCCGGCCTGGACGACCCCTACCGGGAGCGCAAGAAGCTCTATAATTCCCGGGCGCACGAGGCCATCCGCAGTCCGGCCTTTGACCGGGCCGTGAACGTCTGCCCCGAGGCGGCCCTGGCCTGCCACCGCATCGCGGACCTGCGCAACGAGCTGGACATGCTCGAACTGGAGCGGCTGTTGCGCATCGCCACCCTGCCGGACATCTGGCGGGCCGTGCACTTGATGCCCCCCCTGGACAGCATCCTGCACGACCTGGAGCTGGGGGAGCAGGAGTTCCGTCATCTGCGGGCCATCTTCACCGGCCAGGCCGCCCCGCTGAAAATCCTCTACCTGCCCAATCTGGCGGGCGGGATCATCTTTGACATGCTGGTCATCCGCGCCCTGCTGCGCCTGGGGCACAAGGTCATCCTGGCCCTCAAGGAGGGCTTTTACGGCCAGGCCCCCACCTTCTGGGACTACGAGACCGACCCGGTCCTGGCCGAGTACTTGAAGGGCGGGCATTTCGTCACCGACGACCGCATCTCCAAGAACGAACTCCTGCGCGTGCAGCGGGAAAACAATTTCGTGGTCATTTCCGACGGGTCCCGGGAGCGGCTGAACCTCTGTCGGGTGAGCGTGACCTTTGCCCGGGCCTGGAAGGAGTCGGACCTGGTCCTGGGCAAGGGCGAGGCCAATTATTTCCGGCTCATCCAGACCAGCCACGCCTTCACCCGGGACCTGTTCTGCTTCTTCCGGGACGAGACCGGGCATTTCCACGCCCATTTCAAGCCCAAGGCGGCCTGGATCGTCAAGTTCAGCGAGGAGGCCCTGCGCACCAAGGCCGACGCCATTGTCGCGGGCATGCGCGAGGCCAAGGCCAAGGGCAGCACGGTCATGTTCTACAGCGGGATCATCGGCAGCGTGCCCGGCCAGGTGCAGATGGCCATCAAGATCATGAACACCTTCATCACCCATCTGCGCACCCGCCTGGAAGGCGTGTCCATCATCAATCCGGCCGAGCATTTCGAGGAGGGCATGGACGCCGACGACCTCATGTTCATGTGGGAGCGGGTCCAGCGCAGCGGGTATTTGAACGTCTGGCGTTTCCAGACCACCGAGGACATCGAGAAGAGCTTCGACCTCATGGGCCGCAAGGTCCCGCCGGTCTGGGCGGGCAAGGACGCCACCTATTCCACGGGCTGCACTAAGGAGATGCACATTGCCCTGGAGGTGCAGAAACGCCAGCACGAGCTTCAAATCATCGGCCCCAGCCCGGAGAAGTTCTTCCGACGGCGGGAATACGGCATCGGGAAGTTCTTTGATGCGGCCATCGCCAACTAGGGGAGCGCCCGCCCGGCGAGCGGCGGTCAGAATGAAGAATAAGAATAATAATTTTGTATATTCGCGTGTTTGTGGGCAGCAATGCTGATTCCTGGACACAGCACGAATCTCGGGGACCTGATCCTGGCCCTGGCTTTGGCCCTGGCTCTGGGCCTGGCCGGATGCGCCGCGCAGAGCGGGAGTCCCCGGGACACCGGCGAGGCCGAAACCCTGGCCCAGGCCTGCCCGGACGTGACCCTGGCCCCCCTGGCCGACCTGGCCCCGGCTTCCGGGGACGCGGCCCAGGCTTCGGAAGATTCCGTTGAGGACATGGCCAGCCTGTTCATCCGGGTGAACCTGGCCCCCCTGGCCGATATGGAGGCCCTGGCCCGGTCCGGGGAGGACGGGGGCCTGGACCGGGCCTTTTCCGACGCCCTGGACGATTCGGCCGGGCCAAAGGGCGGCTCCAAGAAATCCCGTGCTCCCGGGGCCGGGCGCGCGGGCCTCAAGGGCAAGGGCTTCGTGGCCGTGAGCGAGAGCGAGGGCCTGGCCCAGACCCTGGGCCTGGACCCGGCCGCCCAGGGCCTGCATTCCTGGATGGAGTTGAAAAAGCCCCTGGAGCGCAGCCTGTCCTTTGTGTCCGGCCGTCCCCAAAACCGCTTTGCCGTGGTCCGGCCGGACCTGACCCTGACCTGGGGGCAGTTGGACCAGAGCCTGCGCCTGCTCCTCTCCCTGCTGCCCCGGCTGGACGTCGAGCCGCGCCTCCTGGCCCGGCATTTCGTCTGGTACCGCTATGAGCCCGGCGCGACCATGACCGGGTACTACGCGCCCGTGGTGGACGCCAGCCTCTCCCCAAAGGCCGGGTACACCTATCCCCTCTACGCCCCGCCCCCGGACATGGTCCGCCTGAATCTGGGCCAATTCTCGGGCAAGCTGAAGGACCAGTGGCTGGTGGCCCGCTCGGACCAGGGCCGGGTGCGGCCCTATTACACCCGCAAGTCCATTGACGGGGACCAGGTTCTGACCGGACAGGGCCTGGAGATCGCCTGGCTCAAAAGCCCCCTGGACGCCTTCTATCTGCACGTCCAGGGCGGCGGGAAGCTGCGCCTGCCCGACGGCAGCACCCGCGCCGTGGGCTATGCCGGGGACAACGGCCGCCCCTTCACCGGCCTGGCGGCCATTCTCCTGCGCGAGGGGCGCTTGAGCCGGGAGCGGGCCAACATGGACGCGGTGCGCGAGTATTTCGCCGACCATCCCAAGGATTTGCGGCCAGCCATGTTCCAGAACGAGCGCTACATCTTTTTCCGCTTCACGGACCAGGAACAGGGCGGGTCCATGGGAAAGCCCTTGACTCCGATGCTGTCCCTGGCTACGGACCCCTCACTTCTGCCGCCCGGGTGCGTGTTCGCCATGAAGGCGGACCTGCCGGGAACCAAGGCCGGACCCGGGCAGGCCGTCAGCGGCATCGGCCTGGCCCAGGACCGGGGCGCGGCCATCAAGGGGCGGCGGCTGGACTATTACATCGGGGAAGGCCAGGAGGCGGGCGACGTGGCGCAGAACATCAAGACGCCCACGGCCATCCACCTTCTGGTCAGCCGGGAGGCCTTACTGCAATGCCCAATGCAATGACAGTCTTTGATCGCGTGAAACTGGCCCTGGCCGAGGCCTTTGATTGCCAACTGGCGGCCGTGGCCCAGTGGCACCAGGCCGAGCCCGGGGATTTCCCCGAACCCTGCCCCGCGCCTTCGCCGGACCCGCACTCGGGCCTGGCCGCGTTCGCCGAGACCATGATCCGCCAGCACCTGGCCAATTTCCGGCTCTGGCACGTGGAGGACCTGGCCCGGCTCAAGGAGTCCGGGGCCGAGGCCGTGGCCCAGTGCAAGTACGACATCGACCGGTTGAACCAGCGCCGCAACGATTTGATCGAGGGCCTGGACCGCTGCCTGGTGGCCCTTCTGGCCCCGGCCCTGCCCCCCCTGCCCGATGGGGTCGGGGCCGAGCGGCACAACACCGAGACCATCGGCAGTGCCGTGGACCGCATGTCCATATTTTCGTTGAAGATATTTCACATGGAAGAGCAGACCCGCCGCTCGGACGTCGGCCTCGAACACCTGGAGACCTGCTGCCGTAAGCTGGACCTGCTTTCCGAGCAGCGCCGGGACTTGGGCAAAAGCGTCCTGGACCTGGTGGACGAGTATGCGGCCGGGACCAAGCGCCCCAAGGTCTTCTACCAGTTCAAGATGTACAACGACCCGAGTTTGAATCCGGCCTTGTACGGGAACAAGGAGTAGGGGGGACCGCGTGCCGGTCGGCCCGGCCTCTGTCCCCGGTCTTGCCCGCCCCGGGGAATTGCGGTAAGGCCCTTGGCTTCACCGGCTCGGGAGCTTTGAGCCGGACAAGGAGCCTTTCCATGCAGTACGAAACCGTCATCGGCCTGGAAATCCACGCCCAGCTCAAGACCGCCACCAAGATCTTCTGCTCCTGCTCCACCACCTTTGGCAACGAGCCCAATGAGAACGTCTGCCCGGTCTGCTCGGGCATGCCCGGGGTGCTGCCGGTGCTGAACGTCAAGGTGGCCGAGTACGCGGCCAAGATGGGCATGGCCGTGAACTGCGTGGTGAATCCGGTTTCGGTCTTTGCCCGCAAGAACTATTTCTACCCCGACCTGCCCAAGGCCTACCAGATTTCCCAGTTCGAGCAGCCCATCTGCGGGCCAGGCCACGTGGTCATCGAGACCGAGGCCGGGCGCAAGAAGGTGGGCATCACCCGCATCCACATGGAAGAGGACGCGGGCAAGAACATCCATTCGGCCAGCGAGAACAAGAGCTTCGTGGATTTGAACCGCACCGGCGTGCCCTTGATCGAGATCGTGTCCGACCCGGACATGCGCTCGGCTGCCGAGGCCGTGGCCTACCTGAAAGAGATACGCAGCATCCTGGTCTACCTGGGCATCTGCGACGGGAATATGGAGGAGGGCTCGTTTCGCTGCGACGCCAACGTGTCCGTGCGCCCCGTGGGCCAGGCCGAGCTCGGGACCCGGGCGGAGCTGAAGAACATGAACTCCTTCAAGCACGTGCAAAAAGCCATTGATTACGAGGTGGCCCGCCAGATCGACCTGGTCGAGGACGGCGAGGCCGTGATCCAGGAGACCCGGCTCTACGACGCGGCCAAGGGGACCACCCATCCCATGCGCGGCAAGGAAGAGGCCCACGACTACCGCTATTTCCCGGACCCGGACCTGGTGCCCCTGGTGCTTGAGGCTCAGTGGCTGACGACATGGCGCGGCGAGTTGCCCGAACTGCCCGAGGCCAAGCGCAATCGTTTCGTGTCCCAGTACGGCCTGCCGGAGTTCGACGCGGGCGTGCTCACGGCCGAGCGGGATTTGGCCGATTATTTTGAGGCGACTGTCGCTGCCGGGGGGGCTGCCGGAGGCGAGGCCAAGAAGGTCTCCAACTGGATGATGGGCGAGTTTTTGCGCGAACTGAACCAGGCCGGGATCGGGGCGGGCCAGGCCAAACTGGCCCCGGCCGATCTGGCCAGGCTCGTGGGCCTCATCGATAAGGGCCTCATCAGCGGCAAGATCGCCAAGGAGGTCTTCCCCGAGCTCTTCGCCCAGGGCGGGGACCCCGAGGCCTTTGTCAAGGCCAAGGGGCTGGTGCAGATTTCCGACACCTCGGCCCTGGAACAGGCCGTGGACGCCGTGCTGGCCGAGAGCCAGACAGAGGTGGAGCGGTACCGGGCCGGAAACACCAAGCTCCTGGGCTTTTTCGTGGGCCAGGTGATGAAGAAAACCAAGGGCCAGGCCAATCCCGGCATAGTCAACGATCTGCTCAAGAATAAACTGGCCTAAGGGGGATTCTGTCGTGCTGACCGACCATATCCGTTATTCCGACCAGGACCACAATCTGCTGCTCCTGGACCAGCGCTACCTGCCCATGCGCGAAGAGACCTTCGCCTGCCGCCACACGGCGGACATCATATACGCCTTGCAGACCATGGTGGTGCGCGGGGCCCCGGCCATCGGCGTGACCGCGGCCTACGGCTGCTGCCTGGCCTTAAGGGAAGTGGGCGAGGGCAAAGGCTGGGAGGAGGCCCTGGCCGGCAAGCTCCAGGAGATCGAGAACGCCCGGCCCACGGCCGTGAACCTGCGCTGGGCCGTGCGCCGCATGCGCGAGGTCTGGAAGGGCCTGGAGGGCATCCCGGCCGCCGGTCTGGCCGAGCGCTGGCTCCTGGAGGCCAAGACCATCCACCAGCAGGACATCGAGGCCAACCAGGCCATGGGCCGCTTCGGGGCTGATCTCATCGCCGACGGGGACACGGTGCTCACCCACTGCAACGCGGGCGCACTGGCCACGGCCGGACACGGCACGGCCGTGGGCGTGATCTATTCGGCCTGGCAGCAAGGCAAGCGCATCAAGGTCATTGCCGACGAGACCCGGCCCTTTCTCCAGGGCGCGCGGCTTACGGCCTATGAGGTGCACAAGGCCTGCATCCCGGTGACCGTGGCCTGCGACAACGCCTGCGCCCTGCTCATGCACAAGGGGCTGGTGCAAAAGGTGGTGGTGGGCGCGGATCGCATCGCGGCCAACGGCGACGCGGCCAACAAGATCGGCACCTTCGGGGTGGCCATCATCGCCAAGGAATTCGGCATTCCCTTCTACGTGGCCGCGCCCGTGAGCACCATCGACCCCGAGACCTTGACCGGCGCGGAAATCCCCATCGAGGAGCGCCCCGCCCGGGAGGTCACTCATGTGGGCGACACCCAGATCACGCCCAGCGAGGTGCCGGTGTACAATTTCGCCTTTGACGTGACCCCCAACCGGCTCATCGCCGGGATCATCACGGACAAGGGCGTGCTGCGGCCCCCGTACACCGAGGCCATCAAGAAGCTGTTCGAGAAATAGACGCCCCCGGCCCGAAAAGGGCAGGGCGGCAGGATGAAATGAAGAACCGGCTCCGGGGGATGACCCTGGGGCCGGTTTTTTTGTTCGCGGAGGTTCCCGCAGCCAGGGTGATCCCGGAAGGTCCTACTCAGTGAACATTTCTTGGAGTTTGGCCAGAAGGGAAGGTTGGTCGTGAGGATCAAGGGGACCGAGGTCCGCAAGCAGGCGGGTTTTGTCCACGACCCTGAGTTGATCCAGGGCCACCTGGCCGTCCTTGCCCGCGAAGGTTGTGTTCTGGCGAAAAGGGTAGGCGCGTTTGCGGCTGGTCAGAGGGGCGATGATGACCGTGCCCATGGTCCTGTTGATTTCGTTCGGAGAGACCACCACCGCCGGTCTGGTCTTGCGCATTTCATGGCCCTGGGTTGGGTCCAGGGCCACCAGATACACGCCGAATCTCTGGATTACCATTCCCATTCGGTGAGGTCCCATTGGGTGGGAACGTCAGCCAGAAGGGGCGGTTCCCCGGACTCGGCCAGTTCCTGCGCCGCCTCGGCCCATCCCTGGCGCACCGGGCGCACCGGCTCGACGAACAGGCCGCCGTTCTTCATGGTCAGGCGCGCCTCGTCCGTGAAGCCGCATTGGGCCATGAGGTCCTCAGGGAGCTGAATGCCCCTGGCGTTGTCCATGTCCACGATCTTGACGAGCATACCCTGTTTCCTCCCTGCCGGACGCTTTCTCTCATATATGGGTATCCTTGGGGAACGGTCAAGACCGGGGGCCGGGCGCATGTCCGTGAGCCAGGGCTTGGCCTTGCCATCACCCCCGCCCCCTGCTACTCTCCTTCTAACCGATTGGGGTGCCCCGGAAAGCCCGGGGCTGAGATCATACCCATGGAACCTGACGCAGTTCGTACTGCCGGAGGGAATCGGGGCCGCGTTTCCTGCCTTGTTCGCCGCGCCGCCCGTTTTCCCGGGCCGTGGCCCGGTTCATGCCTGTCTCTCCCGTTCCTGGTCATCCCCTCGGTTTTCGGCCCTGGCGCGCCCTTTGGGCGCTCGGCGGAAAACCCCTTTCCGCGCAACCGGGCGGTCCCTGGCCGCCCCTTACCAAACGGGAGAATCCTCATGTCCCTGGACGAACGCGTCATCACCGAGGCCATTGCCTCCACCTATTTCGAGAAATTCACCAGCAGCCTGGACCTGGACGTGGCCATCGTGGGCGGCGGGCCGTCGGGCTTGACGGCTGCCTGGAAACTGGCCGAGCAGGGCTTCAACGTGGCCCTGTTCGAACGCAAGCTGTCCATGGGCGGGGGCATGTGGGGCGGGGGCATGACCTGGAACTTCGTGGTGGTCCAGGAGGAGTCCCGGCACATCCTGGACGCGGCCGGGGTGCCCATGAAGGAGTTCAAGCCCGGGTATCTGACGGCCGACGCCGTGTGCGCCACGGCCGCCCTGACTTTCAAGGCCGCCGTGGCCGGGGCCAAGATCTTCAACTGCATGAGCGTGGAGGACGTGGTCATCCGGGAGGAGGACGGGGTGAAGCGGGTCACGGGCATTGTCATCAATTCCAGCCCGGTGCTCATGGCCGGGCTGCACGTGGACCCCGTGGTCCTGTACTCCAAGTTCCTCATCGAGTGCACCGGGCATGACGTGGAGGTCCTGAAAACCCTGGTGCGCAAGAACGATGTGCGCCTGAATACCCCCTCGGGACAGATCGAGGGCGAGCAGTCCATGTGGGCCGAAGTGGCCGAGGCCAACACCGTGCGCCATACCCGGGAGGTCTTTCCGGGCGTGTACGTGGCCGGCATGGCCGCCAACGCCACTTTCGGGTCCTACCGCATGGGTCCCATCTTCGGGGGCATGCTCCTGTCCGGGGAGAAGGTGGCGGCCGAGATCGCCCTGCGGCTGGGAAGGTAAAGGAACAAACTGTGGAAAAGTCCAGTCCCAGCCCGGGACTGGACTTTCTTTTTCGTGGACCAGGGCGCTTCTTTCTCCTATGAAAAAGAAAATCACAACTTTCGCAAGGAGCCCAGCCATGCCTCATCACTGCCATCTGGAGACCAAGGTCCTGCACGCCGGGCACTCGCCCGACTCGACCCTGTCCCGGGCCGTGCCCATTTTTCAGACCAGCAGCTATCTCTTCCGGGACACCGAGCACGCGGCCAATCTCTTTGCCCTGAAGGAACCCGGGAACATCTACACCCGGATCATGAACCCGACCACGGACGTGCTGGAGAAACGCCTGGCGGCCATTCACGACGCCAGCGCCGCCCTGGTCACCTCCGCGGGCATGGCGGCCATCTTCTACACCGTGGCGGCCATCACCAAGGCGGGCCAGAACATCGTGTCCGGGGCCAACCTCTACGGAGGGACCCGGGCCTTGTTCGAGAACACCCTGTCCCGCTTCGGCATCGAGGTCCGCTTCGTGGACTCCTCGAACCCGGCCAATTTCGAGGCGGCCATTGACCAGAACACCCGGCTGCTGTTTTCCGAAACCATCGGCAACCCCCGGTGCAATGTGGACGATCTGGAGGGCATCGCGGCCGTGGCCCACGCCCACGGCATCCCCTTTGTCCTGGACAACACCGTGGCCCCGCCGCCCATCTGCAACCCCTTTGAGTTCGGGGCCGACATCGCGGTGTACTCCCTGACCAAGATCATCGGCGGGCACGGCACGAGCATCGGCGGGGCCGTGGTGGAAAAGGGCTCCTTTGACTGGGCCGCTTCGGGCAAGTTCCCGGAGATCACCGACCCGGACCCGGCCTATCACGGGGCCAATTTCTGGCAGGCCCTGTGTACGCTGGAAGGCACGCCCTGCACGGCCTTTTGCGTCAAGCTGCGCACCGGGCTCATGCGCGATATCGGGGCCGCGCCCTCGCCCTTCAACAGCTTTTTGTTCATTCAGGGTCTGGAGACCCTGCCGCTACGCGCCCGGGAGCACTGCAAGAACGCCCAGATCGTGGCCGAGTTCCTGGACGGGCATCCGGCCGTGACCTGGGTGAACTACGCCGGGCTGCCGGGGCACAAGGACCACGCCCGGTCCAAGCAGTACTTCCCCATCGGGCCGAGCGCGGTGTTCGGGTTCGGGATCAAGGGAGGCCTTGAGGCCGGGCGCAAGTTCATCGATTCGGTGAAGCTCTGCTCGCATCTGGCCAACATCCTGGACGCCAAGACCCTGGTCATCCATCCGGCCACCACCACCCACTCCCAGCTCTCCGAAGCCCAACTGGCCGAGGCCGGGGTGAGCCCGGACCTGGTGCGCATTTCCGTGGGCATCGAGCACGCGGACGACATCATGGCCGACCTGGACCAGGCCCTGGCGATCTCCCAGGGTTAGGGGCGGCTGCGTTATGAAGGAGCGGAGCCACTGGGGAGCGATCTTCTTGCTGGTCCTGCTGCCGGGAGTGATCCTGGCCTGGGCCGGATCGGCCTTGGGTCTTGCGCCCTGGGTCTTTCGCCTGGAGTCGCCCCTGCATTGCGAACCGGCCACCTCCTGCTATGTCATGAACTACGTGGATCATGACCAGGGGCCAGGGGCCAGGGATTTCCTGGGCGGGGGCCTGACCTACAACGGGCACAACGGCACGGATTTCCGCGTGCCCCTGGAGGCCATGCGGGCCGGGTTCCCGGTGCTGGCGGCCAGTGCGGGCCGGGTGTCCCGGGTGGTGTCCTGGGAGCCCGACGCCACGCCCGAGGCCGTGGCCCAGAGGACTGACACCTCGGATCGGCACAAGTTCCAGCCGAATGTCGTTCTCCTGGACCATGGCGGCGGGTGGGAGACCGAATACGCCCATCTGCGCCAGGGCAGCGTGCGGGTTTCCCCTGGCCAGGATGTGGAAGCCGGGCAGGTCCTGGGCCTGGTGGGCCTTTCGGGCTGGACCTCCTTTCCCCACCTGCATTTTGAGGTGCGTTTCCAGGGCCGACCCGTGGACCCCTTTGTGGGGCTGACCGTGGACTGGCCAGGGCAGGTCAAGGGACCGCTCTGGACTCCTGCCGCCCTGGCCGCTTGGCCCACGGGCCTGGTGCGGGAGCTTTCCTCCGGATTCTCGGAAGCCGTCCCGGACGTGAAGGCCATGCTCTGGGGGGTGGATCACCCGGCCTCGGCCCACCCGACCGGCAAGGCCCTGGTGTACTGGATCAGGCTTCTCGGTCCCTGGCGCGGGGACGAGGTGGCGATATCCCTGCTCGGCCCAGCAGGGCAGGTCATGGGCGTACGGCAGAACCGCTATGACCACTCCGGGCCGGTTGCCGCTGAATACGTGGGCATGGCCCTGGAAGGCGTGCCCGCCTGGCCTCCGGGAAACTACACGGGCCATTGGGTCCTGCGCCGCACGGACTTGCACGGACACACCCGGGAGTTCCGGGGCCAGCACAGCCTGGAGATGCCTGAGGTGGATACGACCCTCGGGGTTGGGCCAGGCCAAAAGAAGGCCGGAAAGATGCGCTAGCCTCTCTTTGTTTTTCCTGGCCGGATGGCCTGGACCTTCCTGGGGCCTTCCTGGCCCTGGATCGGCCCGGCCAGGGCCATGGAAACAGGCTTGCCCGCCGGGCCGCTTGCGCGTATCATGCCACAATCCAGCCACCCCGGATTTCGCCCTCCTTGCGGCCGCCGGGCAAGTGGCTTTGGCCCCCATAACTACGCAATAATCAGAAATAATTAAATTTATTTTCCATTCTTGCCGGATCTGTTTTCGCGAAAGCGACCCGAGGAGTCTTCATGCCCCCGATTATCGCCCTGGTGGGACGGCCCAATGTGGGCAAGTCCACCCTGTTCAACCGCCTTCTGAGAAAAGCCGTGGCCATTATCCACGACCAGCCCGGCGTGACCCGGGACCGCATCCTGTCCGAGGCCCACTGGCACGACCGGGACTTCCTGCTGGTGGACACCGGCGGTCTGACCCTGGAGAAAGGCGAGGCAGGCCAGTCCGTGGCCTTTCAGGACGAAATATTCGACCAGGTGAACGAGGCCGTGGCCTCGGCCCAGGTGGTGGTGTTCATGGTGGACGGCCGCGAAGGCCTCACCCCCCTGGACCAGGAAGTGGGCGCCTATCTCCGCCCCCTGGGCAAGAACGTGCTCCTGGTGGTGAACAAGGTGGACGGCGTCGAGCGGGAGCCCTTTGTCACCGCCGAATTCCATAGTCTGGGCCTGCCCCTTCTGGCCATCTCCTCGGCCCACGGTTTCCACATGGAGGAGTTCAAGGAGCGGCTGGCCGAGATGACCGCTGACTTTCCCGAGCCTGAGGAGCGGCCGGAAAAGGAAGTGGGCCTGCGCATCGCGGTCCTGGGGCGGCCCAATGCCGGGAAATCCAGCATCATCAACGCCATGGTGGGCGAGCAGCGGCTCATCGTCAGCGCGGTGCCCGGGACCACCCGGGACGCGGTGGACGTGACCTTTACGGCCGGGGACAAGCACTACACCTTTGTGGACACGGCCGGGGTGCGCCGCCGCACGCACATCACCGACACGGTGGAGAAGTTCAGCGTGCTGCGCTCGCTCAGCTCCAGCCGCAAGGCCCAGGTCTCCCTCCTGGTCCTGGACGGCGTGGATGGTCTGGCCCGCCAGGACAAGCGCCTGCTGGAATTCTTGGAGAACGAGAAGGTCCCCTTTGCCGTGGTGGTGAACAAGATGGACCTGGTGGCCCCGGCCCAGGTCAAGGCCCTGAAGGAAGACTACAAGGAGACCCTGCGCTTCAGTCCGCACGTGCCGGTCCTGTACACCTCGGCCCTGGACCGCACGGGGCTTAAATCCATCCTGCCCCTGGCCGAGGCCATGTGGAAGGAGACCAACGAGCGCATCCCCACGGCCAAGCTGAACAAGGCCATGGCCGAGGTCCTGGAGCGCCACGAGCCGCCCCTGGTCAAGGGCCGCCGGGCCAAATTCTACTACATGACCCAGGCCTCGGTGGCCCCCCAGACCTTTGTGCTCTTTGTCAACGACCCGGATCGGGTCAAGCCGAGCTACGCCAAATATCTGGAGAACGGGCTGCGCAAAATGTTCGGCATCCGCTACACGCCCATCAGCGTGGTGTTCCGGCCCAGCCACGCCCCGCGCGAGGAAGGGGAGCAGCCCGCCCGTCCCCGGCCCAGCAGGCCCAGGCCTGCGGACAAGGGATCGGCCCGGGGCAAGCCCGGCAAGGACGGCGAAAAACGTTCTCCGGCCCGGAAGTCTTCGGGCGGACAGGGGTCTTCTTCCGGAGGCAAGGGTGGCCAGGGCGCTCCTTCGGGCGGCAAGGGCGGCTCGGGCGCGCCCTCTGGTGGCCGGAGCGGACGCGGCGGAACGTCCCGTGGTGGTTCCGGCCGGGACGGCAGCGGGGGCTCGGCCAATGGACGCGGCTCCCAGGGACGGGGCCAGGGGGGCCAGGGCCGTTCGGGCCGTCCCCGTTCAGGTCGGGGCAAGGGCTAAGACCCCTCCGCGCGTCCCTTTCGCTTGACAGGTCCGGGGGAAGCCCCTAAAAGCTGTGTTTCCGTTCGGCTCTGCAAGGCCGGACTTCCCAGGGAGAGGTGGCCGAGCATGGCCGAAGGCGCTCGCCTGCTAAGCGGGTATCGGGCTTAATACCTGATCGAGGGTTCAAATCCCTCCCTCTCCGCCAGAATTCTAAGGGGCCACGGTATAAAATCCGTGGCCCCTTTTCTCCTTTTTTTCCGCCCCGTTTCCCTGCTCATGCCTCCCTCAATGCTCCCTTCGATCTGCTCCGGCCCGGACGCGGATATCATCTGGCCCGCCGGGCAAGGGCTCCCCTCCAAGGTGATTTTGTCCGTGGATTGTGCCAGAGTGGGCCAGGGCCGGTGGAGGGCGACGCCCCGCTGGATGAACCGTTGAAGAGAGGAGGCGACATGCCCTCGGCTCGATCTTGGAAGACGAAAATCCTGGCCTGGGTCCTGGTTCTGGTCTGGCTGGGCTGCCCCTGGGCCGTCCGGGCCGACGAACCCGGCCCCTTCACCCTGCGCGTCCTGCACGTGAACGACACCCATTCCCATCTGGAGCCCACGGAGATGGCCCTCCTTTTGGGCGGGGAAAAGGTCCTGGTCCGGGACGGGGGCTATCCGGCGCTCATCGCCCGGGTCAAGGCCGTGCGCGGCCAGGAGCGCGGCCCCCTGCTCCTGCTCCACGCCGGGGACGCCGTGCAGGGGACCCTGTACTACAGCAAGTACCTGGGCCAGGCGGACATGGCCCTCCTGAACCTCCTGGGCATCGAGGCCATGGCCGTGGGCAACCACGAGTTCGACCTGGGGCCAGGGCAACTGGCCCGGCTGGTGGACCTGGCCGCCTTCCCCCTGCTTTCGGCCAATGTGGACGCCACACGCGAACCGGCCCTGGTCGGCAAGATTAAGCCCGCCATCATCCGCGAGATCCAGGGCCAGAAAGTGGGCATCCTGGGCCTGACCACCACCCTGACCCCGGGGATTTCCAGCCCTGGCCCCAATGTCTCCTTTGAGGACCAGGTCGCGGCCGCTGACCGGGCGGTCAAGGCCCTGACCAGCCAGGGGGTGGACAAGATCATCGCCCTGACCCATCTGGGCTATGACCAGGACCTGGAGCTGGCCAGCCGGGTGCCCGGCCTGGATCTGGTGGTGGGCGGGCATTCCCACACCCGCCTGGACGGTTTCGAGGCCCAGGGGCTGGCGGGCGATGGACCCTATCCCACGAAAATTTCCGGGGCCGACGGCCAGACCGTGTGCGTGGTCCAGGCCTGGGAGTGGGGCAAGATCCTGGGAGATGTGACCGTGACTTTCGACGCCAAGGGCCAGGTCACGGACTGCGTGGGGCGGCCGGTCATGCTCCTGTCCGGGGAGTACCGGGCCGGTGAGTTGCGGGCCGAGGACCCGGCAGGCGCGAAAAAGGTCCTGGCGGGCCAGAGGCTGGCCGGGGTGGAGCGGGCCGTGGCCGCCTCGCCCAACCTGGTCCGGGTCCAGGAGGACCCCGAGGCCCTGGCCCTCCTGGCCCCGTACCGCCAGGGATTGGAGCAATTCCGGCGGCAGACCGTGGCCCTGGCCGAGGAGGACCTGACCCGGGAAAAGGAGCTGGCCGGGCGGACCCGCCAGCACCCGGTGAAACCCGAGGAGATACGGGGCGTGGGCGCGCTCACGGCCGAGGCCATGCTCTGGAAGATGAACCACATGGGCCTGGGCGTGGCCATGGCCTTTCACAACCGGGGCGGGTGCCGCATCGACATCCCCCGGGGCAATGTGACCATGGCCCAGATCAACGAACTTTTGCCCTTTGGCAACACCCTGTTCCTGGCCACGCTCAAGGGCGTGGACATCCGGCAGATCCTTGCGCAGGGCCTGGCCGGGGGCCGGGCCGAGCTGTTGTGCCTGGCCGGGATTCGGGTTCGCACGGAGGCGGCCGGGGCCTCGGGCTTTGTCCTGGTCTCGGCCGAGGTGCGCCAGGAAGAGACCTGGGTCCCCCTGGATGACCCGGCCGAGTACCGGGTGGTGCTCAATTCCTATCTGGCCCGGGGAGGGGACGGGTACGCCTTGTTCAAAGAACGGGGCGTATCCCTGACGGACACGGGGTTCGGGGACGTGGAGGCCTTTGCCGAGTACGCCACTGCCCGGAAGCGCTTGGCCATTTCCACGGACCCTGCCTTTCTCCCTCCCTTGAGGTAGGGAGAAGATTCTTGACAAGGACGCGCGAAAGATAAAGAATGTGAGAGAATTGAAGGGATGGGCTCCGGCCCGGTCCCGGACGCGGGAAAGACCAGGCCGTGTCGGTTCAGCGAACCTTGAGCGTCCCCGGAGGAAAGGCATTGATGGACACCCCGCAACCCTGTCGTCCCATGGCCATGAAAGGGGCCTCCAAAAAGCGCCTGGCCGTGATCTTGAGCGCCGTCCTGTTGGTGGCCATCCTGGCCATCAGCCTGGGCAACTACACCGTGTCCCGGGAGGCGGTGCGCAACGAGATACTGGACAGCGGCCTGCCGCTCACCCGCGACACCATCTATTCCGAAATCCACAGCGGAATGATGGAGCCCATTTTCATCTCCTCCCTCATGGCCCACGACACCTTTCTCAAGGACTGGTCCCTGGACGGGGAGCGGGATATCTCCCAGGTCACGAAATACCTGAAGGAAATCCGGGACCGCTACGACTATTTCTCCACCTTTTTCGTCTCGGCCCGTTCGGGAAACTATTACCACTTCAAGGGCCTGCACAAGAAGATCAGCCCTGATGACAACCACGACGTCTGGTTCTATAATTTCGTAGCCCAAAAGGTCCCCTATGCCCTGGACGTGGACACGGACGAGGCTTCGAACAACGTCCTGACCATCTTCATCAACTACCGGATGGAGGACTACCAGGGGAACCTCATCGGGGTGGCCGGGGTGGGCATCAAGCTGGACCTGATGGCCGCCCTGCTGGAAAAGACCCAGCAGAAGTACAAGCGCAAGATCTTTCTGGTGGACACCGACGGGCTGGTTCAGGTCCATGCCCAGCGCACCCTGGTCCGGCATTCCTCCATCCTGGAGATGGACGGGCTGCGCACCGTGGCCCGGGCCTTGCTGGCCTCCAAGGAGGGCACGCCCAATTTCGAGTACGAGACCGAGGGGCGGCACATCCTGCTCACCTCCCGCTACATCCCGGAACTCAACTGGTTCCTGCTGGTGGAACAGGACGAGGGCGCGGCCCTGGCCTCGGTGCGGGACACGCTTTTCCGCAGCCTGATCTTCGGTCTCCTGGCCTCGGTGGTGGTCATCAGCGTGAGCCTGTCCGTGGTCAGCCGCTACCAGCGCATCCTGGAGTTTCAGGCCACCACCGACGAGTTGACCGGGCTGTCCAACCGGCGGGATTTCCAGCGGCGCTTCGACATGGCCGTGTCCATGCACGCCCGAGGGCTTTCGGCCGTGAGCCTGGTGCTCCTGGACATCGACGGGCTTAAAAGCATCAACGACACCCTGGGCCATCTGGCCGGGGACGCGGCCATCTCCGGCGTGGGCAACATGGCCCTGACCGTGGTCCGGCCCAGCGACATCCTGGCCCGCTGGGGCGGGGATGAGTTCGTGGCCCTGACCCTGTGCCCCTTGGACGACGCCCTGGCCGTGGCCGAACGCATCCGCGCCCTGGTGGCTGAGACGGACCTGGCCGCAGTCCATCCCGGATTTAAGGACACGGCCTTTCGTCTGTCCGTAAGCTGCGGGGTGGCCGAGTTCGCGGCCGGGGACACCCTGGACAGCCTCATCTACCGGGTGGACCAGGCCATGTACCAGGCCAAGGCCGAGGGCCGCGACCGGGTGGTGGCGGGGTAGGAACCGGGGACTCCGCGCCAGACGGAGCGGAAAAGAAGCTTATTTTTTGAGGTCTTGGTCGCGCACGAGGGCCGAGGCCGTCCTGTCCGGCAGCACCTTGCCGGGATTCAGCACGTTGTTCGGGTCGAGCAGGGCCTTGATGCCCTGTTGCAGGGCCAGGTTGGCCGGGGAAAGCTCCAGGGGCAGGAATTTCTTCTTGGCCAGGCCCACCCCGTGCTCGCCGGAGATGGTCCCGCCCATGGCCAGGACGTCGGTCACCAGGGCGCTCGCGCATTCCTCGGCGCGCTCCCGGCCGGACTCGGCCTCGGCCGTGATGTTCACGTGGATGTTCCCGTCCCCGGCATGGCCAAAGGCGAAGATGCTTAAGGAGAAGCGCTGTCCCAACTCGGCCAGACGGTCGATCAAATCCGGGATGCGGGACAGGGGCACGGCCACGTCCTCGGGCAGGTAGACCGCTGCCTGTTCGTGGATGCGCAGGGAAATCTGGCGGCGCACGGCCCACAGGTTTTCGCGCTCCTGGCCCGAGACCGGGGGCAGGACCCGGGTGGCCCCGGCCTGGTCCATGATCCAGGCCGCGCGTTCGGCGTCCAGGGCCGCAGCCTGGGGCGAGCCGTCCAGCTCCACCAGGAGCATGGCCGCCCCGGGGCCGGTGATGGGGAAGGGCAGGAGATCGGCCACCAGGGTCAGGCAGGCCCGGTCCATGAACTCCAGGGCGCAGGGGAAGACCCCGGCCTGGAACACCGCAGTCACGGCCCGGGTGGCCGTGGCCGGGTCCGGGAACAGGGCGGCCAGGGCCACGGCGGCCTGGGGCTTGGGGATGAGCTTCAAGGTCAGGGCGGTGATGACCGCGAGCGTCCCTTCGCTGCCCACCAGGAGCCGGGTCAGGTCCAGCCCGGCCACGCTCTTGCGCGTGCCCGCGCCGGTGCGGATGATCTCCCCGCTGGGCAGGACAGCCTGAAGGCCCAGGACATAGTCCCGGGTCACCCCGTATTTCAGGCAGGACGGGCCGCCTGCATTGGTGGCCGCGTTCCCGCCGATGGTGCTTAGGTCCATGCCCGCCGGGTCCGGGGGATAGCACAGGCCGAGCTTTTCGGCCTCCTGGCGTAAGCTCAGGGTGATGACCCCGGGCTCCACCTCGGCAATCATGTCCGCCGGGGATATGCGCAGGATGCGGCTTAAGCCCGCCAGGGACAGGACCACGCCGCCCCTGTGGGCCACGGCCCCTCCGGCCAGGCCCGAGCCCCCGCCGCGCGGGATGACCGGAAATCCGTGCTCGTTGGCCAGGATGAGGAGCCGGGACACGTCGGCCGCGTCCTGGGCCAGGAGCACGGCCTCAGGCACGCCCGCGATCCCGCTGGCGTCCGCCGCGCATTCGGCCAAAATTTGGGGAGAAAGGTCCAGGCGCTCCCCGAATTCCCGGGAGAGCAGGCTCAGAATTTCTGGCGAGAGGGCCATCACTCCTCCTGATACTCGAAGCCGGGGATGCTGAAGCGGCGCTCGGCCCAGCGCAGGGCCAGGGTGGCCACGGTGACCAGGGCCAGGTAGTACAGCCCGACCACCAGGTAGGTCTCGGTGTTCTTGAAGGTGGCCTTGGCGATGCCCCGGCCGATGCCGGTCAGCTCATTGACCGTGATGATGGAGGCCAGGGAGGAGTATTTGATGAGGTAGATGATCTCGTTGCCGCACCCGGGAAAGGCCCGGCGGATGGCCTGGGGCAGGACGATGCGGGTCACGGCCTGGAAGGCGGTCATGCCCAGGGCCTGGGCGGCCTTGAGCTGGCCCTTGCGGATGGAGAGCAGGCCGCCGCGCACGTATTCGGACTGGTAGGCCCCACTGCACAGGGAAAAGCCCAGGACGCAGGCCGCAAAGGGCGAGAGCACCAGGGCGAACTCCCCGACATGGACGTAGGGCAGGGCGAAATACCAGAAATAGAGCTGGACCACCAGGGGCGTGCCCCGGAACAGGGACACGTAGGTGTCGGTCAAGCGCCGGACGAGCGGGCTGCCGTAGACCCGCAAGGCCCCGGCGGTCAGCCCGATGAGCACCCCGAAAAAGGCCGAGGGCAGGATGAGCTCCAGGCTGGCGACGAGCCCCTGATTGAGGGCCGGGGCCACCTCGGTGAGCACGAAGTCCACAAACTCGGTCATTCGCCCATCTCGCAGGTCAGCTCGCTGATCTTGGCCGAAAAGGCCCGGGTACGGGATTCCGAGCCCTTGGCCAGGAGGTCGGCCGGGGAGCCGTGCTCCACGATGACCCCGTGGTCCATGAACAGGAATTCATCGGCCAGGGAGGCGGCGAACCCGATCTGGTGGGTGGCCATGATCATGGGCATGCCCAAGGTGGCCAGGTCCCGGATCACGGCCAGGACCTCGCCAATGAGTTCGGGGTCGAGCGCGCTGGTGGGCTCGTCCAGGAGCATGACCTTGGGGTCCATGGCCAGGGCCCGGGCCACGGAGACCCGCTGCTTCTGCCCGCCCGAGAGCTGGGCCGGATAGTGCCCGGCCCGGGATTGTAAGCCCACCCGGGTCAGTTCGGCCATGGCCCGCTCCGTGGCCTGGGCCTTGGAGAAGCCGCGCACCAGGCCTAAGGCCACGCGTACGTTGTCCAGGGCGCTCAAATGCTCGAAGAGGTTGAAATCCTGGAAGATCATGCCCACCTGGCGGCGGAAGGAGCGCAGGTTCTGTTTGCTGGCCGGGTTCAATCGCTCGCCCTCCAGATAGACCTGGCCCGAATCCGGGGGGATCAGGTGGTTGATGCACTGCAAGAGTGTGCTCTTGCCCCCGCCCGAGGGGCCGATGAGCACCTTCAAATTTCCCGGGAACAGCTCCAGGGACACCCCTTTCAGGATGGGCTGGCCGCCAAAGGCCTTGGTGATGTGCTCCACGCGGAGCACGGCGAAATCGGACATGTCAGATGGACCCCTGCTGGGTGTAGCCCTTGATGCGCACTCTGTCCTCCACGACCCGCATGGCCTTTAAGCCGATCCAGGTCAGGGCGAAAAATATGATCCCGGCCACCAGGGAGAGGGGCAGGGGCTGGTGGGTGGCCGAGGCCACGGCCCGGGTCCGGGACATGATCTCCATGACCCCGATGACAAAGGCCAGGGCCGAATCCTTGAGCAGGATGGAGTATTCGTTGGACCAGGCCGGGATGGCCAGGCGCAGGGCCTGGGGCAGAATGATCCGCCAGATGGCCGTGGTCGGGCTCATGCCCAGGGCCAGGGCGGCCTTGAGCTGTCCCGAAGGGAGGCTTGCGATGGCCCCTTTAAATATCTGGCACTGGTAGGCCGCGCTGGTCAGGCCCAGGACCAGGATGGCGGCCAGAAAGGCGCTGTCCAGGTGCAGGAAGGACAGGCCCGGCAGGCTGGACAGCCAGGCCAGGATGCCGAAATAAAAGAGATACATCTGCACCAGGATAGGCACGCCCCGGAAAAGCCAGACGTAGAGCTTGACCAGGGTGCGGGTGGTCCGGCCGCCGTAGACCCGGCCCACGGCCAGGGGAACCCCCAGGACAAAGCCCACGGCCAAGGCCCCCAGGATGAGCCCCAGGGTGGCCGGGAGACCGCCCAGGATATAGGGCAGGGATTCGAGGGCGCTGTGCAGTTCCTGAATGTCCATGGAGGCCTTTTCACGAAAAAGCCGAAAGGCCCGGGGAGCGCCCGGAACCTTTCGGCCGTGTTGCCAGGGGAGACCCCTATTTCACGTCGTACTTCTTCTTGAGTTCCGCCCAGTGGGGGTCCTTCATGAGCATTTCCAGGCCCTTGTTCAACTTGTCCAGCAGCTCCTTGTCTTCCTTGCGCACGGCGTAGCCGTACACCTCGGGCGGAGCGTCAAAGGTGCCAGCCACCTTGAAGGGCTTCTTGATCATCTCGGCGGCAATGGTGCTGTCCATGCCCGAGGCCACGATGCGGCCGTTGGCCACGTCTTCCATGGACAGGTCCGTGGAGTCGTACAGGGCCAGTTCGAACTTGTACTCGGGCTTCTTGACCAGCTCCTCCAGGAGCTTGTTGGTCACGGTGCCGCGCTGCACGCCGATCTTCTTGCCCGAGGTGAGCAGATCCTTGAAGGGCGTGGCCATGTCCTTCTTGACCACCAGGACCTGGGTGACTTCGAAATAGGGGATGGTGAAGTTCACGATCTTGGCCCGTTCGGCCGTGGCGCTCATGCCCGAGGCGATGAGGTCGATCTTCTTGGAGGTCAGGGCCGGGATGATGCCGTCCCAGTCCATGGGCTGGTGTTTGACCTTAAATCCCATCTTCTGGGCGATCCAGTCCACGGCCTCGACATCCAGACCGGCGGGCTTGCCGTCCTTGCCCACGAAGCCAAAGGGCGGGAACCCGAAGTCGATGCCGTTCACGTAGACCTTCTCTTCGGCCTGGGCCACGCCGCCCAGGACCATGAACAAGGCGGCCAGGAAAAACGACAGCAGAATGGATTTTTTGAACATGGGGTGTTTTCTCCTCTTGAGGTTGTCCAATCCAGCAGAACCTCTTGTCGCCGCAAGCCTCGGGCGTCATGCGCCAGGGCCGAGAGAAGCTAGCAAACTCCGGGGGGGGACGCAAGGACGGCGAGGGTTGCTGCGGCCATTGTGGTGATCAGCGAGGCGGATCGGATTGAGACATTGCGGGAGGAACCGAGGCTGGAACGCCCGGGGAAACACGTGGCGCGTCCTGGCCGCCCGGGGTCTCCTGGGACTGAGATATTTTACCCTGGCTTTTCAGGACGGGCAGAGGTAAATTTCGCGGCCTCGGGGCTTTCCGGGCCTACTCCCAAGAAGAAAGATAATAATAAGGTTTCCTTTGTCTTGTATATGTTCCGACCACCTGTCCTTTGCGAGGCCCCCACGTTCCCGATCATGAACATCACCGACACAGTCCACCTCTTTGTGCCCTGCCTGGTCCGGGACGCGCTTCCGGGCATCGGGCGGGCCACCCTGGCTCTGCTCCGGTCCCTGGGCCTGGGCGTGATGGTCCCCAAGGACCAGACCTGCTGCGGCCAGCTTCTGTATAAACAGGGCCAGGGCCAAGGACAGAATCGGGACGGCCGTTTGGCCCCGGTGGCCCGGCGGTTCATGGATATTTTCGGGCAGGCCCGGGCCGTGGTGGCCCCGTCGTCCTCGTGCGTGGCCATGGTCCGGGCCTATCCCGGGCTGTTCGCCCCGGGCTCGGCCGACCAAGCCCGGGCCATGGACCTGGCGGCCAAGACCTTCGAGCTTTCGGAATTTCTGGTCAACGTGCTTGGGGTCACGGATCTGGGCGCGGCCCTGGGCCTGACCTTGAACACGATCGTCATCTACCACGGCTCCTGCCAGGCCGAGCAGGCCCTGGGCCTTGTCGAGTCCCCGCGCCGCCTTCTGGCCGGGGTGCGGGGGCTGACCGTGCTGGAGCCGTCCCGGGCCTCCTGCTGCGGATTCGGCGGCGGGTTCAGCCTGGCCTTCCCGGATATCTCCCGGGCCATCCTGGAGGACAAGACCGCTGATTTTCTGGCTCTCGGGGCCGAGGTCGTGGTGGGCCTGGAGCCGAGCTGCCTGGCCCATATGGACGGGTATTTCCGCAAGCAGGGGCTCCCGTTGCGGGCCGTGCACCTGGCCGAGTTGCTGATGCAGGGCCTGGAATCCTCCGCAGGGTCCGACCGCCTGAATTCTGGCCCGGGAGTGCGGCCATGAGCGCCAGGCCGGGTCGTTTTTCCGAGCAGGCCTCCCGGGCCGTGGCCAACCCGGGCCTGCGCGCGGTCATGCGCCGGGCCGTGGCCCATCTGGCCGGGCTGAGGGCCAAGGCCCTGGCCGCCATGCCGGACGTGGAGGCCCGCCGGGACCGGGCCGCCGCCGTGCGCCAGCGTACCCTGGACAACCTGCCGGACCTCCTGGAAAGGCTGGAAGAGACCCTGACCCGGGCCGGGGTCCAGGTCCACTACGCCCTGGACGCGGCCGAGGCCAACGCCTTCATCGGGGGCCTGGCCCTGGACCGGGGCGTGACCCGGGTGGTCAAGGGTAAGTCCATGGTCACCGAGGAGTTGGGCTTGAACGCCTATTTGCAGGGCCTGGGCGTCGAGGTCTTCGAGACCGATCTGGGCGAGTACATCGTGCAACTGGCCGGGCAGCCGCCCTCCCACATCATTTCCCCGGCCCTGCACCTCTCCCGGGCGGAGATCGCCGACCTCTTCGCCCGCAAGCTGGGCCAGGGCGGGGAGACCGCCTCGGAACTGACCCAGGTGGCCCGCCGGGAGTTGCGGGAGAAATTCGTCACCGCTGGCATGGGCGTCACCGGGGTCAACGTGGCCGTGGCCGCGAGCGGGACCCTGGTCCTGGTGGAGAACGAGGGCAACATCCGTTTGTCCACGGCCTGCCCGGACATCCATGTGGCGGTCATGACCTTGGAGAAGGTCGTGGGGAATTTCGCGGACCTGGCCGACATCCTGGACGTGCTCCCGCCATTCGCCACGGGCCAGACCATGCCCGGGAGCCTGTCCCTGTTCTTTGGCCCGAGACGGCTCGGCGAGTCTGACGGCCCCCGGGAGGTCCATCTGGTCATTCTGGACAACGGCCGCAGCCGCGTCCTGGCCGACCCGGTCCTGGCCCAGATTCTGCGCTGCATCCGCTGCGGGGCCTGCCTGAACGTCTGTCCGGTGTACGCGGCTGTGGGCGGGCACGCTTACGGCTCCACCTATCCTGGCCCCATGGGTGCGGTGCTGGCCGGGGCCCTGGAGCCCCTGGACTCGTCCGTGCCTCTGGCCTTCGCCTGCACCATGTGCGGGGCCTGCGCCCAGGCCTGCCCGGTGCGCATCGACCATCCGGCCGTGCTCCTGGAACTGCGGCGGCGCGCGACAGCGGCCGGGCTGGCCCCCTTGCCCGAGGTCCTGGCCTGGGCCTACGCCTTTGCCCTGCGCCATCCGGCGGCCTATCGGGCGGCCGTGGGGCTTCTGCGCGGCCTGGACCCGGAATTGACGCGGGTGGCGGCCATGCCGGGCCTGGAAGGGCTGGCCGCCTACCTGGGGCAGCGGGAAGGGCTGGGGCTCAAGCCGCCCTTTGCGTCGGAAGATGAAAAGAAGGAAAATGGAGGTGGGAAATGAGCGGCTCCCGCGCCCTCATCCTGGAGAACCTGCGCCGGGCCGTGGCGGTTCGGCAGGAAGAAGCAGGAAGAGAACCAGAGAAGAATATTAAAATAAACCAATATGCTTCTGCTGGGTTTGGCGGCGCTCCCGATTCTGGCCCGGCCGAACCCGCCGAACCACTCCCAACTTGGACCCAGCCAGCGGCCGAGGCCCTGATCCCGGCCCTGGAAGCGTCCGGGGCCGTGGCTCGGGTCAGTCGGAGCCCCGAAGATTTGGCCCGGGATTTGGCCTGGGTGGTGCGGGAATATGGGGTGAAGAGCGTGGCGGCCTGGCGGCACCCGTTGTTGGAGTGGTTCGGCGCGGCGGAGATTTTGGATGGATTGGGGGTTGAGGTCTGGCAGGCGGACCTGGCGGACCAGGCTGCGGACTCGCGCGGGCATCAGGAAACGGCGTCCGCGATTCCAGGCCGTGGCGTCTGCCGACAGGCCGAGGGCATGGACCTGGGCCTGTGCGCGGCCGAGGCTGTGCTGGCGGCCACCGGGACCGTGGTGCTTGCGCCCGGGCCGGGGCGGCCCCGGTCCACGGCCCTGCTGCCCCCGGTGTTCCTGGTCCTGGCCGATCCGGCCATGGTAATGTCCGACCTGCGGGCCTTCCTGCCCCTGGCCGAGGCCTGGCGCACGGAGTCCGCGCCCTCGGGGATTTTCTGCGTCACCGGACCCAGCGCCACCGGGGACATCGAATTCGTGCTCGTGCGCGGGGCGCACGGCCCGCCCACGGTCATTGTCCTGCTCGTGGATTTCTGAACTGCGCGCCGTCTGGGACGGTATCCGCGAAATGCGACCCGGAGCAGAAAGAGCGGAAGAAGAAATATAATAAATTCTTCTTCTTGGATTGACTCGAAGGGCCGGGCTTATTTCAAATTCCCAAATTCCTTCTTCACCCACCCCTCGATGCGGTCAAAGGCCTCGTTCAGGTCCTTCTCCTCGGCCCCGAAAGACAGGCGCAGGCTGCTCGCCCCGCCCGGGCCAAAGGCGTCCCCGGGCACGGTGATGACCTTGGCCTCGTGGATCAGGCGCACGGCCATGTCCCGGGAGGGGATGTCCAGGCCTTCCGGCAGGTGGTAGCGGGCCATGATGTAGAAGGCCCCGCCCGGCCGCACGTAGGAGAAAAAGGGGGCCAGGGCGTCCAGGCGGGCGCAGGCCAGGTCCCGGCGTCGCCGCAGGGCGTCCAGGAACTCCCGGCACATGGACTCGGGCGCGGCCAGGGCGGCCAGGGCCGCGTGCTGAGACGGGGTGGGCGCGCAAATGGCCACGCAGTCGTGGACCTTCAGCATCTCGGCCATGAGCCCGGCCGGGGCGAAGAAAAAGCCCACCCGCCAGCCCGTGAGGGCGTAGCGCTTGGAAAAGCTGCCCACGCCGATGAGCCGGTCCCGTATCTCGGGAATCTGAGCCAGGCTGAAGGCCGGGGCGTCGTAGCTCAGATAATCGTAAGTGTCGTCGCAGATGATGGCCAGATTATGCTCGACGGCCAACTCCGCAGCCTGGCGCAGGTCGGCCTCGGCGAATACCGCGCCCGTGGGGTTGTGCGGGGAGCTGATGAGCATGGCCCGGGTGCGCGGGGTCACGGCCCGGCGCATGGCCTCCACGTCCAGGCCCCAGTCCGTACGGCGCAAGGGGGTGAGCACCGGGCGTCCCTCGGCCATGAGAATCTGCTCCACGTGGGAGGGGTAGAAGGGCTCAGGCACCAGGACCTCGTCGCCCCGGTCCACCAGGGTGGACACGGCGCAGAACAGGGCCTCCATGGCCCCCACGGTGATGCCCATTTCGGTCTCGGGATCGAGGACCACCCCCTTCTCCCGGGCGATCAGGTCCGCGCAGGCCCGGCGCAGATCGGTCAGGCCGGGTTGCAGGGAGTATTTCCCGGCCGAGGGGTTTTCGGCCAACTCGCGCATGAGGGCCACCACCACCAGGGGCGGGGTGACGAAAGAGGGCACGCCCTGGCCCAGGGACACGCAGCCCCCGACCTTGGCCGCGATCATGGGCATTTCCTTGGTGGCCGAAATCTTGATGGCCTGAACCCGGGCGCTGATGCGGGGAGCGAACATATGAATATCTCTCCTGGCAGGAAGTTGCGGGAATTCTGCCGCCCAAGCCCTTCCGAGGCGCCGCCTCGTGCAGCGCTTTCCATGCAGGGGCGTTGGAAACGTATCGTTTTCTGGCGCGAGCGCGCAACATGAAGAAAATATTATTCTTTATTCATATTTCTGGGGGGGCATTTTGAGCGCGTCGGTTCAAAGCTCGGTCAGGCCGCGTCTCCCTTGCACCAGCAGCCTACAATATGATCGTCCACCATTCCCGCAGATTGCATGAAGGCGTAGCAGATGGTGCTGCCCACGAAACGGAACCCGGCCTTTTTCAGTTCCTTGGCCATGCGGTCGCTCTTCGGCGTGCTGGCCGGGATTTCGCCCAGGGATTTCCAGTTGTTGCGCAGGGTCCGGCCCTCGGTGAAACGCCAGAGGTAGTCCCGGAAATCTCCCGGGGCTTGGACAATAGCCAGATAGGCCCGGGCGTTGTCGATAAAAGCCTGAACCTTGAGCCGGTTGCGCACGATTCCTGCATCGGCCAGAAGGCTGGCGGTCTTTTCCGGGCCATAGGCCGCCATCTTTTCCGGGTCGAAGCGGTCAAAGGCCTGGCGGTAGTTCTCCCGCTTCTTCAGGATGGTGAACCAGCTCAAGCCCGCCTGGGCGCCCTCCAGGCACAGAAGCTCGAACAGGGCCAGGTCGTCGCTTAAGGGGCGGCCCCATTCCTGGTCGTGGTAGGCCAGGTACAGGGGGTCCTGGGTGCACCAGGCGCAACGCGGCCTGCTGTCAGGACCAGGGAAGACGCTGGCCAGGAGCCAGTCAGGGTCGCGGGGCATGGGGCCTCCTTGGAAGCACGGGCTGCGGGCGCTGGGCAGGACCGGCCTTGTCTAGCGCAATCCCGGGGAGGGGGCAATCGGCTCACGGACAGGCGCGTGGCGCGCAGGGATATCCTTGGTCTGGTCCGTGAGCGCCCACTTCATTTTTGTATTGACCAGAAGCGATAAAATATGCTAACAATTCACGTGGATAAACACGTATAAAAGCCCTCATTTGGGAGTTTCGGGATGAATATCTTCAAGAATGTCCGTGTCTCGGTGCGCATTTTCGGCATCGCCTTGGTCATCATCACCCTGTTCCTCGGGGTGATTTTCTTTCAGTTCCTGCCCGTGCTCGAAGAGGAGCTGCTCCAGGGTCGCCGGGCCGGGCTGACCAACCTGGTGGACACCACCTACAAGCTTCTCGAGGAGTACGAGGCCCGCATCCAGAAGGGCGAATTCTCCAAGGAGGAGGGCCAGAACCGGGCCATGACCCGCTTGAAGTCCATGCGCTATGGGAACAACGACTATTTCTGGATCAATGACGACACGCTCCCGTATCCGACCATGATCATGCACCCCCTGGTCCCGGCTCTGGATGGCAAGGTTCTGGACAGCGAGAAGTTCAACTGCGCCACCCAGTCCACCCTGGGCCGGGGCGGGCAGATCGTGCTCTATCCCGGAGGCAAGAAGAACCTGTTCCAGGCCATGGTGGAGATGTGCGTCAAGAACGGACAGGGCTACGTGACCTATTTCTGGCCCAAGCCCACCAAGGACGGCCCGTCCAAGGAGCTCTACCCCAAAGAGTCCTACGTGCGGCTGTACAAGTCCTGGGGCTGGATCGTGGGCACCGGGGTGTACGTGGACGACATCTATGCCCGCATGGCCGAGGTGCGCACCCTGGTGGGCATGGTCTCCGGCGGGATTTTCCTGGTGGCCCTGTTGCTGGTCTGGCTGCTGGCCCGCAGCGTGGCCCGGCCCATGGGCAGCCTGGTCCGGTTCACCACCGAGGTGGCCGGGGGCAACCTGCAGGCCTCCATGGAAGGGGCCTTCACCGGGGAGTTCCTGGAGTTGCGGAGCGCGGTGGAGCGCATGGTCCTGGCCTTGAAGGACAAGATTTCCGAGGCGGACAATTCCTGCCGTTCCGCTGAGATCGAAGCGGAAAAGACCCAGATCGCCGTGAAGGAGGCCCAGGAGGCCAAGCTCCAGGCCGAACGGGCCAAGCAGGAGGGCATGCTCCAGGCCGCCGTCCGGCTGGAGACCGTGGCCGCGCAGCTCACCGAGATTTCGGCCGGACTGTCCGCCCAGGTCCAGGATTCCAGCCAGGGGGCCGAGGTGCAGAAGGCCAAGGTGGAGGAAACCGCCGCAGCCATGGAGCAGATGACCGCCACGGTGCTGGAGGTGGCCCGGAACGCCGCCCAGGCTGCGGCCAGTTCGGACCAGACCCGGGGCAAGGCCCAGGCCGGGGCCGAGGTGGTGGACCGGCTCATCGACGGAATCCAGCAGGTGCGCGGCCTGACCCTGGGCCTGCGCGAGAGCATGCATTCCCTGGGCAAGCAGGCCGAAGGCATCGGCCAGGTCATGAACGTGATTTCGGACATCGCCGACCAGACCAACCTCCTGGCCTTGAACGCGGCCATCGAGGCGGCCCGGGCCGGGGAGCACGGCCGGGGTTTCGCCGTGGTGGCCGACGAGGTCAGAAAGCTCGCGGAAAAGACCATGACCGCCACCCACGAGGTGGAGCAGTCCATAGGCCTCATCCAGCAGGGCTCGCGCAAGAACGTGGACGGCGTGGACGAGGCGGCCCGCAGCATCGAGAAGGCCACGGCCCTGGCCGAGGAATCCGGCTCGGCCCTGCGGGAGATCGTCACCCTGGTGGACCACGCCTCGGCCCAGGTCACCTCCATCGCCACCGCGGCCGAGGAGCAGTCCCAGACCACCGAGGGCATCAACAGCGCGGTGGCTGAGATCAGCCGGGTGTCCGTGCACACCTCCGAGGGCATGCAGCGTTCCAGCCAGGACGTCAAAAGCCTCACCAATCAGGCGGAAATACTGAAAAATCTCATCGGAGAATTGAAAGGCGGCTGAGCCCGGGCCTTTTTCCGGTCTTGATCCCCGGCCAGGAAAGGGCTACCGTCCCAGCATCCGTTCGATTCCCTGAGGTGGGCCAATGAAGGCGTTTATGGAACGCCGCAGCCGGGCGAGAACGCCTGTCTGCGGCCTGGAGCAGGTTTTCCGGCAATGTGACGTACAGCTCATCATGGCCGAGGAAGACCGCGACGCGCTCATCGAGGACATCTCCCCCCTGGGGGTGCGCTTTGCCCTGTTAGGCAAGACCAACGGGCTGGCCCGGGGGGACCGGGTGTTCATCCGGGGCTGCGCCTTCCATGACTTGATCGGCTTTTTGAGCAGCGCCACCGGCACGGTGAAATGGGCCAGGGACGGGCGCTGCGGGGTGCAGTTCGACCACCCCCTGGTCCTGGACGATCCCGATCTGGCGGCCATCATCGAGGCCGCCTGCCAGATTTAGCCTCCCTACATATTCCCGATTTCCAGCAGGGCCAGGAAGAAGTCCACGGGCGCGTAGTCGTCGGTCAGGACCAGTCCTTTGGCGCGTTCCGGGTCCGGTCCTGGCACGCGCTGGGAGAGAAAGCCACCCAGTTCAGGGTCGGCGCTTTCAAGGGCGGCTGGCTCAAGGCTGTCCAGGCCAGCCAGGATGATGTTCTGGACTGGGCCGGGGTCCTCGGGTGAATCCACGGCAAAGGCGTGCACCTGGGGGAAGACCCGGGCGTAAGTGGCGTATTCGGCCTCGTAGAACCGCGCCCCGCCGCCTTCCCGGGCCGAGACCAGGTTGGCCAGGACCACCCCGCCCGGGGTCAGGCTCTTGGACAGGTCCTGCACGGCCTCCAGGGTGGTCAGGTGGAAGGGCACGGAGTAGATGGAGCTGAAGGCGTCGCACAGGATGACGTCGTAGCGCTCGGCCTGCCGGTTCAGGAAGGTGCGGGCGTCCTCGTGAAAGATGCGCAGCCTGGGGTCCTCGGTCAGGCCGAAATGCCGCCGGGCCGCCTCGGTCATGCCCGGATCAAGCTCCACCACGTCCACGCTTACGTTCGGGTAGGCGGCCAGGGCGTATTTGGGAAAGGAGTAGCCCGCGCCTCCGATGACCAGCATGCGCCGCATCTCGGGCCGGAAATACGCGGCCAGCTTGTAGACCTTGGTGTAGTCCAGGACCAGGACGCTCGGATCGTACACGTACATGGCCGACTGCAGAAAGCGCAGGCTGGTGGACAGGGTGCGCACCTCCAGGCCGGTTCGGCGGTCCACCCCGGGCTGGATCAGTATGCGGTTGTACAGGGTGTCCAGGTCGTGCACGCCCATGGCCGCCACGGACGCGTCGTAGGTCCCGGCCGCGTGCAGGAACAGGCCCATGGCCAGGGCCGTGGCTGCCCCGGGCAGGGGGCGCGAGGGCCGGGCGGCCACGGAGGTGGCGGCCAGGATCAGGGCCAGGAGCAGCAGGATGTTGGTGCTGCCCAGGCTGGCGATGAGCACGAACCCGGCCAGGAAAGTCCCCAGGATGCCGCCCACCGTGGCCAGGGCCTGGAAGGTTCCCAGGGTGCGGCCCGGGGTGGCGGAGCCGCTTAAGGCCAGTTTGGTGGCCAGGGGCGAGACCATGCCCAGAAGCACGGCCGGAGGCGCGAAGAGCAGCACCGTGGCCAGCACGGCCCCGGCCTGGATGCTGCCCGCCGTGCGTTGCAGATACGGCAGGATGAGGACCTTGGACAGGGCGATGGCCCCGGTGCACACTGCGGCCAGCAGGATGAGGTTGGCCAAGAGGGCCAGCCCGGCCTTGGAGTCGGCCTTGGGATCGTCAGTACGGTCGGCCAGTCGTCCGCCCCACCAGGAGCCCAGGCTCAAGCACCCCAGAATCACCCCGATGAGCGCGGTCCAGACCAGGATGGAGGTCCCCAGGTAGGGGGCCAGCACCCGGGACCCGACCATTTCCAGGATCATGACCACGGCTCCGCATACAAAGACGATGAGCTTCAGCACGGCGACCTCCGGGGAAGAGGCGGACCATGGGGGTCCGGGGGGAATCAGGCCCGGTGCGGGCCAGGGGTCACGGCCGCCAGGGAGCCGATGTGCACGGCCGATCCCGCCGGGGCCAGGGCCGTGCAGGACCCTGGGCGCACTTCCTGGATACGGGCCGTGGTGGTCACTCTTCCGGCCTCGTCCAGGATGTCCGCCCTATCGCCGACAGAAAGTCCGTGATCCTTTCCCAGGCCGAAGGTGAGGAGCAGGCCTTCGGGTGCGGTCTTGACCACGTAGATTTCGGCCTTGTGGTCCCGGGCCAGGGCGGTCTCCAGTTGCTGGGAGACCACGAAGTTGCCCAGTCCGGCCAGAAGGGCGCAGGGCAGGAGCCAAGCGGCCAGGATGAAGGGATGGGGGCCGAGAAATTTGTGGATGTACGAGAGGGATTGGAGGCGTTGGTCCTCGGCATCGGCGAAGACCCGGATCTTGAAGACCAGGGCCGGGTTGGCCTCGGCCTCGCCCGGGCCGCGCACCCCCAGGATGTACTGCCCGGCCGGGCTGCCTGAAGCGACCTGGACCTGACCCTTCCACATGCTGCCGCCCATCCAGAACCCGGTATAGGTCTCTTCCAGGTTCAGGGAAAGGGCCTCCGAGGAGAGGTCCACGATCAGTTCGCGTAAAGAGGCGGTCATGCGCGGCATGGGGCCGTTGACCACCTGCCGTTGGCCCGGGACTATTTCGATGAGGTTGAATTCCTGGCGGATCTGGGCGGACATGCCGTCGATGACGGCCAGGACGATGCCCAAGAGGAGGAGCCCGCTCAACCGGCCGAAAAATTTTCGCCAGAAGGCGGCGCTCGCTTGGGTCATGACTGGGCTTGGCCCCTGGGGGAACGCAGCAGGCGGTTGGCCACGAAGCCGATGACCAGCGTGGGGAGCAGCATGCTGAAAAAGGCCTTGATGAAGGTCGGGGTGAAGGTGTCCGGGGTCTGCACGGCCATGCTCATGCCCACGCATAGCTCCGCGAGCACGACGATGTCCAGAAGAATGACCAGAACCTTCTGTCTCGCGTTCATCCGAATCTCGACCTGGGTCTCGTCCATGTGGGCATCCTTTGGTTTGAAGGGGGGGACCGGTCTTGCCGGATCGGTCCCCCCCATGGCCAGGGGGTCAGGCTACTTCTTGAAGATGTTCGTCTTGGAGATGTTCATGAAACGCAGGGCCTTGCCTTCTTCCTTGTAGTAGAAGCGGACTTCGTCGCCCGCGTCCCAGGTGGCCTCGGGCAATTCCAGGTACTCGTCGGGCAGGGAGAAGGTCACCAGCATTTTCTGGCGGGCCGAGTAGATGGCGATGGTCTTCTTGGCCTTGTCCACGGCCGGGAACTTCTTGGCCTTTTCCTGTTCCTTGTCAAAGACCAGGGGATGGTCCCGGTCGATGTTCTCCTGGAGGTCCACCAGGGTGTAGTCAATGGTCTTGAAGTTCTGGGCCTTGGTGTCGAAGATGGTGATCTGGTTCTTCTTGGTGTCCAGCTTCATGCGGCCGCCGGGCTTGGGCTCGGGACCGGTCTCCTGAGGGTCGGTGGGCAGGGTGTACAGCGCGGGCGGCAGGCCGGTGTAGTCCGGGGTCTGGGCGTCATTGGCCTTGTCCCGGATGATGGTCACGAGCCTTTTGGCCTGATCGAAGGCGATAACCCGGCCCTGATCCACCTTGCCGTATTCGGAGCACCCGAAGAGCAGCAGGAGCGGCAGGGAGGCCAAGAGAGTCATCCAAGAACGTTTGCAGGTCATATTCCTCTCCTTGATCTCTTTTGGTTGCGGCCTAAAGGGCCGGGGTTACGCGTTCCTGGCGGCCTTGGCGGCCAGTTCGGCCTTGGCGCCCTGGAGCATCTTGATGAAGATATAGAAGGACATGGCTGCCACCAAGCCCAGGATGAGCACCGTGGCCGCTCCGTCAAAGAGGTCGCCCACGGATGGATAGGCCTTGGCGATCATCTTGAGCACGATGGACAGGGCGCAGCCCGCCACGGCCAGGCCGAAGGCGATGCGGATGCCGTATCCCTTGATGTACTTGGTGGCCACGGTGCCCACCTGGGCTCCGATGGAGGCGCCCACCAGCATGATGATGGCGGCCACCAGCTCGGTGCGGCCCTTGTAGGTGTAGCTGCCCGCGCCGTAGATGCCGGAGATCATGACTTCAAAGAGGTCGGTGCCGACGGCCACATGGGTCGGGCAGCCCAGGAGGTAGATCAGGGCGGGCATGCGGATCAGACCGCCGCCGATGCCCAGGATGCCGGCCAGCCAGCCGGTGAAGAAGCTCACCAGGATGGGCAGCCAGACCGAGCAGGTGATCCCGGCTTCCTTCAGGGTGACCATGGGCGGGATCTTGATCTTGTGCAGGGTCTTGTGCCACTCGATGCCCGTGGCCAGCTTGTCCACTTCCTGGCCGGCGGCCAGGGCGGCCTTTTCCTTCTGTCTGCGCTTGTTGACGTCGTGGAAGACCATCCAGGTGATGAGGAAGAGCAGGACCAGGTAGATGTACCGGACCACCTTCTCCACATTCCCGAGTCGTTCGAGCCACATGACCATCTGGGCCCCGCATTCGAAGCCCCCGACCGTGCCGATGATCATGATGAACCCGAGTTTGTAGTCCACGTTGCCGAACTTGCCGTGGCGCATGGTGGCGATGAGGGACTTGCCGGCCATGTGCGCGATGTCGGTGCCGATGGCGAAGGCCATGGGGAAGCCGAGGATGTTCAGGCCGGGGGTGACCATCCAGGCCCCGCCCATGCCGAAGAATCCGCCGATGATGCCCACGCCGACGCCCAGGATGATGAGTCCGGGCCAGAAGATTTTAACGCCCGCGATGGGCATGAGGACGTATAACCATTCCATGCGACTGCTCCTTTGGTGTCGATGTTGTCTTCAGGTCCTATTCGTTTCGCCCTGAATCGGCCTAGTGTTCCGCCAAATCGCGGTTCTTCAGGTCCAGGCCGATGAAGTGCATGGCGATGTCGGCCATCACGCCAAAGAGGATGCCGATGGTCGGAATGAGCGCACAGGTGAGCAGGGTGAAGTAGAGGTGGCTTTCATTGTACAGGTTCACCCACCAGGCTTCCAGGCCGGTGAACTTGCGGGTGTCGGCCACGATGACCAGGGGGGCGATGGCGCCGCCGCCAGCAGCCATGGCCAGTTCAGGCAGCAGCATGCAGGCGAGCATTGCCCAGGCGAATATCTTGGCAAGACGTGAATTCATGAACCTCCTCCTTCGACGTTGGATGGTTAGCGCAGGACCAGGACCGAGCACGGCGCATGGCCAGCAACAGCGGCCGCCACGCTTCCGGTAAGGAACCTGTCCATACCCTTCTTGCCTCGGGTCCCCATGATGATCAGGTCGGCCTTGATCTTCTCGGCCTTGTCCACAATGAGATCAGCCGGGGACACTCCGGACTCCACAACCAGCTTTGGCGTGAGGCCCAATTTCTGGGCTTGCGCCTTGTATCCTTCAGCCGCTGTCTTGACCCCTTCCAGAAGCTTGTCGGACAGCGCCGCGGCGTCGAAATAATCCCCGAAATCCTGAAAAACCTCGGCCACGCAAAGGATGGTCAAGGACGCCCCCTCCCGCTTGGCGACTTCCACGGCCTTGGCCAGCACGGTCGGCGCCAGAGTGGTCTGATCCAGAGCAACAAGTATCTCCATTTCAACCTCCCCCTTGGGTCTAGAGTTGGACAATGCGTCTTTCACGGACATTTCTTCCTATCAAGACCCGTGCCATGCAATTTAACTAATTAAAATATAATAATATTTGTATTTATTGCGCAAGTGGGCTTGACGCTGGCGCGAAAAAATGAAAGAAGGATCGTGCTTGAAGGATTGAGTTTTTTTGTTAAGGCGCAAAATCGCATTTATCGCGCAGGCGCTCTTGGCACGATGGAGGGGCTATGTTCGGATGGCATAAGGAGTTGTTCAGCAAGATCGGTTTTTTCGCCGATTGGGGCATCCGGAAAAAGCTGCTGGTCACGCTCATCCCGGTGGTCATTTTCATGCTCGTGGTCACGGGCTACGCCACGCATCACTTCTCTTCGGGGTACTTGATCCAGGCCCTGGAGCGGACCTCGCGCATCTACACCATGGCCCAGGCCCACAACGTGGAGGTGTTCCTCCAGCAGGCCGTGGATGACCTGCGCTTGTTGGCCAAGACGGCCGAGGACAAGGACGATCTGGTCCGGTTTCTGGTCGGCAACCGCGAATTGCATGGGGAAGCGTACCGGGAGTTGGCCCTGGTCGCTGCGGCTGGGATCGAGCCTGTGCTCCTCCTAAACACAGGTCAGGAAGTGGTGGATATCCCGGCGGCCAAGACCAAGCAGATCAAGAACAGTCCCCTGGACCTGCCACCCCGCATGCGCGATCTCAAGCCGGGCGTCGTGTTCTTGGGCGGTCTCCTGGAGGCGGTCTATCCCCTGTCCCTGCTTCCTCCCAGCGCTACGAGCTCGTCCGTGGCCGTATTCCGGCTGATCACCCCCTTGGTGGCCAAGGATGGCACCCAGCGCGGCTTTCTCATCCTGTCCCTCGACGCCCGGGAAATCCGCAACATCCTGTCCATCTTCAATTCACCGAAATCGCCTCTGTACGCCTTTCCCCGCACCTCGGAGAAGCGGTACAGCTTCTTTTTCGACGAGCAGGGCTGGATCCTCTTCCAGTCCGAGAACCCCGAGGACGTCTCCCGGGAATTGTCCGTGGAATCCGCTCGGGCCGGGATGAACGGGGCCCTCGGCAAACCCGGATACGACCCGGCCTTCCGGCCCTCGCCCAAGCATGAGCTCTACTGGAAGATGGTGGTGGACACCCAGGCCGGAATCAGCGGCCTGGAGACGGTCACGGCCCAATACGAGCCCAACGGAGGGGAATTGCCGTATTTCCTGGGCTATTGTCCGGTGCGCTTCAGCGCAGAGGCGGACAAGGAGCCCGAGGTCATCGGCGGCGTGGCCTACATGGACCGCACCCGTTTGAGCGCCGCGGCGGAGTTCCGCCAACTGGACGTCATGTTCGTGATCACCATCTGCGCCATCATCGTCATATCCTGCGTCATTTTCATCCTGGGCCAGGTCATCACCAACCCCATCCACAGGCTGGTGGGCGAGGTGCAGCGAATCATGGGCGAGGACGTGCCCCAGGAGATCGACCTGCCTGACGCGGATTTCGAGACCACCCTGCTCAAGCGCTCCATCAATTCCATGATTGACTCCCTCCTTCACAAGGACCGGGAATTGCTCCTGAAAAACGAGGATCTCCTGCGCAACCGGCTGCGGGAAAAGGTGGATCTGGAGGGCATGGTGGCCGGGATGGCGTACCAGTCCGGAGCCAACCGGCTGCCTGAAATCGTCGGGGCCAGTCCGGTGATGGTCGAGCTCAAGCACCGCATCCTGAAAGCCGCCTCCACGGACGCGGACGTGCTCATCAAGGGCGAAACCGGCACGGGCAAGGAGCTGACGGCCGAAGCCATCCACCAGGCCAGCAGCCGGGCCGGGAAGCCCTTCATCACCATCAACTGCGGGGCCCTGGACGAAAACCTGCTCCTGGACGAGCTCTTCGGGCATGTGAAGGGGGCCTTTTCCGAGGCCAAGTCTGAACGCAAGGGGGCTTTTTTGGCCGCCAATGGCGGGACCCTCCTGCTGGACGAGATCGGCAACGCATCCAGCAAGGTCCAGCAGGCCCTGCTGCGCACCCTGTCCGTGCGCCGGATTACCCCCCTGGGCAGCGATCAGGACGTAAACATCGACGTCCGGGTGCTGGCCGCCACCAATGTGAACCTCCAGGACAGCGTGCAGCGCGGGGAATTCCGAGAGGATCTCTACTACCGCTTGAAGGTCATCACCATCGTCACCCCTCCCTTGCGTGAGCGCAAGGGGGACATTCCCCTTTTGACCGCCCATTTCCTCAAGCAAAATGCCGGGATGCGCGCTGGAATGGAGATGGCCTTGAGCCGGGGGGCCTTGGCCCAACTGCACGCCTACGACTGGCCCGGCAATGTCCGGGAACTCAAGCATACCCTGACCCGGGCCGTGGCCATGGCCGAGCACGACGCGCTCTATGCCGAGGACCTGTTCTTTGACGGCAGCAACGCCGCAGCCCGACTTCCCCACTCGGTTCCTTCCTATCCCCTCCCCAAGGCCAGACCCCGCCCGGGGGAGGATTCCGCCTTGCCTCCGGTCGAGGTCGGGGTGTATGGACTCAATGCGCGTCAGCAAAAGGCCGTGGAATATCTTCGTTTTCATGGTTCGATCACCCGCAAGCAGTATCAAGGCCTGCTCGGTGAAGGCACGCCGCCGCGTACGGCCCAGCATGACCTGAAGGATTTAACCGTCCGGGGCCTCTTGCAAAAGAACGGGAGCGGCCCGGCCACGAAGTATATTTTGGCGTGATAGGTTGGCGTGAATTCCTTTTCGCGCCAATCGCGATTTTCGCGCAAAGAAGTGGGTATGGCACGATTCGAGAGCCCGGTCCTTTCCTTCCTTGGTGACCTCCTGGCCCCTTTGCTGGGGGGGCGAAAAACCCCCTGCACGGATGTGGTCCAGGACACCTTTCGGAAGAAGTACAACTGCTTTCAGGAGTTGCTGGAGTCCAATTCCGAGCTCTTGCGCATCATCTCTGATTTTGAACTCAAGCTCACGGGCCAGGAGGTTTTCGGCCTGGCTTACGTCCGCTCCCAGACCACCCGCCTGGTGTTCCACTGCATGCGCATGATCCGGGCCTTCGAGGGCCTTTCCGGAAAACCCTGCCCGGTTCTGGGGAACCGTCTGGTCGAGATCCAGGAAGGGATCAAGGCCGCCCTGGAAACCCGCCCGGAGAGCGAGGTCACGGACTTCATCCTGGACTACGGCTGCATCACCCGGGACATGGTGGACGCCGTGGGCGGGAAGAGCGCCAACCTGGGGGAGATCCACAGCCGGGTGGGCCTGCCCATTCCCGATGGATTCGCCATCACCACCGCGGCCTTCAGGGCCTTTTTCGATGCGGCCGGACTCTGGGACGAGGTCCGTTCCCGCAAATTTTCCATATCCCCGGAAGACCCGGCCTCGCTTCAAGCCGGAAGCGAGGAAATCCAGGCCCTGATCCTGTCCGCTGCCCTGCCTGCGGAGCTTGAGACCGCCATCCTGACGGCCCACTCCGACCTGTGCGACCGCCTGGGACTGGCCATCCGGGACGCCCGGGTGGCCATGCGCAGCAGCGCCATCGGCGAGGACGGTGAATTGTCCTTTGCCGGACAGTACCTGACCATGCTCAATGTCTCGGCCGAGCGGCTCATCACCACGTACAAATACGTGGTGGCCAGCCTGTACACCCCCCGGGCCATGTCCTACCGTCTGCTCAAGGGCATCCCGGACGAGGGCATCGCCATGAGCGTGGCCTGCCTCCAGATGGTGGACAGCCGGGCCGCCGGGGTCATGTTCACCCGCCATCCCTTTGAGCGTGGAGCCGACCGCATCATCATCAACGCGGTCTGGGGCCTGGGGGCGAGTGTGGTGGACGGCAAGGTGGAGCCCGACGCCTATGTGCTGGACAAGGCCCCCCTGACCCTGGTCGAGCGCAAGGTGGCCCACAAGCCCTTCCTCCTGGCCGGGACCGGCCGGGCCGGACTGGCCGAGACCCCGGTGCCCGAAGAGGAGCAGGACGCGCCCTGTCTGGACGAGGTCCAGATTCTGGCCCTGGCCCGGCTGGGACTCGAACTGGAGGCCCACTACGGATCACCCCAGGACGTGGAGTGGAGTCTGGATATGACCGGGCGTCTGGTGGTGCTCCAGTCCCGGCCCCTGGCGGTCAGCCCGGCCGGGGGGCAGCAAGGCTGCGGCGCCACGCCTGCCGTTGAGGGTCAGACGGTCCTGGTCCAGGGCGGGGAGACCGCCTGTCCGGGCGCGGGATCAGGCCCGGTGCACCTGGTGCGCCGGGACGAGGACCTGGACAGCTTTCCCCCGGGCGGGGTGCTGGTGGCCGCCCAGGCTTCGCCCAAATTCATGGTGGTCATGCCCCGGGCTCAGGCCATTCTGACGGATTACGGCAGCGTCACCGGGCACATGGCCGCCCTGTCCCGGGAATTCAAGGTGCCCACCATCCTGGGCCTCAAAACCGTGACCCGGGACCTGGCCCAGGGCCAGGAGGTGACCGTGGACGCCCATGGCGGCAGGGTCTATGCCGGGCGGGTGGACTCCCTGCTGGCCGAGCGGCCCGCCCTGACCCCGCTCATGGCCGGAACCCCGGTCCACGCCATCCTCAAGCAGATGGCTGCCCTGGTGGTCCCGCTGAATCTGCTCGACCCCAAATCCCCGGTCTTTGCGCCCCAGTCCTGCCTGACCGTGCACGACATCATGCGCTATCTGCACGAAATGTCCTATGCCGAGATGTTCCGCATCAGCGACCTGGTCTCGGGCCAGCAGGGCGTGGCCATGCGCCTGGATGCGCCCACGGGCCTGGACCTGTACATCATCGACCTGGGCGGCGGGGTGCTCGGCGAGGGGGTCAGCAGCCGGGGCGTTCCCCCGGAGGCCGTGGTCTCGGCCCCTTTCAAGGCCTTGCTGGATGGTCTGGTGCTGGCCCACTGCCAGATCGCCGCGCCCCGGCCGGTGCACTTAAAGGGGTTCATGTCCGTGCTGGGCGAGCAGATGCTGGCCACCAACCAGGTGGGCACGGATCGCTTCGGGGAGAAGAGTTACGCCATCATTTCGGACAAGTACGTGAATTTCAGCTCCCGGGTGGGCTACCATTACGGGGTGCTGGACTGCTATTGCGGCCGCACGGCCAGCAAGAACTACATCACCTTTTCCTTTAAGGGCGGGGCGGCCGACGACGTGAAGCGCGGCCGCAGGGCCCGGGCCATCGCGCTCATGCTGGAGGCCCAGGGTTTCATGGTGGAGACCCTGGCCGACCGGGTGGTGGGGCGGTTCACCAAATGCGAGGCGGAGATCATCGCCGAAAAGCTCCAGGTCATGGGGCGGCTCTTGCAGTTCACCCGGCAGACGGACATGCTCATGACCAGCGAGGAGAGCGTGCAGGCCATGGCCGACAGTTTCCAGGCCGGCCACGACCATTTCGACCCGGCCCGGGACATGCCCCGGTAGCGGAAGCCTGCAAGAGAAGGATGGGGGACCCTAGCCGCCCGCGCGCTGGGTGGCCTTTCTCCGGTCAAAGGCCACGGCCATGAGGTCCAGGAGCTCCTGGATGCGGTAGGGCTTGACCAGATAGTCGGCCGCGCCGTGGCTGATGAGTTCGGCCGCGATGTCCACCGAGGCATGGCCCGTGAGCACGATGACCTCGATGGCCGGGTCGATGGTCTTGATTTTGGGCAGGACCTCGGTGCCGCTCATGCCCGGCATTTTCACGTCCAGCAGCACGATATCATAGGACTCCCTGGCCAGTTCGTCCAGGGCCTCCTGTCCCGAGCCCACGTCCTTGACCACCAGCCCGTGGGAGGCCAGAAGCTTGCCCAGGGTGAGGCGGAACCGTTCCTCGTCGTCCACGATCAGGGTCTTGATGGCTTCCATTATGCCCTCCCGGCAGACTGGATCGGCAGGGTGACGGTAAAGACCGTGCCCTTGCCCACCGTACTCTCCACCCCGATGCGTCCGCCCAGACGGTCCACGATGGCGTGGCACATGGACAGGCCGAGCCCGGTGCCTTGTCCGGGCTCCTTGGTGGTGAAGAAGGGGTTGAATATTTTGGTCAGGTTTTCCTTGGGAATGCCCATCCCGTTGTCCTCCACGCGGATCTCCACGTGGCCGGGGTCGCACTGTCTGGCCGTGACCCGGATGAACCCGCCCCGGCCCACGGCCTGCAGGGCGTTGGTCAAAAGGTTCAGGATGACCTGGCGCAGGAGCGGGGCGTCGGTGCACACCCCGGGCAGGTCGGCCGGGAAGTCCCGGATCAGGGACACGTCCCGGTTGGCCGCCTCCCGCTCGACCAGGATGGACATGTCCGCCACCAGGGAGGAGAGGTCCTCCACCTGATAGACCGGGTCCATCCTGCGGGCGAAGTTTAAGAGCTTGTGGGTGATGGTCCGGCAGCGGTCCACCTGCTTTTCGATCTGCTTTACGGAGTCCCGCACCTCGAGAAGTTCCGGCTGGTCTCCCAGGGGGGGCTGTCCCAGGAGATGGGTCATCCACTCGGCCTCCTGGGAGATGACCGCCAGCGGGTTGTTGATCTCGTGCGCGATGCCCGAGGAGAGTTCGCCGATGGCCGCCAGCTTCTGGGACTGGATGAGCTGTTCGTCCAGATCGCATTTTTCCTGGCGGACCCGGTCCACGATTTCAGCCACGCGCCGGAAGGAGGTGAGGCAGGCCCCCAGGGCCAGCATGACCGGCAGGAAAAGCCAGTGGGGGGGCAGGATGTGGGCCAGGCCCACGGCCAGGAGCACCAGGGCCGTGGCCCCCAGGGTGTTGCGTTTGATGGTGCTTGCGGAAATCATGGCCCATGCCGTCCGATGGTTGGCAGGCAGGCGTCCAGGGGTGGAACAAATGCCCTAGGTCCGTCCGCTCTGCTTCTCGTTGATTTTTTTGCGTTCAAAGGCCTTGCGCACCTTGTCCAGGAGCAGGTCGAAATCCGTGGGCTTCAAGATGTAGTCGTAGGCCCCCATGGTCATGCCCTGCATGCCGGTCTCGATGGAGGCATGCCCGGTGAGCATGATGACCTCCACCAGGGGATGGCGCTTCTTGATCTCTTTTAAGGTCTCGATCCCGTCCAGGCCGGGCATGCGTACGTCCAGAATCACCACGTCGATGGGCTCGCGGGCCAGCAGGTCCAGGGCGTCCTGGCCGTTGTGCACGGCCTTGGCCGGGATTTTGCGGAAGGTGAACCGTTTCAGGACGGTTTCGATGAAATCGACTTCGTCGTCCACCAGCAGGATGCGGATGTCCATGGCGTGTCCCCTTGCGCGGATGTCCCGGCCCTATTTGGCGGGCAACAGAATGATGAAGGTGGCGCCCTTTCCCGGCTCGCTCTCGACCAGGAGCTGGCCCCCCAGTTTCTCGATGATGCTGTAGCTGATGGCCAGGCCCAGCCCGGTCCCTTCGCCCACCGCCTTGGTGGTGAAGAAGGGGTCGAATATCCGGTCCAGCTTTTCCTTGGAAATTCCCGGGCCAGTGTCGGAAATGGCCACTTTCACCTGGTTGGACTCGCGCAGATAGTCGGTCAGGATGGTCACGCTGCCGTTCTTCTCGATGGCGTCCAGGGCGTTGTCGATGATGTTCAAGAACACCTGCTGGAGTTGGGAGGGATCGCTGGCGATGAGCGGCAGGTCTTCCATATACCTGGAGCGCAGCTCGATCTCCCGGAACCGGGCCTCGGTCTCCAGGAAGGTGATGGTCTGGGACAGGAGGTTGTTGACGTTCACGTCCTCCTGCACCGGGTCCATGCGGCGGGCGAATCCGAGCAGGCGGTGGGTGATGTCCTTGGCCCGGCCCACGTGGAACTCGATCTTGCTCACGGCCTCGTCGAATTCCTGGAAATTGGGGGAGAGCTTCAAGTCCGTTTCGCTCAAAAGGTCGCGCATCCAGCCGGCCTGTTCCTTGATGATGGCCAGGGGGTTGTTCACCTCGTGGGCCACGCCCGCGGCCAGCTTGCCCAGGGCGGCCATCTTGCTGGACTGGGTCAGGGAGGCGTCCAGGGTGGCCCGCTTGCGTTCGGCCTGGATGAGCTGCTCGATCATGGAGCGGCTGATGAGCACCGCCCCGGCGCATAAAAGGGCGATGCCTCCGAACAGGGCGGCGAATCCCGTGGAGCGGGCCTTGGCCAGGGGAAGGAGCTCTTCGGTGGGGTCGTCGCGCAGGACCAGGAGCCAGTTCTTGTTGTCCAGCCAGGTGGAGGCGTACAGGCTGGTCACTCCGCTTAAGGTCAAGGTCTCCACATGGCTGTCGGAGAAATGGCTGAAGCGCGGGAATTCCATGGGTTCCAGCATCTTGCCGCCAAAAAGGCTTCTGGTCTGCAAGACGTTGTCCGTGTTCAGGATGAAGGCCTCCCCCCGCTTGCCCAGCTGGACGCTCTGGACCAGACTCTCGAACACGTCGGAATCGATGGTGGCCCGCAGTATCCAGGTGGTGTCCCCCTCCCGCCGGGACACGGCGATGATGAAGTGGGGGTATTTGCGAAAGCCCAGGAATACGTCGCTGACGTAGACCCCCTGGGCCATGCACTTGATGAACCAGTCCTCGTGTTTGTAATTGACCCCTTTGAGTTGGTAGGGGCCGGAATAGGCCACGTGGTTGCCGTCCTGATCGATGACCCCTAAGTCGATGTAGTATTTGGAGCGGGATTGGACCACGGACATGATCCGTTCCAAGGTGGCGGGATCGCACAGGGCCTTCAAGTTCTGGGTGTTGGCGATGGTGGCCAACTGGGCGATGCGTTCGTTCAGGAACAGGTCGATGGTGCGTTTCTTGTTTTCGACCAGATAGTGGAGGTTGGAGTTGACCTTGCCGGTATAGGCGGCCTCGAAGCGATAGACCAGGGTGTATCCGAGGATCAGGAGCGGGATGAGGGAGAAACCCAGGGTGGTCAGGATGATCTTGATGCGCAGTCGGGTGAAATAGCTTTTGTCCATCATGGCTCCACCCACCAAGCAATGGGGTTGCAATCTGGCCAGCGGATGAATTTTTTACAAAATTCAGATCCGGTGTGAAACTTCCCAATATTAACGGTCGGTAACTGGAATGGCAAGGAGAATAAAGCCGGGACGCGGAGGATTGAGGGCCGGTCTGGCCGAGTTCCGGGAGGGGGGCTCAGTCCAGGAGGGCTGGCGATCAATGTTCCGAGGCCAGGGGCTTAAGGCTTGAGCCCGCCGGGCGCGGTTCCGTTTTCCGTGAAAAAGGACTCGGGCGAGTCGGCGATCTCGGGCATGCCCGAGGCCAGGGCCGTGGCCAGCCGGTCCATGCTGCCCTTGATCAGGGCCAGTTCCTCGGCGGGCAACTCCTCGATCTGGCGCAACATGTCCTGCTTGCTCTCGATGAGTTCGTTGAACTGGGCGGCGATGTCCTTTTTCTGCTCTTCGCTGGCGGTTTCCTGGGTCAGGTAGCGGTCCCGTTCGGCCTGAAGCTCCGCGATCTGCTTTTTGGCCTGGGGAATCTGGTCCTTCATGCGCACGGCCATGCTGCCCACCATGACCTGATTCATGACGTAGCTGAAACGGATGACCTGCCAGTTCAGGCTCTGGATGAAGGACTCGATCTCCTGCTCGCTGGGCTCGGACTCGCCCTTGGAAATGGCCCAGCGCACGTAAGCAGGGTAGTCGATGATGAATTTGTCCAGTTCGGCCTGGGTCAGGAGATTCTGCCCCTTGAAGGGATTGTCCGACACCTGGGGCTTTTCGGCCTGTTCGTTGGAGCAGGCATAGGCCATGAAGATGAGGACCAGGGCCGGAAGGCACACGGCGGCCATGAGTTTTTTCATAAAGTTCTCCGGGCGGCTTTTAAGGAGTCGCCTGCAAAGTGGACTTCCAAGGCCGGGGCGCAGCCAGGAATCGGCTCTCGTGGCCCGTCACTGCTGGTTTAGCCCGAGCCGGGGGAATGCGCAATGGGCGAGGCCCCTGGTTTCAAGAAAAAATCTAGATTTCCGCAAATTTTTTCCCGGTGGGACGAAAAAGGCGGCGCGCCCCCGGGGGGGACACGCCGCCTGACAGGCCGGGGCAAGCGGGCTATTTCTTGAGCCAGCTCATCATCTTGCGCAACTCGCCGCCCACCTTTTCGATCTGGTGTTCGGCGCCGATGCGGCGCAGGGCCGAGAAATGGGCCTTGCCGGTCATGTTCTCCATGATGAATTCGCGGGCGAAGACCCCTTCCTGAATCTCTTTCAGGATGCGCTTCATCTCTTTCTTGGTCTCGCAGGTGACGATGCGGGGGCCGCGGGTGAAGTCCCCGTATTCGGCCGTGTCCGAGATGGAGTGGCGCATCTTGGCCAGTCCGCCCTCATAAATCAGGTCGATGATCAGTTTCAGTTCGTGCAGGCACTCGAAATAGGCGATCTCGGGCTGGTACCCGGCTTCCACCAGGGTCTCGAAACCAGCGGTGATCAGGGCCGAGAGGCCGCCGCAGAGCACGGCCTGTTCTCCGAAGAGGTCGGTCTCGGTCTCTTCCTTGAAGGTGGTCTCGATGACGCCTGAGCGGGTGGCCCCGATGCCCTTGGCGTAGGCCAGGGCGAGGTTCTTGGCCTTGCCCGTGGCGTCCTGGCCCACGGCGATGAGGGCCGGGACCGCGCCGCCCTCGGTGTAGGTGCGGCGGACCAGATGGCCGGGCCCTTTTGGCGCGATCATGATCACGTCCACGTCTTTCGGCGGGGCGATCTGCTGGAAATGGATGTTGAACCCGTGCCCAAAGGCCAGGGCCTTGCCTTTTTTCAGCCCCGGCAGGATCTCCTGCTCGTAGACCGAACGCTGGTGCTGGTCTTGGATCAGGATCATGATCAGGTCGGCCTTCTTGGCCGCCTCGGCCGCGGACACGGGCGTGAAGCCGTGCTCGATGGCCAGGTCGTAGTTGGCGCCGCCCGGTCGCTGGCCGATGATGACCTTGACCCCGGAGTCGCGCAGGTTCTGGGCATGGGCGTGCCCCTGACTGCCGTAGCCGATGATGGCCACGGTCTTTTTCTTCAGAAGGCCCAGATCCGCATCTTTCTCGTAATAGACTTTCATTGACTCTCCTTAGTCTTGCATGGCCCGCTTTAAGGCCACGGTGCCGGTGCGGGCGATTTCCTTGATGCCAAAACGGGTGAGCAGGTTGATCAGGGCCTGGATCTTGCCAAAGTCTCCGATGGCTTCCAGGGTCAGATCACCATGGCCCACGTCCACCACCTTGCAGCGGAAGATGTCCACGATGCGCAGGATCTCCGCGCGGTTGCGGTCCTCGGCCAGGACCTTCATGAGGGCCATCTCGCGCTGCACGGCCTTGTGTTCGGTCAAATCCACCACCTTGATGACCGTGATGAGCTTGCGGAGCTGCTTCACAATCTGCTCGATGATTGCATCGTCGCCAATGGTGGTGATGGTCATGTGGGAGACATCGGGCTCCAGCGTGGGGGCCACGTTCAGGGATTCGATGTTGAATCCCCGGCCCGAAAAAAGGCCGGCCACCCGCGAGAGCACGCCCGGTTCGTTTTCCACGGTCACGGAGAGGATGTGGCGATGCATGGGGGCCTCCTACACCAAGAGCATGTCGGCCAGGGAGGCCCCGGCCGGGACCATGGGATAGACGTTCTCTTCGCGCTCCACGCGCACGTCCACGATGACCGTATTGTTGATGGCAAAGGCTTTCTTGAGCACCGGCTCCACGTCCTTGGGCTTGGTGATCCGGAATCCGACCGCGCCGTAAGCCTCGGCCAGTTTGACGAAGTCCGGCTGGGCCTCCATGCAGGTCTCGGAATAGCATCTGTCGTAGAAGAGTTCCTGCCACTGCCGGACCATGCCCAGATAGCCGTTGTTCAAAATGATGATCTTGACCGGGAGCTTCTGGCACACGGCCGTGGCCAGCTCCTGGATGTTCATCTGGATGGAGCCGTCGCCAGCGATGTCGATGACCAAGCGGTCGGGAAAGGCCATCTGGGCCCCGATGGCCGCCGGAAAGCCGTAGCCCATGGTCCCAAGGCCCCCCGAGGACAGGAAGGACTTGGGCCGGTGGAATTTGTAGAACTGGGCCGCCCACATCTGGTTCTGGCCCACCTCGGTGGTGATGATGGCCTCGCCCTTGGTCAGTTCGTAGATCTTCTCCACCACGAACTGGGGCTTCACCGTCTTGGAGGAAGGCTTGTATTTCAGGGGCTGGGCCTCGTTCCACACGCTGATCTGGTCCAGCCAGTCCTTGCGGATGGCCGGATAGTCCACGTCCTTGGCCGTGCCCTTCAAGGCCTCGTTCAAGGCGGTCAGGGCGCTCTTGCAGTCGGCCACGATCGGCACGTGAACGCTCACGTTCTTCTGGATCGAAGTGGGGTCGATGTCGATATGCACCAGGGTGGCCTTGGGCGCGAAGGTGGACACCTTGCCCGTGACCCGGTCGTCGAAGCGCGCGCCGATGGCCAGGACCAGGTCGGCGTTGTTCACGGCCATGTTGGCCGCGTACGTTCCGTGCATGCCGAGCATGCCCAGCCACAGGGGATCGTTGCCCGGAAAGGCCCCCAGGCCCATGAGGGTGGAGGTGACCGGAATGTGCCGCCGATGGGCCAGGGTGACCAACTCCTCGTGGGCGTCGGCGCTGATGACCCCGCCCCCGGAGTAGATGACCGGCCGCTGGGCCTTCTGGATGAGCTTGGCCACCCGTGATATCTGCTTGGGATGCGGATCGCAGTGCGGGTTGTAGCTGCGCATGCTGATGTCGTCGGGATAGATGAACTTGGCCTTGGCCTGCATGATGTCCTTGGGCAGGTCCACCAGGACCGGTCCAGGGCGGCCGGACCTGGCCAGGTAGAAGGCCTGCTTGATGGTGTAGGCCAGCTTGTGGATGTCTTTGACCAGGGTGTTGTGCTTGGTGCAGGGACGGGTGATGCCCACGATATCCACTTCCTGAAAGGCGTCGTTGCCGATCAGGGGAGTGGGCACCTGGCCGGTCAAGATGACCACCGGGATGGAATCCATGTAGGCCGTGGCGATGCCCGTGACCGTGTTGGTGGCCCCGGGTCCGGAGGTGACCAGACAGACGCCGACCTGGCCCGTGGCCCGGGCGTACCCGTCCGCAGCGTGAATGGCGCCTTGTTCGTGGCGGACCAGCACGTGCTTGAACGGGTAGTTGGGCAGCTCGTGATAGATGTCGATCACTGCCCCGCCCGGAAAGCCGAAGATGGTGGTGACACCCTCAAGCTTCAGGCATTCCATGAGGATTTGAGCCCCGGTGAGCTCCATGCCTTTATCCCTCCGCTTTAATGCACTGGTCGATGATCGACTGCAGTTTGGTTTTTCCAGCCAGCTTCTTCTTCTTGAGCTGCTTGAGCTCCTGTTCTTGGGCCGGGCTCAAATAGGACTTGCCTTCCAGCTTTTCGAGCATGCGCTCGTATTCGATGTGCTGGTCATACAGGGCCTGGAGCTCGGCGTTGTCCGGGCCGTACTTCTTGACGAGTTCGATTTCTCTGGCTTCCATGCAACTTCTCCTCGTTGGGGTTGTCGCTGGTCGGGCTCAACGCCCGGTTGGTTCCGGGGCCATGGCGGCCCACGACGGTTCGTTTTCGGTTTCAATGACCAGGGTCTTGCCCCTGGTGGTTTTTCCGGCTGAGAGGCTCACCTGGCTCTTTTTCAGTCCCAGGGTCCGGGCCACGTAGTCCACAAGGGCTGCGTTGGCCTTGTTGTCCACGGCCGGGGCCTCGATCCGGATCTTCAGCCGGTCCTGATACAGCCCGGCCACGGCGGATTTCTTGGCCCCGGGCTGGACCCAGACCAGGAGCCGCCAGGCCCCGGGTCCCAGGCGGGTCAGATAGGGCGGCAGGCCCTGGTCTCCGCTCGTTTTCCCGCTCACTTGACCTTTTTCAGGAAGGTGAGCTTGGATTCCATTTCTTCCATCTTCTCCACGTCCGGGTCCCGGGTCTCCAGGAGGCGGCCGTAGGTTTCCAGCAGTCCCCGGAAGCGGGTCTGGAACTCCGTGCGCCAGCGTTTGACGTTGGCGATGTCTTCATGCACCTGGCCCAGGCGCTGGTGGGCCTGTCGAACGATGTCCGAGGCCTTGGACTGGGCCTCGTCCAGGATGAGCTGGGCCTCCTTGCGGGCCTGGGCGGTCATCTCGTCCACCATGCGCTGGGTGGAGACCAGGGTCTCGCGCATGGATTCCTCGCGCTTGCGATAGCCCTCCAGGGTCTCTTCCAGATGGCGGACCTTCTGGCGCAACTCTTTGCGCTCCTCGGCCATCTGGCCCAGGGTCTCGGCCATGCCCTGGACCAGGGTGTCCACCTCGGGCTTGGCGTATCCGAGCACGCTGGTGGAAAAGGCCACGTTCAAGAGATCGATCTTGGACAGGGACATGGATGCCTCCTATCGGACCATCATGCCGGGCATGCCGTAGCCCATGCTGAAGGCCAGCCGGACCAGATTGTCCACGACCACGATGTCCGCCACCTGGATGACCAGGATGAGGAGTATCGGGGACAGGTCGAAGCCGCCGATCATGGTAAAGGGCACCCAGCGCCGCACCTTGGCGTACACCGGGTCCGTGGCCCCCCGCAGGAAGCGCACGATGGGATTGTAGGGATCGGGGTTGACCCAGGACAACAGCGCGGAAATAATCACGATCCACATGTAGGCGTTGAGCAGGACCCCCAGCACTTTGGCCAGGGCCACGATCACGCTGGCGAGGAAGGACAAGACGGCCTCCTTGGCTCGGAGACTTGTGTCTCCGCTGCAATTCTGTTCAGGATTTTTGTCACAGGGTCCGGCGCAAATCAAGGTTTTTTTTCAGGATGGGCGAGCGCTCGCTGCTTTACGGGGCCGGACAAAAACGGTAGAAATCCGCCTTTTGCGCCCATTTCGGGCTGGAGAACGCGCCAAATGACCTTCATGGATGTCCATACCCACGCCTTCCATCCCAAGATCGCGGACAAGGTGCTGTCCCAGCTTGAGGCCCATTACGGCATCCTGCCCGTGGGCAACGGGCTGGTGGAGGACCTTCTGGCCCGCCTGGACCGCGCCGGGATCGACCAGGCCGTGGTGCACACCGCGGCCACGGACGCCGCCCAGGTCATCCCGGCCAACAACTGGGCCTTGTCTCTCCAGGCCGGGTACGACGGCCGCATCCGGGCCTTCGGGACCATGCACCCGGACTATCCCGAGCCCGAGAAGGAACTCGCGCGCATCGCCCGCAAGGGAATCAAGGGGCTCAAGTTCCACAACGATTTCCAGGGATTTCCCATGGACGACCCCCGTCTGGTGGACATCCTGGCCCTGGCCGGGGACCGCTTCGCCATCATGTTCCACGTGGGCGACAGGCACGCGCCCGAGCAGAACCCCTCCTGCCCCATGAAAATGGCCGCCCTGCATGAGCGTTTCCCGGACCTGCCCATGATCGTGGCCCATCTGGGCGGCTATCTGCACTGGAAATGGGCCTTGGACTGCCTGGTGGGCACCGGGGTGTATCTGGACACCTCCAGCTCCCTGGCCTTTATCGACGACGAGACCTTGAAGACCATCTTCGCCCGCCACCCCCGGGAGCGCATCCTGTTCGGCAGCGACTACCCCCTGTTCGACCCGGCCGACGAGGCCTGGAAACTCCAGAAGCGCCTGAATTTGACCGATTCGGAGCTGGAGGACATCCTGGCCAACGGGGCCAGGCTTCTGGGCTGACGGCCAGGGAACCTTGTCCCGGCCCCCGGCCCTTGGCGGGAGTCATCAGCAGAACCGCTGATAGTCCGCGCTTTCGTGGGTTCCGACATAGGTCACTTCCCGCTTCCCCTCACCGCACTCTCTCCAAACGGCGACGAACGTCGGACGGCCCCCCCGGAGGTGGCAATGATGGCAGCCCAAGGCACCCTTGATTTTGCCGTAGTGGGGCCATTCGGGATGGGCCGGGCCTGATTCGGACAAGGAAGAAATAAGAATTTCAAATGTCTCTCTGACCTCTTCAGGCAATCGCAAGGCCTGCTTGGCCACCTTCCCGGGTATGGTCACTTCCCATTTCATGACCCGATCAGTACGCAATATTGGGAACTCGTCAATACTCAGCTTAGGAGCGACAAAAAGAGAAAGGCGGCCAGGATGTTCCTGCCGCCTTTCTTGTGTTTCGATTCGTTCCCCCTACGAAGCCCGGGCCAGGGTCACTTCCTTGAGCGGGGTGGCCGGGGGCGGGATTTGGCCCAGTTCGGTCTCCATGAGCGGGTCCTGGCGTTGCTTCAGGTAGCGGCGGGACAGGGCGCGCAGGGCGTCGGCCTTGCCGTTCCGGTCCCCCAGGCTCAGGAAGGAGACCAGTTTCTTTTCCAGCTTGTAGGGGTTCTGCTCCTTGCGGATGGCGATGACCCCCTCCATGATGATCTTGTGGTTCAGCAGCTCGGCCCGGGTCCGGAAATGCACGCATTCGGCCAGGGGGGAGAAGAGCAGGTTGCTCAGCACGATGCCGTACAGGGTGGAGACAAAGGCCACCGGGATGTGCTTCAAGATGACCCCGGTGTCGCCCACGCCCGTGAGCAGCCCGGCCAGGCCGATGACGCTGCCGGCCACGCCCAGGGCCGGGGCGATGCGGGCCATGGTCAGGAAGATGCGCTCCATCTGGCTGCGGCGCAGGCTGAAAAAGGTCATTTCCGAGGTCAGGATGTCCCGGATCTCCCGCTCCTTGTAGTTGTCCACCAGGAACATGAGGGCATTGCGCAAAAAGGGATTGCCGCTGCTTTCCCCCACCTTCTCCAGGCACAGGACCCCGTTGATCCGGGACTGCACGGCCATGTCCAGCAGAGCGTGCACCAGGTCGGCCGGGGTTTCCAGCTCGTTCATGTAGGCGTTTCTGACCACGCTGAACGCGTTTTTGATCCGCTCCAGGGGGTAGCTTAAGAGCAGGGCGGCGGCCACGCCGGAACTGACGATGGCAAAGGCCACCAGGTTCCAGATCACGGACACGCCCCCGGCCAGGGCGAAGCCCCCGGCGAAAATGGCCAGGCAGATTGCCGCGGCGGCGATGTTCTTGCGGTACATGGTCGGCCTCCTTAAGGGGTCGGCAGGGCGTCGCTCAAAATGACGATCTCGACCCGCCGGTTCTTGTGTTGTTCCTGTTCGGACAAGGGCGCGGCCTCGGGGCGGGATGCGCCCAGGCCCGTGGCCATGAAGCGGCGGGGCGCAAGCCCCGTGCGGATGAAGAATTCAGCCACCGTGGCCGCTCGCTGGGTGGAGAGGCGCAGGTCGTCCCCGGCCTTGGTCTCGCTCTCCTCGGCATGGCCCACGATGTGCACGGTGTTCTGGCTCAGGCGGATGACCTCGGCCACTTCCTTGAGAAAATTTAAGGATTCCGGAGACAGGTCCGAATGGCCTTTGGCAAAGGCTATGTCCCCGCGCAGGACCACCCGCACGCCCCCGTCCGCCTCCATGATCACCGAAACCCCCTTGGGGTCGGATTTGTAGATGATCTCCCGGGTGCGCTCGTAGGTCCGCAGATTGGCCCCCGGGGTCAGCCCGCGTCCGGCGAAAATCTGGAGGAAGTCCTCGATGGAGCCCATGACCCCTTCCCGGGGCGCGGTCTCGGCCCTGGTCCCGGAAGCGAAGATGGGGGCCGTGTCCTTGCGGTTGTTGGCGTAGATGAACAGGGCCACGAACAGGACGAACATGATCATCATGAGGTCCGCCCAGGGCAGAACCCAGGAGGTCATGGGGTTCTTGTCCAGCAGGGACTCGTCATGGTCGAACAGGACCATATCCTGGGTTCGGTGCGTATGGGGCATGGGTCCTCCATTTAACCGGGCTGTCCGGCTGCCCGCACCGATGCAAGGGCTTTGCCAGCGGTGGCAACATGATGAAGTTGCACGCGATTTTATGCGAATGGAGCGGGCGGCGCAGGCCGGAGCAGGCCTGATGTCGGAAAAATGGCGGGGGGAGAGAGGCGGGCAGGGCAGTCAAGCCTGGTGTGGTGTTTCTCGAATGAAATCAGACCAGAACGAAGAATAAGAATAATTATTTCTTACTCTTGCATGGCTTACAAGGGGACGCTCATCTCGGGAAGTGACTCCCTAGAACGGAATGGCCAGCCCGTCCTGGGCCATGCTCACCTTGAGGGGCCAGTCCGGGTCGAACATGGTGGCGTAGCGCTGGGTGTCGCTTAAGTAGGCGTCCAGGTCCTGGTCCTTGATGGCCGGGTCCAGGTGGAACATGCACAGGTGCTTGACCCGGGCCTTCTTGGCCAGTTCCACGGCCACGATGTTGCTGGAGTGGCCCCAGCCCGCCCGGATGGAGGAGGCCTCGGCCCAGGTGTACTGGGAGTCGAAGATGAGCAGGTCGGCCTGGCGCACGAAGGGCAGGTAGGGCGAGGTGTCCAGGTCCGAGTTGGGGTCGTGCTCGGTGTCCGTGGCGTAGACCACGGCGTGGCCCTCCCGCTCGAAGCGGAAGGCGTAGGAGTCCCCGGGGTGCTCCTGGCGCAGGGTGGTGACCAGGAATCCGCCGATGTCATGCACGTCCCCGGGGGTCAGGTGCACGAAGCGGATGTGGGAGGCCAGGGCCTTGAAATCCACCGGGAAGAAAGGGTGGCTTTGTTGCAGGGACATGGCCTCTTTCAGGGTGTCGTGGCCGCCGTACACCGTGATGGAGTTGCCGGGCACGTAGGCCGGGACAAAGAAGGGGAAGCCCTGGAGATGGTCCCAGTGCGGATGGGAGATGAACAGGTTGATGCGATGGGGACCTGGCCCGGTCTTCATGATCTGGTTGCCCATCTCGCGCAGGCCGCTTCCGGCGTCGCAGACCATGTATTCCCGGCCTCCGGCGATCTCCACGCAGGGGGTGTTGGTTCCGTAGACCCCCCTGGCCCAGAAGGGCAGGTAGTCCAGAAAGGCGTCCAGGTCGTCGCCGGGCGCAAGCCCCCGGGCCAGGGCCTTTTCCAGGACAAACCGGAGCTTGGCCCGGATGTCCGCAGAATTCACCGAGGAGGGCAGGGAACCTCGGCCTCCCCAGATGCGCGCTTCTCTTGGCGTGTCCATATCGCCCCCCTCATGGGACAGACGGCCGGGCATTGTCAATGAGTTTGGCTTTCGGCCCAGGGGACTTAGGCCAGTCCCTTGACCCGGCCCGCGCGCTCCAGTTTGGCCCGGATGTCCGTGCGCATCCGGGCCACGGTCTGGTCCGGGAATCCGGCGGCCGCAAGCATCTGGTCCAGGAGCTTGCGGCTCTCGGCCATGATGATCTTGGCCATGTTGGGGTGGGTCTTTTCCAGCCGGGCGGTCTTTTCCTCTTCCCGGCGGAGCAGGTAGAGGCAGAATTTGCGGGCTGCGGCCACTTCCTGGTTGCGCGCCAGGCACTCGGTCAGAGCCTTGACGCAGCCGGTCCAGTCGCCCTTGGCGTGGTGGGCCCGGGCCATGTTGAAATACACGTGCTCGTCGTCCTGGCCCAGGGCAACGGCCCGCTGATAGTGCTCCAGGGCCTCTTCGTAGAGGTGGCTCTTGCGCAGGGCGATACCGAACTCGTTGAACAGGTGCTTGTGGGCCTGCTCAAAGGGACCCGGGAGGTGGGCCAGATCCCGGAACACCGCCCGGGAGCGGGTCTCGTCCTGACCTTTCAGATAGAACATGCCCAGATCGAACAGGGCGCGCGCGCCGTTTTCCTGGGGGCGGGCCTGGGCCGCCCGTGCGCCCGGGTCCTGGGCCTGGCCGCGCCGGGCGTCCCCCCGGGCCAGGCTGTCGGCCTGATTGTTCTGGGTCAGATTGGGCAGGATGCGCTGCCCGAAATATTCCACCTCGGGCTCGAAGCGGCGCAGGAATTCCTCGGCCGTGCAGGGCATGGGCAGGCCCGTGGGCTGTCCGTTCTGGTCCAGGGTTCGGGCCGAAAAGCTGCTCGGGCCGGTCTGCTCCACCATCCAATAGGTCTTGCGCGAGGGGTCTTTGGCCTGCTCCTTGGTGGAGAACACGCCCAGGGAGCGCGGGGAGAACGCGCCCCGATTTCCAGACGATGCTTCGTGGACCGGGTTGCTGTGGGAATCCAGTCGGATCTCGGGCAGTTCCTCTTCCAGATCAAAAAAATGGCGGGGCAGGGGCGGAGTGTCGCGCATGGGGGTCCTCGTGTCCTAAATGTTGAGCCAGCAGGGTTGGCGTTGCCATCCTGGGCCGGTTGGAGTAGATTTGCATCCTCCTGAAAACAGGCTCCAAAACCCTTCGGGCAGTCATGAAAACAGCGCTTCAGGCCTTTTTTGCAATTTGCGTGCTATGTCTGGTCGGCCCCTGCCTGGCCCAGGACGAGGCGCCCTCCCTGGCCGCGCACCTCCTGGCCCCGCGCACCGGGGACCTCCCGGAAATGGACCAGAACCGGCTCATCCGGGTCCTCACCGTGGTGTCCATGACCAACTACTATCTCATGCCCGGCGAGAACCTGGGCTATGAGTACGCCATGTTCAAGGAGTTCGAGTCCTTTCTGGGCAAGGGGCGGGGGAACCGGAATCCCGGTCCCCGGGTCCTGTTCATTCCCACGCCCTACAACAAGCTCATCCCCTCCCTGCTGGCCGGCAAGGGGGACGTGATCGCGGCCGGGCTCACGGCCACCCCGGAGCGCAAGCGTCTGGTGGACTTCACCCGGCCCTACATCCCCCGGGTGAACGAGGTAGTGGTCACCAACGCTGCAGTCCGGCCCGTGCCCACGGCCGAGGACCTCTCGGGCCGCACGGTGCTGGTCCTGGCCAGCAGCAGCTACCGCCAGAGCCTGGACGAGTTGAACCGCCGCCTGGCCGAAAAGGGCCGGGAGCCCGTGCGCATCATCGCGGCCAACGAGTATCTCACCCCCGAGGACCTTCTGGAGATCGTGGCCTCGGGCGCGGTGGAGGCCACGGTCATGGACAGCCACGTGGCCGAGCTCTGGGCCAAGGTCATGCCCGGGCTGGTCGTCAACGAGGGAGCCGTGCTGCGCAAGGAGGGCGCGCTGGTCTGGATGGTGCGCAAGACCAACCCCCAGCTTAAGGAGAAGCTCGACCTCTTTCTGTCCACGCACCGCCAGGGCACGGCCATGGGCGACGCCGCCTTCCGCCGGGTGTTCGAGAGGACCGAATGGATCAGGAATCCCCTGTCCGGCGCGGATCTGGCTCGGTTCCTCCTGTACAAGCCCATGTTCCAGAAATACGGGGCCATGTACGGAGTGGATTGGCGTCTTCTGATCTGCCAGGCCTACCGTGAATCCGGGCTCAATCCCCAGGCCCGCTCCCCGTCCGGGCACATCGGGCTGCTCCAGCTCGACCCGAACCTGGTGAACCACCCCAAACTCGGGGTGAAGAACATCCAGGAGCCCGAGCGCAACATCCAGGCCGGGGCCAAGTACCTGGCCCTGATCCGGAACACCCATTTCGATGACGGGGAGATGAACCCCGACGAGGCCACCCGCTACGCCCTGGCCGGGTACAACGCCGGGCCGAACCGTATCGTCAGGGCCCGTTCCGCAGCCGAAGACATGGGATTCGACCCCAATGTCTGGTTCGGCAACGGAGAGGTCGCGGCCATGAAGGTGGCCGGACCCGAGCCGGTGCGCTACGTGAGCGAGATCAACAAGTATTTCTTGATCTACAGCCTGACCAGCCAGTTCAAGGAGGAAAAAGGCCGGGCTCGCGCCCAGTTGGGGCTCAACGGAACGGCCCCGGTCCCCTTAAGCGCCTCGGGCAAGGGCAAAGACAAGAAAGCACGCTTGCCCAGCATGGCCCAATAGCCGAGGACGGCCCGGGCCTGCCGGAACGGTCGGGACCACGGCGGTCCCGGAGGCCTGATTTTGGTTAGGCGACTTCGGTCTGCAAGGCGTCCACGGCGAACACCGTGGCGATGGCCTGGCGGACCAGATGATGGACCCCGCTGCGCCGGACTTCCTCCACCAGGTCCTTGATCTGGGCTTCGGGGATGGACAGGAAGGCCTCCACCACGGCCGGGTCGAAATGCTTTCCCTGGCCCTCAAGGATGATGCCCCGGGATTTTTCGTAGGAAAAGGCCGGTTTGTAGGGCCGTTTGCTCATGAGCGCGTCGAACACGTCCACCAGGGCGAAGATGCGGGCCGTGATGGGGATGTCCTGGCCCGCAAGCCCTTGGGAATAGCCGGTGCCGTCCCATTTTTCGTGGTGGGAGAGGACCACGTCCTCGCCCAGGCGCAAAAATTCCACCTCGTGCACGATATCCTGGCCCTTGCGCACATGGGTCTCGATGATGACCCGCTCCTCCGGGGTAAGAGCGCCGGGTTTGAGCAGGACCCCGTCCGGCACCCCGATCTTGCCCACGTCGTGCAAGTAGGAGCCGATGACCAGCCTGGCCATTTCCTCCTGTTCCAGCCCGAGCTTCTGGGCGATGAGCACGGACAGGGCCACCACCCGTTCCGAATGGCCTTCGGTTTCCTTGTCCCGCATTTCCAGGGCCGTGGTCAGGCTGCGGATGGTGTCGAAAGCGCCCTGGGCCAGAGCGTCGTACGCGGATTTCAGCAGGACCTGGGACTGGATGAGTTGCGCGGCCGCGATCTTGAACTGGCCGTGGAAGAAGAGGTGGATGAGCAGGGGCAGGACCAGGGCTCCGACCGCGATGAGCAGGTTCTTGGGGTCCAGGAAGGTGATCTCCGGAGCCCGGCGGTAGACCTCCACGACTCCCACCAGTCGGTCGTGCTCCTTTACCGGCACGTACATCTCCACCAGGGTGCCGTATCCCCTCAGGGCTTCATGCTCGGATTTGACCGCCTCCTCGATCTCGGACTTGGCCTTGCCCGAGGAGAAGGTGATTTGAAGATCATCGTTGTCCGGGAAGCGCTTTCCGATGACCTCCTTGTCAATGTAGGAATAGACCACCGTGGAGTCGGTGTCCCAGATGCGGAATTCGACCAGATTGCTGTATTCCATGAAGATATTGATTCGTTCGAGAAGGGGGCGGTGCTCCTCGGGGTGCTCCAGGATGGCTCGCACGTCAAAGGACATCTCCCGGACGATGAAATGGTCGATGATGTCCAGGGAGTCTTTCATGTAGTTGGAGACATTGTATGAATAGCGCAGGAAGGGCAGGCCGACGGTCAGGATCAGGGCGAAGGTGAGGGTCAGAAAAAAGCTTCTCCGGGAGAAATTGCGCAGGAGCGTGTGGGGATTGGTCCAGGAAGCTGGACGTTTGGCTGGTGCGGCTGCGGTCATGAGAGGTACTCCCGCCTAGGGTTATGAGGAGATGGATACCTCCAGACCTTAGCATGCCGTCGTGATATGGGGCAAGATCAAAGCCAAGGCCCAGGCAGAAACCAGGAAAGCCTTGGTCGGGCCGGGGTTGCTGGCGCGGCCAAGGGCCTGGACAGGCTGCTCCTCAGGCCGGAAAGGGCAGGTTCAGGCCTTGGGCCTGGACCAAAAATCCGGGATTGACGATGTCCGGCTTGTTGTAGCGGAAGGGTCGGCCGTCCAGGGTGGTGAACCTTCCTCCGGCCCCCTCCACCACGGCCTGTCCGGCTGCCGTGTCCCATTCGCTGGTGGGGTTGAAGCGGGGATAGAGATGGGCGCGGCCCTCGGCCACCATGCAGAATTTGAGCGCGCTTCCGGCCGTGAGCCGCTCGCGCACGAAAAGTCCCTCCAGATAGGCGTCCAGGCGGGGGTCCGGGTGGGAGCGGCTGCCCACAACCACCAGGCCCTGGTCCGGGTCCGGGCCTTGGGCGCGGATGGCGGTCAGGGAGCCGCCGCTTCTCTGGACAAAGGCCCCCAGACCAGGCCCCCCGGCGTAGAGGGCGTCCTGCACCGGGACGTACACCGCGCCGAGCGTGGCCCGGCCCGCTTCGATGAGGGCCAGGCAGACGCAGAACTCCCCGTTGTCCTTGATGAATTCCTTTGTCCCGTCCAGGGGATCGACCAGAAAGAAGCGGGGCCAGGCCGCGCGCTCTTCGTGGGGCGGCAACGGGGTCTCTTCGGACACCACCGGGATGTCCGGGAAATGCTCGGCCAGGCCCTGGGCGATGACCCGGTTGGAGGCCAGGTCCGCCTCGGTGAGCGGGGACTGGTCGGCCTTGCGGGTGACGGTGAAGCCCTGCGCCCGGGTGGTCATGATGGCCGCTCCGGCCTGGCGGGTGAGATCCGCGAGGATCTCCAGTGTGCGGTCCATAGCGGATGCTCCCGGGGAGAGAAGTCCCGTATCGCGTGTGCGAAACAAGGTCCGGCACGATTGAAGAATAAGAAAAAATATTAATCTTCAACCAGTTGTGAGCCATTTGCGGCCGACCGCAGTCTTTTCAGAAACGGACTCTATCGTGAATTCGTCAGGAGGCCAAGCCGTGGCCCAGTCCCTTGCCAGTCCCTTGCAGTCCGCTTCCAGTCCCATGTCAGCCAGCCGTCAGTTCTCTGCTCATCCGTTGTCTTGCCTCCGGGCCGGACCCGAGGTAGGAAACAGGCATGAGTATCACGGTCAAATGCTACGCCACCCTGGAGCCTTTCCAGCCCTCCTCGGACTTGGCCTTCCGGCCGGGCGCGAGCGTGGCCCAGGTGGCCGAGGGCCTGGGCATCCCCCTGGACGAGGTGGCCATCGTGTTCCGCAATGCCGAGCCCGCCGCCCTGGAGACCGAGGTTCGGGACGGGGACGTGCTGAAACTGTTCCCGGTGATCGGGGGGGGGTAGAGGTGGTGAACGAGCGCCTGGCCGATTTGGCCCGCGACACGCCGGAGACCCCGCCCGGGGTGCGCCTGGTGTCTGGCGGGGTTCTTGCCGACCTGGGCCTCGGGCTCGGCCTTGGGGCCAGGGAGATGGAGCTGGCCGCCCTTGCGGCCGGGTTGGTCCCGGCCCGCTACCTCCGCAACATGCGCACCTATGGCCCGGCGGCCCAGGCCAGATTCCTGCGCTCCCGGGTGGCCCTGGCCGGCCTGGGCGGCCTGGGCGGGCACCTTCTGGAACTCCTGGCCCGGGCCGGGGTGGGCGCGCTTGCGGCTGCTGACGGCGATGTTTTCGAGGAATCCAATCTGAACCGCCAGACCCTGTGCCTGGCCGACGGCCTGGGCCAGGCCAAGGCCGAGGCCGCCCGGCTGCGGGCCTCGGCCGTGAACCCGGCCATGGATTGCGTGGTGCGGGCCGGGTTTCTGGACCAGCAGGGTTTTTCCGAACTGGTCCAGGGCGCGGACCTGGTCCTGGACGCCCTGGGCGGAGTGGCCCCGCGTCTGCTCCTGCGCCGGGCCGCTGCCCAGGCCGGGGTCCCTCTGCTCACCGCGGCCGTGGCCGGGACCTCGGGCTATGTGGCCCTGGTCAGGCCGGGCGACCCCTCGCCCACGGATTATTTCGGGACCGGGGCCGACGAGGCAAAGCCTCCGGCCGAGGTCCTGCTTGGCACTCCCCCGCCCACCGTGGCCCTGGCCGCCGCGCTCCAGGCCGCCCAGGCCCTGGCCTTTCTCTCGGACCAGGGCTCGACTGAAGGATCGGGCCTGGCCGGAAAAATGCTCCTCTTCGATCTCGCGGACATGACCTTCGCCACGGTGAGTCTGTGACGACCCCGCCATGAAAACGTGAACCTTCGTCAGATTCTGCATACTTCCTAATAATGCGTGCTATTTCCTTCGACGTTTGTCTATAGCTCCCGCAGACTTCTATTATTGGTTCAAATTGCAACGTTTTTATATTGACGAAAGCAAGCCAAAGTGCTTTAGGCTTCCCAATGATCGTCCAGTGTTATTCCCAAGGACGAGCGTACCGCGATGAGCCGTCAACGTCTTGTCGGGTATCGCGAGGCGCTGGTCTCAGGCGATGACGGCGTGTATCGTTTCCACTCAACGGATGGAGGTAGGTATGAAATTCTCTGTGGGACTGGGAAGGGATGGAGCCGAGGAACGGCTCGAAGCGCACGGGGTCTCCCGCCGCGACTTCATGAAATTCTGCGCCACGGTGGCCGCTCTTCTGGGCATGGGCCCGGAATTCGCCCCCCGGGTGGCCGAGGCTTTGACGGCCAAGAAACGGCCTTCGGTGGTCTATCTGCACATGGCCGAGTGCACGGGCTGCTCCGAGGCCGTGCTGCGCACCGTGGACCCCTACATCGATTCCCTGATTCTCGACACCATCTCCCTGGACTACCATGAGACCATCATGGCGGCTGCGGGCGAAAAGGCCGAGGAAGCCCCTGCACCAGGCCTTAAGCTCTCCTGAGGGCTACATTTGCGTGGTTGAGGGCGGCATTCCGACCAAGGACAACGGCGCGTACGGCAAGGTCGGCGGCCGGACCATGCTCCAGATGGTCAAGGACATCGTGCCCAAAGCCATCGCCACCATCTGTATCGGCACCTGCTCCTGCTACGGCGGCGTCCAGGCGGCCAAGCCCAATCCCACCGGCGCCAAGAGCGTGAGCGAAGCCCTGGGCGGGATCACCACCGTGAACATCCCCGGCTGTCCGCCCAACCCCATCAACTTCGTGGGCGCAGTGGTGCATTTCCTGACCAAGGGCGTTCCGCCCCTGGACCAGTTCGGCCGTCCGCTCATCTTCTACGGGAAGACCGTGCACGACCAGTGTCCCCGTCTGCCGCATTTCGACGCGGGCGAATTCGCGCCCTCCTTCGGGTCGGCCGAGGCCAAAAAGGGCTGGTGCCTGTACAACCTGGGCTGCAAGGGACCCAACACCTACAACAATTGCCCCAAGGTCCTGTTCAACCAGGTCACCTTCCCCATTCAGGCCGGCCACCCCTGCATTGGTTGCAGCGAGCCGAACTTCTGGGACACCATGACCCCCTTCTACGAGGCGGGCTAATCCCGGCTTCTATCAACGGAAATTGTATCCCGAACACGAGTAGAGCAAGGAGGAATATATGGCTGGCTGCAAAGTGAAGTCCGGACCGGGCGCCATCCCGGTCACCCCGAAAAGCAATTATACCGGGCCGGTCACCGTCGACCCGCTGACCCGGATTGAAGGCCACCTGCGCATCGATGTGGAAGTTGAGAACGGCCGCGTCAAGGACGTGCGTTCTAGCTCCCAGTTGTTCAGGGGCCTGGAGATCATCCTCAAGGGCCGCGATCCCCGCGACGCCCAGCACTTCACCCAGAGGGCCTGCGGCGTGTGCACCTACACCCACGCCTTGGCCTCCACCCGCTGCGTGGACAACGCCGTGGGGGTGAACATCCCGGACAACGCGCGCATCATGCGCAACCTGGTCATGGCCTCCCAGTACATGCACGACCACATCGTGCATTTCTATCACCTGCACGCCCTGGACTGGGTGGACGTGACCTCGGGCCTGAAAGCCGACCCCAAGAAGGCCGCTGAGATCGCCAACGCCATCTCCCCCAACCGCAAAACCACGCCCGAGGCCCTGAAAGCCGTTCAGGACAAGCTGAACGGATTTGTGGCCACCGGACAGTTGGGCATTTTCACCAATGCCTACTTCCTGGGCGGACACCCGGCCTACTACCTGCCGCCCGAAGTCAACCTGGTGGCCACCTCCCACTACCTGGAGGCCCTGCGCCTGCAGGTCAAGGCCGCCCGGGCCATGGCCATCTTCGGTGGCAAGAACCCGCACACCCAGTTCACCGTGGTCGGCGGCTGCACCAACTACGACGCCCTGCGTCCTGAGATGCTCAAGCAGTACATCGAGCTGTACACCGAGACCAAGAAGTTCATCGACGAAGTGTACATCCCGGACCTCCTGGCCGTGGCCAGCTACTACAAGGACTGGGCGGGCATCGGCGGAACCACCAACTTCATGAGCTTCGGCGAGTTCCCGGAAAAGGAAAGCGACATGAACAGCCGCTGGCTCCCGGCCGGCGTCATCATGAAGCGGAACCTGGCCAAGGTCGACGCGTTCGACCCCAACCAGATCCTGGAGCACGTGGCCCACAGCTGGTACGAGGGCGAAGCCGCCCTGCATCCGTACAAGGGCGTCACCGAGCCCAAGTACACCGCGCTCGAGGACAAGAACCGCTACTCCTGGATGAAGGCCCCCCGGTACATGGGCGAGCCCATGGAAGTCGGTCCCCTGGCCCACGTGCTGGTGGCCTACGGCAAGGGCATGCCCGAAGCCAAGGCCCTGGTGGACATGGTCCTGGCCAAGCTGGGCGTCGGCCCCGAGGCCCTGTTCTCCACCCTGGGACGCACTGCGGCCCGCGGCATCCAGTGCAAGCTGGCCGCCGACAAGGCCCAGAGCTACGTGACCCAGCTCCAGGAGAACGTGAACAAGGGCAACACCTCCATCTACGCCGACTGGAAGATGCCGGACGAGGCCATGGGCGTCGGCTTCGCGGGCGCTCCCCGCGGCGGATTGAGCCACTGGATCAAGATCAAGGGTGGCAAGATCGAGAACTTCCAGCTGGTGGTCCCCTCCACTTGGAACCTGGGACCCCGCTGCGGCGCCGGCAAGCTCGGCCCGGTGGAAGAGGCCCTCATGGGCACCCCCATCGCCGATCCCAAGCGGCCCGTGGAAATCCTGCGCACGGTCCACGCCTTTGACCCCTGCATCGCCTGCGGCGTGCACGTCATTGACTCCAAGACCAATGAAGTGCATAAGTTCAAGGTCCTGTAAGTAAGACACAGCCGACCGGGGGGAGGCTCGCGCCTTCCCCCGGTCTTTTTTTTTAATCCTCAGCCAAGATGGACGCAATGAAGCGAATTCTCGTGCTCGGCGTGGGCAACATTCTTTTCACTGACGAGGGGTTGGGCGTGCGCGCCGTGGGCATGCTGGAAGAGACCTACGACTTCTCGGACAACGTCACCCTCATGGACGGCGGCACCCTGGGCTCCCGGCTCATGGAGCCCATCATGGAGTCGGATGTCCTCATCGTGGCTGACGCGGTCCTGGGCAACGACCCTCCGGGCAGCCTCTACCGCCTGGTGGGCGACGATCTGCGCAAGAGCCTGGCCTTCAAGAACTCCATGCACCAGACCGACCTGGTGGACACGCTCATCCAGTGCGACATCCTGGGCAACCGGCCCGACGCCGTGGTCATCGGCATGGAGCCCACGGACTACCACACCATGTGCGTGGAGGTGTCGGACGCGACCCTGGAGAAGCTCCCGGCCATGGTCACGGCCGTGCTGGCCGAGATCGAAAAGGCCGGAGGGACCTGCACCGCGCGCAAGCAGGGCTGATTTTCCGTCCGGACGGGCGAACCGGACGCGACAAGGCCGCCTCTCCTTTCGGAGGGGCGGCCTTTTTCGCGAAAAAAACCGCTTCAGTCCGAAGGGCGCGGACTGAAGCGGCTTTGTCGGCGTTTGTTAAAGCGGTTGCTTATTTAACCTTGAACTCGTCACGACGGTTCTTGGACCAAGCAGCCTCGTTCTTTCCCATCTCGGCAGGACGCTCCTTGCCGAAGCTCACGGTCTCCAACTGGGAGGCCTTCACGCCGAGGATGACCAGGTAGTCATAAGCGGCCTTGGCGCGACGCTGACCCAGGGCCATGTTGTATTCGGCGGTGCCGCGCTCGTCGCAGTTACCCTCGACCAGAACCTTGATCTCGGGGAACTTCTTGAGCAGTTCGGCCTTCTTGTTCAGGGCAGTGCGGCCCTCGGGCTTGATGTCGAACTTGTCGAAATCAAAAAACACTTTCTCGCCAGCGATGGCAGCCTTGGCCGCGGCCAGTTCCTTCTCCTTGCTCATGTCAGGGGCCGGAGCGGCCATCGGAGCGGGAGCCGGAGCCGGAGCGGGCTCGGCAGCGGTCTGCTTTTTCGCGCAGCCGCCCATCATCAGCGAGAAGGCCAGAACGACAAAAGCCGCCAGGCTAAGCCAGGTACGAGTTTTCATTCCTTCCTCCTTCAATCCTTTGCTGTTGCATTTGATCAAAAAATTGCCCTTCGTTTCAGCCAAACCGTGCAATCCACTATCATACCTTACTTTCACTCCGCAAGGCCATTAGATGAAGAAAATCATCCAAGGACCTCCGTCTCCGGGCGGCGGGCCCGGCCCTGGCCGGGCAGATGCGCCAGCCAGGGTCGAAAAGAGCGAAACAAGCACGACGACGTCGTCCATCGTCCAAGTGGCAAAGTCCCTCTTACGCCAGTGAAAATTCTTTTGGCAAGAAAAAAATGCCAATTGTTTTTCACTGGATAGCAAATAAGGCAAAAAGCGAACAGATCAATGACGAAAACAGAAAAAAACGAAAGGAGGCCGAAGCCCCCCTTCGTTTTCATGGCTCAAGGAAATGTACGCTTATTTGCCTTTCTTGGCGGCCACGCACTCTTTCACGTACGCGCCCATCTTCTTCTTGGCGATGCCTTCCTTCTTGGCCTGGGCCTTGCACTCGGCCACGGCCGGGTTGGCGGCGGCTTTCTTCTTGGCGGCAAAGGCGACACCGCCGAACAGGAAGGTGAGAACCAGGGTGGCGGCAACGATCTTTTTCATCTCCAAACTCCTTTTGTCCTGAAACTGTTGATACGGCTCAAGGCGACCACTCGATGCATTGAAAAACACGATCTTGTGCCGATGAAGCCTTTCCGGCGACTCGCCTCTCCTCCTCCAGCCACGCCCGTTTGAAGGTCGCGGCCTCTCCATGAGAGACGGGATCAGGGGAGTTCCTCAATCGACATCAGTGATTAGGACAATTACACCCGAGGGCTTTCCTTTGGCAAGAGAAATAGATCACATTAAATGAGCATGTTAGACTTTATTGTGAGAATATCTAGGGTGCCCTTCCGGCCGCAAGCTCCGCAGGCCGCTATTTCCTAAAAATCGAAATTGAGCAGGCGGCGCACTTCGGCCATGGTGGCTTCGGCCTCCTGGACAGCCTTGGCGTTGCCAGTCGCAAGAATGTCCCTCACCGAGTCCGGGTCGGCCTCAAGCTTGGCCCTGCGGGCGTGCAGGGGTTCCAGGAACCGGGCCAGGGACTCGATGAGCAGTTTCTTGCAGTCCACGCAGCCCCAGGTGGCCTTGCGGCAGCCTTCCTCGATGGCCGGCAGGCGCTCGGCCTCGGTCATGAGCTTGTGGTAGGGGTAGAGGTTGCACACCTCCGGGTCGCCCGGGTCGCTTTTCCTGGCCCTTCTTATGTCCGTGAGCATGCTCATGATCTTGGGCTTGATCTGGTCCAGGCTGTCGCCCAGGGCGATGGCGTTGCCGTAGCTCTTGCTCATCTTGCGGCCGTCCAGCCCCGGGAGCTTGGGGTCGGCCGTGAGCATGGCCGCCGGTTCCGGGAAAAACTCCCCGTTGATGGCGTTGAAGCGCCGGGCGATCTCCCGGGTCAGCTCCAGGTGGGGCAACTGGTCCTGGCCCACGGGCACCGCGCCCGGCCGGTAGATGAGGATGTCCGAGGCCATGAGCACCGGATAACCCAGGAACCCGTAAGTGTTTAAGTCCTTGAGGGCCAGTTCCTGCTTGATCTCCTTGTAGGTCGGGCAGCGCTCCAGCCAGCCCAGGGGCGTGGCCATGGACAGAAGCAGGTGCAGCTCCGCGTGGGCCTTGACCTGGGACTGCTGAAAGATGACGCATTTGTCCGGGTTGAGCCCGGCGGCCACCCAGTCCAGGACCAGGCCGGGCACGAATCCCTTGATCTTCTTGGGATCGGCGTACTCGCTGGTCAGGGCGTGCCAGTCGGCCACGAACAGGAAGCACTGGTGGTCTTCCTGCAGGGCGATCCAGTTCTTGAGCACGCCGAAATAATGGCCCAGATGGAGCGGGCCAGTGGGCCGCATGCCGGAGACGATGCGTTTGCTTACAGGGGTCATGTCGCGTTCCTTGTGGCTTACAGACCTTCGGGCAGAAGAATCGAGGCCAGGCTCTCGATCAGGGGCCCCACGATGTCCCCCAGGAGTCCGGTCATGGCCAGGACGAGCACCACCAGAAGGCCGTACCGGCCCACGGACATGTACCTGGCCCTGGCCTGGGGGGGCAGGAAGAAGGCCAAAATGTTGCTGCCGTCCAAGGGAGGGATGGGCAGGAGGTTGAACAGGGCCAGGGCGGCGTTGATGTACACCCCGTAATAGGCCGCGTTGGCCGCCCAGCGCAGGACGTCCAGGGAGGCCCCCTGGGGGGTCGGGTGCAAGATCAGGATGAGGTGCAGTATCTGCCCGAAGACCAGGCCCAAAAGGAAGTTGGAGCCCGGCCCGGCCAGGGCCACCAGCATCATGCCCAGGTTCTGGTTTTTGAAATATCCGGGATTCACGGGCACGGGCTTGGCCCAGCCGATGACCGCCCGCACCCCGGTGGCCAGGAGGATCATGGGCAGCAGGGTGCCCATGGGGTCCAGGTGCTTGAAGGGGTTTAGGGTCAGTCGTCCGGCCCGCTTGGCCGTGGGGTCGCCCAGCCACCAGGCCACCAGCCCGTGGGAGGCCTCGTGCACGGTCAGGGCCAGGAGCAGGGGCACGATGACCAGGCTCACGTTTTTGAGCATGCCGGGCAGGTGAGCGGTGAAGTCGGACATGGGGGAGCGGCTAGCACGAAGCAGGGGGCGGCGGCAAGGAAAACCTGGGCGGATCGGTCCTGGTGGGGCCTGGTGGGGCCTGGCCCCGGGATGGGGCTAGGTCCGGCTGGCGGTCTTGGCCACGGCCAGGCGGGTCTTGCTTTTCAGTTCGGCCAGGTCCACGGACTTGACCACGTAGAAGTCCGCGGCGATGGACTTCAAATCGTGCTGGAAACTGTCGTAGGCCGTGCTCAAGATGACCGGCACCACGGAGTCCTGCCCCCGGATTTCCTGGAGCAGGTCCAGGCCCGAGCGGTTGACCCCCAGCTTGATGTCCAGGATGACCACGTCGGGCTTCACCCGGTCCAGAAGCTCCAGGATGTTGCCCTGGCCGTCGGATACGGTCACCTGGTATCCCTCGGCCTCCAGTTCCTCCTGGTACAGCATGCGGATATGCTTTTCGTCGTCCACCACCAGAATTCTTGGTTGGGCCATGACCCGCTCCTTTCTCCGGATACGCACAGGCCATTCCGGTTCCTTGGACCATACAGGAAGGTCTTCGCCATGGTCAATACAAATCGGAAACTCTCGGCCAATCGACGCGGACTCGACACATTTGCTTGAAGCCCTTCGGGCTTTGGGGCAACATGCCTGCCTCGCGGCCGTGAGGCTGCCTATCTCCCGGAGGAACCATGATCACAGTGCGCATAGAGCCTGACAACGAGGTCAAGACCCTGGAAAAGATCAACACGACACAGCAGTTGCTGACCCGCCTGAATCTTTTGTCCACCCAGGCCCTGATCATCCGGGGCGAGGAGCTTTTGACCCCGGATCGGCGCATCGGGCAAGGGGACGAACTCGTGGTGCGCAAAGTCGTGTCCCTGGGCTAAAGGAGAGAGTTCATGAAATGCCGCCGCTGCAAGGAGCTGGCCCAGATCGCTCTGCCCAGCCACCATACCGCCTTTTGCCGGGACTGTTTCGAGCGCTATTTCATCCGCCAGATCGAGACCGGCATCCGCCGCCAGAAGATGTTCACCCACGAGGACCGCATCCTGTGCGCCCTGTCCGGGGGCAAGGACTCCCTGGCCCTCATGTGGGTCCTCTCCCACCTGGGCTATGACGTGACCGGCTTGCACGTGGACTTGGGCATCGAGGGCTCCTCGCCCATGGCCCGGGGCCAGGTGGAGGCCTTTTGTCAGGACCACGATCTCAAGCTCGTGGTGGTGGAGACCGCGCCCAAGGGCCTGGGCATCCCCGAGGTGTACAAGGCCCTCAAGCGACCCATTTGCCCGGTCTGCGGCAAGATCAAACGCTATTATTTCAACAAGACCGCCCTGGAAGGGGGGTACACGGCCCTGACCACGGGTCACAACCTGGACGACGAGGTGGCCCGGCTGTTCGCCAACACCCTGCGCTGGGACCAGTCCTATCTCTCGGACCAGGGACCGGCCCTGCCCGCCGAGGCCGGGTTCGCGGCCAAGGTCAAACCCCTGTACCGGGTCACGGAGTTCGAGACTGCGGCCTTTTGCTTTCTCAAGAAAATTCCCCACGTCAAAGCGCCCTGTCCCTACAGCAAGGGGGCCAGTTTCACCTCCCACAAGGCCCTGTGGGCCACGCTGGAGGAAAAGAGCCCAGGCTCCAAGATCGCCTTTTACGACGGGTTCCTGGAGCGGGGCCGCCCGGCCTTTGCCGCTCTGGAGCCGGGCCACGGGACCAAGCTCTCGCCCTGCCGGACTTGCGGCTATCCCACCTCGGTCGAGTGGTGTGGGGTGTGCCGGTTGAAACGGCAGGTGGCCGGGTTGCCGCCGGAGGCAGCGGAAGCCGAAGAGTGATGCGGCGTCCATGACTACTCCCCTGATCTCCGTGCTTCTGCCCTGCCGGGACTGCGCGGACAGCGTGGGCGCGGCCCTGGACAGCCTTCTGGCCCAGACCCTGGACGATTTCGAGATCCTGGCCGTGGACGACGGCTCCCGGGACGCCACACCCGCCGTGCTGGCCAAATACGCCCGCCGTGACCCCCGGGTGCGCGTCCTGGCCCGGCCCCGGCAGGGGCTGGTGGCCGCCTTGAGCGCCGGGCTGACCGAGGCCCGGGCTCCGTTCATCGCCCGCATGGATGCTGACGATCTCTGCCTGCCCAAGCGCCTGGAACTCCAGGCCGTCCGCCTGGACGTGCGGCCGGACCTGGGCCTGGTGGCCTGCCGGGTGCGTTTCGGCGGAGACCGGGAGCGGGCCGGGGGCTACGCCGCGCACGTGGACTGGACCAACTCCCTGCTGAGCGCCGAGGACATCGCCCTGAACCGTTTCGTGGAGTCGCCCCTGGCCCATCCTTCGGTCCTGTTCCGGGCCGAGACCGCGCGCCGGTTCGGGGGATACCGCGACGGTCCCTTTCCCGAGGACTACGAGCTGTGGCTGCGCTGGCTTGCGGCCGGGGTGGGCATGGAGAAGCTCGAAGAGGAGCTGGTGGTCTGGAACGATCCGCCGGGCCGGCTGTCCCGGTCGGACTCGCGCTATTCGGCCGAGGCCTTCTACCGGGTCAAGGCCGGGTACTTGGCCGGATGGCTTCAGGCCCATAACCCCTTGTGGCCCGAGGTGGCGGTCATCGGGGCCGGGCGGCCCACCCGCAAGCGGGCCGAGCTGCTCTGCGAACACGGGGCGCGCATCACCGCCTATGTGGACATCGACCCGCGCAAGGTGGGCAAGAGCGTGCACGGGCGGCCGGTCCTGCACCGGGAGGACCTGCCCGGGCCGGGCCGTTTCTTTTTTTTGTCCTATGTGGCCAGCCGGGGCGCCCGGGAGGATATCACGGCCTTTCTCCTGGCCCGGGGGCACGTCCTTGGCCGGGATTTCCTGCTGGCGGCCTGATTGCTGGCCTGAATGATGGACTGATTGGCGGCCGCCCGGTCCACGGTTTTTGACCCGACCTGCCCGGCAATTTGTTTTGGCGGTGGACAAAACCATGGGCCGGGAGTATGGCCAAGAAAAAAACGTGGGCGGGCTTTCAGCCGTCCGGGTCGGGAAGTAGGCATCCATGCTCCATGACGACGAAATGTCCCAGAAACTGGCCCTGTCTTCGGATCGGGCTGTCTTTACCGCGTATCTCCACGTCAAAAGCCCAGAGGCCGTGGCCCGGGAAGTGAAGACCATCCTGCACATCCTGTTTCGCAGGGCCGACGTCAGTCTGTTCGACCGGGTCCTGGCCGACGTTACCCGCCTTTTCCGGGGCCAGTACCCTGGCTACCGGTCCTGCAACACCGAATACCACGACCTGACCCACACCCTGGACGTGCTCCTGGCCACGGCCCGGCTCATTCACGGAGCCCATGTGGAAGGCATCCCCTTTACCCCGGAGGACGTGCTCCTGGCCCTGACCGCGGCCCTGCTGCACGACGTGGGGTATCTGCAAAGCGATGGGGACGAGGAGGGCACCGGGGCCAAGTACACCCTGATCCACGTGCGCCGGGGGGTGGATTTCGTGACCGGGTATTTTCTCGGCCTGGGCCTGGACGAGCGCCAGGCCCGGAACTGCCAGTCCCTGATCTGGTGCACGGATTTGGCCAAGACCATGGAGCAGATCGAATTCCTCTCCCCGCAATGCGCCCTTCTGGGCCGCATCCTGGGCACGGCCGACCTCCTGGGGCAGATGGCCGATGACATCTATTTGGAAAAGCTCACGGACCTGTATGACGAATTCGCCGAAGGCCAGGTCCCGGGCTTTTCCTCGGAGATGGAATTGGTGCACAAGACCCTTGGATTCTTCAGCTTCATCCAGGCTCGCCTGCGCGGTCAACTGGGGGGGCTGCACCACTGCATGCGCTCGTATTTCCGCGTCCGGCACTGCCTGGACCGGGACCTCTACGACGAGTACATGCGCAAGAACATCTTCTTCCTCACCCACACCCTGCACAGCATGGGGGAGGGGTACCGCCTCCGGTTGCGCCGGGGTCGGCACCGCTCACGGGTGGGCGCGATCAACCTGCCGGCCCTGCTTCCTGTCCAGCCCTCTTGAGCACGCGACTCTCGGCCTTTCCGCCTGCCCCAATGGAACTGAAAGTCAAGATCAGCGCACCCTTACAGTTGCGCCTGTTCTGATTCCTGATACACAGGGGGTTCAAGCCCGTTGGATCAGGACTTTGGGAGGAGACATGCCGGAACAGGCCAGGGATGAGCGGATGCAGGCGAACCAGGAGAAGAACCGGGCGGCCATGTCCTCGGTGGTGGCTGCGGTCTTTCTGACCGGGCTGAAACTGGCGGTGGGCCTGTCCACCAACAGCCTGGGCATCCTGTCCGAGGCCGCGCACAGCGCCCTGGACTTCGCGGCCGCGGCCCTGACCTGCTATGCCGTGCGGGTGTCCTCCCGGCCCCCGGACTTAGGCCATGCCTACGGCCACGGCAAGGTGGAGAACCTCTCGGCCCTGGCTGAGACCATGCTGCTGGCCGCCACCTGTGTGTGGATCGTGCACGAGTCCGTGGACCGGCTGTTCTTCAAATCCGTGCCTGTCTTGGCCGAAGGCTGGGGCGTGGCGGTCATGGTGGTGTCCGTGGCCGTGGATTATTCCCGCTCCCGCATGCTCCTGCGCATAGCCCGCAAGCACAACAGCCAGGCCCTGGAGGCCGATGCCCTGCATTTCTCCACGGACATCTGGTCGTCCCTGGTGGTCATCGCGGGGCTTGGCTCGGTGGCCCTGGCCGAGACCCTGCCTGCCGGGACCTTCTGGCAAACCTGGCTGCTCAAGGCCGACGCCCTGGCCGCCCTGGCCGTGTCCGGCATCGTGGCCCTGGTCTGCTTCCGCATGGGACGTTCGGCCGTGCACGCCCTGTTGGACGGGGGCACGGGCGAGGAGGCCCGGCTCATCGAGGCGCGGGTGGCCACCCTGCCCGGGGTGCGCGCCGTGCGCCGGGTGCGGAGCAGGACCAGCGGCCCGGCCACCTTTGTGGACATGGAACTGGTGCTGCGGCCGGACGTGAGCTTCGGCCAGGCCCATCACCTCACCGGACAGGCCGAGGCCGTGGCCCGGGAGATCCTGCCCGGGGCCGACGTGGTGGTGCATTTCGAGCCCGAAAGCCCGGAAGAGGCCAATCTGGTCGAGCAGGTGGGCATGCTGGCCGTCGGGCAGGGCCTGGGCGTCCATGGCGTCCGGGTCATACGGGTGGAGCGGGCGCTCCAGGTGGAACTGCACGCCGAGGCACCCGAGCATCTGACCCTGGCCCAGGCCCACGACGCGGTGCATGCCCTGGAAGAGGCCATCCGCACCCAGCTCGGGGTGGAGCAGGTGGCCACGCACATCGAACCGGCCAGGTCCGGGCCAGCCATCTGCCGGGGGGACGGGGTGGACGATCCCGAACTTTGCCAGGCCGTGCTGGAACTGGCGGCCCGGGTCCCGGGCGTGCGGGACATCCACAACATCAAGATCATCCGGGACGGCCAGGGCCAGACCGTGCGCTTCCACTGCCGCATGGCCGGGGGCACGTCCCTGCCCGCGGCCCACGAGGCCGCCGAGCGCCTGGAGGCCGCGCTGCGCGAGCGCTATCCCGGCCTGGCCCGGGTGCTCGTGCACATGGAGCCTGTTTCCTAGCCCAGGACCTTGGTCAGGAAATCCAGCACGTACTTGGCGGCCGTGTACAGGATGATGACGCAGAGCATCCATTTGATGTACCGGGCCGGCACGAATTTCTGGCAGCGCGCCCCGAGATACATGCCCACCATTCCGCCCAGGCCGAAAAGTACGCCCAGGAGCCAGTCCGGGGCCACGGACATGCCCGGGTAATAGGGCGCGATGAGCTGGTAGAAGGTCACTCCGGCCACGGAGGTGATGAAGGTGCCCATGAGCGCGGCCCCGGCCACGGTGTACACCGGCAGGCCGAACACGGACACGAAGAAGGGGGCCACGATGGCCCCGCCGCCGATCCCGTACACCCCGCCGATGATCCCCACCGCGAAGCTCAGGGCCAGGATGCCCATGGTGGACACCCCGAAATGCTCGCCGTAGAACTCGTATTCGATGCGGGTCAGGGTGAAGGCGGTGATGCGGGTGGTCGGCAGGGGCTTGTCCCCGTGGGCCTCGCTCTCCTGGCTCTTCTTGCGGTAGGCGTTGACCAGCTCCTGGAAGCGCTTCTCGGCTGCGGCCTTGTCCGGGCCAGGACCGGCCTTCTTGAGCAGGTCCTTGACCATGCGGCCGCCGATGTACAGGAGCACCAGGGCCGCGAAGACCTTGAACTGGGTGGCGTCGGGCAGATAGGCCACGCGCACGATGGCCCCGATGAACACCCCGGGCAGGGTGCCCACGATGACCACCCAGGTCAGCGGCCAGACCATGCGGCCTTCCTTGATGTAGCGGTACACCCCGCTGGGAATGGCCACGATGTTGAAAAGCTGGTTGGTGGCGCTTACCGAGGGGTTGGTGTAGCCCAGGAAGCTCATCTGAAAGGGAAGCAGGAGAAAGGCCCCGGACACCCCACCCATGGAGGTGAAGAAAGAGACCACCAGGGCCACCAGGGGAGGAATCCAGGGGGAGACTTCAATGCCGGCTTCCGGGAAGTACATGGCGCACCTCGGTGTTGAAGGAGGCTTCGATCACGGTTTCTATTGTTTGCGTGATCGTATTGTTACCCAACCCCCAGCCTGTTGTCATCAAGATTTTGCAAGGGGGGGGCCGCGAAAGAGAAATCCCCCGATCCGCAAGCCGGAGGGGGGGATTTCCATCAGCGTTCTTCCGCACCCGGTCAGATGTTCATGTCTGCAATGCCGCCCTTGCCGGTGAAACCGGCCGTGAGCACGCTGGTCTGGAAGTTGAAATCACCGATGCCGCCCATGCCCATACCCATGGAGGACTTGGGCTGGTTCATGGTGTCCAGGGTTTTCGACACGATTTGAGCCCCGAAGGTCTGGCGGTCGAGGCCCGAGCCCATGCTGGACATGGAGCCCATGCCGCCTGTGGAGAGTGTGTTCATCACCTACCCCTTACGCCGAAGAGGGCGCGGAAGACGCCTCATCCCTCTTTTCGGCCGAATCCTCCAGAACTTGAGGGTCAGCGGGGATTTTTTTTGCAGGGGAACTCCCGGGAGGCGGGCCGATGACCCGGGCCTTGCTGCGGTTCCGGCCTCCCTGCTTGGCCTGGTAGAGCAGCTTGTCCGCCTCGTCCACCAGGCTGGCCGGGGACAAGGACTTGTCCGGGATGCGGGTGGCCGCGCCCAGACTCAAGGTCACGTGGTCGGCTGCGGGCGAATGGGCGTGGGGGATGCGCAGGCCGCTGACCTCCAGGCGCATGGCCTCGGCCAGGTGCAGGGCGGCCTTGGCCCCGGTGTCCGGCAAAAGGGCCACGAATTCCTCGCCGCCGAACCGGGCCACCAGGTCGCCCGGCCGGTTCACGGCCTGCCGCAGGGCCAGGGCCACCAGGCGAAGGCATTCATCCCCAGCCATGTGCCCGTAGTGATCGTTGAAATTCTTGAAGAAATCAATGTCCATCATGATCACGGTCAGGGGCTGCCCGGTACGCAGGGTGCGTCTCCACTCGTGGGCCAGGGCGTCGTCAAAGCGCCTGCGGTTGGGGATCTCGGTGAGCCCGTCGAGAGCGGCCATGCTCTCCAGCAGGTCGTATTTGCGCTTCAAGTCGAGCTGGGTCTTGACCCGGACCTGGACCACCGGAAGGCGGAAGGGCTTGGTGATGTAATCGGCCGCGCCCAGTTCAAAGCCGAACACCTCGTCCTCGGCCTGGGTCTTGGCCGTGATGAAGATCACCGGGGTGTTCTTGGTCCGGGCGTCGGCCTTGAGCTGGCGGCAGACCGTGTACCCGTCCATGCCGGGCATCATGATGTCCAGAAGGATGAGGTCAGGGACGATCTCCGAGGCCAACTCCAGGGCCTGTTCCCCGCTGGTGGCCACCACGATCTCGTAGTAGGGGCGCAAGCCCTCGCCCAGGATTTTGATGTTCGAGGGCATGTCGTCCACGATGAGGATGCTCGGCCTGTTGGGCATGCGTCTGCCTGCCGTGGGCGCGGGAGAGTACGTTGGCAACCGCTTGACACTGGTCATTCGTTGGGCTCCGCCGCTGCCGGTCGGTTAGATTCCATGGCACAGGGTAAGATCAAAGCCAGCGCCCGTCCAGTCCAAACAGCGAAAAAATTGAACAAGTTCATCTTGCAAGCGATCCAGCCGTTCGCGCGCGGGTCAGCCCTTGGGGGGCTCGCCCCCTGGGCCGGTTCGCCTCTTGGCTTCATCCCAGAGCAGGTTCATCTCCGCAAGCTCCATGTCGGCCAGGTCCTTCTCCTGGGTCCGGGACATGTCCTCCATGCTTTGAAACCGGGTGAGGAAGGTGTTCACCGCCAGGTCCAGGGCTGCGTTGGCCTTGATGCCGTGCCTGCGGCCAAGCTCCACCAGGGTGAACAGGTAGTCCCCGAACTCCCGCTCCATGGCCGCCTGGTCGCCCGAGGCCTTGGCCTCTTCCCATTCCTGCCATTCCCGGGCCAACTGGCCCTCCATGTCCTGGTCGGTCTCCCAGGTGAAGCCCACCCGGGCGGCCTTGGAATGGATGCGGTAGGCGCGCAGAAGCGGGGGCAGGCCCCGGGGCAGACTTTCGAAGACCCGGGCCGGGGTCTGGCCTTGGCCGGACTTTTCCTCGCGCTTGATGCGCTCCCAGTTGCGCAGAAGTTCCTGCTGGTTCTCGTAGACCGTGTCCTCGAACACGTGGGGATGGCGGCGGATCATCTTGGCCGCATTGGCTTCCAGCACGTCCTTCAAGGAGAAGGTTCCGGCCCGTTCGTAAAGCTCGGTGATGAACAGGAGCAGAAAGAGCACGTCCCCCAGTTCCTCCCGGACTTCATCCTGGTCGGCCTGATCGGGTCTGCCCGAGAGTCCTTTGCGGATGGCTTCCACCAGTTCGAAGCCTTCTTCGAGCACATAGTCGCACAGGGACGCAGGGGTCTGTTTCTGGTCCCAGGGGCAGCCCCCCGGGGCCAGGAGGGTGCGGATGACCTTGAGCACGATATCCAGGGAGGGGGTGTCGTTCATGATGGCAGGGCTCGGGGGATGAGGTCAGGCCTGGGGCAGCTTCAGCCCTGAATCGCGGAGCAGACGGACCACGCTTTCCGGGGTGAATTCCAGGCAGAAGGCCGTGGCCCGGGAGACCTGGGGCGCGGCTTTGGATTGTTGCAGAAAGGCTGCGTCCGGCATGAAGCTGGTCAGCAGAAGGACCAGGGCCGAGACCACCACAAAGCCCTCGGCCAGACCGAAGAGCGCCCCGAACAGATAGTCCACCCAGGACAGCATGGCCAGGTTGAGGAAGCCGCTGACCACCTTGACCACGACCCAGGACATGACCAGCACGCTCAGGAAGATGGCCAGGTAGGAGGCCACCTTGACGTTGGCCGGGCCGGAAACCAGGTAGGAAAGATAGGGGGCCGCGACCTCGTGGTACTGCCCGGCCAGGAACAGGCCCAGGGCCACGGCCGTAAGCGAGCAGACCTCCTTGACCAGGCCGCGCAAAAGCCCGCGTAAGGCAAAAACAAGGCCCACGACCAGGATGGTGATATCCAAAAAATTCATTGTGTTGTCCAATGGGGGGCTTGGGGGCGCACCGCCGGTCCATTTCCTACCAGAGGCCAGGGCAAAAGAAAAGGGCGCAGCCGCGCGGCCGAAGGACCGATGGAGCGGAGAGGCCGGGGAGCCGATGGGACCAAAAGGAGGCGAAGGAGTCGAGACCGTCAAAAATCCCCCCGGCCCCTGGTGGTCAGGAGTCGGGGGGGCGTTGTCTTAGCGGCTGAGCAGCGGGCTGACGCCCTCCAGTTCTTCGGAAGCGGCCATGAAGGTCTCGGCCAGGTCGTGCTGGCGGAGCCCGGTGCGGGTCCAGGCCTGGGTGTCCAGGGTGGGCAGGCGCAGGGCTCCGGGCTGCCCGGCGTCGAGCGCCCGGGCCGCCAGGGCGGCCACGTGCAGCAGGGAGGCGGCCCGGTCGTCCTCGGCCTCCCGAGGGGTGTTGCGCAGGGCCACCAGTTCGGCCAGGGGCTCGGGCATCTGCCAGCGGGCCAGGAGCCGTCCGCCCAGGGTGGGGCCGTCCACGCCCATGATCTCCCGTTCGCACTCGGACAGGCCCGTGACCGAGCCCAGGGCCATGCGCGCGGCCTGGGTCGCGTGCCGGGGCAGGGTCTGGCGCATGATGAAGCGGCCCGCGTCATGGAGCAACCCGGCCGCCACGTAGCGGCCGCCGCGCAGCCCGAGCCGGGCGGCCAGCATGCGGCTGGCGAACCCGCAGGCCAAGGCCCTGCGCCAGATGAAGGGGTCGGCTTCGGACTCATCCTGGCCCCGGAACTGGATCAGGCCGTCCAGGCCCAGAATGAGGGCGCGCAGTTCCCGGTAGCCCAGGAAAATGACCGCCCGCTGGGTGGTCTGCACCGGGGAGGGCAGGGCGTAGGCCTGGCTGTTGGCCAGGGCCAGGAGCAAATCGGAAAGATGGGGGTGCTGGTCGATGATCTCGGCCAGGCGGCCGGGGCCGCTGCGGGGGTTGTCCAACTCGGCCACCAGGCGCCGGGCCGCGGCAGGGGCCGGGGTCAAGTCAACGGCTTGACGGAGCATCTCCTCGGGAAACAGGGGCCGGTCCCAGGAATCCGGATTCAGGTCCGGATACAGTTCGTCCGGGCCGAGAATGGGCTGGGGAACGAACATCCCGGCCGAGCACAGGCGCGTGGCCCGGGCCAGGGACAAACGGCGCAGTTCGGCTACGGCCGGATGGCTGATGTCATTTAAGGCGTAAGCCTCGTTCACCGCGACCCGGCAGGCCTCGCGCAGTTCGGGGGTCAGAGTCGGAGGCTGCGGGGCCTCGCGCTGGCAGGACTGCATTTCCTGAAAGATGTCATCCAGCCCTCGGCAGGGGGCGTCCGGGGCGGTTCCGGGCAGGGTGGGCAGGGTGGGCAGGGCCGGGACCTGGGTGATGACGGCTGAATTGGCGGGCCGGGGCGTGAAGGCTTGGGTGTGCATGGCGTGACCTCTTGATCTTGGAGCATGTCGGGAAAATGGTTCCCTGCTCGGAACAAGCAGAAACCATGCCAGGACAAAAAAGGGGGGAAATCCCCCCAATGTTGTGGCGGTCTTGCCCAAACCGGCCGAAGTGCTTATGGAGATGGGAGTTGTATACTGGAGGCTTCCATGCGCGCACAAACATCAGGGGTCAGTCCCCTGGGACAGATCACTCGGACGATCCTGATCCTGGCCCTGGGGGCCGCACTGCTCCTGGGGGCCTGCGCCCGCACGGCCCCTGGCCCCGGGACCACCGCCACCGAGGCCGAGCCCCGTCTGGAGCGGAGCGGGCGCGTGGTCCACTTGGTGAACGGCTGCAACCTCATCGTGGACGCCGCTGGCGCCCAGGAGCAGGTCCGGCTGAACGGGGTGGTCTGTCCGGCCTATGACGAAGACTGGGGTCCGGACGCCACGGCCTTCACCCTGGGGGCCACCTTTGGTCGCACCGTGGGTCTGGAGATGGACGCCCAGACCCGGGACGCGGACGGGGTTCTCCTGGCCAATGTCTGGGTGGACGGGATTCTGCTCAACGAGGCCCTGGTCACCGAGGGCATGGCCCTGCCTTTCGCCACCCCGCCCAACCTGAAGTACTCCGAGCGCTTGGACCGGGCCATGGTCGTGGCCAAGGAGAGCGGCACGGGCTTCTGGCAGGAGGGGGGCATGTTCGTGGCCCCGGAGGACCAGGCCGGGCCAGGCAACCTGCTCTAGCTAATCGCTGGCCTTTTCCACCCAGGACAGGGCGGCGGCCACGGTGGGGAAGCCGATGGTGCTGGTCAGGCCGATCAGGGCGTGGGCCACTTCCTCGGGCGTGGCCCCCTCGGCCATGGCCCGACGCGCATGGCTGCGCACCGATCCTTCCGAACGCATGGCCGCCGCGGCCCCGAGCTGGACCAGAAGCAGGGTCTTGGCCTCCAGGGGACCGGCCTTGAGCACGGACAGGCCCAGGGACTCCACGGCCTGGATGAACTCCGGGTAATTCTTCTTCAATCCTTCGTAATGCTTTGGCTTTTCTGACTTGCTCATGGGGTTTCTCCTGGGTTTGGGCCTCTGCCCTGGTTGCGTCTTCACCGGGCTGACCTCATTGGCCAGTCCCGGGGTCATTCGAATGGGGGTCTGGCTCCGATCCGATTTGGGCCAGGCCTTCAAGAACCACGGCCAATTCCTTTTCCAGGGCGGCCAGCGCGGCTGTTGCGGCTGCCCCGTCGTGCTTGTGCAGGGCGCGTTCCAGGTTCGCGGCCGTCTGGCTCAAGGCCACGGCCCCGATATTCCCGGCCACGCCCCGCAGGGAATGGGCCAGTTTTTTGGCCATGTCCGGGGACTCGGCCAGGGTCTGGCGGAGCTGGGCGGAAGTGTTCAGGTTTTGTTCCCGGAAGACCTGGAGCATGGCCCGGTAGGTGCGGCGGTCGCCCAAGAGTCGCCGGAAGCCCTGGGCTAGGTCGATCCCGGGCAGGCTTTCCGGCAGATCGGCCTGCGAGGAGGCCTGCGGGGCGGGACCGGTTTCCTCGGCCTGGGTTTGCCCGGGCCTGGCCCGGTTTCCGGGCTTGATCCAGCGGATCAGGGCCAGGGTCAGGGCCTCGGGGTCGATGGGTTTGGTCAGGTGGTCGTTCATGCCTGTCTTGCGGGTCTGCTCCACGGCCCCCTGCATGGCGTTGGCGGTCATGGCCAGGATGGGCAGGCTCTCGGCGTCGATTTTCGACCGGATCAGGGAGGCGGCCTGGTAGCCGTCCATCTCCGGCATCTGGATGTCCATGAGCACCAGGTCGTAGCACCCGGTCAGGGCCAGGGCCACGCCCGTGACCCCGTTCTCGGCCACCTCGGTGTGCACCCCGATCTTGGCCAAGAGCTCCACGGTCAGCATCTGGTTCAAGGGGTTGTCCTCCACCAGGAGGACACTCGCCCCGCGCAAATCTTTCAGGGCTTGCTGATTCGGGGGCTCGGAAAGGGAAATCCTGGAGGTCAGCCGGGACGAGGACCGGCCCATGGCCTGCATCAGGGCGTCCAGCAGGGAGGACGGTGTGAAGGGTTTGGGCAGGATACGGTCGATGCCCAGGGCCAGGGCGCGGGCGGTCTCGTCCTGGAAATCGTGGCTGGCGACGCCCACCAAGCGGGGCTTGCGGACCAGGCGGCTGTTTTCCCGGATGAGCCGGGCCAACTCCAGGCCGTCCATGCCCGGCATGGCCAGGTCCAGGATGACCAGTTCAAAGGGCGCGCCGGCCGGGGCCTCTTCCAGCGTGGCCAGGGCCTCCTGACCCGAGGTGGCGGTCTGGGCCTGGAAGGAGAAGGCCGCGAGATTGGCGCGCAGGGCGTCCAGGGCGCTCGAATTGTCGTCCACGACCAAAATTTTGAGGCTGCGCAAGGGGGACGGCGTTCTCTCCTGGCCTGTCTCCTCTAAATCCAGGCCGAACCAGGCGGTGAAGGAGAAGATGCTCCCCTGGCCGATCTGGGACTCAACGAAAATCTCCCCGTGCATGAGCTCCACCAGGCGCTTGCAGATGACCAGACCCAGGCCCGTGCCCCCGAATTTGCGGGTGATGGAGCTGTCGGCCTGGGTGAAGGTGTGGAACAGCTTGTCCATCTGGTCCTGGTTCATGCCCAGGCCGGTGTCCCGAACCGAGAATTTGAGTTGGGCCTGCCCGCCCCGCTGGGCCAGGGGCTCCACGGCCACGGTCACTTCGCCTTTTTCCGTGAATTTGACGGCGTTGCCCACCAGGTTGAGGAGCACCTGGCCCAGGCGCAGGGGGTCGCCGCTCAGGAGCGCGGGCAGGCCCTTGCCCCAGCGGAAGACCAGCTCCAGCTTCTTCTCCTCGGCCCGGGGGCCCAGGACGCTGGCCAGATGGGACAGAACCTCGTCCAGGGAGAAGGGGACCTGCTCCATCTCCAGTCGTCCGGCCTCGATCTTGGAGAAGTCCAGGATGTCGTTGATGATGCCCAAAAGGGCCGTGGCCGCGGAATGGATGCGTTCCTGGTAGTCGCGCTGACGGGGGGTCAGATCGGTTTCCAGCAGCAGGTGGGCGAACCCCAGGACCGCGTTCATGGGCGTGCGGATCTCGTGGCTCATGTTGGCCAAAAACTGGCTTTTGGCCCGGGTGGCCGCTTCGGCCGCGTCTTTGGCCAGCTTCAGCTCCCTGACCGTGGCCTGAAGCTCGTCCCGGGCCGTGGCCAGCTCCTGGGTCCGCTGGCTGACCTTCTCCTCCAGGTTCCCGATCAGATCTTTCATGCGATGGGCCATGGAATTGAAAGTCTCGGCCAGTTCCCCGAACTCGTCTCCGCTTTCGGTCTCGATGAAGGACTCCAGGTTCCCGGCCCGCAGCTCCGCGGCGCAGTGGGTCAGGGCCACGATCTTCTTGGTCACCGAGGCGTTGAGCAGGGCGGCCACGGCCAGGAGGCACAAGAGGCCGACCAGGGAGGTGGCCAGGATCATGATCGTGGCCACCTTGCTGGCCCGGGCGATCTGGTCTTTGGCCCGTTCCACCTCGGCCGTGGCCAGGGTCTTCAAGTCCTCGGAAATGGGGTCCACGGCCTTGGATTGCAGGGTGAAATCGTTGAATTTTCCCTGGATGGCCACATCCAGGTCCAGAATCCGCTCCCCGATGGCCCGGTAGGCGTCCAAGGCGTTCTGGGCGGCGGACTTCTTGTCCGGGGGGATGTGTGAGGCGTTTTGAATGGCCTTTTCCAGGCGGAAAGCCATGTTGAAGGCCGACTGCAGGTAGGGGCGCTGCCGGGTGATCCGGTACTGCTTCTCCAGGGAGTCCAACTGCCTGAAGAGCAGGGCCGTCGTGTCCGTGGACTCGGCTATGGGGGCCAGCAGCGCGGTTTTCTTGGCCAACTGGTCGTGCAGCCCGGACTCGGGCGCGGCCAGGGTGGTCACCAGTTCGACCAGCTCCAGGAATATTTCGGCGAAGCGCTTGGCCGAGGACAGGTACAGGGTCACGTCCTTGTTGCGCTGGCGCAAGGATTCGCTCACGCTGGATTCGGCCATGAGCCGTCGCAAGTCCTCGCTCTGGGCCACGACCCGGGCGATGACCGAGATGGAGGGCTGGAAATACAGCTCGTGAGCCTTGGTGAATCCGATTTCCGGGTACTGGAGGAAAAAGTCCCGGTGCAGACGGCGGGCCTTTTCCAGCCCGCCGTCCATCTCAAAGACCCGCTGCCGAATCTCCATGCTGCTGACGATCACGTTCTCGGCCCGGCGCACCTCGGAAAGGGCCACGTAGCCGATGACCGCCACCAGCGCGATGATGGCGAAGAGCAGGGCGAAGGCCAGGCCGAATTTGACCGTGATGCTCTGGCCGCGCCAAGTCCGGGAGAAGGGTCCGGCTCGGTTCATTTTCCCGGGGCGTAGGTGAAGACCACGTTTTTCTTCAGGCCCTCGACCCCGGCAGCCGGATCGTCCAGCTTGAGCACGTCGAAGACGGGCGGGGCGCAGTCGCCGAATTCGTTGCAGGTCATGGTCCCGGACACGCCCGGGAATTTGGCCGTCTGGTACATGGCCTCGCGCAGGGCTTGGCGGCCGATGTGCAGGGCGCCGTTTTCCTCCCGAGCCGCCACCTTTTCCAGGGCGTTCATGAGGATGTTGGCCGCGTCAAAGGCGCTCAGGTAATAGATGGTCGGCGCGGGCATGTTGTACCTGGTCTGGTATTCCGAAGCCAGCCGCGAAAGTTCCGGGGTGGCCGGGGGCGGGGTGGGACCCACGAAGTACATGCCCAGGCCATCGGCCCCCACGGCCTGGATAAAGGAATTCTCGATCAGGGAGCCGTCGCTCATGAGGATGGTCTTGGCCAGGCCCGGGGACTTGCGGGCCTGGAGCAGGACATAATTGCCCTCGGGCTGGAACAGGGGGAAGAAGATCAGGTCCGCCTCGGCGTTCTGCACGGCGCTCAAAACCGGCTCCATGTTCTCGTCGTTCTTGTTCACCGTGGCGTACAGGACCACCTTGCCGCCCAGGCGCTCGAACTCCTCCTTGAACCCGTCGGTCAGCCCCTTGGTGTACAGGTCGCCGTCGTTGATGGTCGCGGCCTTGCGCACCCCGAGCTTCTCAAAGGCGAACTTGGCCGCCGCCGGTCCCGAGGCCTCCTCGTTGGGCGCGGTGCGGAAATAGCCGGACTGCCACTTGGGAGCGCGCTTGCCGCCGATGGAGGTCAGAAACATGGCGCTGTTGTTGCCGGAGATCATGACCAGTCCGACTTCGGTCATGACCAGGGCGGCCGTGGCCGCGTCCCCGGAGCAGGTGGTGCCGAAAATGGCCACGATCTTGGGGTCGGATATGATCTTCAAGGCCGCGTTGGCCCCGCCCTCGGGCTTGCAGCCGGTGTCCTCGGTGAAAAGGGCCACCTCGTGTCCGGCGACCTTGCCGGATCGCCTGGCCAAGGCCAGCTCCAGCCCCCGGACCTGCTCCAGGCCCAGACTGGCCACCTGGCCGGTCAAGGATTGGATGACCCCCAGCTTCATGGGTTCCTGGGGTCCGATGTCCACGCAGCCGAGTTTGTCCGTACAGGCGAAGGGAGGCTTGGAGGGCGAGCAGGCGGCCCAGAAGAGAGAAACACCCAGTCCCAGAAGGACAGTGACGCTGGTGAACATCCGTTTGTTCATTTTCGACTCCTTTTCTGCGGTTCCAAAGGCTTTATCCTGCCCGAAGCCAGGAGTAAACCGGGGACAGACAGGTTGTTGTGTGGAATTTATGCCACATGCGGAGTGTTTTGGCCATGGTTTCTCTCTGGTCACGGACATCTTTTTTCGGTGGAGGTCTGGGGGCAACCCCGGGGGTTCAGGGTGTCGGCCCGGAGCCGGTCCTTCGGTTCGCCTGTCCCCCTGTTGACGCCAGAGGGGGATACCGGCATAGTCCTGGAGAGAAAATTCCTGCAACCCTGGGGACCTGGCGGGTTTCCAAGGCGGTCGGGGGCACGGACAGGTTCACCTGAGAGCGAAGTGTAAACCAGCCAATAAAGGGACACTTACCCCATGGCGTCGGGGTGAATGGGATGACTACTCTCTACTGGTTCGAGTGTTCCTGTGGGAAGGAAAGGTAGCTGATGCATGGGCTGAAGCCAAGAACGGCGGATGTTCCAACGACTTGTGGCTGGAGTTGGCCAAGAAGAGAGAGAAGACCCATACATTGGAAATTTTACCGATTTACAAGAAACGCATAGCTCATTTGATTGATCAGAAGAACAAGCCGTCCTACCATGAAGCGTCAGTAATGATCGTTCATATCGGCAAGTTGCTGAGTAGCATCGGTGAGGACAGCAACTTTAAAGATTATGTGGCAGAACTGAAACTGGAACATAAACCGAAGAGAAACTTTATAGAAGAGTTGAGTAAGAAGAAGCTGTAACATCGACCGTTCGAGACATGATCCCTAAAAGGCAGGGTTACTTGGATTTCCCAGATTTCTTAGGAGAGATGTCCCTGCAAAACCCGAAAACAATTCTCAAGCGTACACTTGTATATCCGCTTATGCGACCGTCTCCTCATGCAAAAAGAAAAGACCTTAGCGCGAGCCAAGGTCTTCTCACCTTTTAGGAGCCGATCTCCTGCAAGAGCTTCTCTGAGGCTTCAGAGAGCTCTTGAATGACCAAAGCGGCACCGGTCTCACCGGATACACGCCCGAAGGCAGTACCCAGCGCTAGGCCGCATTCTGCTCCAGCAGCGCCAATAGCGCTAACGGAGTAGGTGGTCCCGAGTAACCACCACAGGGGGGCCGACACGGTAAGAATGGGGCAACAGGCGAGGGCGGCAGCACCGCAAATAGCAGCACCGCCGATCATCAGAGCACCTTTCATCACGTTGGACATAAGAACCTCCTTAAAGACCTGACTGCAAAAAGTCTGTCTACAATGCTGATACAATGAAAATATTTGCTTTACATTCCTAGCGAGTTGTGACAGCTTAGTCCAACAACGCCGGGGGATCGCCATGATAAAATGCAAAAACAGAGCACAACTTCA
>CAILNX010000027.1 GCA_903835685.1 uncultured delta proteobacterium
CACGCTGGCATTGGCCGGGATGGTCCGTCGCCCCCCTCGCGGGGGCGTGGATTGAAACTTTCAATGCCTTTTCCTGCCAGCCTTGGGCAAAGTCGCCCCCCTCGCGGGGGCGTGGATTGAAACCAAGGACCCGAGGCGGCTCCTGCTTCGGTCGAGGTCGCCCCCCTCGCGGGGGCGTGGATTGAAACAGGAGCAATTAGGACTCTCCAATTTTGGATATGAGTCGCCCCCCTCGCGGGGGCGTGGATTGAAACATTCCCGGACCCCAGTGAGGGTGGAGGTATTCGGTCGCCCCCCTCGCGGGGGCGTGGATTGAAACACGACGAATTGCAGTCCAAGATCAAAGAGTCCGGGTCGCCCCCCTCGCGGGGGCGTGGATTGAAACTTACATACTTAGAAGGACTTGGAATACCTCTATCGTCGCCCCCCTCGCGGGGGCGTGGATTGAAACGCCAAGGGGGAGGCTTTGTCCTTGGAGGCGTTGGGGTCGCCCCCCTCGCGGGGGCGTGGATTGAAACATGCCCGCGATCCGGCCCTGGTCCGGGCCTCCCGGTCGCCCCCCTCGCGGGGGCGTGGATTGAAACTTCTTGGGGTTAAAGAAGGAGCCCCGTCCATGACCGTCGCCCCCCTCGCGGGGGCGTGGATTGAAACACTTCAATTCCCGCACCACGGGAAGAAGCCGGTCGTCGCCCCCCTCGCGGGGGCGTGGATTGAAACGATCCCGGGCAGGTGCACAGGCTTGCCGTCCTTGTCGCCCCCCTCGCGGGGGTGAAATACGATGCGGACTCGACGCCCGGGACCGTGGCCGACTCCGGTTTGCTTGGAAGTTCCTCGGACTCGTCCGGCGCGTCGTCAACGGGGTGAGGCATGAACCCGGACGCGGGGATGGGCTGGGAGTGGTTGCTGGCGATGGGAGTGCTTCTCGGGGCGGGCTGGAGGACGCGCCAGGGCGTAGGACGCGAATAAAAGAAGGCGGCCGCACCGCGAGGATGGGACCGCCAAAAGGAGTAGGATTGCTGTCTGGTCTCACTCGGCCGGGAGGTTTGCACGAGCGAAATTCCGCGTGGCACCATCAACCCTGGCGAATAATTCCGCGACAACGATCTGGATTGCAGCATCAAGCTGGGCCTCGGTGTATTTCTCTTCCGCTGGGTGGGGCGGGGTATCGGACGTGAGATGGGGCGTCATCTCTCGCATGAACTTTGCTTCTGCAACAGCCCGCAATTCTTCGGTCATGACGACCTGTCCGGGAACACCAACCTCCAACTTTTTCACTCGTCTCACCAAACTCATGATTTCCTCCGAACTTTGGATTGTTGAGATTCCAGGACCGCTACCCGCTCTGCCAGGTCCGCAGTCTCGACGGCCTTCCGATGTGATTCTACTAGTGATGCAAGGGCCTGACCTTCGCCGGGAGTCAGTTCACCACCAGCCACGGCCTGGGTGATCGCCCCTGTCACCCGGGGCAGGTCCGCCAGAGTTTCGAAGGTGGGCAGGTCGATAGACAGGGGGGCCTCGCGCCGGGGTGGAGCCAGCCTTTCGAGGCACAGCCGCATGGCCGTGGTATCGCCCCCCAGGGCCATTTCGACGGCCCGCCGGGTCAATGCTTCGGCCTCACCATCCAGGAGCGTTAGAACGGCTACCGTGGCCTTGTGGCGTGACCCCAATGGACGGCCCGCAGGATTACCACTTTGGCCTGGCTGGAATGGACGCCCGGGGCTTTTCTGTTTTCGCGTTGTTTTGTCAGCCATGATCTTCACCTCCATATTCTGCTTGTCCCTGGCCGTGAGCCTTAACGATGGAGGCCCACCGCTTCTTTGCTTCTCCCAAGTATTGTTTGAGGAATCCCCAGGCCGCGTACTCTCCGGCCGTCCTGGACCCGGCGAAGATGAACGGAGTGCGATACCGGGCCGTGAACGCCAAGACACTTTGACAGGCCGCGTGAGGCTTCAGGGCGCTTTTGTAATTGCCCTGGGCCAGGTCCGCCCATGAGGCTTCGACCACCACGGCGAAGGCATCCAGGGCCACACCCCGTTGAAGCTCGCGCACGAACCGCTCTCGCTCCCGGCCGAGGCAGGCCACCAAGTCTCCGAGTTCCTTGCGCTCGACGGCCACCTTGTCGATCAAACCGGCCAATAAGTAATCGCCCACGGTCAGGGTTCCGGGCTGGACAATGGCCGCGTACTTCTCATGGGCAAAGGCGTAGGGCCGCTGTTCTCTGGAATCCGCGACGATGGTCATCATTGCCGCAGTCATTGGAGCCACCGCCCTTCCTGATCCCTGAACTTCCGGCAGAAGTAGAGGGCGGATAAATCGCAGGACGGGCAAGAAGTGCAGTCCTCCCAATACCCGGCGCACAACCTGGCGTATCTGTCCTTCGGGTGCTCGGCCTGGGCTTCCATCTCGGCCAGGATCGCCGCCTTGTTTGCCCTGGCGTAGTCCACAACGACCCGGGCCTGTCCGACCGGGAGGGAGCCAAGCCCCAACAACTTCAATTCCCCATCTGGAGAACGCACCACTTGGACTCCGTGGGCATGAAGGAGGTCGGACGCGCTCATAGCACCACCTCGTCGCCAGGATGTTCATAGTCGGGATAGAGAGCCAGACCCTCCAGGGGAATATCCTGTGCGACCCAGGTGAGAGAGTCCATTTTCTGTCCGCTCCCATGCGAATTAAGCGAAGAAAGCGAATTAAGGTCGGGGGTGGGGAGGCTTATTTCGCTTAATTCGCTTTTTTCGCACAGACTGAACCTCGTTTTGGGCCTGCCTCCGGTCTGTTCTTGGGTGACAAGCACCCGACCGTCCCCGGCCAAAGCCTCCAGAGTGGCCTTGAGACGATCCGCGTTGTAGTGGTTGCCCAGGGCATTATGCAGTTCGGTTGTGGTCCTCGGCCCCCCCTTGAGCGCGTCCAGGACCTTCTCTGCAATCGGGTCGGCCTCACGCTCACCAAAGATGAGTTGTGCGGACTCGCGGCAGTATCCCCAGAAGGCCAGGGCCGACGCCAGGTGGTTGGTGCTGATACTGTCCTGTCCATCCAGGAGGGCGTAGATCATGGCCAGCCGAAGCGTTTGGGCCTCGCCACGGTTGATGATGCACCCGGACAGGCCGGGGTGCGCCCTGGACAATTCCGGGTAGGCCGATTCCCACATGACGCGGACATCGTTCCCCATGGTGATCCTGCCCCGCCCCTGGGCCAACCGGATCAGCCGCAACACCTCCCGGCGGATATGGTTAATCTCCACTTCCTCCATGGGCTGGGGGAAGGGCACAAGCCTCTGTCTCCGGGAGCAAACCCAAAGGAATCGATTCCCAAATCCGTTGAGTACCTGGACGTTATCCAACATATCTTTGAGTTCAGCGATGGTGATATGCGCGACCAGACACACATTGGCCCCCGTGGTTTTGATCCGGTTCGACTTCGTGAGGGGGCTCACGTCTCCATCGTCCCACAAGCACCGCATGGTAGTGGACAAGGTATTACCCGTCCTTTTCGTGCTATGGAGCGCGGCGGCCAGTTCCTCATCCAAAACGAACAGGCGCTTGTCTGTTTCCCCAGGATCAGAGACAACCCAGGCACCGTCTTCGCCCGGCTGTTTACCGACCTTCCACTCCTTCACCTCATCGCGGACGGCGAAGACCAGACCCTCACCGGAAGAGAGAGGACCAGGGCTGGTGGTTGCCGGGGTGTAGGTTTCATCATCGAAGGTGAAGAGCTTCTTGGTCGGCTGGGCCGAGGTCCCTTTTCGGGACTTCGCGCTGTCGCCCACGATGCAGGCGAATAACCTCGGCTTGTGCCTGCCGTCCCCCACCATAAGGGAGGGGCCAGCCCCGGGTGCATGTCCGCTCACCTCGGCCCCGAATCGAGTCAGGAATGTTGCCAGGACGGCAGCGGGATCAGCCTCACTATTGCGGGTCGCCAAGCGCACGAAGTCGCCCACGATCCCGGGCATGGCGCGTTCGGACAGTTTTGGCCAAGTCTTCGTGGCAGGTGCCCATTCGTCGTCCAGGCACATTGTAGGTCCTGGGATGTCAGCCTTAACCATTGGAGGCTCTGACTGGGTATCAATGGCCTTGGCCTGGGCCAGTTGCGCCTTGACCACCTCAATGCTCTCGGCCACCATCAAATCATTGAAGTCGGACCCGGCCCCGTCGATATCGGCGAACAAGGGGAAGACCACCATGGCATTGATCGCCCGGGCCGCCGCAGTCGCTTCCGTCCTGCCCGGATTGCCTTTCGTGCGCAGGTCGTCGTCGCCAGCAATGATGATCTCTCGCTTGGGATACTTCTCTCGGGCCAGCCGGGCCACGGCCAGAAGATTGCCGCAATCCAGGGCAACCAATACCGTTCCACCCGTGGCGAGGTGGATACTTGCGCCTGTGGCGAATCCTTCGACCACAAACAGGCGGTCCTTGTCTCCGGCAATGACCCCGAAGTGTCCCGCCTTTTTCATGCCAGACAAAAACCGCTTGTTCCCGTCCTCAAAGATGCGCTGGAGCCCCTGGACCCTCCCGCACACGTCCATCAAGGGCAGGAGCATGGCCCCGTCCTGGCCCACCCGCACACCACCAAGAGGGGGGATGCCCTTCTTTTGGAGATAGGCATGGTCTTCTGGGCAGGGTGACGCGGCCTTGAGAATTTCTCGGGCCTTGGCCGCTGCTTCTGCGTTGCGCTCGGCTTGAGCCTTCTCCCGGGCGGCCCGGTCGGCTTCTATCCTGCACTTAAGCTTGTCTTTCTCGGCCTGGGCAAGGGGCGCACCATTGGTCGCGGTCCAGGTCTCGCTTGTGCCCGTCCGCCAGTTGCCGAAAGCACCACTGGCCGGATGATCTCCATGGAAGGTGTACCACCCATCTCGGGATTGAGGTTTGTCCAGAGTTCCGCAACGCTGAAGGGTCCCATCGCCCGCGACTTCTCCGGGAAGTAGCCCGGCCCGCTCTATCTCCTGTCGGAAGGCGTTCATGGCATTCATGACCGCCCCCTACACGTGCGCCAGGCGCAGCAAGTTGAAACAGGCCTGGACGAACCGGCGCGGCAGGAGGCCCCGGCAATAGACCACCATGAGTAAGTGTTTTGCCAGCACCTTGACCCGATAACCCGTCAGACATAAAAGGGACCTGCATGTACCCAACGCCCTTTTCAGTGCAAGGCCCGGCCCCCCAGCCGGGTTTTGCATTTGTTGGCGCATAGTCATGCTGCTTCCCCGTCATTTTCTTCCATCGCCTTGAACTTGGTCGCTAGGAAGTCGCAGGCGGCCGCCTTCGGGTAAGCCGTGACCTTGCCAATTCGGAACCGGCCCTTAATCCCCGCGCCGTTGCAGTCAGCATTGGCGGCACTTCGTCCGCAATAGCCATTGCCGGTGAACTTTTTCATGTCGGGGCGGGTGACATGCGGGAAGGGCCAGGCGTCGTACATCGCCTGGATGGGTTCCGGCCACTTTGAAGAATCCGACTGGCGCACAGAGTTACCCTCACTGTTAAAAAGTTTAACAATGAAGGCATGTTGCCTTTTATTTGGTCCCAGATCACTGATAGGGAGGGAGGAAGGTGCCTTATCAACCTAATGAAAAGACAGGGGAATTCATGGACACCCCAACTTATCACCTGATAGGTTGAGGTGATAAGTTGGAAAAAGACTGCTAGCCCTGTTGACGTTTAGCCATGGCCTTGGCGTTGAGTAGTTTTCCCTTCATCGCGTGGTTGTGGGCTCTACGGATTACGCTATCATCCGCAGAGTCTTCGCGTGGGAAGAGATGTGCTGCCAAATCCTTTTCATCAGGGCCGGTCTGTTTGAACAGAAAAGCCTTGCGATACGATTCGACCTGATCTTTTGTCTGCTTTGGCCCAGCTACAGACATGAATTCCTCAAGTGATGAGACATGAACGGCTTTAGAAGCATTCTGGATAGCACATGGCGATTGCCTTTTCTCCGCCTGTACTTCCTGCCCGGTCAGATGTAAGGGGTTATGTGCAGGGGCATTCCATTTACCAAACAACTCGTTAACGCCATTTATCATATCAATTTGTTTTGCCTTCTCCTCCTCTAGCTCCTTTTTTAGCTCTGAACGCCTCTTCTCGCGTTCCAGTGTGGCATCCACAACCCGAGTTCCCGTTGCGGAAACGCCACTGACAGCGTGTAACAGGGCTTCACCCGCGATGACTTTTCCAGCCTTGTTCTTCGATGCGGCGGCCATTCTTATGCCCCTGCTTTTCCCTGCCTTTGAGGTTCCCCCGACCCAGCCCGCAGGGGTGAGGCATGAGCGCGGTTCATGAGGCCGCGCCGGGCCGGGGGAAATGTGATAACATCGTCAGAATTAGCGAATTAACGTGCCAATTGGCACATTCACCCATTCGAGGTCTTGGCCCAAACCGCATCGCGGCCGGGGTTCAGACAGCGGACCAGTCCTTTTTTCTTGAGTCCAGCCAGGACCAGTCGAATTGTTGCGTGGCTCACGCCCGGACAAGCCTTTTCCAGGGCCGCCACCTGGAATTGGCCGGGCATCCGGTCCAAGGCCGCCAGGACTGCCGCCTGTTTGGCTCCCCTGGCCGAAGTCAATTCCCCAGCCCGGCCCTCCATCTCCCGGTAGGAGGACAGGAGGACCACGCCCAGGAAGTATTCCCACCAGGGTGTCAGGTCGTGCTCTCCTTCATGCCAGCCCTGGGAGGACTGGTGAAGGGTGTCGTAGTACCCCTCCCTGTGCTGCTCCACGACGTGCTCCAGGCTGATGTACCTCCCGACCTCGAACCCGGCCCGGTAGAGGAGCAGGAGGGTCAGGAGCCGGGCCATGCGGCCATTGCCATCCAGGAAGGGATGGATGCACAGGAAGTCCAGGACATAGGCCGGGATCAACAGGAGGGTGTCCACCTGCCCGGCTGTCCAGGCCGCCTCGAACCGGTCATGCAGGGCGTTCATGGCCTCGGGCGTCCGATGCGCGGGTAGGGGCTTGAACCGGACGAACTGGCTTCCGTCCGGCATCTTCTCTATGATGTCGTTGTCCGCGATCTTCCACCGACCTCCATCTCCCGGGGCGAACTTGAACAAGTCCCGATGGAACTGGAGGACTAGGCCGGGAGTAAATGGGATGTCCTCGTGGTGGTGATGGATGGTGGCCAGTACGTCACGATAACCGGCGATCTCCTGTTCCGAGCGGTTGCGGGGAGTGGTCTTCTGGCTCACCAGGGCTCGGATGCGTCCGAGCGGGGCCACGACACCCTCCAGCCGGTTCGAGGACTCCGCGCTCTGAATGATGGACGCCTCCCGCAGGGTCTTGAGGACCTGGGGGGACTGCTTTTGGAACATCTCCTGACGGCCCTTGTGCTCTCCCAACAGCCGGATGGTGCGAAGAAGCTGGGGGGATATCGGCTGGGCCTCAATGAAGCCAGGCTTGAAAGAGTTCATGCCGCCCCCCCTACCCTGGCCCGGAGGATTCGCGCCACCTTCTTGTTGGCATTGTCCACCCCCAGGCTCTTTTCCAGGGCGCGGACAGCGGCATGGCGCTGGTTGTCGCCGACGTGGGAATACCGTTCAGTCATCTGGATCATCTCGTGCCCCATGAGTTCCTTAACCACGTACAGGTCCACCCCGGCCGCCACCAACTGGCTGGCGTAGGTATGCCTCAACGAATGGAATACTACCCTCTGCCTGGTGTCGGCAACGTCGTCGTTGAGGCCGAGGGCCTTCACCACCCGATCAAACGTGGTGGAGATGGCCACAATCTGCTTCCCCTTCTTGCTCGGAAAGACCAAGGCGGACTTATCGCCCCGAGACTTGGCCTCAAGCATGTCCTTGGCGTCGCCAGTCAGGAAGGCCACTCGGGTACGCCCGTTTTTGGTGTTCAGGAGGGTCAGCAAGCCCCGCTCCATGTCCACGTCGGCCCAGGTCAGGCGGAAGACCTCGGACGCCCTGGCCCCGGTACGCAGGGACAACAGGACCACCTCGTACACCTCCTGGCTCTTGGCCTTGAGCGCGGCCAGAAGCCGGTCGGCCTCCTCGCTGGTCAGGAACCGGAGCCGCCGGTTGTCGAACTTGGGCTTCTTGGTCTTGGCCGTGGGGGACAGGCACTCGGTCAGGCCGTGGTCCCGGGCGAAGTTGAACACCTGGCGGACCACGCACACGGCGTAGTAGACGGTCCTCGGCCCCACCCCGCCGTCTGCCATGGCCCGCTTGATCCTCTCCACGTCGAAGGGGCTGACGGTCTTGAGGGGCTTACCCGCAATGACCGGGGCTATCCACTTCTGGTACAGACCCCGCTCGGTGACGTAGGAGTTGCGCTTCTTGTTCGCCAGGGTGTGGGGCAGGTAGTGGGCGTCGAAGATGCTACCGAAGGTGACGGCCTCCTGGGCCTGCGCTGCTTTTTGCGCCTCCTGTTCCAGCCGTAGGACTTCCGCAGCCGCCCGCTTGGCCGCATTCTCCCGCTTGGGCGTGACCGGCCCGCTTCCCTGTTTGGCGTTCTCAATCAGTTCCAGGCGTTTCAGGTGGGCGGCCTCTTCTGTCCACCCACCACTTTCCCACCCCAGGACTGCCTCGAACCGTTTCCCGGCCACCGCGTAACGGATGCCAAAACACCGGTCAAAACGGACCCCGTTCTTTCGGGTGGGATGGGCATACCACCTGACCCCGGAAAACTTCTTCGACTTCTCCCATTTCGGCTGCGCCATGCCGCCCTCCCCTTTCTATTTCCCACCACTTTCCCACCACTTTTTCGAGGAAGCAGGGGGTTTCTAAGTGATGGACCGTGAGAGGGAGATACCCAGGAAGCCATACTGCGTCAAGCTTTTAGTGTATGCCTGTGATGGATCGTGAACACCGGAAAAACTGAATGGGGTTCAGGGGGCCGGAGGTTCAAATCCTCTCATCCCGACCAGCAAATGCCCAAGGGCTTACAGTCGAAAGGTTGTGAGCCCTTTTTCTTTCAGATGTTTTCTCTCCCCACTCTCTCCCCACTTTCTGCGTGACGAGGTGACCTTCCCCCCGCCAGGTATCCCAGTTAGAAGTTCGTGACAACGGCCAAGGAGGTCGAAGTCATGAGGAAGAGTCGATTCAAGATGGATCGCGACTTCCATGCCGGGGCCGGGGGAAATGTGTTCACACATTCAAAATGAGCGCATTCACTCCATCGGAGTCTTGGTCCAGGTGGCATCTCTACCCGGGCGAAGGCAACGGACCAACCCTTTCTTCTTGAGTCCGTCCAAAACCCGACGAATGAGGTCATGCCAAAACACTGGACAATTTGTTCTATTTTGTCCAATGTTGTTCCATAAGCGCGAAATAGGAACCGTGCCTGGACCTTGGAGGCCCGGGGCGGCCGGGGCATGATCTCCACCCGTGGGGGGCTCGGGGACAATGCTCCGGTATTGTGGGAACACGAAGCCAGGAGGACTCATGAAACATCTCGAAGGCGACGAGTTGATGCAACGCATCGGTTCCTACAGCAAGAATTTCAATGCCCGGACGTATGCCGGGATTGCCACATTCTTTCGGTCCAACTGGTGTGAAGACCACTCGCAGCTCGACGTGGCCCTTGTCGGCCTGCCCTGTGACGCCGGACTCACCCAACGCACGGGGGCTCGCCACGGTCCGCGGGAAATACGCAACCAATCCTGCAATATCCTGTATTATAATCCTCTGACCAAGGTCATCCCTTACGAAATGGCCCGCATCGGCGACATCGGCGACGTGCCGCTGGATAATGTTTTCGATCTAGAAAAAATTGTGGCTGAAATCCATGCCTTCTACCGGACCCTGCACGCTGAAGGCATCGTTCCAGTGACGGCGGGTGGCGACCATTCCATCACGTATCCCATACTCAAAGCCTTGGGCGCGGACAGACCCGTGGGCCTCGTGCACATTGACGCGCACATCGACGCTACCGGCGAAATCGGCGGCAGCACCTTGCACCACGGCGCTCCATTCAAGAACGCCGTTGATTGCGGCGCCCTGGATCCCAAGCGTACCGTGCACATTGCCATCCGTGATCCAGCCATGCAGTTCGAACAATTCGCCGTCGAAACCGGACAGACCATCATCGATATCAACCGATTCTACGATTTGGGGGTTGACGGAGTCATCGACGAAACCCGGAAAGTGATAGGCCCTGGCCCCGCCTACGTCACCTTCGACGCCGACGCGCTTGACCCCGCCTATGCCCCGGGCACCGGAACACCCGTGGTGGGCGGCATCACCACCTATGAAGCCAAGCGGCTGTTGCAGGGGTTGCGTGGCCTGGACATTGTCGGCGGCGACGTGGTCGAGGTGTCCCCGCCCTTTGATACCGGCGGCATCACCGCCCTGGCGGGGGCCCAAATGCTCTTTGAGATTCTTTGCCTGGCGGCCGAGGCCTTTGGGAAGCGGGCCAAGGGCTGATCCGCCTTGTCTGGATACGCTGAAGGAAATGATCCAAAGAGTTCAAGACAATCGACCCAGTAACCCGCGCCAATCCAAGAGGTTGCACCACAAACATTGGACAAAAGGATACGCGAGCGGGTCAGAGACGCACGGCCCCAATACTCCGAATGCGGAGACAAGAAAAAGACTGCTCGGGGGACACCTTGCGGCATCCCCCACCATTTTCACGGAGACCGTACCTGAAAGCTCTTTGACCAAGCACACGGCCGGGCCACCAGATTCCCCTATGGTCTTCGTAAAGGGCTGTTGCGCTTCCAGGTCGCCTCAGACGAGTACGCCTTTCCGGATCCTCGAGGCGAAAGAGTGGGGGAACCTTTACAAGGCTATTTCTCTATCAATGGGGCGAATATCCAAAAAAATGCCCGGCTCCGCCTGCGAAGACCATGGGAGGCAGAATCACCATGGCCACCCCCTCGGGTGCTTTCTGGCATCCATGGAATCCGTATCAATTTTTGTAGGGGCTTGTTTCGGCCAGGCGCTTGAGACCATACAAAAAGCGTGTCTGGCAGGGGCCTTTTTAGACTTGGGTGAGGGGCAGAGGGGGGACGAGACGGACTGCCAGTCGAATGGATAACATCAAGAGAACCTATTCGCCGCTCGCCCATCAAAACCTAGAGGAAAGTTGTTATCCACTACATGAAAATATTCAATTATTTCATCCAACCAGATTACGCTCCAGGCATGGGGTTCAGGGGGCCGGAGGTTCAAATCCTCTCATCCCGACCAGCTATCCCAAGGGGCCATGAGTGATCGTGGCCCCTTTTTCGTTTCCAGGGCCTGGATGGGCGCTTGTCCTGGCTCGGCACAACAGCCTTGTTATTTCCCCCACGCATGATATGCAAGATAAGAAGGATTTCCCCTCGCCCGGGCGCGATTCGGGCCAAGCGTTCGCAAGTCACATCCAACCAAGGAGTCTCCCATGATATCCAACGTGGTGCGCTGGCTGGCCGGGGCCTCATTCCTCCTGGCCGTGACGGTCGGTATGGCCCTGGGCCAGGGGGGCGCGGGCAAAGTCGCCCCGGCCCCGAACGGCATCGTTTTTTACCCGGACTACCCCAACTGGCGCGTCCTGGCCGTCTCGCACCGCGAAGACAACAATTCGCTGCGGACCATCCTGGGCAACGATGTGGCCATTGCGGCCGCCCGGGCCGGGAACACCAATCCTTGGCCGGATGGGTCGGTGCTGGCCAAGGTTTCCTGGAAGCGCGTCCCCCTGGACGCCTTTCCCGGAGCTTTCGTGCCCGGTGATTTCATGCAGGTCGAATTCATGCGCAAGGACAAGGTGAAGTTCGCCGCTACCCTGGGATGGGGTTTCGCCCGCTGGAAGGGCATGGACCTGGTCCCTTACGGGAAGGACGCCTCCTTTGCCCAGGAATGCGTCGCCTGTCATACGCCGGTGGCCCAAAGTGATTTCGTCTTCACTCATCCGGCGCGCCTTGGCGGGGGTGGGAAATAGAAGCCAAAGCCCAAGGGCTTACCGTCGAAAGATGGTAGGCCCTCTTTCTTTTCCCGGGTTTTGTCCATCCCTGACCAGGCTTGACGGGTCATGAGCCCGGGCTTAGGCCGGAGGGAGGTCAGACCAGGAGGACGCCCTCATGAACAGTTTCCATGCAATTCCTCTTTGGCTCCTCGGTACGTTCCTGTTCTTCACCGCCTCCAGCAGTCAGGCGGAAGTACTGTCCGTACCCCACGCGGAAACCGGCCTGCTTTCAAACTCAAACCCAACGCTCACCTTTCTCTGGGCTGGCGACCGGCCCAAAGCCACGCTGATCATGATCCCCGGAGGAGAAGGCCACATCGGGCTGTCCATGGACAAAACCGATCTGGGCGGCTTCTATGGAAAAACCCTGAAACCGCTCAGCAATTCCACCCTCACCTCGGGCCTCTTTCATGTGGTCATTTTTGACAGCCCGACCGCCCTGGCTGTGGGCGATACCTACCCCACCTCACGAGCGGCAACCGCGCATCTTTCAAGAATCGAGGATGTCGTCCAGTTCTACAAAGACAAATTCAATATACCCATCTGGCTGATGGGCCATAGCAACGGCGCGGCCAGCGTCACTGAGTTTTATAAGTACCTGCAGAAGAACCACAAAGAAAACGCGATCAGCGGAATCATTTACAGTTCGGGCCGAAACGGGGCTGGATTCAATCCGGACACAGACGCCCCGGTTTTGTTCTTGGCCCACGAAAAAGACGGGTGTCCGAAATCAACCCACTTGAGTTCATTCAAAGAATATACTGAACTCGCGAAAACCAACAAACAAAAGACTGAATATGTCCTTATCAAGTCAGGGGAATCTGAATCGCAAAACCCCTGCCGCTCGGGATACCATATGTTCTTCAACGCCCATGAGGAGGTGTACAAGGCGATAGACCGCTTTGCTTCCGGAGTCCTGCGCTAGACAGCCGCTGCACAGAGCGGGCGGGCGCGGGTTGACGGCAGCCCGAATCAGGCAGAAAAGCTCCCCATGCACATCTACGCCGATGCCGACGCCCTGCCCGGGGCCATCAAGGAGATCCTCTTCCGCGCGGCCCTGCGGCGGGGGCTCGGGCTGACCCTGGTGGCCAACAAGACCCTGCAAGTGCCCACGTCGCCGCATATTTCCACCATCCGGGTGGGCCAGGGCTTTGACGTGGTGGACGCGGCCATCGTGGAGATGGTCAAGCCCGGGGACCTGGTCATCACCGCGGACATTCCCCTGGCCGCCCAGGTCATCGCCAAGGAGGCCCACGCCCTGAACCCTCGGGGCGAGCTGTACACCAAGGACACCATCCAGAGCCGCCTGACCATGCGCAACCTGCTCGCGGAACTGCGCGGCGGCGGGGTGATCACCGGCGGGCCTGCGCCCCTCAATAACCGCGACCGGGAGAACTTCGCCAACCAGTTCGACATCTTCCTGACCCGCCAGGCCCGGGGGTGAGGGGGCGGGCAACACCGCCTCTCCCATCCCGGCCCGTGACAATCAGTGAACTACCCCGCAGCAAGCTGCGGAGCATCAAAGGCATAAGGCCCAGAACAGACTCCTCAAACCAAGAGTAAACGAAGCGAGCTTCGAGGAATCAACCCGCAGTGATTGACTCTTTCCGGCCCAACCTTTATCCATTGCCGGGAGTTATTCTCCGCGACCGGAGGCTCACCCGGTTCGCGGAAGGCCCGGCTCATCCCGGAGCCGTTTTCCAGCGCGTAGCACCGTCCCCTGAATGAGGCTCGACATGCCCAAGAACAAGACCCTGGTCCTTTCGGCCTCGATCCTCGTCCTGCTCCCCGCGCTCATCATCGCCCTGCTCTTCACCCTCTTCACCAATACCGTGTACGACCGGGAAAGCGCCTTGGCCCGGAGCATCACCGAGCACTTCCGATCCGCCCTTCCGCTGGAGCGCTTCCAGTCCGACGCCCCCATGGTGGAGGACGAATTCCTTTCCGCCCTGCGAGGCTACAGCGCCGTGTACGGCCTCTACAACATGCGCATATTCTCCAGCCAGGGGGTGGAGATCTACGCGCAGAAGTATCCCCGGACCGGCGAAGTGAACAAGAACGACTACTTCGTGGACACGGTCAAGAAGGGCGGCGTCTTTCAGAAGCTCATCAAGGCCCAGGAGCCCTCGGCCAGCGGGACCATCGTGTCCCGGGACGTCATCGAGACCTATGCCCCGATCATGAACGGCCAGGAGTTCGCCGGGGCGGTGGAGTGCTATGCCGACGTCTCGGGGGTCCTGTCGCGGCTGCGCACCATGTTCGGGGTGTGCATCGCCATCTCCATCGTCAGCGGCCTGGGCATCCTGGCCATCCTGCTCTTCATCGACCGGCGGGCCGTGCGCCACGAAAACCAGCTTGAAATCGAAAAACTGCGGCACGGGCATGAGTTGGCTGTCCTCGATCAGCAACAGAAAGAGGAGATGCACCAGAAGGACCGGCAACTGGCCCATATCCTGAACGCCCTTCCGGACCCGGTGTTCATCAAGAACCGCCTGCATGAGTGGACCTTCCTGAACGAGGCCTTCTGCTCCTTCGTGGGCCGCCAGCGCGAGGACCTCATCGGCAAGCGCGAGCAGGACATCTTCCCCGAGGCCGAAGCCAGCGTGTTCCGGGACCGGGCCGACCACGTCTTCCTCACCGGCCAGGACGACGTGGACGAGGAGACCCTCACCACGGCGGATGGGCGGACCTTCACCGTGCTCACCAAGCGCTCCCGGTTCACCGACGACCTTGGGGAGCAGGCCGTCCTGGGCGTGATCCGGGACGTCACGGCCCGCAAGCAGGCCGAGGCCGAGTTGCGCCTAAGCGCCCTGCGCTCCCTGAACATCTCGGACGTGACCACGGATTTCACCTTCTCCTTTGTGCAGGATTCCGGGACCCTGGTCCTGGACTGGCTGAGCGGCGCGGTGGAGCGCATCACCGGGCACACGGCCCAGGAACTGGTGGACCAAGGGGGCTGGCGCTTCCTGGTGCACGACCAGGACCTGGCCCTGTTCGACGCCCAGGTGATCGGACTTGAGCCGGGCCAGTCGGGCGTCTGCCAGTTGCGCGTCCGGCGCAAGGCCGGGGGGTACGCCTGGGTGCAATGCTTTGCCCGCTGCGTCCGGGACAAGGAGCAATCCCCGTCCGTGCATCTGTATGGCGGGTGCCGGGACATCACCGCCGAGAAGAAGCTGCACGAGGCCGTGCTCTTCCTGCTCACGGGCCTTTCCGCGCTCCGGGGCCGGGAGCTGTTCCGGCGCATGGTCGGGTACCTAACCGACCTGCTGGAGGTGGACTACGCCCTGATCGGCGAGCTGGTCCCGGACGGAGGCGAGCGGGTCTTGGTCCTGGCGGCCACCGGCCCGGGCGGCATCCAGGAGGACACCACCTACGACCTGGAGCACACCCCCTGCCAGTCTCTGGTGAAGCTCAAGTCCTCCTGCTCCTGTCCTGTTGACGCGGCCAAGCTCTACCCCCAGGACCTGTTCTTCTCCCTCTACGGCATCCAGGCCTACGTGGGCGTGCCCATCTTCGACCATGACGGCGAGGTCCGGGGCAATCTCCTGGTGATGCACCGGCAGCCCCTCAAGGAGCCGGGCCTGGCGGAGAACGTGATCCAGGCCTTTTCCCTGCGCATCGCCGCCGAGTTCGAGCGCCTGAAGGCCGAGGCCTCCCTGGTCCAGGCCAAGGCCCTGGCCGATGCCGCGAACATGGCCAAGAGCGAATTTCTGGCCCGCATGAGCCACGAGATCAGAACGCCCATGAACGCCATCATCGGCATGACCGACATCACCCTGCGGACCAGCTTAAAGGAGGAGCAGCGGGACTATCTGGAGACGGTTCGGGACTCGGCCCGGCACCTCATGGACGTGATCAGCGACATCCTGGACTTCTCCAAGATCGAGGCCCGCAAGCTCACGCTCTCCCCCAGCCATTTCGACCTGCGCCTCTCCCTGGCCTCGACCATGAAGACCTTAAAGGTCCAGGCCCTGGCCAAGGGGCTGAACCTGGACCTGGACCTGAGCCCGGAGGTCCCCCGCTATCTGTTCGGCGATCTGGGCCGCCTGCGCCAGGTGCTCATCAATCTGGTGGGCAACGCCATCAAGTTCACCCGGGAAGGGAGCATCCGGCTGACCGTCAAGACCCTGGCCCCCGGACTTAAGACCGGCGAGCCCATCCGCCTCCTCTTCACCGTGGAGGACACCGGGGTGGGCGTGGCCCCGGAGGAGCAGCCCCGGCTGTTCGAGGCCTTCACCCAGATGGGCCGCACCGAGGCCGAGCGGATGCAGGGCACCGGCCTGGGCCTGGCCATCTCCAGGCAGTTGGTGGGCTTGCTGGGCGGGCAGATCGGGGTGCGCAGCCAGCCCGGCCAGGGCAGCGCCTTTTTCTTCACCGCGGCGTTTGCGGCCGGGGACCCCGAGGAGATCGCCAGGACCCAGAACCTGATCTTCGAGGAGGCCCGGCCGGGCACTCGGGCCTTCCGCATCCTGGTGGCCGAGGACAATCCCATCAACGTCAAGGTGACCCGAACCTTTCTGACCAAGGCCGGGCACGACCCGGTATTCGCGGCCGACGGCCTTCAGGCCCTGGCCATGCTCACGGCCGAGCCCTTCGACCTGGTGCTCATGGACCTGGAGATGCCCCTTCTCGGGGGCGTGGCCGCAGCCGAGCGCATCCGGGCCGGGGAGGCCGGGGAGGCCCGGCAGGGCGTGCCCATCATCGCCATGACCGCCCACGCCTTCAGCGAGCAGCGGGACCGCTGCCTGGCGGCCGGGATGAACGACTACATCTCCAAGCCCGTGGACGCCCAGCAGCTTTTCGCCATCATCAACCGGGTCATGGCCGACCATCCCCAGGCCGGGACAGACCTGGCCGCAAGCGCCGAGCCTGCCGCCTCCCTGCTGGACCAGCGCGGCGCCCTGATGCGTTTCGACGGGGACGTCGAGCTGTACCGGGACATTTGCGAGACCTTTCTGAGCGACTATCCGCACAAGCTGGAGCGCATCGGCCAAGCCCTGGCCACGGACAACCTGGAGACCGCCACCCTGCTGGCCCATTCCCTCAAGGGCAACGCCGGGACCGTGGGCGCGACCCAGGCCACCCAGGCGGCCGCCGACCTGGAGCAGGCCGTCCGGGACGGGAATACGGCTTTGGCCCGGTCCAGTCTGGCCGGGGTGGGCGAACTTCTGGAGCGCACCGCCCAGGCCATCCGGGACCAACTGGGGGCCGGGCTGACCGCCCTCTGGCGCGACGGGATCGAGCATCGGGTGGAGCAGCGCACCGGGGCGTCCAAGGCCGGGGCCGCCTGCCGCATGGGCGAGGTGGAATTCTTCGCCCGCCTGCGGGACATCTCCCACGACGGGGTGGGCATCGAGACCGAAGGCCTGCGCCTGCCCTGCGGCCTGACCCTGCACCTGGACATCTCGGACCAGACCGGGGACTTGGGCGTCTCCGCCCAGGCCAGGACGGTCTGGACCGCCAGCCAGAAATGCGGGCTCCGCTTCCAGTGCCTGGACCCGGAACAGAAACAGCGCCTGGAGCGGTTCCTGCTCCAACTCAAAAAGCGCCAAAGCGCACCGGATTCCGACGATCCCCAGGACAAGAGCCAGGTCCAGTAGGCCCCGAAAAGCCTATTCCGGGACCCGGCGCGCTCCCTGGTAGCGTTCCAGCCAGAAGGGCGCGTCCAGGGAGTCCTCGCGCACCGCACCGCCCGAGGACGGGCTGTGCAGGAACATCCGCTCCCCGGTGAAGAGGCCCATGTGCAGGGCCTCCACCTCGTCCTCGATCTGGAAGATGATCAGATCCCCGGGCAAAAGCATTGGTTCCTCCACCCCCCTCCCGGCCACGGCCTGCTCCTGGGAGCGCCGGGGCAGCTCCATCCCGGCCTGGGAATAGGCCCACCAGATCAGACCCGAGCAGTCGAACCCGGCCTTGGGCGAGGAGCCCCCGGGCTTGTAGGGCCTGCCTATCTGGTTCTTGGCCGCCTGGACCACCCGGGCCATGAGCTCCGCGCGGATATCCTCGGCCGTGGGACCGGCCGGGACGACCACCTCGGGCAAAGGGGCCGGGGGGGCCGGGGGCAAAGGCTTGGGGGCGCAGCCCGGGGCCAGGACCATCAGGGCCAAAAGGGCCAGAAGGACCAGGGAGGCCCACAGGCCCACAACGCGCGGTTCGGGGTTCATCCTCCAGATCATACTGACACCCCAAATAAAAGCCAAGCCCATATGTTCCCTGCGGATTGACAGGAACGATTTTATATGGATAATCATTATCCATGGAAAACCAACGCCGGGGTCCCGGTTTCGGACAACCGGAACGTTTGTACCGTATGACCACAAGGCTGAATGCATTGTATTCATAACCATACAGCAAACAATGTATAAATTACTGGAGGCAGCTTTATGAGTGACGACAAAAAGTGCCCGGTGACAGGCAGATCCAGCAGTCGCATGACCGGCAGCGGCACGTCCAACCGCGACTGGTGGCCGAACCAGTTGAACTTAAGCGTCCTGCACCAGCATTCCTGCAAGTCCAACCCCATGGGCCAGGCCTTTGACTACGCCAAGGAGTTCAAGAGCCTGGACCTTACGGCCCTGAAGAAGGATATCTTCGAACTGATGACCACCTCGCAAGACTGGTGGCCAGCGGACTATGGCCACTATGGTCCCTTGTTCATCCGCATGGCCTGGCACAGCGCCGGGACCTACCGCCTGGGCGACGGACGCGGCGGGGCCGGGTCCGGCAACCAGCGCCTGGCCCCCTTGAACAGTTGGCCGGACAACGTCAACCTGGACAAGGCCCGCAGGCTCCTGTGGCCCATCAAGCAAAAGTACGGCCGCAAAATTTCCTGGGCCGACCTGATGATTTTCGCGGGCAACTGCGCCCTGGAGTCCATGGGTTTCATGCCCTTCGGCTTTGGCGGCGGGCGCGAGGACATTTGGGAGCCGGAAGAGGACATCTACTGGGGCAGCGAGGACAAATGGCTGGGCGATGCGCGCTACTCCGGGGACCGGGAGCTTGAGAACCCCCTGGCCGCCGTGCAGATGGGCCTCATTTACGTGAACCCGGAAGGGCCGAACGGCCATCCCGATCCGGTCGCCTCGGGCCGGGACGTGCGGGAAACCTTCGCCCGCATGGCCATGAACGACGAGGAGACCGTGGCCCTGGTGGCTGGCGGGCACACCTTCGGCAAATGCCACGGGGCCGGTGACGCCGCCCTGGTCGGTCCCGCGCCCGAAGCCGCCGGCCTCGAAGGGCAGGGACTCGGCTGGAAGTGCGGCCTTGGCTCCGGCAAGGGCGGCGACACCATAGGCAGCGGTATCGAGGGGGCCTGGAAGCCGAACCCGACCAAATGGGACATGGGCTATTTCAAGGTGCTGTTCAAATACGAGTGGGAGCTGGTCAAGAGCCCGGCTGGCGCGAATCAGTGGCTGGCCAAGGACGTGGCCGAAGAGGATATGGTGGCCGATGCGCACGACCCGTCCAAGAAGCACCGGCCCATGATGACCACGGCGGACCTCTCCCTGCGGATGGACCCGGTCTACGAGCCCATCGCCCGGCGCTACCAGAAGAATCCCGAGGCCTTCAAGGACGCCTTTGCCCGGGCCTGGTTCAAGCTGACCCACCGGGACATGGGTCCCCGCTCGCGCTATCTCGGGACCCTGGTCCCGGCGGAAGATCTCATCTGGCAAGACCCGGTGCCCCCGGTCACCCAGGCCTTGATTGACGGGCAGGATATCGCCGTTCTCAAGGGCCAGATACTGGCCTCGGGACTGACCGTTCCCCAACTGGTCTCCACCGCCTGGGCCTCGGCCTCCACCTTCCGGGGCTCGGACAAGCGCGGCGGGGCCAACGGGGCGCGCATCCGGCTTACGCCGCAAAAGGATTGGGAGGTCAACCAGCCGACCCAATTGTCGGCCGTGCTGCGGACCCTGGAGGGAATCCAGAAGGCCTTCGGCAGCGCGCGGGCTGGCCACAAGACGGTTTCGCTGGCCGACCTGATTGTCCTGGGCGGATGCGCGGGCGTCGAACAGGCGGCCAAGAAGGCCGGTCACGCCGTGACCGTTCCCTTTGCGCCGGGCCGCACCGACGCCTCGCCGGAGCAGACCGACGCGGCCTCGTTCGCCGTGCTGGAGCCGGTCGCGGACGGGTTCCGCAACTACCTCAAGGCCAGATACGCCGTGTCGGCCGAGGAGCTGCTCCTGGACCGGGCCCAACTGCTGACCCTGACCGCGCCGGAGATGACCGTTCTCGTGGGCGGCCTGCGCGCTCTGGACGCCAATTACGGCCAGTCCAAGAATGGGGTCTTCACCAAGACTCCCGGGGCGCTCACCAACGACTACTTCGTCCATCTGCTGGACATGGGCACGACATGGAAGGCCGCCTCGAAAGACGACGAGGTGTTCGAGGGTCGGGATCGCACAACGGGCGCGCTCAAATGGACCGGCACCCGGGTGGACCTCATCTTCGGTTCGAACTCCCAGCTCCGGGCCATTGCGGAGGTTTATGGCTGTGCGGACTCCCAGGAGAAGTTCGTAAGCGACTTCGTGTCGGCCTGGAACAAGGTCATGAACCTGGACCGCTTCGACCTGGCCTGAAGGAGGAAGAATAGTGGCCATGCATTGATTGATCGCTCATGGCGGCTCCTGGCCTTAGGTGGGCGCGGCGTTTCAGGACCATCTGAAACGCCGCGCTTTCTTTGGATCCCGGCCGCGCCCAGGCCGCAGGCCTGGGGGACGGCTCCGGGGCCTCTTTTCTCGGGCCGGACATCCTGATATGGAAACTGCTCATCGACCCTCGCAGCCACCGGAGCCCCCATGCCCCTGCCCTCGGAACCCCGGGCCTCGCTGTTCGCCCATTTCTCCTGGCAGGCCGTCGTCTGGACGGTCTTGGCCTTTCTCCTGGGCGTGGTCGGGGCCTGGTATTTTTCCACGGCCCGGGCCGAGACCCGCAAGGCCCAGCTCCTGGCCCGGGAACAGCTCGAAGCCGAGCGCAGCGCCGAGACCGTGGGGGCCATCATCGAGCACAGCCTCACCCACATCCGGAACATCCCGGCCATCGTGGCCTGCGAGCCCGGGACCGCGGCCCTGCTCGCCCGCTTCGGCCCCGAGGTCCAGGCCTCGCCCCTGACCTACGACCAGCGCCACGCCCTCTGGCTGGCCGACCCCGAACTGGCCGCCTTTGGCCAGCGCCTGTCGAGCATCGTGGCCATGAACGGCATCGGCATCAACGGTTGCTGGCTCATGAACGCCGCTGGCGACACCGTGGCCACCGGGGTCCTGCCCGGGGACATGAACTACACCGGGGCCAACTACGCCGATCGGGACTATTTCCAGACCGCCCGCCAGGGCACCCAGGGCCGCCAGTTCGCCGTGGGCCGGGTCACGGGCATCCCGGGCCTGTTCTTCGTGTCCCCGGTGATGCGGGAGGGCCGATTCCTCGGGGCCGTGGGCGTGCGCACGAACATCGAGGGCCTGGCCCGGCTCCTGGAGCCCGACGTGTTCCTGACCGACGAGCACGGGGTGGTCATCCTGTCCCGGGACCCGGGCCTGCGGATGTGCGCCGTGCCCGGGGCCAGGGCCATGGGCCTGTCCCCGACCGAGCGCCGGAACCGCTACCGCCAGGAGGAGCTGAACACCCTGGCCCTGTCCTTCGGCCTGCCCCTGGGCCAGGGAGGCCCGGTCTCCTGGGAGGGCCAGCCCGCGCCCAGCGTCTTTGCCCTGCGCCGGAACCTGGACGATTTCCTCAACGTCTACGCCCATCGGCCCCTCAAGGCCGTGGCCGACATCGAAAGCGACAGCCTGCGCCTCTTCGCCCTGCTCTCGGTGATCTCCCTGCTCCTGGCCGTGTGCGTGGCCGGAGGCCTGGCCTTTGTCCGCAACAACCGGGAACACCGCCGGACCCTGCTCGGGATCAACGAGGAACTGGTGCGCCAGTCCCGCACCGACGCCCTGACCGGATGCGCCAACCGCCGCCGCTTCCTGGAGGCCCTGGCCGAGGAGCGCCAGCGTTTCGCGCGCTACGGCCAGCCCTTCTGCCTCCTGAGCATGGACCTGGACCATTTCAAGCTGATCAACGACCACCGGGGGCACCTGGCCGGGGACCAGGCCCTGCGCCATTTCGTGGCCGTGGTCCAGGGCATCCTGCGGCCCTCGGACCTCCTGGGCCGCCTGGGGGGCGAGGAGTTCTGCGTGCTCCTGCCCCAGACCGAGGCCCGGGCCGCCGCCCTGGTGGCCGAGCGCATCCGCGCGGCCGTCGAAGCCACCCCGGTCCCCACGGAACAGGGGGACATCCCCTTCTCCATCAGCGCAGGAGTGGCCCAGTGGCGTCCCGACCAGGACCAGGACGTGCAGGACATCCTCAGCCGGGCCGACGAACGCATGTACGCGGCCAAGAAGGCCGGGCGCAACCGGGTCATGGCCGAGGACCCACCCGAATCCGCCTGACACCATTTCGTCACTTGAAGCTTGCACGCTTCCCGAGTAAGCTCCGCTCGACGCCCGGGGCGGCCTGGCCGCGTCCGGGATTTTTCCGTGCCAGAACAGCCCTGTCCGTCCTGGAAAAGAGGGATCGCCATGCCTGAGTCCAGCCAGCAGATCGAAATCGGCAACATCGCGGCCATCAAGGGCCAGGTTTTCGCGGACTTCGGCAGCGGGGTGCGGCCGCTGACCCTGGGCGCGCCCGTGCACCAGGGCGAGGCCATCATCACCAAGGCCGGGGCCACGGTGGAGATCATCTTCAAGGACGACACGGTCCTGGCCGAGGGCGAGAACTCCCACATGCTGCTGGACACCTACGTGTACGACCCGGACAAGAGCCCGGGCGGGGACCTGCTGTTCAAGATGGCCGAGGGCACCTACAAGGTGGTCACGGGCAAGATCGCGGACTCCAATCCGGAAAAATTCGTGCTCAAGTCCCCGCTGGCCACCATCGGCATCCGGGGCACCACCGTGGTCAGCGAGATCAGGAACGGGGTGGAGAAGCACGGCGCGGAAGAGATTCACGCGGGCAAGGCCCTGACCATCCAGAACCCCCTGGGCGAAGTGCGCATGATCACCCAGTCCGGGTCCCTGGTGGATTTCCGGCCCGATGGCAGCATGGGCCAGCCCCGGGCCTTCTCGCCCATGGAAATCCGCACCTTTCAGACCGTCACCCCGATCACCATCCAGCCCTCCAGCCAGCCCCAGAACCAGCCCAAGCCCGGGGAATCCAGGGGCGGGGACTCCAAGGGTGGCGACTCCAAAGGCGGGGACCCCAAGGGAGACCCCAAGGGCGAAGGCAAGGGAGAGGGCAAGGGAGAAGGCAAGGGAGAAGGCAAAGGCGAGGGCAAGGGCGAGGGTGAAGGCAAAGGCGAAAAAGGGGCCAAGGGTGACAAGGCCGGAGACAAGGCCGAGGCCGACGCCCAGGGCAAGGGTGAGCAGGCTGCCGGACAGACAGGTCAGGCCGGACAGGCCGGGCAGGCCGGACAGGCAGGGCAGACTGGGCCAGGCGGACAGGCCGGACAGGCTGCCGGAGCCGCCGCCGGAGCAGCTGCAGGGGCTGCCGGAGCGGTCGCCGGGGATGCGGGCGCTTCGCCCAGTGGCTCTGGTGGTGGTTCAGCCGGTGGTCCTGGCGCGGGCGCTGCCCTGGGCGGCGGCGGCATAGGCGGCGGCAGCGTGGGCGGAGTTTTCGGGGGCGGGTCCGGGCTTGCGGGCACGGGCCAGGGCGTGCTGGGCGGGACCCAGGGTCTTGGCGGGCTGGGAGGCCAGGGCGGACTGGGCGGAAATTCAGGTCTGGGCCAGGCCGCCGCTGCCCAGGCGGCTGCCCAAGCCGCAGCCCAAGCCCAAGCCCAGGCTCAGGCCCAGGCCTTTGCCCAGGCCCAGGCTCAGGCAGCGGCCCAGGCTGCGGCCCAAGCCTCGGCGGCAGCGGCCCAGCAGGCTGCGGATGCAGCGGCCCAGGCGGTCCAGCAGGCGGCCCAGCAGGCCGCTCAGCAGGCCGCTGCCCAACAGGCGGCCCAGCAGCAGGCCAACCAGCACGCGAACCCCATCTTTCTCTCGCTCCTGGCCGCTGTGCCCGCCTCCTCCCAGGCCGAGGCCCAGGCCGTCATCAGCCAGATTCAGACCCGGCCCAACATCGAGCACACCGACGCCAGCACCGCCGCCAGCGGGGTCAACGTCACCGTGGCCCTGACCTTGGGCTCCAACGACGTCATCTACGGCTCCTCCGGCGCGAGCCACGACATCTTCCTGACCGGCCAGGCCGACCAGGGCGACATTTACGTGTACAACCAGTCCACGGGCGTGGGCTGGGACGAGGTGCACCTGCCCACGGCGGCCAACACCTTTGCCGTGTTCGGCACCAGCAGCCCCACGGCCGTCGGGACCACGGTCATCCTGCCCACGGCCTCGGGCCAGTCCCCGGCTCTTGACCAGAAGATCATCTTTTTCGGAGGGGGGTCCTACTATCTCAACCTGGGCGGCCCCATCCCCTCGGGCACCGAGGTCCGAGCCGAGGTGTTCGACAGCAACGCCTCGCCCACGGCCCGTCACGACATCTACATCGGCGGCACGCCCAACAACATGGCCATCGACCTCGGGGACGACTCATACAACCCCGTCGTCTCGGCCGAATTCGACTTCCTCACCACCAACGGGCAGAACTACCTGCACGTGAACCCCGGCGCCGCCTCCACCGGCTTCGCCCTGGACGTGTTGAACGCCAAGTCCATCCAGGTCTCGGGATCGGCCTCCAACGCCATCAAGGACTTTTCCGACTCCCCCAACCCGGTCGCCCTGACCACGGTGTCCATGGGCACGGGCCAGGACACCCTGACCTCCGGGGATTTCGACACCATGTCCGGGACCTACCAGCACGGGGCCTTCCCCACCTTCGCCAACCAGGCGGCCATCGGCAACAACGCGGCCAAGGTGGACCTGGGCGGCTGGTCCACGGCCGACACGGTCTGGGGCGGGGACACCCTGGTCATGGTCAAGACCGACGACCAGATCGTTGACCCCACCCGCTGGCAGGCCGTGGACATCGTGGCCCACCACGGCAACCACGAGATGCTCACCCTCATCTATGAGCACCCGGGCAGCAACCAGGTCCGGGGCTACGACGATGCGGCCTCCATGCTCGCGGGCGCGACCACCGGGTCAGGGGGCACCGGCCTGGACTACACCATCACGCGCGTGGGTATCAGCGGCACGGCGGCCAACGGCGCGCCAAGCGACACCATCAGCCTGGTCTCCACCACCAACGGCATCCACCACCTGCACCTGGGCTTAAGCGGCCAGCTCACCGTGGACACCTCGGCCTACAACACCGTGGGCGCGGGCGACGAGCGGCTCATCCTGTCCACGGCCAACGGCATCGTCGGGTCCGTGCTCATGAGCGCCACGGCCACCAACGACCGCCTGGCCCTGGGCAACGGGGAGATGATCCTGACCACCACCGGCGTGGACGAGATCGTGTTCGAGGGCGGGACCGGGCACAAGGCCGTGTCCTCGGCCACGGACATGTACATCGACCTGCGCGGCGCAAGCTCGGGCGCGGACGACAAAATGTACTTTTTCGACCTGAACACTGACCTCAACTCGGCCCACACCGTGTATGTGGGCGACGGCACCAGCGACGACACCGGCAACTACGGCGGCTCGTCCAGCGCGGTGCCCCTGGACGTGTTCTTCAACGCCGTATGCACCGGAACGCATGCGGCCGGGGCCAACGACGCCATCCTGCATCTGGGCTCCAAGGGCTATCTCATCGCCGCGCACGGGGCCACCCAGATCGACGACTCGGGACTGGCCAGCACGGCCATGAACTACATTTTCGCGGACAACACGGCCACGGGCCAGCACGACCACTTCCTGACCAAGGTCGATTTCTCGCACCACACCGGGATGGACTTCCTGGAGAGCGGGGCCTTTCCCACGGACACCCTGGGCTCGTCCATCGGGCACGCCAAGGTGGATCTGGGCGGGTTTGGAATCGGCCACGCCCTGATCCTGGACAAGTCCCCGCATGAATGGCTGAACGGGGCGGCCGGGGATCATCCCGACTACTACCAGTACGTGGACATGGTCATGCATCACGGGACCCAGGTGGACGTGACCCACGACGCCAACCTGGTTCTGGACGGCTACAAATACGCCCTGACCGATCCCTACGCCCAGTTCCATCTGGTCCACCACGCCGGGCTCACCACCATCACCGACGACGCGCACGCGGACTCTTCCGGCGGCCAGGACAAGACCGTCAGCTTAAAGGCCCACGACGCCATCAGCGTCAACCTGCCCATCACGGGCCAAAGCGGCGAGTTCTGGCTGAGCAGCGACACCTCGGTGCACGGGGACGTGACCCTGGGCACCGGCCACGGCGGCTTCACGAACACAGGAGCCCTCGTGCTCATGGAGGGAGACAAGACCCTGCACATCGACGGCGTGTCCATGGTGGAGTTCATGAGCCAAAGCGGCCACAACGCCATCGACGCCACGGCCCAGACCCAGGTCGGGCTGTACGGCACCAACTCCAACGTGGACGTGACCATGACCAACGCCGAGTCCCTGCATATCCTGGAATACTCATCCTTAAGCGTCAATTCGCACGGGGCCGAGTCCATCTACATGCAGAGCCAGGGCGCGCACACGAACGTGACCGGCCTCACCCTCACCTCCACGGACGACCATACCTTCACCTTTGATACGGGCGAACATTTCTCGAGCAACATCACCCTGACCAACTCCACCGGATCGGACCTCTTCTTCTACCAGCAGAACAAGGATTTCGGCACCTCGACCAGCACGGCCAACGTCATCACCGACTTCCATCCCGTGGCCTCCTCGGGCCAGGCCCAAGACGGGTTCCAGTTCGACAGCACCTACGGGTACGGGAACGACGCGGCCTGGGGCGCGGCCAGCGCCAACCACTTCATCACCACCGCCGACCACACCAACGTGGTCCAGCACGCCGGATACAACTTCATTCTGGAGGCCGTGGACAGCCATACCGGGGTGCTCTACCTCGACCATCCCGGAGGCGACACCGTGGGGCTGACCGCCTCGGCCCTGGTCGTGGCCACGGTCCATGTGGACAACGCCCACACCCTGACCGATTTCACCGCCACGGACCTGCACTTCCATACCACCTAGGGTCGCGCTCCAGAAAGAGGATCAGCCAAGAAGGAAGAATAAGAATTATAATTTCATATTCTTACGCGCTGGTGAAAGGCTGGCCCATTCCGAAACGCACCATTCGCGGGGTCTCAAGGAAATGGGTGTTGCCAGCACCAGGGCGCAAGGGAAGAAAGACCGTCTTCAATCCCCTCCGCCACTGCCCTTTGGCCCCCGCCCCCTACCGAGGCTTGTCAACACCGCCCCCTTTCGGCCATAAGGGGAGCCACGCCAATCACCCCTTGCGGAGGACTCATGCTGGACAAGCTCAAACTCGTGGCCCTGTGGATTCTGGCCGTGGCCGGACTGGCCGTGGCCGTCCTGGCCGGGCTTTCGGAATATTTCCCCTGGATCGCCTCCCTGTGTACCGGGTTTTCCGACGGGTGCCGTCAGACCGCCCAGTTCGGGCTGTACGGCCTGTCCGTCTGGCCCCTGGGCGCGGCCTATTACCTGCTGCTCATGCTGGCCCTGATGCGCGCCCGCAAATGGGTCCCGCTGGTGGTTGCCGCGGGCCTGGGGGCCGAGTTGGCCCTGGCCTATGTCCTGTACTCCATCCAGGCCGCCTGCCTGTTCTGCCTGGCCAATCTGGCCGTGATGGTCCTGCTCTTCCTGGTCTCCCTGGAAATCGCCCGCTTCTGGCAGATGAGCACCGTGGCCCTGCTGCTGCTCGTCGCGGTGCACCCCGGCCTGGCCCGCAAGGACTTGAGCCCCGAGGCCCAGGCCCTGGCCCTGGTCCAGATGGGCCTTAAGGCCCCGGCCAAGCCCGGACCCGTGGCCCAGGTGGCCGGGCGGGACATCACCCTGGAGGAGTTGGACATGTCCCTTACAGCCCGGCTGCACGACCTGGAGCAGCAGATATTTCGCCTGCGCCGGGAGCGGCTGGAGCACATGGTCGAGGACCAGGTCCTTTCCCTGGAGGCCCAGGCCCGGGGCCTGGACCTGCCCGGGCTGGTGGCGGCCGAGGTATTGTCCAAGCAGCCGCCCGTTCCCCCCGAGGCCGTGGAGGCCTACATCAGTGACAACAAGGCGGTCATCAAGGGCTTCAAGGGCACGGACGAGGAGTTGCACCAGCGGGTGCTGGAATTCTTGACCGAGCAGCAGACCGGACGACTGGTGGCGGCCCTGGCCAAGGGCCTGGAGCCCAAGTACCAGGTCAGCCTGAGCCTGCCCGAGCCCAAGGCCCGGCTGGTGCAGGTGGACGCGGGCGCTAGCCCGGCCCTGGGCGCGGCCAACGCCACGATCCTTGTGGCCGAGTTCTCGGACTACGAATGCCCGGCCTGCCGCAAGGGGCACGAGACCGTGCGCAAGGTGCGGGAGATGTACGCCGATAAGGTGCGCTGGGTGTTCAAGGACTTTCCCCTGGACATGCACCGGCACGCGGCCAAGGCGGCCGAGGCGGCCCGCTGCGGGGGCGAGCAGGGCCGCTTCTGGGAGACCCAGGACGCGCTGTACGCGGCCGAGGACCTCTCCCCGGACAAGCTGCCCGGCCTGGCCGAAAAGATCGGCCTGGACCCGGCCCGCTTCGCCGCCTGCCTGGCCAGTTCCAGTCAGGCCCCGGGGGTGCTGAAGGACCTGGACCAGGCCAAGCGCATCGGCCTGGAGGCCACGCCCACCTTCGTCATCGGCGGCCGCCTGGTCTCCGGCACGCCCTCGGTGGAGCGCTTCAAGGAGCTTCTGGACGCGGCCCTGAAGGAGGCTGCGCCCAAGGCCCCGGCCGCGCCCTAGAAAAGAATCCCTTTGATCCCACGAAAGGGGATTCTTCTTACCCTCGGCTTTTGCTATTCTTCCGGGCAGGGGGCAGAGAAGAGATTTTTTTCTATAAGCGGCGAAATTATCTGCAATATTTGGTTTGCAGCCTGATGGGCGTCAAAAACATCTTCCTGGTCGCAAAAATGCTCTTCTGACTCCGGGTATCGTGCAAAGGCAACAAACCCCTGGAGGACCATGCAAGAATCCTGAATCAGCTCCAACGTAGGGTCCACATCCAGGCACGCGCCAAACAGGTCTGACATGTTGTGCGTTTTTGCGGGTTTTTTCCCGCTCGACCATAAGAAGGCCTTCAGGAGCTTTTCACCACTCTGCTGGAATACATAACATATCTGGTTTTCACACGATCTGGTTTCTTTGTCCAAGTGCTCCATGCCAAATTGAGCATATTGATAATCGCTTTTTGCAATATGAAACATGTGTTGCGTTTGTTCACAACCTTTACTCGTGAGCATACAGCACAATCCCTTCTTTCAAAACAGTATTGTCCAGGGTAATGGAAGCGGCGGACAGGCGCCTGAACTCCTCACCCGTCCGCACTATCACGTCCATTGGAACCCGAACCTTTCGGAAAAAGAGCCTGAAAATTTCAGTTATGCGGCGGCGCGGACGCAAAGAAGCCAGTCTCGGATCATCTGAAACGATCAGGAGGTCGTAATCGCTGTCGTCCCGACTATTCCCGCGCGCCCGTGAGCCGAATAAATACACACGCTCAACGGCATACGTCCCTGTGAGCAGGTCAACGATCTGTTTTATATTTGTTTTCTCGAGAGTGTTCATATCAAGCCTCGACCTTGTCGCCTGAAAATTGCCGACTGATCGTGATTTCGTGCTTCCCAGTCAGCCTGGACATGTCCAGGGGACAGCCCGGCCACCTTCATTTTTTCCTGCCACGGATGTTTCGCAGGGTCAAGATACGCAGATTTCAAGAGGAGGAGGACGGAGGGGGTGAATTGCTCCGGCTTTTTCCTGGAAATATCACACCGGCTTGAGCAGCCGCCCCAGCACCTGGGCCAGATCGCCCATGTCCAGGGGCTTGGGCAGGTAGGCGTTCATGCCCTTGGACAGGAAGCGCTCCTTGTCCCCGTGCATGGCGTAGGCCGTGAGCGCCACCACCGGCACCGCCGGGTCCAGGCATCCGGCCGTGCCTGAGCGGATGAGGGCCACGGCCTCCAGCCCGTCCATGACCGGCATCTGGATGTCCATGAGCACGCAGTCGAAGCGCTCCCGGGCCAGGAGGTCCAGGGCCTCGCGGCCGTTCTCGGCCATCTCGCAGGATATCCCCATCTTTTTCAGCATGCTGACCATGGAGAAGCGGTTGATGCGCTCGTCCTCCACCACCAGCACCCGGCGGCCCGACGGCGGCGGCGGGCCAAGCTGGCCCGTGTCCTGGCCCGTATCCTGCGCCGTGTCCTGGGCCGGGGCCAGGGCTGCGGTCCAGTCGCCCTCGACCAGGGCCAGGGGCAGGGTCAGGTGCATCTCCGTGCCCAGGCCGGGCTCGCTCACGGCCGTCAGGCTCCCGCCCATGAGCACCACCAGGCGCTTGACAATGGCCAGTCCCAGGCCCACGCCCCCGTACCTCCGGTTCAAGGCCCCCTCGGCCTGGCTGAAGGTCCCGAACACCTGGTCCAGCTTCTCGGCCGGGATGCCGATGCCGGTGTCGATGACCGCCAGGTGCAGGCAGGCGCAGCCGGTCCGGGTGCAATGGGGCAGGCGGTAGACCTCCAGATGGACCCCGCCGGTGTCGGTGTATTTGAGCGAGTTGCCCACGAGATTGAAGAGGATCTGGCGGATGCGGCCCGAGTCCCCGGAGAGCGGGGGAATGCCCGGCTCCACATTGAGGGTCAGGGTCAGGCCCTGCTTGCGGGCCTCCAGGCCGAGCACGTCGGCCACGGGCGAGACCACGTCCTCCAGGACAAAGGGCTCGCTGACCATCTGCATGGCCCCGGCCTCGATGCGCGAGAGGTCCAGGATGTCGCTCAAGATGCGCAGCAGACTGCGGGCCGAATTGAGGGCCGTGTCCACGTACTCGGTCTGCTCGGCGTCCCGGCTGGTGATGCGCAAAAGCTGGAGCATGCCCAGGACCCCGTTCAAGGGGGTGCGGATCTCGTGGCTCATGGTGGCCAAAAATTCGGATTTGGCCCGGTTGGCCGCCTCGGCCGCCTCCTTGGCCCGGACCAGCTCCTGGCGGCTCTGCCGCCGCTGGGTCACGTCCCAGCAGGAGGCCGGGAAAAAGAGGCTGCCCCTGCTGTCCGTATAGGAAAAGGCGTCCAGCATGACCTCGAAGGTGGACCCGTCCTTGCGCCGGGCCGTGAATTCCGCCAGGCAGCGGCCCGTGCCCCGGGCCTCGGCCATGATCCGGTCGGCCAGGCCCGGGTCCTGGCAATGCTCGGCCAACGGCGCGCCCAAGACCTCCACGGCCGAGCCGAAACCCCACATGCTCAAATAGGCCCGGTTGACGTAAACGAAACGGCCCTCTTGGTCCACGATGGAGTAGCCGTTCAAGGCGTTCTCCACGGCCCGGGTCAAAAGCTCCAACTGGTCCAGACGGGCCTTTTTCTCGCTAATGTCCGTGAGCATGGCGAAGGACCCGCGAAAGTGGCCCTCCCCGTCGAGCACGGCCCGGGCCGAGACCAGGACCCAGATATCCCCGCCCGTGGCCGTGCGCAGCCGCCGCTCGTAGACCTCGTCCAGGCCTTGCTGGCGGGCCAGGACCCGCTCCTTATGGGCGGCCTGGTCCTCGGGAAAGATGAAGTCGGCCATGGGGCGGCCGAGCAGGTCCTCGGGCGCATAGCCCAGGGTCCGGGCCAGGACCTGGTTCACGTAGGTGGCCCGGTGGTTCTCGTCCAGAATCCAGATGCCTTCCAGGGAGGTCTCCACCACCCGGCGGTACTGCTCCTCGCTGGTGCGCAACTCGGCCTCGGTGGCGGCCCGCAGGCCCTCCCGGGCCTGAAGCTGGTCGGCCATGCGGTCAAAGACCCGGCCCAGTTCGGCCACCTCCAGGCGGGCCTCCACCTGGCCCACCCGCCCGGACATGTCGCCCGAGGCCAGGCCTTCGGCCGCCTCCACCAGACGGTCCACGCCCGCGCCCAGGGTGCGCTCGCCCAGCAGGCGGACAATGACCAGGGCCAGGGCCATGGCAATCAGGAGCAGGATCAGGGCCAGGCCTGGTCCGGCCAGGAGCAGCCCGGCCAGGGTGGGCCGGGGGATGCTCACGGAGACCACCAGGAACGGGGCCTCCCCAGGGGCCAGGCGCAGGCGGGCGAATCCGAAGCTCACCGGAACCCCGTCCGAGCCCTGGCCGTCGAACTGGCCGAAATCCTGATCCGAGGCCAGCATGACCCCGCCGATGCTGGCCGGACTCTGGGTACCCGGCCGCAACCGCTCCTCATGGAACGAGGGAAAGCGGTGCAGGCGCACGCCCTTGTGGTCGAGCAGCGCCAGGCGCATGTTCTTGGGAAAGGCCGGGCTGTCCAGGGCGGCGTCCAGGGAGTCCAGCCTCACGGCCACCCCGAGCACCCCGGCCAGGTTCCCGGCCTGGTCCAGGACCGGGGAGGCGAAATGAAAGGCCGGCTCTCCGGTGGAGCGGCTGACGGCGAATTCCCCGGCGCTGAAGGACCAGGAGCGCAGGACATCCTGGAAATACTTGCGGTCGGACATGTCCCGGCCGCGCATGCCGGGAAAGGGCGCGGCCGTGATAAGGCCCCGGGAGTCCAGGAGAAAGACGTTGCCGTAGACCGGGTGGTCCCGCAGAAGCGCGGCAAAGAGCGGCTCCAGACTCTCGTGGTCGTGGGCGCGCACGGCCGGGAGCCGGGCCAGGGTGTCCAGAAGGAGCCGGGTGTGCAGGGCCAGTTGCCCCTGTTCGTGGGCCAGGACCCGGGCCAGGGACAGGGACTGGTCCCGAACGTCCTGGCTGATGCGCTGGTACTCGGCCACCCCGTGGGCCAGGATCATGGCCAAGGCCGGGCCGATGGCGCAGAGCACCAGGGCCTTCAAGGTCTTGCGCATGCTCCAGGCGGTGAAAAAAGGCGGCATGGCCACTCCGGGATTCAGGAAGCTTCGGCTCTATGCGTTTATCCTTATTCCCCCTCTGAGACAAGCGGATTCACAGAATATCGTGTATTCCATACTGCTTTGGTTCCTCCCCTCCCCTTTCCCTGGCGCCACCCGACCTTGCCCTGGCCTGAGCGGGCAGGACCGCCCAGGCGCGTTCTTTTTCGGGCCATTTTTTGGGCCGGGCCCGCTCTTTTTTTGTTGCTTTATTTTTTCCTTGACCCTAAAGGATGGGGGAAAGAGTGGTGGAAAGTGGGAAAAAGTAGAAATTGGTGGTAGCCACATGAAGTTTCGTGGACACAGCCTGCGCAACCTGGACCCCAAGGGTCGTCTGCTCCTGCCCCAGGATTTCCGGGACCGCATCCTGGCCGACTCGGATCAAACCGACTCGCTGGGACGGGTGGTCCTGACCATCCTGGACGACTGCGTGGTGGGCTTTACCGCCACCCAGTGGGCCTTGGTCGAGGCCGAGATGGACAAGATCAAGAACCCGAGCAAGAAGCTGCGCAATTTCCGCCGCAAATTTCTCTCCGGGGCCGAAGAGGCCCAGATCGACGCCCAGGGCCGGATCAAGCTGCCCCAGCACCTGCGCGAGTACGGGACCCTGGACCACGACGTGGTGGTGGCCGGGGTGGGCCAGTATTTCGAGATCTGGAACAAGGCCGAATTCGACCGCATGCTGGACGGCCAGGACTTAGACGATGTTTCCGAGGAGCTGACGGCCGCCGGGGTGGATTTGCCCTTCTAAGGCCGACCTCAGGGCGAGGCCTGACCTCCACCCCAAGCCGGGAAGTCGCAACAAGGGCAAGGATCAAGAATAAGAAAGAGACAAGAAATGGCGCAAGAATAAGAAATAATTTATTATTTTAAATTTCTTATTCTTTTCTTGTTCTTCATTCTTGCCGAACCGGGTTCGCGGACTTCACCCGGACACCGGGGGCAAGGATGGAACCAAGCGCGAATGTCCTTTGAAGGGACCGCGCCAGGAGTGAGGCCGTGGCCGAGGAATCCGAAACCAGGGGGACAGCGCACGTCCCGGTCCTTTTGCGCGAGACCCTGGAATTCCTGCGCGTGCGTCCCGGCGGCCGCTTTCTGGACGGAACCCTGGGCGCTGGCGGGCACACCCGGGCCATCCTGGAAGCCGGAGACGGCCAGACCCAGGTCCTGGGCCTGGACCGCGACCAGACCGCCCTGGCCCTGGCCGCCAAAAATTTAGGTCCCCTGGCTGAACGGGCCATTCTGCGACACCTCCCCTTCAGCCAGTTCGACACGGCCCTGGCCGAGGCGGGCTGGGACTTTCTGGACGGGGCACTGGTGGACTTAGGCGTCAGCTCCATGCAGTTGGACACCCCGGAACGCGGGTTCAGCTTCATCGCCGAGGGGCCGCTGGACATGCGCATGGACCAGAACGGCGGCTCAGGTGGCGGCGAGGCCCCGGCCCGGACCCTGGTGAACAAGGCCTCGCCCGACCGCTTGCGCGAGATCATCCGGGACCTGGGCCAGGACCCCATGGCCGGACGCATCGCCCGGGCCATCGAAAAGGCCAGGACGGACAAGGACATCGAGACCACGGCCGAACTGGCGGCCATCGTGGAGCGGGCCTACCCGGCCAAATGGCGGCGGGAGTCCCGCAACCACCCGGCCACCCGCACCTTCCAGGCCCTGCGCATGGCCGTGAACAGCGAACTCTCCGAACTGGAGACCTTTTTGGACACAATCGGCGCGCATCTCGCCCCGGGCGGCCGCCTGGTGGTCATCTCCTTCCACTCCCTGGAGGACGGGATGGTCAAACATTTCCTGCGCAAGGCAGCCACGGGCTGCGTGTGCCCCCCACGCCAGCCCATGTGCACCTGCGAACACAAGCCGGTCTACACCGTGCTGACCAAACGCCCGGTCATGGCCGACGAGGCCGAGCAGGCCCAAAACCCCCGCTCCCGCAGCGCCAAACTGCGGGCCGCCGAACGTTTAGGTGAAGGGGTGGGCGAAAATGCGGGAGAAACGGCCGAGGGCCAGGCCAAGGCCTGGAAGCGCAAGAGGCCCCGCCCATGATGCCTTCCAACACCAAGAAGGAGAACCGGGGCTTCAGCTTCCTGGTATTTGCCTCCATCTTCGGGTCCCTGGGCCTGGGCCTCATGTTGGTCTGGCTGAACATCGAGCGGGTGGACCTGGCTTATGAGGTGCGCACCCACCAGACCGAGCTGGACAAGAAGAATCAGTACATCACCAAATTGAACGTGGAACGGGACAATCTGATGGCCCCGGCCCGGCTCCGCGAGCTGGCCCGGGACCTGGACCTAGGCCCGGCCCAGCCCGGGCAGATCCGCCGGATCAAGGCCGAGTAGGAACGAGTCACAACCATGGCCCTCTTAAGCGCACGACCCCGCAAGACCGAGAGCAACCGCCGTCAGGATCTCTCGCGCTCCATGCTGGTGGTGGTCATGGTCCTTTTGGGCCTGGCCTGGGTCGGGCTCTGGGCGCGGGGGGCCTGGGTGCAGTTGTTCATGGGCGCGGAGTTGAACCGCCTGGCCTCCAAGCAGTACCTGTCCGCCGAGTTCGAGCGCGGGGTGCGCGGCCGCATCCTGGACCGCAAGGGCCGGGTCCTGGCCTCCGGGGCCGAGTCCAAGTCCCTGTACGCCCGGCCCCTGGAAGTGGCCCATGTGGACTCCACCGCCCGCATCCTCTCCCGGCTCCTGGACCTGCCCGTGCCCGAGGTGATCAAGAAGCTGACCACCCGCAAGAATTTCGTGTGGATCAAGCGCCAGATGGAGGACAAGGTGGCCGCCCGCATCGTGGAGGCCCACTTGCCCGGCCTGTACCTGACCACCGAGAGCGTGCGCCTCTATCCCAACGACCAACTGGCCGGGCAGTTGCTCGGGTTCGTGGGCCTGGACGACACCGGCCTGGAGGGCATGGAAAAGGCCTTCAACGACCGGTTGGCGGCCAAGAGCGCGGAGTTCGTGGTCCAGCGGGACGCCTCGGGCCGCAAGCTCTATCTGGACGCCCAGGGCCAGGAGCTGGACACCCGGGGCCAGGACGTGACCCTGACCATCGACTCCCACATCCAGAACTCGGCCGAACAGGCCCTGGCCAAGGCCGTGACCCAGAACAACGGCAAGTGGGGCGTGGCCGTGGTGGCCGACGTGGAGACCGGGGACATCCTGGCCTGGGCCAATTTCCCCTTCTTCAACCCCAACTCCTTCGGCAAGGTCAAGTCCGGGGCCTGGCGGGACCGCGCGGCCCTGAACACCTTTGAGCCCGGGTCCACCTTCAAGCCCATCCTGTTCGCCGCGGCCCTGCAGAACCAGGTCATCACCCCGTCCACCCTGTTTTTTTGCGAGAACGGCAAGTGGGAGACCCGGGGCCACACCATCCGGGACACCCACCCCCTGGGCTGGCTCACGGCCCGGGGCGTGCTGGTCCAGTCCAGCAACATCGGCAGCGCCAAGATCGGCCTGGAGCTGGGGGTCAAACGCTACTACGACGCCCTGCGCCGCCTGGGCTTTGGCGAGCGGGCCGGACTGCCCACGCCCGGCGAGAGCCCGGGCATCCTGCGCGACCCCAAGAACTGGGCGGACATCGACCTGGCCACCGGGGCCTTCGGCCAGGGCATCGGCGTGACCACGGCCCAGATGACCCGGGCCTTTCTGTGCCTGGCCAACGGCGGGGTGATCAAGCAGCTCCGCCTGACCCTGGACCCGGCTGTGACCCCGGACGCGCCCCAGCGGGTGTTCGAGGAGAGCGTCACCGAGCAGGTCATGGAGATGATGACCGCAGTGGTGGAGGAGGACGGCACGGGCAAGCGGGCGCGCATTCCCGGGGTGCAGGTGGCGGGCAAGACCGGCACGGCCCAGAAGGCCATGCACAGCGGCGGGGGCTACGGCGAGGAGTACCTGGCCTCGTTCGTGGCCCTGGTCCCGGCGAAAAAGCCCAAGTATTTCTTCATGCTCCTGGTGGACGGACCCAAGCCCCAGTATTTGGGCGGCCTGGTGGCCGCCCCGGCCGTGCGGGACATCGCGGTGGAGACCCTGGCCTATTCCGGCATGGTGCCCGAAGGCCTGCAACTGGCGGCCAAGGCCCCGGCCCCGTCGAATACCCCGGGCGCGGCGGGCGCGGCCGCCACCTCCGAGACCAATCCAAATGGACAGGCCCAGGCCCAATCCCAGGCCGGTTCGGACCCCTCCCTGCCGGACCTCTTGCCCGTGAAACCCCTGCCCCCGGCAGGAAAAACCGTGCCCGACATGGCTGGACTGCCAGTGCGCCGGGCCGTGGAAGTTTTAGTGGAAAAGGGCATCGTCCCGGTCGTCAAGGGCCGGGGCATGGTGGTGGCCCGGCAGAAGCCCGGCCCCGGTGAACCCTGGCCCACGGGAGAAAACGATGTTTTTATTCTCTGGCTGGCTGGACAGGCGGGATAGGATGGACGACTTTCTCACCAACGAGCAGGCTTACAACCGCCTTCTGGATCTGGTGGCCGGCGGTCTGGCCGTGCGCACCAACTCCTCCCTGGTCCGGGAGGGCGAGGTCTTCGTGGCCCTGCCTGGGACCACGTCCGGGAATGACGGCAGCGCGTACATCCCGGACGCCGTGGCCCGGGGCGCGGCCTACGTCCTGGCCGGACCCGGCGCGGTCCTTCCCCCTCAAACCTCGTCCGACGGAGCCCCGGTCCGGCTCATCGCCCATCCGGACCCCCGCACGGCCCTGGGCGAGCTGGCCAATCGCCGCTTCGGCACCCGCGACCGGGCCATGAAGCTCCTGGCCATCACCGGGACCAACGGCAAGACCACCATCTCCTATCTGATCGAGCGCCTGCTGGCCGCTGCCGGGCTCAAGGCCGGGGTGGTGGGCACCATCTCCTACCGCTGGCCGGGCTTCTCCCTGGACGCGCCCCTGACCACCCCGGGCTGCTGGCAGTTGCACGAGCTGCTGGCCAACATGGCCCGGGCCGACGTGGACGTGGCGGTCATGGAGGTCTCCTCCCACGCCATCGACCAGCAGCGGGTGGCCGGCCTGGAGTTCCACACCGCCGTGCTCACCAACGTGACCCAGGACCATTTGGACTACCACGGGGACATGGAGACCTATTACGCGGTCAAGTCCCGGCTGTTCACCTGGGGCCAGGGACCCAAGCACAGCGTGCTCAACTGCGACGACCGCTACGGCCGCCGCCTGGTGCGGACCTTGGGACCCGGGGCCATGAGCTACGGCCTGGGCTCGGACTGCCTGGGCACCCACCCGGCCCTGAAAGGCGAACTCCTGTCCTGCGACAGCCGGGGCATCAAGATGACCATGCGCCACGGGGAAAAGACCTTCCCGGTCTCCTCCCCCCTGGTGGGACGGCACAACGCCGAGAACCTCCTGGCCGCCGTGGGCGCGGGCCTGACGCTGGGCCTGGGCTGCCGCGAGTTCAAGTCCCTGGCCGACTTCTCCGGGGTTCCCGGCCGCCTGGAGCGGGTGGAGAACGACCGGGGCCTGTCCATCTTCGTGGACTACGCCCACACCCCGGACGCCCTGGCCAGCGTGCTCACCACCCTGCGCAACCTGGATTTCAAGCGCCTGATCACGGTCTTCGGGTGCGGGGGCAACCGGGATAAGGCCAAACGGCCGCTCATGGCCCAGGCCGTGGCCCGCATGTCCGACGTCTGCGTGCTGACCTCGGACAACCCCCGGTTCGAGAACCCGGCGGACATCATCGAGGACGTGCGGCCGGGCCTGGCCACGGCCCGGGAGGCCCTGGTCATGGAGGACCGGGCCGAGGCCATTGACGCGGCGGTCATGCTCATGCGGCCCGGGGACTGCCTGCTGGTGGCGGGCAAAGGGCACGAGACCTATCAGGAGATCAGCGGGGTGCGCCGTCCCTTCAGCGACGTGGAGCAGGTTCGCCTGGCCCTGGCCCGGCGCGGGGAGCGGCAGGCGTGAGGCTCGGCCTGCACGACATATTGAACGCCGTGGACGGCCGCATGGACCCGGGCCATCCCAGGGCCAATCCGCTGTTCTTCGGGGTGGGCACGGACTCCCGGCTGGTCAAGCCCGGGGACCTGTTCGCCTGCATCCCGGGCGAGCGCGTGGACGGGCATGATTTCGCGGCCCAGGCCCTGGCGGCCGGGGCTGTCGCGGTTCTGGCCCAGCGCGCCCTGCCCGGCATCGAGTCCCAGAAGATCATCCTGGTCCCGGACACGGTGGCGGCCCTGGGACGGCTGGCCTCCTTCTGGCGGGAGCGGTGCGGGGCCGTGGTCGCGGCCGTGACCGGCTCGGCGGGCAAGACCACGGTCAAGGAGCTGCTGTTTGCGGCCGTGAGCGTCGAGAAAAGGGCCGCCCGCAATCCCGGGAATTTCAACAACCAGTTGGGCCTGCCCCTGTCCATGCTGGCCTGCGCCGGGGATGAGGACGTCTGGGTCATGGAGCTGGGCATCAGCCGCCCCGGGGACATGGAGGAGCTCTCAGCCATCGCCCGGCCGGACCTGGCCGTGATCACCAACGCGACCACGGCCCATGCCGAGGGCCTGGGCGGACTCTCGGGCGTGGCCCGGGCCAAGGCCTCCCTTCTTTCCGCCCTGACGCCCAAGGGCCAGGGCCTGGTCTGCCGGGACTATCCCGAACTCTGGGAGGCGGCCCAGGCCGCGCTGCCCCGGGTGCGGGCCTTTTCCACTCAGGACGAGTCCTGCGAATTTTTCTGCCGCGCCCTGGGCCAGACGGAAGCCGGAGAAGGCCGCTATGAACTGAAACTTCCGGGTTTCCTGGCCGAGATCGAGCTGCCCCTGGCCGGGACCCATCTGGCCGAGAGCGTGGCCGCGGCAGCCGGAGCGGCCTGGCTCCTGGGCGTGTCCGGCCTGGGCATCGTCCGGGGACTGACCGTGGGACTGGCCCAGACAGCGGCCCTGGCCCGGCGCTTCTGCCCGCGCCGGATGGGCCAGACCCTGCTCATCGACGACACCTACAACGCCAACCCCCTGTCCATGGTCCGGGCCTGCCAGGCCGCCAGGGACCTGGCCAAGGACGGGCCGCTCATCCTGGTCCTGGGGGACATGCGCGAACTCGGGGAGCAGGCCGCCTCCGCCCACGAGGACCTGGGCCGGGCCGTGGCTCCCCTGGCTCCCTTGGCCGTGCTTCACCACGGGGAGTTCGCCGCCAGCATGCAGGCCGGGCTGGCCTCGGGCGGATACCAGGGCCACTTCGCCCGGGTGAACAGGCCCGAGGAATTTCTCGCGACCTTCCGGGGGCTGGCCCCGGCCAAGTCCACGGTGCTCTTCAAGGGCTCCCGGGGCCTGACCATGGAACGTTTCCTGGACGCGCTCTGCGCCGAACTGGAGAGGGACGCCTGATGCTCTACCATCTCTTCTATTCCCTGGCCGACACCTTCTCCGTGTTCAACGTCTTTCGCTACATCACCTTTCGGTCGGTGCAGGCCCTGGTCACGGCGCTGATCCTGTCCATCTTCCTGGGTCCGGCCATGATCCGCTTCCTGGTGCGCCTGAAATTCGGGCAGCACATCCTGGAGGAAGTGGCCGCGCACAAGGCCAAGGCCGGGACCCCGACCATGGGCGGCCTGCTCATTGCCGGGAGCGTGCTCATCAGTGTCCTTTTGTGGGGGGATCTGCGCAACCACTACCTCTGGCTGACCATCCTGGTCTTTGCCGGGTTCGGGGCCGTGGGGCTCATCGACGACTACATCAAGGTGGTGCGCAAGAACAACAAGGGGCTCTCGGCCCGGGCCAAATTCTGGGGCCAGGTGGCGGTCGCCCTGCTGGCCATCGGGCTGTTGTTCCTGGAGCCGGCCTATTCCACCAAGCTCTACGTGCCCTTTTTCAAGGTCCTGACCCCGGACCTGGGCTGGTTCTACATCCCCTTTGCCGTGCTGGTCCTGGTGGGCTCGTCCAACGGGGTGAACCTGACCGACGGCCTGGACGGCCTGGCCATCGGGACCACCGTGGTGGCCTCGGGGTGCATGGCCGTGTTCATCTACGTGGCCGGGCACGCGGCCCTGGCCAAGTACCTGTTCGTGGCCTCGGTGCCCGGGGTGGGCGAGGTCACGGTGTTCTGCGGGGCCTTGATCGGCGCGGGCCTGGGCTTTCTCTGGTACAACGCCCACCCGGCCCAGATGTTCATGGGCGACGTGGGCTCGCTGTCCCTGGGCGGAGCTCTCGGGTTCATCTCGGTCCTGTCCAAGCAGGAATTGCTCCTGGCCGTCGTGGGCGGGGTGTTCGTGTTCGAGACCCTGTCCGTGGTTCTCCAGGTGGGCTATTTCAAGTTTTCCGGCGGCAAACGCATCTTCCGCATGGCCCCCCTGCACCATCATTTCGAGCTCAAAGGCATACCGGAGTCGAAAATCATCATCCGGTTCTGGATATTGTCCATCCTCATGGCGCTGATGGCCCTGTCCACGCTCAAGTTGCGGTAGAAAGGCGCGAAAATAATGAATCCTCAGACCATCGCCCAGATAAAAACCGAACTGCGCGACCGCCTGGCCGTGGTGGTGGGGGCCGGGGTCTCGGGCCTGGCCTCCTGCCGCCTGCTCCTGCCGCTTGGCGCGCGGGTGCGGCTCCTGGACGTGAAGACCGATCTGGACCCGGCCCTGCTCGGCGATCTGGCCGGGCGGGTGGAGCTTGTGACCGGCCCGCACACCCCGGAGCAGTTCGCGGGCGCGGCCCTGGTGGTGCTCTCGCCCGGGGTCCCGATCCTGCGCCTGGCCAAGGTCCTGGCCGAGGTCCCGCCCTGGCGGGTAGTGGCCGAGATGGAGCTGTCCTCCTGGTTCACCGACGCGCCCATCATCGCGGTGACCGGCACCAACGGCAAGACCACCACGGTCTCCCTCATCGCCCACATCCTGAAATCCTGCGGGATCACAGCCTTTGTGGGCGGGAACATCGGCGACCCCCTGGCCGGGCACGTGGCCGAGGTGGCGGACGGAAAGACCCCCGAGGCCCAGACCCTGGTCCTGGAAATATCCAGCTTCCAGCTCCAGACCTGCCGCTCCTTTCGGCCCCACGTGGCCGCCCTGCTCAATTTCTCGGCCAACCATCTGGACTGGCACCAGGACATGGACGAATACCTGGAGGCCAAGCTGAACCTGTTCACCCACATGGCCCCGGAGGGCCGGGCCATCCTGCCCGCGTCCATGGCCGAAATTCTTCAGGGCCGGAGCTTCACCAAGGCCAGGGTGATCTGGTACGCGCCCCAGGGCCGCTTCTCCTGCCCCAACCTGATCGGCCAGCACAACCAGGCCAACATGGAGGCCGCGTTCCTGTGCGTGGAGCCCTTCGGGGTGAGCGAGAAAGCGGCGGCCAAGGCCATGCTGACCTTCTCCCCGCCCTCCCACCGCCTCCAGTTCGTGGCTGAGAAGGCCGGAGTGCGCTTCGTGGACGATTCCAAGGCCACCACCGTGGAAGCGGTCATGGCTGCGGTGAAGAGCTTCGATACGCCCGTGCGCCTGCTCTTGGGCGGGGTGTTCAAGGGCGGGGACGTGCCCGCCCTGGCCGAGGTCATGGCCGGACGGGTGGCGGCCGTGGGGCTGTATGGCGGCGCGCGGGAGGTGTTCGAGCCCGTGCTCTCCCCGCTCTTTCCGACCTTCTGGGTCCCGACCCTCACCGAGGCCGTGAACCGGCTGGCGGCCGAGGCCCGTCCCGGGGACGTCATCCTCCTGTCCCCGGCCACGGCCAGCTTCGACCAGTACTCGGGCTACAAGGCCCGGGGGGATGATTTCCGCAAGGCCGTGGCCGATCTTCCTGAGGTTCTGCCATGACCAAGAACACGCCCAAGCTGCGCCACGGCGCGCCCCCGGACTACTGGCTCCTGGGCTTCACCCTGATCCTGGCCACCCTGGGCCTGATCATGGTCCTGTCCGCGTCCGGGATCATGGCCGAGCGTTTTTATCACGACAAGTACCTGTTCTTCAAAAAGCAGGGTCTGTTCATGGTCCTGGGCGTGATCGGCATGTACGCCACCTCCAAGATGCCCAGGGCCTTCTTCTACAGCATGATCTACCCCATGGTCATCGGCTGCGGCATCCTCCTGGCCCTGACCCTGACCCCCCTGGGCCTGTCCGCTGGCGGGGCCAAGCGCTGGCTCAAACTCGGGGTCATGAGCATCCAGCCCATGGAGTTCGTGAAACCGGCCCTGGTCATGTACCTGGCCTATTTCTTCAGCCGCAAGCAGGGCCAGGTGCGCACCTTCAGCGTGGGTTTTGTCCCGCCCATGCTGGTCACCGGGGCCTTCTGCCTGATCCTGGCCCTGCAGCCCGATTTCGGCGGGGCCGTGGTCCTGGCCCTGCTGCTCCTGGCCATGTGCCTGGTGGGCGGCACGCGCCTGACCTACCTGTTCCTGTCCGTGGGCTTCGCGGTGACCACGGGCTGGATGATGATCGTGCAGTCGCCCTACCGGTTCAAGCGCTGGACGGCCTTCCTGGACCCCTTCAAGACCGCCAAGGAGGAGGGCTACCAGTTGGTCCAGTCCCTGTACGCCTTCGGCTCCGGGTCGCTGTTTGGCACGGGCATCGGCGCGGGACGGCAGAAGCTCTTCTTCCTGCCCGAGGCCCACAACGACTTCATCATGGCCGTGGTGGGCGAGGAGCTGGGCTTTATCGGCATGACCGCGGTCATGCTGGTGGTGGCCATCATCCTGTTCCGGGGCTTCATCATCGCCTTCCGCCAGGAGGACCTCCAGGACCGCTTCACCGGCTACGGCATGGTCCTGGTCCTGGCCATGGGATTCGTGCTGAACATCGCGGTGGTGCTCGGGTGCGTGCCGCCCAAGGGCGTGCCCTTCCCCTTCATGAGCTACGGCGGCAGCAGCCTTTTGAGCTCCTTCTTCTGCGTGGGCATGCTGCTCAACCTCTCCAAGGGGGTGAACAAATGAGCCTGCGCCTGGTGATCTCCACCGGCGGCACCGGGGGGCACGTGTTCCCGGCCCTGGCCGTGGCCCAGACCCTGGTCCGGGAGCGGCCCGGGACCGAGGTCCTGTTCATGGGCGGCCAAGGCCCGGAGGGGGACATGGCCAGAAAGGCCGGGGTGCCGTTCATGGCCCTGCCCGCCCAGGGCGTGCTGGGCACGGGCTTGGGCCGACTCAAGGCCCCGCTCTGGCTCTCCCAGGCCCTCATCCGCGCCCTGTGGAAGCTGAAGAATTTCAAGCCGTCTTGCGTGGTGGGCTTCGGGGGCTACGCCGGGTTCTGCCCGCCCCTGGCGGCCTGGATGCTGGGCCTGCCCACGGCCGTGCACGAGCAGAACAGCGTGCCCGGGGCCGTGAACCGGGTGCTGGCCAAGGTCGTGGACCGGGTCTTCGCCTCGTTCGCGGCCTCGGCCGGACATTTCCCAGCGGCCAAGACCACGGTCACGGGCAACCCGGTGCGGCCGGACATCGCGGCCGTGGGCCAGACCGGCAAGGGCCGCTTCGGCACAAACCTGCTCGTCCTGGGCGGCAGCCAGGGGGCCAGGGCGGTGAACGACCTCATGGCCGAGGCCGCGCCCGTGCTCCTGGACCAGGGAGCAAGCATCCGGCACCAGGCCGGGGCGGCCGACGCGGCCCGGGTGCGCGAACTGTACATTTCCCGGGGGCTTGATCCCGCGCCGGTCACGCCCTTCATCGAGGACATGGCCGGGGCCTACCAGTGGGCCGACCTGATTCTGTGCCGGGCCGGGGCCTCCACGGTGTTCGAGGCCGCCGCGGCCGGACGCCCCTGCCTGTTCCTGCCCTTTCCCCACGCCACCCATGACCATCAGCGACACAACGCGGAAGCCATGACCCGAGCCGGGGGGGCTCTGGTCCTGGCCCAGTCGGGGCTCACGGCCAAAGACCTCCTCACGGCCGTGAGCCCCCTTCTTTCCGACCCGGGCCGCCTGGACTCCATGAGCCGGGCCGCCCGGGACTTCGCCCGGCCCCAGGCCGCCCGGGACATCGCCCTGGCCGTCCTTCAAATGGCCGAGGCCCAAAGGAGCCGTTCATGAGCCTGGAAAAACCCGTCTCCATTCCGGCCGCTTATGGCCTGGCCTCCTCGGTGATGCAGAGCCGGGTCAACCACATCCACATGGTGGGCATCGGCGGCTCGGGCATGAGCGGGATCGCCGAGGTGCTTTTGAACCTGGGATTCTCCGTGAGCGGCTCGGACATGAGCCAGAGCTCCACGGTGAAACGGCTCCAGAAGCTGGGCGCGCAAGTCTTCATCGGGCACGGCCAGGCCAACGTGGCCGGGGCCGACGTGCTGGTCAAGTCCACGGCCATTGCCGAGGACAACCCGGAGCTCGAAGCCGCCCGCGAGCACGGGGTGCCCATCATCCCCCGGGCCGAGATGCTGGCCGAGCTCATGCGCCTGCGCACCGGCATCGCCGTGGCCGGGACCCACGGCAAGACCACCACCACCTCGCTTTTGGCCACCATCTTCACCGAAGCGGGCCTGGACCCCACGGTGATCATCGGCGGACGCCTGAACACCTACGGCTCGAACGCCCGTCTGGGGGAAGGCCAGTACTTGATCGCCGAGGCCGACGAGTCGGACGGGAGCTTTCTCTGCCTGGCCCCGATCATCACCGTGGTCACCAACATCGACGCCGACCACCTGGATTTCTATGCGGACCTGGCGGCCATCGACCGCAGCTTCGAGACTTTCATGAACCACATCCCCTTCTACGGGACCAACGTGGTCTGCGGGGACGACCCCGGGGTCAAGCGGGTGCTCCCGCGCACCAAGCGCCCGGCCCTGACCTACGGCCTGGGCGAGAAGAACCGTTTGCGGGCCGAGATCATCACCACGGGCCTGCGCAGCCTGTTCAAGGTCTTTCTGGACGGGGAGTTCTGGGGCGAGGCCTCGCTGGCCCAGCCCGGGAAGCACAATATTTTGAACGCCCTGGGGGCCATCGGGGTGTCGCTCGAGGCCGGGCTGCCCAAGGAGGCCATCCTGGCCGGGCTGTCCAATTTCGGGGGCGTGGGCCGGAGATTCGAGCGCAAGGGCGAGCGCAAGGGGGTCCTGGTGGTGGACGACTACGGCCACCATCCGGCCGAGATCGTGGCCACCTTGAAGACGGCCCGGGCCTGCTACCCCAGCCGCCGTCTGGTGGTGGCCTTCCAGCCCCACCGCTTCACCCGCACCCGGGCCTTGTTCGGGGATTTCTGCAAGGCCTTTACCGAGGCCGACCTGCTCCTTTTGACCGAGATCTACCCGGCCTCGGAAGCGCCCATTCCCGGGGTCAGCGGCCAGTCCCTGGCCCAGGGCATCAAGCAGGTCAGCCAGACCCACGTGGAGTTCTTCCCGGACTTCCCGGCCCTGGAAGAGGCCCTGCCGGGCGTGCTGAAGGCCGGGGACCTGCTCATCACCCTGGGGGCCGGGAGCATCTGGCAGGTGGGAGAGCGGTTCTTGAACGCCGAAGGCTAGAGGCCGCAAAGAGAATGCAAAAGAATGAAGAATAAGAATAAAAAAAAGGGCCGTCCGCAGAGGGAACGGCCCGTTGTGAAGCGGGACACAAGAATGACGTTGCGTCCAGCGACACCCGCAAGAAGAAAAATTTAAATTTATTATTTCTTATTCTTAGGTGTTTCAAAAGGATGATCGGTTCAATTTTTTCGTCAATGCAGCATCAGGAGCCAGGATTATTGCCATGAACGCCTTTCCAGGAATCGAACTGACCCGAGGGGTCCCCCTGTCCCAGCGCACCACCTTGCGCCTGGGCGGCCCGGCCGTGGCCGAGGCCCTGGTCCGCTCCGAGGAGGGGTTTTCGAGCCTGGACGAACTTTTGCGCCAGGAAGGGGCCGCGCCCCTGGCTCTCGGCGCGGGCAGCAACATCCTGGCCGCAGACGGCCCCCTTCCCCTGGTCCTGGTCCGTCCGGGCAATGGCCGCGAGCCGGAAATCCTGGGCCAGGAGCACGGCGCGACCCGGGTTCTGGTCCCGGCGGCCTTACGCCTGCCCGGGCTCCTGGCCTGGGCCGCCTCCTGGGGCCTGGCCGGGCTGGACGGGCTCACGGGCATTCCCGGGTACATTGGCGGGGCCGTGGCCATGAACGCCGGGTCCTACGGCTCGGAAATGGGCCAGGTGCTCACCCGGGTGCGGATCTGGCGTCCGGGCCAGAGCCTCTCCTGGATCGAGGCCCGGGACTGTCGCCTGGACTACCGCACCTTTGATCCGGGCATTCCCGGGTTCTTCCTGGTCTGGGAGGCCGAGTTGGCCCTGCGCCAGGACCAGGTCTCGGCCGTGCGCGAACGCATGGCCGCAGCCTACATCCGCAAGAAGGCCACCCAGCCGGTCACGGCCCACACCTGCGGCTGCGTGTTCAAGAACCCCCCGGGGGCCAGCGCGGGCTGGCTCCTGGACCAGTGCGGGTTCAAGGGCCGCACCGAGGGCGGCATGGGCTTCTCCGCCCTGCACGCCAATTTCCTGGTCAACCTGGGCCAAGGCACGACCGCGCAGGCCTTGACCCTTTTGGACCAGGCCCGCCGGGCCGTGGCCGAGAAATTCGGGCCGATCCTTCAGTGCGAAGTGAGGATGGTTCCATGAACCAGACCGCCAACCGCCCCACCCGGCTGTCCCTGGCCAAGCCCCGGGAGAACAAGTGGAAGCGCAAGAAACCCGAAGGCATGCGCGAGCCCGGACGCGAGATGGGCCGCGAGGCCCCGCGCCTTGGACCCCCGTCGTCCCGCTCGCCCATGGCCGGGAGCGTCCTGTCCCTGGCCGGGAGCCTGGCCTACGGGGTTCTGGCCCTGGCCCTTTTGTGCGGCCTGGGCGTGGGCCTGTTCGAGTCCTACACCTGGCTCACCGAGCTGCCCTTTTTCGCCCTGAAAACCATCTCCGTGCAGGGCAACGTGCGCCTGTCCGAGGAGGAGGTCCTGACCCTGGCCGAGGTCCAGCCGGGCATGAACTCCCTGGCCGTGAACATCCGGGAGGTGGAGGAGAAGCTGCTCACCAATCCCTGGATCGAGTCCGTGTCCGTGGCCCGGCAGTTCCCGGACACCCTGGCCCTGGAGGTGCGGGAGAAGAACCCCTCCTTCTGGATGCAGTCCGGGGAGCGGCTCTATTACGTGGACGCGGCCGGCCGGGCCATCGCGCCCGTGGACACCAACCGCTTCGCCTCCCTGCCGCTTCTGGCCGTGGACCAGGGGGCCATGGAGGATTTGCGGCTCCTGCCCGACCTCCTGGCCATGCTGGACAAGAAGACCATGCCCTTTGCCACCGGGCAACTGGCCTGGGTGCGGCTCTCCAGCGTGGGCGTGGAGATGTTCCTGGACGGCCCGGGACTGCTCCTGCGCCTGGGCAGCACGGACTTAAAAGGCGAGGTGTCCCGGCTGGAGCGGGTCTGGCGGGATTTGAAGGAGCGCGGGGAACTGACCCGGGTGTCCATCGTGACCGTGCTGGGGACCCGGATCTGGGTCACCCGCAGGACCTAAGGGTCGCGAGTTTGAAGACGGCAAGAAGAATGCATCGATAAATAAACCGCTGATTTCGAGAAGGCATGAACCGCCGGGGCGGCCCGGCATTTCAAAAAGGAGAGGGAGCATGGGCAAATCAGATCTCATTGTCGGGCTGGACATCGGCACGACCAAAATCTGCGCGGTGGTGGGCGAACTCACCCCGGACGGCGTGGACGTGGTAGGCGTGGGCACCAGCCCCTCCACGGGCCTGCGCAAAGGCGTGGTGGTGAACATCGAGCAGACCGTGCAGTCCATCAAGAAGGCCCTGGAAGAGGCCGAGCTCATGGCCGGGTGCCAGATCCGCTCGGTCTACGCCGGGATCGCGGGCAGCCACATCATGGGATTCAACTCCCACGGGGTGATCGCGGTCAAGGGCGGCGAGGTGACCCAAAAGGACGTGGACCGGGTCATTGACGCGGCCAAGGCCGTGGCCATCCCCCTGGACCGCGAGGTCATCCACACCCTGCCCCAGGAGTTCATCGTGGACGACCAGAAGGGCATCGCCGACCCCTTGGGCATGGCCGGGGTGCGCCTGGAAGTGAAGGTGCACATCGTGACCGGGGCCGTGACCAGCGCCCAGAACATCGTGCGCTCCTGCCACCGCTCCGGCCTGGACGTGGCCGACATCGTGCTGGAGTCCCTGGCCTCCAGCAAGGCCGTGCTCACCGAAGAGGAGCGCGAGATCGGCGTGGCCCTGGTGGACATCGGCGGCGGGACCACGGATCTGGCCATCTTCAACAACAACTCCATCAAGCACACCTCGGTCCTGGCCCTGGGCGGCAACAACCTGACCAACGACATCGCCTACGGCCTGCGCACGCCCATGCAGTCGGCGGAAGCGGTGAAAAGGGCGCACGGCTGCGCCATGGCCGACCTGATCAAGAGCGACGAACTCATCGACGTGCCCAGCGTGGGCGGCCGGGAGTCGCGCAAACTCACCCGCCGGGTCCTGGCCGAGATATGTGAGCCGCGCATCGAGGAGATTCTGGCCCTGATCGACCAGGAGCTGGTGCGCTCGGGATTCAAGACCCAGATCGCGGCCGGGGTGGTGCTCACCGGCGGAACGGCCCTCATCGAGGGCATGCAGGATTTGGCCGAGCAGATATTTGATCTGCCCGTGCGCATCGGCTACCCCCGGCACATGGGCGGCCTGCACGACGTGATCAACAGCCCCAAATACGCCACGGCCGTGGGCCTTTTGCTCTACGGCGCGGAGAAAGAGGGCGTGGTGGAGGAGCAGCGCTTCCGCATCCGGGACGACAACGTGTTCAACCGGATTTTGGGCCGCATGCGCAAGTGGTTCACGGACATCGCCTAAAAAAAACATGGGCCTGGGACGCGGAATGTGGGGTTTACGGCTGAAAATAAGGGGAAAATCCAATGATCACGGGCCAGTTCGCCATATGCGTACGCAACCGTCAGATCTTGATTTTTTCTAGACATTTCCTTGCAACAGGATTTACAAGGAAACGCAGCCATATCACCGCGCATCACCAGGCAGGCTGATGCGGCCCGGACAGGGGGAAAACCGTTTGGGCTGCGGGCCGATCCTCAAAGGATACTGGTTCAGGTAACAATCAAGGGGGAAGGAGGGCTTATGCGTCTTGAGATCGAACACGACACCAGTGCCAAAATAAAGGTCTTCGGAGCCGGGGGCGCGGGTGGCAACGCGGTGAACAACATGATCATGTCCTCCCTGGGGGGCGTTGAGTTCATCACGGCCAACACCGACATCCAGGCCATCAACAAATCCCTGGCCCCGCGCAAGCTCCAGCTCGGCGAGAAGCTGACCAAGGGCCTGGGCGCTGGCGCCGACCCCAATGTCGGCCGGGACGCGGCCCTGGAGTCCATCGAGGAGATCAAGCTCTGCATCGGGGACGCGGACATGGTTTTCGTCACCGCGGGCATGGGCGGCGGCACGGGCACGGGCGCGGCCCCGGTCATCGCCCAGGCGGCCAAGGAGGTCGGGGCCCTGACCGTGGCCGTGGTCTCCAAACCCTTTTATTTCGAGGGCCAGAAGCGCCTCAAATCCGCCGAGCGCGGTATCGAGGAACTGAAAGCCGTGGTGGACTCCATCATCACCATCCCCAACGACCGCCTGCTCCAACTGGCGGCCAAGAAGGCCACCTTCCTGGAGATGCTCAAAAAAGCCGACGAGGTTTTGTACTACGCGGTCAAGGGCATCGCGGACCTGATCACCGTGCATGGCCTGATCAACCTGGACTTTGCCGACGTGCAGGCGGTCATGGCCAACGGCGGCCTGGCCCTCATGGGCACGGGCATCGCCCGAGGCGAGGGCCGGGCCAGGGAAGCGGCCATGAAGGCCATCACCTCCCCGCTCCTGGAAGACGTATCCATCGAAGGCGCGCGCGGCCTCTTGATCAACATCACCTGCTCCCCGGACATGACCATCGAAGAGGTGTCCGAGGCCGCCAACCTCATTTCCCAGGAGGCGGACGAGAACGCCCAGGTCTTCTTCGGCACGGTCTTCGACCCGGACGTGGCTGACGAGATGCGCATCACGGTCATTGCCACGGGCATCGACAAGGAGACCAAGCAGTGCCAGCCCGAGGACACCAGCAAGGTCCGGCTCATGCCCGTGCGCAGCATGCCCGGCCGCGCGCCCATCGGCGGCAACCAGGTGCGCAAGAGCACGATCAACATCATGGAAAAGGACATGAATATCCCGGCCTACCTGCGCAAGACCAAGGAAGGCCCGGACGCGGTCAAGGCCATGGCCGAGGCCCAGGCCGTGGCCGCCCGGACCAAGGTCACGGCCAAGGTGGCCCCGGGACCCGGCGAAGAGGAATTCATTTTCGACGAGGACGAACTGGAGATCCCCTCCTTCATCCGCAAGCAGGCGGACTAGGCGGCTTCGCCTAGCCAGTTCGGCGTCAAGCGGGAGAAGGCCCTGGAACCCGGTCTGTACTACGGCCGGACCCAGCCGACCGCCCCGGAGCACGGGGGTCGGCTGCCAATAGCCCTGGTTTTCCCGGGGTCCGAGGCCTTCGCCCTGTCCTCCCTGGGCTGGCAGGCGGTGTACCGCCAACTGGCCTCGGACAACCGCTTCGCTGTCGAACGCTTCAATCTGGACCTCAAGGACAGCCCCGCACGTTCCCTGGAAGCAAACAGGCCGCTCTCCTCCTTCCCCCTGGCGGCCGTGAGCCTGGCCTTCGAGGAAGACGTACGGAGCCTTGCCCATATCCCCCTTGAGATGGGCGCTCCGACCCTGCGGTCGGAGCGCCCCGATTTTCCCCTGATCCTGGCCGGAGGCCCCCTGGCCTTTTTGAACCCGGCCCTCATGGCCCCCTTCGTTGACCTGATCTGGGTGGGCGAGGCCGACCCCACCCTCTCGGACCTCCTGGCCGACCTGCACACCCACATCCTGGCCGGTGGGACCAAGGCCGCCTTCCTGAAAAAGGTCGCGGCCCGGCCCGGGGTCTACGCGCCCGGGCTCTCCCCCCTGCCCGTGCGCCGGAAGCGCTCGGGCCGCTCCCCGCACCTGTCCGAACCGGCCTGGTCCTGCTTCATCAGCTCCAAGGCCGAGTTCAAGGACACCTTTCTGGTGGAGATCAACCGGGGCTGTCCCTACGGCTGCCGGTTCTGCGCGGCCGGGTTCGTGTACCGGCCCCCGCGCCGGGCGCATATGTCCGACTTGAAGGCCCTGGTGGAGCAGGCCGATCCGCCCAAGGTGGGCCTGGTGGGCACGGCCCTGACCGACTGGCCGGACCTCCTGCCGTTTCTCACCTGGCTGCACGGCCGCAAAACCAAGTTCACCCTGTCCTCGGTGCGGGCCGACGGGCTCACCGAGGAGTTGGTGGCCTTCCTGCGCCTGGCCGGGGTGCGCTCCGTGACCCTGGCCCTGGAGGCCCCGTCCGAGCGCCTGCGCCGCGCGGCCAACAAGAACCTGGACACCCAGGCCTTTCTCTCGGCCGTGACCCGCTGCGCCCGGCACGGGGTCAACCACCTGAAAATCTACTGCATCACCGGCTGGCCGGGCGAGACCGACGCGGACTACGCGGAACTCGCGGATTTTCTCGACCGCATCGACGCGGCCCGGGCCGAAGGGTTCGGGAAAAAGAAGGTGGACATGCTCATCACGCTCAGCATGTCCTGTCTGGTGCCCAAGCCCTTTACCCCCATGCAGTGGTCGCCCATGGCTTCGGAAGAGGCCCTGGAGGCGCGCCTGAAACAGGTGCGCGAGATGGTCCGGCCGCACCGGGCCTTCCGCTTCGCCTCCGACGGCCCCGGGGCGGCCCGGCTCCAGGGGCTCCTGGCCCGGGGCGGCGAGGACCTGGCCCCCCTCGTCGTGAGCGCCCTGGACCTCGGCTGGAAAAAGGCCCTCAAGGCCTGGCCCCGGGACGCATCGGCAGACCTGGACCGGGAGCGGGCCAAGGACGAGGTCTTCCCCTGGGAGGTCATCGACTGCGGCGTGAGCCGGGCCGTGCTGTGGCGGGAGTGGGGAAGATATAAGAAGGAGTTGGAGACCGAGCCCTGCCCGGCGGCAGGGTGTGGGGAGTGCGGGCGGTGCGGGGTGGAGGCACAGATTGGCTCCACCCCCTCATAGTTACCCACTAATCAAAATCGCAATACAAACATTTCGTAAGGGCTCACGGGTCAGTCTGCCAAAGCACGAATCCACGCGAGGTTTGGATGCTCACCTTTGAAGAACGCGGTCATAGCCTCGACCAGCACGGGGTAGGTTCTCTTTCCCTGAATTCGGCACGTTTGCCGCAGG
>CAILNX010000028.1 GCA_903835685.1 uncultured delta proteobacterium
AATGGCGTAGCCACCAAGTATCTACCCAACTACCTGGGCTGGCGGCGTATGACCGAAAACCCAAAACGGGTGTTGACCCCTACGGGCTGGGTTCAGGCTGCTTCGGGACGAACCCTCAAATGATTAACGCGAACAGAGCCTAAATTTTCATGGAATCTCATCGGAGATATTGCCTTGGGACGCCCTAATCTTGGGGCGAGTATGCGGGTAGAGGTCTACCGGCTGATGCAGTTCACCTTCCGCGATGTCTTGGAAAACGAGCTAGGGACACAGAAGTCCGACAAATTGTTTTACGCCTCCGGAAAGCTTGCCGGGACAGAATTCTATAAAACGTTCTTCGGTCATATAAATGACTTCAACGAGTTCGTGAATGCCATGCAAACCACCCTGCGCGACCTTGGCGTGGGGATTTTGCGTGTGGAAGAAGCTGACATGGAGAAAGGATCCTTTGTCCTCACCGTGGCAGAGGACTTGGACTGTTCCGGCCTGCCGGAATTGGGCCACGGGGTTTGTGTCTACGACGAGGGCTTCATCGCCGGGCTAATGGAGAGCTTCACAGGCAGGCCGTACAGGGTGAAGGAAGTGGATTGCTGGTGTACCGGCGGCCGCATCTGTCGGTTCACTGCGGAGCCTGAATGAGCAAGTGCCCTAGGGATCCCCTTCCAGTGGCGGAGCTAACCGCCCAGCCTGACCTGAAGCGCATACTTGAGGTCCTACAGGGAGCGTTACAATTGGCCGCAGCGCCGGAAGCCCTCCCCGAGGATTTGACCAGCGTGGAAGGTCTTGCTTCCTTTTACGCACAGATCATGGATCTGCGCCTCTTCCTCTTGGGCTTGAGCCAGGGGAAGCTCCACCAGAAGCTGGGCCACAAAGGCTATCTGCCCGGGGTACTCAAGACGTTCCAATCCAACCTGAAGCACCTGACCTGGCAGACGCAGATGCTGGCCGACGGCGATTTCTCCCAGCGGGTGGACTTTCTGGGCGAATTCTCAACCGCCTTCAACTCCATGGCCGTGCGCCTGGATGAGGCGTATGCCCTCACCAAAAGCATCCTCAATGTCATCGCCAGCCCCATCTTCATAAAAGATCGGGCCGGGATCTACACCGACTGCAACGATGCATTCTGCACCGCAATCGGCCGCCCCAAGGAGGAGATCATCGGCAAGGGGGTTTTCAATCTCTTCAGCGAGGAGGAAGCACGCAAGTATTTCGAGATGGACGAGGCTCTCATGGTTGCGGACGGGGTCCAGATGTATGACTTCCGCCTCACGCGCAATAACGGCGAGCAGCGCGACGTCATATTCAGCAAGGCCGCCACCCACGATGTCGCTGGCCGGGTCAACGGCATCGTCGGCGTGGTCACGGACATCACTGAGCGCAACCGGACCGCCCGGGCCCTGCGCGAAAGCGAGGAGCGTTACCGCTTTCTGGCCGAGAACTCGGCTGACATCATTTGGTGGATCGACGCGGACCACCACTTCATCTACGCTAGTCCGGCCGACGAACGCATGCGCGGCTTCCACCACAAGGAGATCCTCGGTCAGCCTGTGTGGAGCGCCATGCACCCGGACTTTGTAGCCCTCATGCAGGAGCGCTGCCGGGGCTATCTTGCCTCCATCGCGGACGCGGCAGAAGACCCCGCGCCCCTTCGCGTGGAGGTGCCGCTCCTGCGTAAAGACGGCGGTAGCATTTGGGTCGAGATCCTCTCCAACCCCGTGCACGAAAACGACGGGAGCATCCGTGGCTTTCACCTTGTGGCCCGCGACGTCACCCTGCGCAAGGCCTACGAGGAGCAGCTCGTGTTCGTGTCCACCCACGATGCGCTTACGGGTCTTTACAATCGGGCCTATTTCGAGACCGAGTTCCAGCGCACCGCCCAGGGCCGCCAACTGCCCATCAGCGTCATCATGGCCGATGTGGACGGGCTCAAGAATATCAACGACAGCCTTGGCCACGCCGTGGGCGACGAGCTCATCAAGACTGCCGCCGAGGTCCTCAGGAAGGCATTCCGCGTCAGTGATCTGGTGGCCCGTCTGGGCGGGGACGAGTTCGCCGTGCTGCTTCCCGGCGCGGACGAGGCGGCCGTGGCCGAGTCCTTGAAACGCATATGCACGGAGATAGGGACCTGCGGCCGCCAAAACCGCCGCTTCTGCCTAAGCCTGTCCCTGGGCGCAGCCACGGCCCGGACCCCGGAGGAGATGGAGCACTTGTTACGCAAGGCCGACCGGTGCATGTACGAGGACAAGACCGCGCACAAGACCGCCATGTGCGCAGTCCCACCTTCGGAATCATAACTCAGGACCGCCCGGCGATTTCAATATGATTTCGTATACGAAGAGTCGAACAGAAGACTTAACTTGCCTGAATTTAAGCAATGCCTTTTGCACTGTTTGCCGGATACCCCCAGAGTAATCCCCAGTCGTCGTTTTTAAGCCGGTTTTCTGTTCCGGCGCTCCCTGGACTCCAGGCTTGACCTATTGCCCCTGAGTGACTACATGTATTCAAAAGGGAGGGGTATGCCCACATCCGTTCGTTTGCCGGAAGACGCCGAAAGACGGCTTGAGGCCCTGGCCAACCAGACCGGGAGGTCCAAGGCGTTCTACATCCGCGAGGCCATCATGGAGCACCTGGACGACCTTGAGGACACCTATCTGGCCCAGGCCAGGCTTGAAGCCTTAAAGGCCGGGAAAAGCCATACCGTCACGATTGAAGAGGTCATGAAGCGTTATGGCCTGGAAGGTTGAACTCGACCACCAGGCCGAGAAAGACTTGGACCGAATAGACCGCCAGGAAGCCCGGCGCATCCTCGTTTTCCTCTTTGAGCACGTGGCCAAGCTCGACGACCCGCGCAGCATCGGGGAAGCCCTGAGAGGCCAGCTCGGCGGGCTTTGGAAATACCACGTGGGGGCCTATCGCATCATCGCGGATATCCAGGATGAGGATATCCTCGTGCTCGTGGCCAGGATTGGCCACAGGAGCAAGATTTACGGCGGACACTAGGAATTGAAGCATCCCCCACCCCACCCCAGGCCGCACACAAAGGCCCAAGAACAAGTGATGCTTGTCCGTGGGCTTTGAAATGTCCAGGGTCCGTGTCAGGACCAGGGCAAAGGGACCGGCCCGGTTCAGACCTTGGAGTGCAGGCCGACCGCGAAATCCTGGCCCCATTTCAGGGCGTATTCCCGGAACCGGGCGGCCGTGGGCAGGAACTCCCGGCCCGCGTGGTGCACCAGGTAGAAGGAGCGGTCCATATCCAGGGCCAGGTTGGAAATTTCCGTAAGCTCACCCCGGACCAGGGCGTTCTCAGCCGCCAGACGGGAGGTCACGGTGCTGCCCAGCCCGGCCATGGCGCAGCGCAGGGCCGACTCGGTGCCCCCTACCTGCACGGCCCGTTTGAGTGCCCGGGGATTGACCCCCAGCTTGTCCAGGGCCTGCTCAAAGGATTTCCGGGTGCCTGAGCCGCGTTCGCGCATGATCCAGGGCCAGCCCGTGGGGTCCCCGGCCGCAATGGCCGCCGCGTGGGCCTTGGCGAATGCGGGCGAGGCCACCACCACCAGGTGGTCCTTGAACAGGGGCTCGAAAGCCAGGTCCGAACGTTGGGCCTTGGCCCCGACCAGGCCCAGGACCACTTCGCCCTTGGCCGTGCGCTCCATGATCTGGTCCGTGTCCCCGTCCTGGATTTCCACCCGGACCTCGGGGTACAAAGGCAGAAAACCGGACAGGATGCGGGGCAGAAGGTAGTGGGCCGGGATGGTGCTCCCGCCCAGAATGAGTTCGCCAGCCACTTTTTCGCGCAGAAGGAGCACCTCGGCCCTGGCCCGCTCCAAGGCCCGGAAGACCTCCAGAGCCCGGGCGTTCAAGGCCTCGGCTGCGGGCGTGGGCAAAACCCCCCGGCCCAGGCGGTCAAACAGGCGCACCCCGAGTTCCTCCTCCAGGGCGGCCACATGGGCGCTCACCGTGGGCTGGGACAGGAAAAGCTCCTGCCCGGCCCGGGAAAAGCTCCGCAACTCGTACACTTTGCGAAAGGCTTCCAGGCGTCGAATATCCATTCTATCTATCCACCTCATCGAATTTTCTGATGAGATGCCATAAAAAAAAGGCGGGCGCAAGGCCCGCCTTTTCGTAAAAGCTACTCTTTGGTCTCTGCGACCGGGGCCTCTTCGGCCTTGGGCTTTTTGGCCCGGGGCTTCTTGGGCTTCTCCTCGGCCGGAGCGCCTTCGGCGGCTGCGGCCTTGGGCTTGGCCTTGACGGCGCGCTTGGGCTTTTCCGCCGCATCTGCAGCGATTCCGGCCTTGGACTTGGCCTTGGGCTCGGCCTTGGGCTCGGCCTTCACGGCCTTGGCGGCCTTGGCGGGCTTCTCAGCCGTCTTCTCGGCCATCTTGGTCAGTTCGATGATGGTCATGGGCGCGCAATCGCCAGCCCGGGGAATGGCCATCTTGAGGATGCGGGTGTACCCGCCGCCTCCGCCATTGTAGCGGGGGCCGATCTCGTCGAACAGGCGCTGGACCAACTGGTGGTTGTTCAGGAACTTATAGGCCAGGCGACGGGAATGCAGATCGTCGCGCAGGGCCAGGGTGATCAGCTTGTCCACGACCTTGGTCAGTTCCTTGGCCTTGGCCTCGGTGGTGCGGATGCGTTCGTGGGTCAGCAGCGACCGGGCCATATTGCGGAGCATGGCCGTGCGGTGCTCGTGGTTCCTGCTGAGAGCACGACCGGATTTCTTATGCCTCATCTTTTTCTTTCCTCTTCATCCATTCCTGGTATTTTTGCTCAAAATTATCCAGAGACATGCCGAATTTCAGCCCCATGGATTCGAGCACTCTGCGAATTTCGTCCAGGGACTTGCGACCAAAGTTCTTGGTCTTGAGCATGCTGGGTTCCGTGCGCTGCACCAGCTCGCCCACCAGGCGGATATTGGCCGCCTTCAGGCAGTTGGTGGCCCGGACGGAAAGCTCCAGCTCGTCGATGCTCTTGAAGAGGTTGGGGTTCAAGTCCGAGCTTCCGGCTCCGGCCCGCTCCTCTTCCTGGGATTTGAATTCGTCGAAGTTGATGAAGACCGTGAGCTGGTCCTTGAGGATTTTGGCGCTGTAAGCGATGGCGTCCTCAGGGGAGACCGAGCCGTCGGTCCAGACTTCCAGGACCAGCTTGTCGTAGTTGGTCATCTGCCCCACGCGGGCCTGCTCCACGGTGTAGGCTACCTTGCGCACCGGAGAGAAGCTGGCGTCCAGGGCGATGGTTCCGATTTCCTTGGACAGTCCCTCGTGCATATCGGAAGGCACAAAGCCCTTGCCCATGCGGACCTCGAGCTCCATCTTGAGCTCCTGATCCTCGGACAGGGTGCCGATGAGCCAGTCCTTGTTCAGCACGCTGACATTGTGGGTCTCTTTGATGCATTCCGCCGTGACCGGGCCCTTCTTGTTGGCATGCAGAACCAGGACGACGGGCTCCTGGGTGGTCATGGCGAAGCGGACGCTTTTTAAGTTCAGGACGATCTCGGTCACGTCCTCAATGACTCCGGGAATGGTGGTGAACTCGTGCTGGACACCTTCGATGGTGGCCCGCACAACCGCCGCACCCTGGAGTGAGGACAGGAGCACCCGCCTGAGGGAGTTGCCTATGGTCGTCCCGAAACCCCTTTCCAGGGGCTCGCAGGTGAACCGGCCATACACGTCCGAGGAACGGGTATCGCGCACCAACTGCTCGGGCCGGACCAGTTCGGTCCAGTTGCGGGTATTGATCAGCTTTTCGCCATTTTGCATAGGTGTGCCCTATACCTGCTTATTTGGAGTACAGTTCGACGATCAACTGTTCGTTGAGCGGCAGCTGGATGTCTTCGCGAGTGGGCAGGTTCTTGACCTGACCCTTGAGGGCCGCGCCATCGACTTCGAGCCAAACCGGACAGCCCCGACGGGCTATGGTTTCCTGGGCTTCCTTGATGACCACGGATTCCTTGTTGCGCTCGCGCACGGAAACCACGTCTCCGCCTTTGACCAGCATGGAGGGGATGGTCACCCGGCGGCTGTTCAAGGTGAACAGGCCGTGGCGGACCATCTGACGGGCCTGGTCGCGGGAGGCCGCGAAACCCAGGCGGTAAACCACGTTGTCCAGACGACGTTCGAGCAGGATGAGCAGGTTGGCGCCGGTGACGCCCTTGGCCTGGTCCGCCCGTCCGAAATACAATCTGAACTGGCGCTCCAGCACGCCGTACACACGGCGGGCCTTCTGCTTCTCGCGCAACTGGACGGCGTAGTCGCTCATCTTCTTGCGGATGCGGCCGTGCATGCCAGGCGCATAGGGACGGCGCTCATACGCGCACTTGTCCGTGTAGCAGCGGTCGCCCTTGAGGAAAAGTTTCTGGCCCTCACGCCGACACAGGCGGCATTTGGCTTCGGTATATCTGGCCAAGTCCGATCTCCTTCTTTGGAATTAGACTCTGCGACGCTTGGGAGGGCGGCAGCCGTTGTGCGGGATCGGGGTGATGTCCCTGATGAAACTCACCCGAAAACCCGCGTGGTTGATCGCGCGCATGGCCGCTTCACGGCCGGCGCCCGGGCCCTTCACATAAATCCCCACGGTACGCATGCCGTTTTCCTGGGCCTTCTTGGCAGCGTTCTCAGCCGCGATCTGGGCCGCAAAGGGCGTGCTCTTGCGCGATCCCTTGAACCCGGACTGTCCGGAACTGGCCCAGCTCACCACGTTCCCCCTCATGTCCGTGAAGGTAATGATGGTGTTGTTGAACGAGGCGTTGATGTGGGCCATCCCTACCGGGATATTCTTCTTTTCCTTCTTCTTGCCTGTGCGACGGGGTCGAGCCATACACCCTTTCTCCGATTCAATTCGCCGGACGTATCCTCAGGAATGGCGTTCCCTGGGGAGCCCTGGCGCTGTTAATGAACGGCCTAGCGCGCTTCGCTATTTCTTCTTCTTGCCGACTGCGGAACGACGCGGTCCCTTGCGGGTCCGGGCGTTGGTGTGCGTCCGCTGGCCGCGCACCGGAAGTCCCTTGCGATGACGCAGTCCGCGATAGCATCCGATGTCCATCAAACGCTTGATGTTCCCGGTGATGTCGCGGCGCAGATCGCCTTCCACCTTGAAGTTGGACTCGATCTCCTTGCGGATGACATTCACTTCGTCACCGGACAAGTCGTCGGTCTTCTTGGTCCACTCGATCCCGGTGGTGTCCAGGATTTTGAGGGCGGTGGCGCGACCGATACCGAAGATATAGGTCAGCGCGACATCCAGCCGCTTGTTCTTGGGCAAATCGACACCTGCAATGCGTGCCACTATTGTTCCCCTTTTAACCTTGACGCTGCTTGTGCCGGGGGTCTTCGCAAATGACCCTGAGCACGCCGCGGCGTCTGATGATTTTGCACTTGGAGCAAATCTTCTTCACAGAAGGCCTGACTTTCATGATCTCTCCCGTCCTTTCAAGCGGTCAAAACCGCCTTTTTGAACACCCCGAAAAAGAGGCGCGTACCTAAGGCAAAATTTGAACAATGGCAAGAGCTTTTTTAAGCCTTGCCCCCCGTGGCTTGCCAGCCACCGAAAACAAAACCACTTGGTCCAAAAAACGACCTTCCCCGAAAAAACTGAAAGGCCTAGGAAGGTCGGCTCATGATCTCTGGTCCGTGGGACATAAGGGCCACGGAGTGCTCGAAATGAGCCGAAAGCTTGCGATCCTTGGTCACCGCGGTCCACTGGTCCGCCAGGATCTCCACCTCGTGGGTTCCGACGCAGACCATGGGTTCGATGGCCAAAACCATGCCCGAGCGCAGACTCACGTCCGGCATGCCCTTGGGCACGAAATTGGGCACCTCCGGCTTCTCGTGCAGGTTGCGCCCCACACCGTGCCCCACGAACCGCCGAACCACGGAGAACCCGCTTGACTCCACGTAGTTCTGGATGGCGGCCGATATATCATACAAACTGTTTCCAGACTTGGCCTGTTCAATGCCCTTGTACAAGGAGGCCTCGGTCACGGCCAGAAGCCGCTTGGCCTCGTCCGAGACCTGCCCCACCGGATAGGTCCGGGCCGAGTCTCCGTAGAACCCCTCATACACCGCGCCCATGTCGAAGCTGACGATGTCACCCTCTTGCAGCACGCGCTCCGAGGGGAACCCATGCACGATCTGCTCGTTGACCGAACAGCACAGGGCGAACGGGTAGCCCAGATAGCCCAGAAACGCGGGCCGAACCTTGAATTCCTCGCAGCTCCGGCGGGCGATCTGCTCGAACTCCAGGGTCTTGACCCCGGGCGCGACCTTTTCGGCCAATCTGTCAAGGATCACGGCGACAATGCGGTTCGCCTCGCGCATAAGCTCTATCTCTTTGTCATTCTTGAGATAGATTCCCCGGAACTTTTTCAAGGCTAACGTCTGCCCTTCACGCGGGTTTTGCCCATCAGCCCCTCGTACTGTCGGCTGATGAGATAGGACTCGATCTTGCCCATGAAGTCCATGGCCACGCCCACCACGATGAGCAGACTCGTGCCGCCGAAGTAGAAGGGCACGTTGAAGTGCTGGATCATGAACATGGGCAGCACGCAGACCACGGAGATGTAGATGGAGCCCCACAGGGTGATGCGCGTGAGCACCTTGTCGATATAGTCCTTGGTCTTCTGCCCGGGCCGGATGCCGGGGATGAACCCGCCCTGCTTGCGCAGGTTGTCCGCGATCCCCTTGGGATCGAAGATGATGGCCGTGTAGAAGTAGCAGAAGAACACGATGAGCGCGATGAAGAAGACATTGTACAGGATGGCCCCGGGATGGAAGGCGCTGGATATCTGCTGGAGCCATTCCACGCTGGAGAAGTTGGCCAGGGTGGCCGGGAACATGAGCAAACTGGAGGCAAAGATGGGCGGAATGACGCCTGCGGTGTTCAGCCGCAGGGGCAGATGCGAGGACTGGCCCCCCATCATGCGCCGTCCCATCATGCGCTTGGCGTACTGGATGGGCACCCGCCGCTGGCCGCGCTCGCAGAACACGATGACCCCGAGCACGCCGACCATGAGCACCGCCAGAAACAGCAGCACGAAGATCGACATTTCACCCGTGGACACCAGGCGGAAGGTGTTGGACAGGGCCGTGGGCAGTCCGGCCACGATGCCCGCGAAGATGATCAGCGAGATGCCGTTGCCCACTCCCTTCTCGGTCATCTGCTCGCCCAGCCACATGAGGAACACCGTTCCCGTGGTCAGGGTGAGCATGGTCATGAGCCGAAAGCTCCAGCCCGCGAGCATGACCACCGGCGCGCCCGTGGGGCTGTGCATCTGCTCCAGGCCGATGGCGATGCCAAAGCCCTGGATCAGGGTGATGAGCACGGTCCCGTACCGGGTGTACTGGGTGATCTTCTTGCGCCCCTCGGCCCCTTCCTCCTTGGACAAACGCTTCAAGTCCGGGCTGACCACGGTCAGAAGCTGGATGATGATGGAGGCCGAGATGTAGGGCATGATCCCCAGGGCCAGGATGGAGATGTTGCGGAGGCCGCCTCCGGAGAACATGTCGAACAGGCCAAAAAGGGTGTTCTTGGCCTGTTCGAAGAAGTCAAAGAGGGCCAGCCTGTCCACGCCAGGGACCGGGATGTAGATGCCGACCCTGTAGACCGCCAGAAGGGCGAAGGTCCACAGGAGCTTTTTCTTCAACTCCGGGAGTTTGGCTATGTTTTGCGCGCCGGTGAGGGCCACTGGTTACCCTTCCAATTCTTTTGCCGAGCCGCCGGCTTTGGTGATCTTTTCCTTGGCCGAGGCGCTGAACCGATGGGCCTCGATGGTCATGGCCGTGGTGATCTCGCCCTGGCCCAGGATCTTGACCGGTTCGCCCGGACGGGCGATGCCGCGAGCGTAGATGTCGTCCAGGGTGATCTCGGTGACCCCGGAAAATTCCTCGGCCAGGCGCTTCAAATTCACCGGCGCGTATTCAACCCGGTTGGGATTGAAGAAGCCGAACTTGGGCAGACGGCGGGACAACGGCATCTGGCCGCCTTCAAAGCCCACCTTGCCGCCCGTGCCTGAACGGGAATTCTGGCCCTTGTTGCCCTTGCCCGAGGTGCAACCAGTCCCGGAACCGCGACCGCGGCCGAGACGCTTCTTATTTTTGCGTTCCTCAGGGAACGGATACAATTCGTGCAACCTCATGACTTCACAACCTCCACCATGTGCTTGACCTTTTCAACCATGCCCATGACGGACGGGCTTTCCTCAAAGGACTTCTCGGCCCGAATCTTCCGCAGTCCCAGGGCGTCAAGCGTCCTGCGCTGTTGAGGAGAGCAGCCGATGCGGCTTTTCAACAATTTGACCTTCAACACGACTCGGCCTCTCTTACTTTCTCGGTGTTGCGAGCTGCATGCCGCGCAGGGCGGAGACTTCTTCAGCGCTGCGCAGGGATTTCAGACCGTGAAAGGCGGCCTTGAGCACGTTATGCGGATTGGTGGTGCCCAGGGCCTTGGTCAGAATGTCGTGGACGCCCGCAGCTTCCATGACCGCGCGCACGGCGCCGCCAGCGATGATGCCGGTACCCTTGGAGGCCGGACGGAGCATGACCCGGCCAGCCCCGAAGGCGCCGACCACCGCGTAGGGCAGGGTCCCGTCCAGGATGGGGATGGTGACCATGCTGCGGCGGGCCCTTTCCGTGGCCTTGCGGATGGCCTCGGGAACTTCGTTGGCCTTGCCCAGGCCGTAACCGACCTGGCCCTTGCCGTCGCCGACCACTACCAGGGCACTGAAGCTGAACCGGCGGCCGCCCTTGACGACTTTGGCCACGCGGTTCAAGTACACAATCTTTTCAATATGCCCGAATTCGTTCTGCTGTTCCATTGGGGACACCCTTAGAATTGGAGTCCGCCCTCGCGGGCGCCGTCAGCCAGGGCCTTAACACGGCCGTGGTACAGATATCCGTTGCGGTCGAAGACGACCTTGAGGATGTTCTTTTCCTTGGCCTTGGCGGCCACATCCTTGCCCACCTTGGCGGCGCTTTCCTTATCCATCTTGAGGGCCTCTCCGCCCTTGGCCAGGGCCAGGGTGGAGGAGCTGACAAGGGTGTTGCCCGTGGTGTCGTCCACCACCTGGGCGTACATGTGGCAATTGGAGCGGAAGACCACCAGCCGGGGGCGCTCCGGGGTTCCGGATATCTTCTTGCGGATGCGCTTCTTCCGCCGGCTTCTGGCTTCTTCCTTCGTGAGTTTCATGGCCTTACCCCGTTATTTTTTACCGGACTTGCCGGCCTTGCGCCGAATGTGCTCATCGGCGTACTTGATGCCCTTGCCCTTGTAGGGTTCGGGCGGACGGACACGGCGGATCTTGGCCGCCACTTCGCCGACCAGCTCCTTGTCGATGCCCTGGATGGCCAGCTTGTTGCCTTCGGCCTTGGCCTCGATGCCCTGGGGCAGGGGGAACTCCACCGGATGGGAATATCCCACGTTGAGCACCACGCTTTTCCCGGCCACTGAGACCTTGTAGCCCACGCCGATCACTTCGAGATTCTTGACGAATCCCTTGGTCACGCCCTCGATGGCGTTGGCCAAAAGCGTGCGGCGCAGACCATGCTGGGACCGGGCCTCGCGGCTTTCGTCCTTGCGGGTGAGCACCACCAGCTTGCCATCCACCTCGTACTGCACGGTGGCATGGACAGGGGTGGACAGGCTGCCCTTGGGTCCCTTGATGGAGATGGCCTCGGCGCCGACTTTGACCTCGACCCCGGAGGGGATCTCGATGGGTTTTTTACCTATGCGCGACATGGTTTTTGGTCCTCTCTACCAGACTTCGCAGAGAAGCTCGCCGCCGACATTCTTGGCTTTGGCTTCCGAGCCTTCCAGGATGCCCTGGGGGGTGGACAGGATGCAGATGCCCAGTCCGTTCTGGACCCGGGGGATATCTTCCACGCCGACATAAACCCTGCGACCCGGGGTGCTCATGCGACGGGTTCCGGCGATAAGCGCCTTGCCCTTGTTGTACTTGAGGATAATTTCCAGGTTGCGCTCCTGACGGGTGCAGTCCTCAATATAGCCCTGCCCCTTCAGAATCCCGGCCATAGCCTCTTTCACCCCGGAGTAGGGGACCAGCACCTTCTTGTGGAAGGCGCAGTGGGCGTTGCGAAGCCGGGCGAGCATATCGGCAATGGGATCAGTGACAGCCATTGTGCTCTCCTTGACTAAATACTTGCGAAAAAAAGTTTACCAGCTGGACTTGCGGACGCCGGGGAGTTCCCCAGCCAGGGACTTGTTGCGGAAGCAGATACGGCAAACGCCATACCGCCGCAAAAAGGCTCTGGAACGGCCGCAAATGGGACAGCGGTTGTACGCACGGGACGAAAACTTGGGCTTTCTGGAAGCCTTGATGCGTAATGCGGTGCGGGCCACGACTTCGCTCCTATTTCTTGAAGGGCATACCGAGAAGCTCCATGAGCATCTTGCCCTCTTTGTCGGTGCGGGCGGTGGTGACGATGGTCACATTCATGCCCTTGACCTTGTCCACTCGGTCGATCTCAATCTCCGGGAAAATGGTATGTTCCCGAAGACCCATGGTGAAGTTCCCACGGCCGTCGAATCCGCGATCCGGGATGCCGCGAAAGTCGCGGACCCGGGGCAGAGCGAAAGTGACCAGCTTGTCCAGGAAGTCCCACATGCGGTCCTGGCGCAGAGTGACCCGGCAACCGATGCCAAGTCCTGCGCGCAGCTTGAATTGGGCGATGGCCTTCTTGGCCCGGGTGATCACAGCCTTCTGGCCAGTGATCCGGGTCAATTCGTTCATCCCGTCTTCAACCAGCTTCTGGTTCTGGATGGCTTCGCCAAGGCCCATGTTCACGGAGATCTTGACCAATTTGGGGATCTCCATGGGGCTCTTGTACCCGAACGCTTTTTGTAGCTCGGGCGATACCTTCTCGGCGTAAATCTGTTCCAGACGAGTCATTGTTAGTCCCTAATCAAGGATTTCGTTGCACTTGCGGCAGACGCGAACCTTTTTCCCGTCTTCCGTGGTTTTGTACCCGATCCGGGTGGCCTTGGCGCACTTGTCGCACATGTAGGCCACATTGGAGATATGGATCGGGGCTTCCTTTTTCACGATTCCCCCGGGCTGATTGGCATAGGGGTTGGCCTTGGTGTGGCGGGAAACGACGTTCACGCCCTCGACCATGATCCGATCCTTCTTGCGAACGATCTTGAGCACCTTTCCAATTTTGCCCTTGTCCTTGCCGGCAAGGACCATCACCTTGTCTTCTTTGCGAATCTTGCTATTCATATTACAGAACCTCGGGAGCGAGGGAGACGATCTTCATGAAGTTGCGGGCGCGCAGCTCCCTGGCCACCGGGCCAAAAATGCGCGTCCCGATGGGCTCAAAGGCATTGTTCAAAAGCACGGCGGAGTTGGTGTCGAACTTGATGTAGGAGCCGTCGGCCCGGCCGACTTCCTTCTTGGTCCGCACGACAACGGCTTTCATAACATCGCCTTTCTTCACCTTGGCGTGGGGCATGGCCTCCTTCACGGAAACCACGATGATGTCCCCAAGTCCGGCGTAGCGACGCTTGGAGCCGCCCAGGACCTTGATGCAGGCCACGCGCTTGGCTCCGGAGTTGTCCGCCACGTCGAGATTGGATTCTACCTGAATCATGACAGCACCCTACTGAGCCTTCTCGATGATTTTCACCAGATGCCACCGCTTCTGGCGGGACAGCGGGCGGTATTCCACGACCTGGACCGTATCGCCCATGGAGCATTCGTTGGCCGGATCGTGGGCCATGACCTTGCTGCGACGGCGAACGTACTTTTTGTACAAGGGATGTTTCACCAGGGTTTCCACCCGGACCACGATGGTCTTGTCAGCCTTGTTGCTGACCACAAGCCCGGTCAGGGTCCGTCTTTCACCCTTGAATCTCAGTTCAGCCATTGGAGGCCTCCGAAGCGCGCTGGCGCTGAATGGTCAAAATGCGGGCGATGGTCTTCTTCACTTCAGGAATCCTGTGGGTCTTGTCCAGCTGGGCCGAGGCGTGCTGGAAGCGGAGCTTGAAGATTTCCTGCCGCATTTCCGTAAGCTTGGTAGCCAGTTTGTCGGCGGTTAAATCGCGCAATTCCTTACCGGTCATGACTCATGACCCTCCTTCACCACGATGACGGTCTTCACCGGCAGCTTGTGCATGGCGCGGGTCATGGCTTCCTTGGCCAGCTCCAGGCTCACGCCCTTCACTTCGTAAAGGATGCGGCCCGGCTTGACCGGGGCGCACCAGCCCACCGGAGCGCCTTTGCCCTTGCCTTGGCGCACTTCGGCAGGCTTGGCCGTGACCGGAATGTCCGGGAACACCCGGATGAAGACCTGCCCGCCACGCTTGATGTGGCGCATGATGGCCACGCGGGCGGCCTCGATCTGCTGGCTGGACAGCTTGCCGTGCTCGACGCACTTCAAACCCACCTCGCCAAACGCGACCATGAACCCGCTGCGGGCGTTGCCCTTGAGGCGGCATTTCTGCCGCTTGCGATAAACGACTTTCTTAGGAGCCAGCATCAGCTTCCCACCTCATCCAGAATCTCGCCTTTGAATATCCAGACCTTGACCCCGATGGTACCATAGGTGGTCTTGGCGATGGCGTATCCGTAGTCAATGTCCGCGCGCAGGGTATGCAGGGGCACCCGCCCGTCGCGATACCATTCGGTGCGGGCGATTTCCGCCCCGGCCAGGCGGCCGGCGCAGGAGATCTTGATGCCCTCGGCCCCGAACCTGCGGGCCAGGCCCACGGTGCGCTTCATGGCCCGGCGGAAGGCCACCCGGCGCTCAAGCTGGAGGGCGATGTTCTCGGCCACCAGTTGGGAATCGGTTTCAGGACGGCGGATTTCGGTCACCTCGAGGGTGAAGTCCGAACCGAATTCGTGCTTGAGATCACCGCGCAGCTTCTCGATTTCGACACCCTTGCGGCCGATGACGATGCCCGGCCGGGCGGTGTGGAGAATCAGGCGGATCTTCCCACCGGCACGCTCGATTTCCATTTTGGAAATTCCGGCCTGGTAGAGTTTTTCCTTCACGTACTTACGGATCTTGTCGTCCTGGACGACAAAGGCCGGGTACTCTTTCCTGCTGTACCACCGGGAGAGCCAATTCTTGGTGTATCCCAGGCGGAAGCCCAATGGATGAACTTTTTGACCCATCGCTTTGTTCCTACATCTCGTCGACGACGATCGTAATATGGCTGGTGCGCTTCAGAATATGATACGCGCGTCCCTGCGCCCTGGGCATGATCCGCTTCCAGGTCGGCCCCTCGTTCACCTGCACATTCTTCACAAACAGCGCATCCACATCCACCCCACCGAGCTGCTCGGCATTGGACAGGGCGGAATACAGAACCTTGCTTAAGATCTTCGCGCCTTTTTTCGGCGTGAACTTGAGCAGGTTCAGGGCTTGCTCCACCGGCATTCCGCTGATGTTCTTGGCCACCAGCCGGACTTTCTGGGCGGAGATGCGCATGTATCTGGCAATAGCTTTCGCTTCCATGATGAAACCTCGTGTCGGCCCTATTTAAGGCTAGGACTTGCTCTTCTTGTCCGACGCGTGCCCGAAATAGGTCCGCGTGGGGGAGAACTCGCCGAGTTTATGGCCGACCATGTTCTCGGTGACGAACACCGGAACGAACTTGCGGCCGTTGTGCACCGCAAAGGTGAGCCCGACCATTTCCGGGACGATGGTGGAACGGCGGGACCAGGTCTTGATCACCCGCCGGTCACTGGCGTCATTGGCCCGCTGGACCTTCTGCAACACATGGCCGTCAATGTACGGCCCTTTCTTTAAGGATCTGGGCATTGTCGCTGCTCCTACTTCTGGCCGCGGCGTTTGACGATGAGCTTGGTGGAGCTCTTCTTCTTGTTGCGAGTCTTGTAGCCCTTGGTCGGCTTGCCCCACGGGGTGCAGGGGTGACGGCCGCCGGAGCTCTTGCCTTCACCACCGCCCAAGGGGTGGTCAACCGGGTTCATGGCCACGCCGCGCACCATGGGACGGCGGCCAAGCCAACGGTTGCGGCCAGCCTTGCCCAGGGAAATCTGCTCGTGGTGGATGTTGCCCACCTGGCCGACCGTGGCCGTGCAGGTGGACAGGATGTTGCGCACTTCGCCCGAGGGCAGCCGCAGCAGGGCGTATTTCCCTTCCTTGGCGATGAGCTGGGCGTAGGTCCCGGCAGCGCGGCAGAACTGGCCGCCCTTGCCCGGGGCCAGCTCCACGTTGTGCACCACGGTGCCGACCGGGATGCGGCCCAGACGCATGGCGTTGCCGGGCTTGATGTCCGCGCCGTCGCCGGCCAGGACCTGGTCGCCCACCGCAAGCCCCACCGGGGCCAGGATATAGCGCTTCTCGCCGTCGGCGTAGTTCAGGAGCGCGATGCGGGCGCTGCGGTTGGGATCGTACTCGACCGTGGCCACCTTGGCCGGGATGTTCAGCTTCTCGCGCTTGAAGTCGATGAGCCGGTAGCTGCGCTTGTGACCGCCACCGCGCCGACGGCTGGTGATGCGTCCATAAGTATTGCGGCCGGACTTCTTGTTCAGGCCCGTGGTCAGGGACTTCTCCGGCGTGTCCCGGGTGATTTCCTCAAAGGAGGAGATCGTCTGGAACCGGCGGCCGGCCGAAGTGGGTTTCACCTTGCGAACGGACATATGCCTACACTCCCTCGAAAATCTCGATCTTTTCGCCCTGCGCCAGCGTGACGTAGGCCTTCTTGAAGCCGGACTCCTGTCCGGTGACCTTGCCGTGCTTGACCCGGGCGCGAACCCGCCGCTTGACCACGTTCACCGCTGTGACCTTCACGTTGTAGGCCTTCTCCACCGCCTTGGCCACTTCGATCTTGTTGGCCCGGGGACTGATGAAGAAAACAACCTGGTTGGCCCCTTCCTTGACGGCAGTGGCCTTTTCCGAAACCAGCGGCTTGAGCAGAATCTGGGTGTAATCCATGGCTATTTCGCCTTTTCAACCTTCAGTCTTTCCTGGACATCCTGGGCGGCGGACTCGAGTATCACCACTTGGGGGTAACGCAAGACGTCGTAAACGCTGACGTTGTCAGCATCGACCAGCTTGACCCAGGGGTAGTTCCGAGCCGAAAGAACGAGGTTTTTATCTGCATTTTTAGAAACAATCAAGGCTTTTCTCAAGCCCAGGGCGCTGACCACATCGGCGAAGAGCTTGGTCTTGATCTCCGGCAGGTCGATGGAGCGGACCACCAGGAGGTTGTCCTCCATGAGCCGGGAGGACAGGGCCATGCGCAGAGCCAGGCGCTTGACCTTCTTGTTCAGCTTGAAGGAGTAGTCTCGGGGGCGCGGGCCAAAGGTGACGCCGCCGCTCCGCCAGATGGGCGAACGGCTGGAGCCTGCCCGGGCGCGGCCGGTGCCCTTCTGGCGCCAGGGCTTCTTGCCGCCGCCGCGCACCTCGCCCTTTTCCTTGGTCTTGTGGGTTCCGGCCCGGTGCTCGGCCAAATAGGCCCGCACGGCCAGGTGCAGGATCTCCGGACGAACCGGGACCTCGAACACCTCGGAGGCCAACTCCAACTTGCCGACTTCATTCCTGTTCTGATCGTAAACATTCACGACAGCCATTGGTCTATCCCCTACTTGGACTTACGGATCAGCACCAGGCCGTTGGTGGGCCCAGGGACCTGTCCCTTGATGAGCAAAATGTTCTCTTCGGGGCGAACGTCCATCACCTCGACATTGAGCACCGTGACCCGGCGATTGCCGAGCTGGCCCGCCATCTTCTTGCCTTTGATGACCTTGCCGGGTTCGGTGTTGTTGCCGATGGAGCCGCCGCTGCGATGGACCTTTTCGGCGCCGTGCGAGCTGCACATGCCGGAGAAGTGCCATCGTTTCATGACGCCCGCGAAACCTTTGCCCTTGGAAGTGCCGGAGACCTTGACCTTCTCGCCAGCGGCGAAGATGTCAACGGTCAGGTCCTGGCCCACGGCGTATTCGCCGAGGCTGTCCAGGGGAAGTTCGCGCAGGGCGCGCAGATAGCCCTTCCCGGCTTTGTCCAGGTGGCCCTTCATGGGCTTGTTCACCTTGCGCTCCGCAATGGAGCCGTAGCCGATCTGCAGGGCGTTGTAGCCCTCTTTCTCAGCGGTCTTGATCTGGGTGATGGGACAGGGTCCGGCCTCCACCACAGTGACGGGCACAATCGACCCGTCATCGGCGAAGACGCGGGTCATGCCCAATTTGCGTCCAAGTATTCCAAGCGTCCTGGCCATGGCGACCTCTCGTTAAAGCTTAATTTCCACGTCCACGCCGGCCGGCAAGGAAAGCTTGCCAAGGGCGTCCACGGTCTGCTGGGTGGGTTCCAGAATGTCCAAAAGCCTTTTGTGCACACGTTGTTCGAACTGCTCGCGGGACTTCTTGTCCACGTGCACCGAGCGCTGCACCGTGGTCTTGTGGATCTCCGTCGGCAGGGGGATGGGGCCGGAAATGGCCGCGCCGGTGTTGCGGGCCGTATCCACGATCTCACCCACCGCCTTGTCCAGGATGCGGTAGTCGTACGCCTTGAGCTTGATCCTGATCCGGTCGCTGGTCATGGGAACCATTGTCATTCTCCTGTGCTTCTCGGGCCGGTCCGCCCGGCTTCCTTCCCTATTCGTACGTCAAAGAGCAGGTGGAACCAAAAAGTTCCTCTAGGCGCTCTTCTTGATCAATTCCTCGGCCAGGCTCGCGGGAACCCGCTCGTAGTGGTCAAACTGCATGGTGAAGGTGGCCCGTCCCTGGGTCTTGGAGCGCAGGTCCGTGGCGTACCCGAACATGTTGCTTAAAGGTACGGTGCAGCGCACGGCCTGGGAGCTGGCCCGGGCCTCCATGCCGCTGACTTTGCCGCGGCGGGCGTTCAAGTCACCCATGACGTCGCCCAGGTAGTCGTCGGGAGTGACCACTTCGACGCTCATGATGGGCTCCAGCAGAACCGGCACGGCCTGGCGGCAGGCCTCTTTCAGGGCCATGGAACCGGCCACGTAGAAGGCCTGCTCGGAAGAGTCCACCTCGTGGAAGGAGCCGTAGACCAGCCGCACCTTCACATCCACCAGGGGGTATCCGGCCAGGACGCCGTTCTTCATGGCGTCCTGCATGCCCTTGTCCACCGGGGCGATGTATTCCTTGGGAATGATGCCGCCGGAAATGGCGTTTTCGAACACGTAGCCGCCGCCCGGGTTGGGCTCGGCCTCGATGACCACATGGCCGTACTGGCCGCGGCCGCCCGACTGCTTGATGTGCTTCATGTCGACCTTGGCCGACTTGGAGATGGTCTCGCGGTAGGCCACGCGGGGCTGGCCCACGTTGGCGTTCACGCTGAACTCGCGCAGGAGGCGGTCCACGATGATTTCCAGGTGCAACTCGCCCATGCCCGCGATCAGCGTTTGCCCGGTCTCTTCGTCGCCCTTGACCCGGAAGGAGGGGTCCTCCTTGGCCAGCTTGGCCAGGGCGGCCGAGAGCTGGTCCCGGTCGGCCTTGGTCTTGGGCTCGATGGCCACTTCGATGACCGGATCCGGGATGTCCAGGGACTCCAGGATCACCGGGTGGTCCATGTCGCAGAGGGTGTCGCCCGTGGAGGCGTATTTCAGGCCCACTGCGGCCACGATGTCGCCGGCAAAGGCCTCTTTGATCTCTTCGCGCTTGTTGGCGTGCATTTTCAGCAGACGCCCGATGCGCTCTTTCTTCTGGTTCCCGGCGTTCAAGATGGTCATGCCCGACTCGATGCGACCCGAATAGAGGCGCAGGAAGGTCAGGTGGCCCACAAAGGGGTCGGTGGCCAGCTTGAAGGCCAGGGCGGCCAGGGGCTTGTCGTCGTCGCAGGGGCAGAGAATCTCGTGGCCCTTGTAGGGGTCCTTGCCCATCATCTGCTTGACGTCCAGGGGCGAAGGCATGAAATCGACCACGGCGTCGAGCAGCGGCTGCACTCCCTTGTTGCGGAAGGCCGAGCCGCAGAGCACCGGGCAGATGGACATATTGATGGTGGCCTTGCGAACCGTGGCCACGAGCTCGTCCTCGGTCAGGGCCTCTCCGGCCAGGTACTTCTCCAGCAGGGCCTCGTCTTCCTCGGCCACGGAGTCGATCAGGGCCAGACGGTACTCTTCGTACTTGCCCATCATGTCGGCCGGGATGTCCTTGATGGTGTAGTCCTTGCCGGACTTGTCATCGTAGTACATGGCCGTGCCGCGGATCAGGTCGATGATGCCGATGAAGGTGTCCTCGATCCCGATGGGGAGCTGGATGGGCACGGCCTTGGCGCCCAGGCGGTCCTTCATGGTCTGCACGGAACGGTAGAAATCCGCACCGACCCGGTCCAGTTTGTTGATGAAGGCGATGCGGGGAACCCCGTAGCGGTCGGCCTGACGCCAGACCGTCTCGGACTGGGGCTCCACTCCGGCCACGCCGTCGAACACGGCCACGGCCCCGTCGAGGACGCGAAGCGACCGCTCGACTTCCATGGTGAAGTCCACGTGACCCGGGGTGTCAATGATGTTGATGCGGCAGTCACGCCAGAAACAGGTGGTTGCCGCGGAGGTGATGGTGATCCCGCGCTCCTGCTCCTGGACCATCCAGTCCATGACCGCCTCTCCGTCGTGAACCTCGCCCAGCTTGTGAGTAATGCCGGTGTAAAAGAGGATTCTCTCGGTAGTCGTGGTCTTTCCGGCATCAATGTGGGCCATGATGCCGATATTGCGCTGACGCTCTCTGGGGACAAGTCTGGGCACGATCCTACTCTCCGATGCTACCAGCGGTAATGGGCGAAGGCCTTGTTGGCCTCGGCCATACGGTGCACGTCTTCACGTTTCTTCACCGCGCCGCCGCGATTATTGAACGCATCCAGAAGCTCATTGGTGAGCTTCAAGGTCATGCCTTTCTCCCCGCGAGCGCGGGACTGGGTCACCAACCAGCGAATGGCCAGGGAAATCTGGCGACGCGGCCGGACTTCCACCGGCACCTGGTAGGTGGCGCCGCCAACCCGGCGGGCCTTGACCTCGACATGGGGGCGGACGTTGTCCACGGCCTTCTCGAAGGCGCGGATGGCGTCTTCCTTGGTCTTCTCGGCCAGGCTCTCCAGGGCAGCGTAGAAAATCTGCTCCGCAGTGCTCTTCTTGCCGCGTTCCATCAAGCGATTGACGAAACGGGTGGCGAGCTCACTTCCGAACACCGGATCGGGAAGGATCTCTCTTTTGGGAACGGGTCCTTTGCGCGGCATGACAGACGTACTCCTTGAAACTTATTTGGGACGCTTGGCGCCGTACTTGGAGCGGCTCTGGCGGCGATCATTGACGCCAGCGGTATCCAAGGTGCCACGGACGATGTGGTAACGGACGCCGGGAAGGTCTTTCACGCGGCCGCCCCGGATGAGCACCACCGAGTGCTCCTGGAGGTTGTGGCCCTCACCCGGGATGTAGGCCGTGACCTCGATCCCGTTGGTCAGGCGCACACGGGCGACCTTCCGCAAGGCCGAGTTCGGCTTCTTGGGGGTGGTGGTGTACACGCGGGTGCAAACGCCCCGGCGCTGCGGGCATTCCAGCAGAGCGGGGGTCTTTTTCCGCTTGATGACTTTCTTCCGGCCTTTGTGGATCAACTGATTAATGGTGGGCATGGCCCCTCCAACACTGTATTTTAGAGTGAACGCGCAAGAGGGGTGCTCTTAATGCGACTTTGATCTTCTTGTCAAGTGGAAATGCGGGGCTTTTTTTCCTGATTTCGCAGGCAGCGCCCAGCCCGGCGGTTTCACAGACAAAAATATTCACCCTCTTTTTCGCCACATTTCGCCCGGCCCGGGGAGGCGGTTTTTAAGGCCGCCAACGACAAGCCGCCCGTCCTGATATACGATCCTGCGGAATTATCAACCCCAAACCGGCCCCTCTTTCCCGAAAGGATGGGGCGGCCCCCATTATTCGTGGAGGCTCCCGGCCCGGAAAGCGGCCGCTCCGGTTCGGACGCGGCCCGCCCGCTGCCCTGGCGCGGCTTGATATCCTCCGGGGTTGCGCCTACAACGGGAAGGCATCAGTTTCATACCCGGCCCGGAGGACTTCCGCATGAACCGTTTTGTCGCCGACCTGCACATCCACTCGCGCTTCTCCCGGGCCACGAGCAAGGCGCTCACCCCCCGCCGCCTGGCGGCCTGGGCCAGGGTCAAGGGCATCGATGTCCTGGGCACCGGCGACTTCACCCACCCCGAATGGCTGGCCGAACTGGAGGATCAACTCGTTGACGACGGCACGGGCCTGTTGGTCCTGCGCCAGGAGGCCGGGCTGGCCGCCGAGATCCCCTGGCTCTCCCGGGACCCGGCCGGACACACCCGCTTCCTGCTCCAGGCCGAGATCAGTTCCATATATAAAAAGGCGGGCAAGGTCCGCAAAGTGCACAACCTGGTCTATGTCCCGGATTTCGCCGCGGCCCGGAGCCTGAACCTGAAGCTGGCCCGGGTGGGCAACCTGGCCTCGGACGGCCGCCCCATCCTGGGCCTGGACAGCCACGACCTCCTGGAAATGGTCCTGGAGCTCGACCCCCGGGCCTTCCTGGTCCCGGCCCACATCTGGACCCCCTGGTTTTCGGTGTTCGGGTCCAAGTCCGGGTTCGACTCCCTGGAGGAGTGCTACGGGGACCTGGCCTCCCACGTGTTCGCGGCCGAGACCGGCCTGTCCTCGGACCCGGCCATGAACTGGACCATCAGCAAGCTGGACCGCTTGAAACTCATCTCCAACTCCGACGCCCATTCCGGGGAAAAGCTCGGCCGGGAGGCCAACCTCTTCTCCGGCGACCCCAGCTACGAGGGCATCCTGCGGGCCTTGAAGGACGAGGGACTGAGCCATAAATTTTTGGGCACCCTCGAATTTTTCCCGGAGGAAGGGAAATATCACTTGGACGGGCACCGCAAGTGCAACGTGGTCCTGGAGCCCGAGGAAAGCCGCAAGCGCGGCGGGATATGTCCGGTATGCGGCAAGCCGCTCACGGCCGGGGTACTCTCCCGGGTCCTGGAGCTGGCCGACCGCGACGAGCCGGTCAAACCCGCCCATCACCCGGGCTTCACCTCCCTCATCCCCCTGTCCGAACTCCTGTCCGAGGTCCTGGGCGTCGGGGAAAAGGCCAAGCCCGTGACCGAGGCCTACGCCCGGCTCATGGACCGCCACGGGTCCGAGCTGTCCCTGCTCACCGAGGTCCCGCCCGAGGACCTGGCCCGGCAGATCCCCCTTCTGGGCGAGGCCGTGGCCCGCATGCGCGCGGGCCGGGTCATCCGACGACCCGGGTTCGACGGGGAATACGGGGTCATCCGGGTCTTCACCGCCCAGGAGATCAGGGAATTTAAGAGCGGCAAGACCATGATCTCCCTGGCCGTGGACCGCCTTCAGCCCGGCTCGCCCGTGGTCATCCGGACCACCACCACGGCCGAGCCTCCGGCCCCCGAGCCGCGCCCCACCTACAATGAGGCCCAGCAGGCGGCCTTGTCCGCCGAACCGGGTCCGATGCTGGTCCAGGCCGGGCCGGGCACGGGCAAGACCCGGACCCTGATCGGCCGGGTGGAGCTGCTCCTGGACCAGGGCCAGGACCCCGAGGGCATGCTGGTGGTCACCTTCACCCGCCGGGCGGCCGAGGAGCTGCGCACCCGCCTGCGGGCCTTGCGCGGAGAAGAGGCCAAGCTGCCTCACGCGGACACCCTGCACGCCTGCGCCTACGCCTACTGGACCATGGCCCACAACGGGCACCCGCCGGTGCTCATGAACGAGGACACGGCCCGGGCCGTGTTCGCCGAGGCCAACCCGGGGCTTTCCGGGAGCAAGCTCAAGTCCGTGTTCACGGCCTACACCCTGGACCGGGAGGCCATGCGCCAGTCCTCCCAGTTTCGCCCAGGCGGCGAGTACGACGGGCACGTGTACCGCTACGCCCGTTTGAAGGAGGGCTCGGGGATCACGGACTATACTGATCTTCTGGAATTCTGGCTGGAGGGCCTGCGCCGGGGCCGGGTGGCCGCCCGGCCGACCCACGTGCTGGTGGACGAGGTCCAGGATCTGACCGCCCTGCAACTGGCCCTGATCCTGACCCTGGTCCATCACGACGGCCGGGGGCTGTTCATCATCGGGGACCCGGACCAGTCCATCTACGGATTTCGCGGCGCGTCCGGGAATATCCAGGAGACCCTGCGCCGCCGCTGGCCCCGGCTTCAGACCCACACCCTGACCGAAAACTACCGCTCGGGCCAGAATGTCCTGGACCTGGCCCACGCCCTCCTGCCCCAGGGACCTCGGCTCACGGCCCAGGCCGACGTCCGCTCGGCCATCACCCTGTTTCAGGCCCCGGACGAGGGCCACGAGGCCTCCTGGGTGGCCGAGAAGATCCGCGCCCTCCTCGGGTCCACGGCCCACACCCTGGCCGACCAGGGGGACCACGGCGGCCTTTCCCCGGGCCAGATCGCCATCCTGGTCCGCTTCAAGGGCCTCATCCCCACGCTGGAGCGCAGCCTGTCCCGCCTGGGCGTGCCGGTGTCCGTGCCCGAGCAGGAGTCCTTCTGGGCCGACGCCCGCATCCAGACCCTGCTGCGTAGCGTGGGCAAGTCCCTGGGCCTGCCCGTGGGCGCTGGCGAAGTGGTGGATTTTCCGCCCCGGCTTCTGGGCATGGGACCGGTGGGGCTTTCGGCCTGGCTGAACACCATCCCGCCCTTTGACGAGCTGTTCTGGCGCGGCCGGGAGTTCGTGGCCCTGAAGAAGGCCTTTGGGGAGCGGGGGGACTGGCCCTCGCTCATCAGCTGGGTGCAGATGCAGGACGAGTTGGAGCTGGTGGGCCTGCGGGCCGAGAAAGTCCGGATCATGAGCCTGCACGCGGCCAAGGGCCTGGAATTCGAGGCGGTCTTTCTGCCGGCCCTGGAGGATGGGATTCTGCCCTTTGCCGGAACCGGCCTGCTCACCGGCAAGCCCGATCCCCTGGAGGAGCGGCCCGACGAGGCCGAGGAGCGCCGCCTGCTCTATGTGGGCCTGACCCGGGCCAGGGCGCGGCTGTATTTGAGTTATTCAGGCAAACGCCGCCTGTTCGGACGCCTGCAGATGCTGCCGCCCTGCCGGTTCCTGAAGAGCCTGCCCGTGGAGCTGTTCACCCGGGTGGCCCTGGTGCCCAAGAAGGTGCACAAGGAAAAGAAATTGAGCCTGTTCGAGTAGGCCGGGGCCTAGAGCCCACCGACCTTCTTGTACACGTAGCGTTCGTACGCGCAGCAGAACTTCTTGGCCTTGTCCTGCTCCACTCCCACTTCCCGAAGCCTGCAAAACAGATGCAGGGGATTGAACAAATGCTGCATGATCGATCTGAACTTTTTCATAGCCAACCTCCTGGTCCGGCCATTTCCCACTCCCGTCTTATGCAAATCGCGTGCCCCCTTCCTCTCCTTCGGATCTGCTGGAAATCCATGGTGTTGCCCGAATCCGGCCCCATGGTCCCCAGTCCAGGAGGGAAAAAACGTCCCGGAGGCGCTTGCCATTGTCTCATCGGAACGATGCTGATTTCACTTTAGCCACGCCCGGAATCCTGGGATCTTTTTGTCCGGCCGCGCCCTCCTACGTGCGGCCCGGGACCGTGGCCGAGAACGCCGAATATTTGGCTGGCCGGGTCAAGGAAGTGGCCCTGCTCTTTTTTGAGACCCAGGCCTGCCTGGACTACACCGAGGCCGACCTGCCCCCGGGCCTGGCCGACCTGCCCCTGTCCTGGCACATCCACCTGCCCCTGGACCTGCCCTGGGACGCAGGGCATGAGGCCGTGGCCCGGGCCGTGGCCGGACTGGCCGCCAAGGCCGCCTTTCTCAAGCCCCGGGCCCTGGTCCTGCACCCGCCGCCTACGCCCGGCCTCCTGCCCCTCCTGGTCCAGGCCCTGGGGGACTCCGGGGTCCTTCCTTCTTCTCTTTTGCTGGAGAATACGGTACGGGAGCCCCTGCCTGCCTATTGGGAGGAAATCCGCAGGTGCGGATGCGGGGTCTGCCTGGACCTGGGGCACCTGCTCCTGGCCCCAAATCCGGCCCGGACCCTGGCCCTGCCGGGCCTCTGGGAACGCGCGGCCATGCTCCATGTAAGCGCTCCGGCCCAGGGCGGGCACGCCTCCCTGGCCGCGCTGGACGCTCCGGGCCGCTCCCTCTTGCGTCACATCTTGGAAGGGCTTAAAAAGGACTCCACCGTGGTTCTGGAATTGTTCGATCTTCCCAGCCTGGCCGAATCGGCCCGGCTCCTGGCGGCCTGGGGCCGGGAATGGAGGCTGTGGTGATATCCCTGATCCTGGGAGGGGTGAAGTCGGGCAAGTCCCGGCATGCCCTGGCCCTGTTCGAGGCCCGGCGCGCGGTCCTGGGGCGGGGCCTGATCCTGGTCACCGGCCAGGCCCGGGACCTGGATTTTCGGCAGCGGGTCACGGACCACCGCCTGGAGCGGGACCCGGCCGTGCCCGTGCGCGAGGTGGGGGCCAACCTGCCCGAGGCCCTGGCTGCCGAACACGGCCAAAAAGGCGTGGTCCTGGTGGACAGCCTGGATTTCTGGCTCTTTCTGCGCCTGGAGCGCGGGGACGCGGACCGAGCCGCCAGGGACCTGGAACAGGCCTTGCGGGCCTGGACCGGCCCGGAGCTGATCCTGGTCTCCTGCGAGACCGGGCTGGGCGGGATGCCCGGGCACGCGCAGGCCCTGGCCTTTGCCCGCGAACTGGGGCATGTGAATCAAACGGCCGCGGCCCTGGCCCACGAGGCCTGGCTGGTGGTCGCGGGGTTGCCCCTGGCCCTGAAAAAGGCGAACTGATGGCCTATTTCCGACACCTCGAAGAACAGATGAAGCGGATGCTGGCCCTGGCCGTCAAGGGAGACCGCTGGCTCATCACCATCAACGCCGACCCCGACTCCCTGGCCTCGGCCATGGCCCTGCGCCACATCCTGACCCGCCGGGGCTGCACCGTGGGCATCGGCCAGGTCAACGAGATCAAACGCCTGGATAACCTGGCCATGGTCCGCTACCTAAACATCCCCACCCACCGGCTCATCCCCAACCTGATCGCCCAATACGACCGCTTCGCCCTGGTGGACTCCCAGCCCCACCACCACCCGGAATTCGAGAAGCTCCACTACGCAATCGTCATCGACCACCACCCCCTGGTCCCGGAAAAGCCGGTCAAGGCCGACTACGTGGACATCAAACCCGAGTACGGGGCCACCTGCACCATCCTGACCGAATACCTGTACACCTTGAAGCTCCGGCCGCCCAAGCTCCTGGCCACCGGCCTGGTGTTTGGCATCAAGTCCGACACCCAGGGGTTCGAGCGCAAATTCGTGGATGCGGACATCAAGGCCTTCCAGTATTTGAACAAATACGCGGACTCGGCGCTGATCAAGCGCATCGCCCGTAGCGAGTACCACCTGGACTGGCTGCGCTATTTCTCCCGGGCCTTCTACACCCAGCGCCGCATCGGCCAGGCCATCTTCGCCTTCGTGGGCCGGGTGGAGAACCCGGACGTCCTGGTCATCATCGCGGACTTCTTCACCCGGGTGCACGGCATCCCCTGGAACGCCGTGGCCGGAATCTATCTGGAGAAGCTGGTCATCATCTTTCGGGGTGACGGACGGCGCAAGAACATGGGCCAGTTTGCCTCCTGCCTCTTCGGGGACATCGGCTCGGCCGGAGGGCACAAGGACGCGGCCCGGGCCGAGATCGAACTCAAGCACATCCTGGACCGGGACCCGGAAAAATACGCGGCCGACCGCCTGATCCGGGGCTGCGGGATCAAGGCCAAGAAGAGCTGAGAAAAAAACGACGCGGCCACTCTGGCCGTGGATCGACCCTCCTTGCATCCGAGCCCATGGGCAAACAGGGGAATCGTATGGTGCGGATCGCCTTGCGCTGGAATCTGCTGGGCCTGTGCCTGTCACTGTCCCTGGGCCTCTCTCTGTGGGCGCCCTGCCCTGGCCTGGCCCTGGCGGCCGATGGGGAGCCCAGCGTCTGGGACCTGGCCACCCAGCACGATGCGGCCGGAAACGCCGTGCGGCGGTTCATCCCGCCGGAACTCTACTCCGGCGCGCCCTGGTCCGGGAGCCGGGAGATGGTGTTACGTCCCATGAACGTGACCAAGAAGCCCAGCACCCCCTCGGACCACCCGGCCATCACCATCTCCGGCCCGGTGCCCTGGGACAAGGACCCGTCCGTGCCCGTGCTCATCCGCACCCGGGTCAGCAAGAGGGAGGGGGAGGTCCGCCAGGTGTTCACCATCAACGAGAGAGGGGACGGGCTGGGACGGCTCTCGGACCAGCGTTCAACCCGGGGGACCAGGGACATGGCCGAGTGCTTCAAATTCCCCCTGGGGGAGTGGCAGGAGGGCGAGACCCGGGTCTGCAAGGAATCGACCATCCGGATCATCAAGCTGGACTACACCCACGCCGGGGCGGCCCATTCCCTGAAATTCCGCTGGAACGACGAGGGCGCCTACGTGTTTTCCCCGGAACGGGGCATGGTGAGTGTAGAGCACTAGAGCCGCAGGCAGGAGCCACCGGTCTTAGCCGAGACCACGGCTGCGCACAACCAGAAGAAAATATTATTTTTTCTTCTCTTCCTCGGGGGGCATATCCCCGAGGCAGGATCAGGAAACCTTGCCTCCGGACAGGGTCGGACGGTGGGTGGTCAAAAGGGACATGCCGTGCTCGTCCTTGACCACCAGGATCATGCCGTGGGACTTTTGCCCGCGCAGCTTGCGGGGCTTCAAATTGGCCACCACCACCACCTGCCGGCCCACCAGATCGTTGATCTGGAAGAAGTCGGCCAGACCGGCCACCACCCGGCGGGGTTCGGCCTCGCCCAGGTCCACGTCCACCAGATAGAGCTTGTCCGCGTCCGGGTGCTTGTCCACGGACACCACCGTGCCCACGCGCAGGTCCATCTTCTGGAAATCCTCGAACTCCACGGCCTCGGCCGCCTCGGGCTTGGCCGGGGCCGGGGTCTTGAGCTTCGAGGGCTCGATCTCGGGCAGCTCCACCCGGGGGAAGAGGTTGGAGGAGGCGGCCACCTCGCTGCCGGTGTGCAGAAGCCCCCAGGCGTCCAGTTCCCGGGCGATGTTCACCTGGGTGGGGTCGAACTCCATGCCCAGTTGGCGCAGCATGATCTCGGCCGTGCCGGGCATGACCGGCCAGAGGTGCACGGCCAGCTTGCGCAGATGCTCCAGCACGGTGAACATGACCGAGCCCAGACGCTTCATGCGGTTGTTCTTGGCCAGGGTCCAGGGGGCCGTGGCGTCGATGTACTTGTTCAGGCCCCGCACCAGTTCCCAGAGGGTCTCCAGGGCGCGGGAGAATTTCAGCTCGGCGAACAGGGCCTGGTACTGCTCCATGGAGGTGCGCCCAAGGGCCTTGATCTCGGCGTCGCCCGGGCCTTCCTCCTCCGGGCTGGGGATGAGCCCGCCGAAGAATTTGTGGGTCATGGCCAGGGAGCGGTTGAACAGGTTGCCCAGGTCATTGGCCAGGTCGGCGTTCAGGCGGCCGATGAGGGCGTCCTCGGAAAAGCTGGCGTCCTGGCCGTAGGACATCTCCCGCAGCAGGAAGTAACGGAAGGCGTCCAGCCCGTATTTCTGGGACATCTCCAGAGGCCCGATGACATTGCCCAGGGACTTGGACATCTTGGTGTCGCGCACCAGCCAGTACCCGTGGACGTTCAGGGACTTGTAGGGCTCCAGCCCGGCGGCCTTGAGCATGGTCGGCCAGAACACGGCGTGGGGTTTTAGGATGTCCTTGGCCACCAGATGGTTGACCACGGGCCAAAACTTGCGGAACTTCTCCCCTTTGAGCGAGCCCAGGGCCGAGACGTAGTTGAGCAGGGCGTCGAACCAGACATAGCAGACAAATCCGGTGTCAAAGGGCAGCTCGATGCCCCAGTTCAGGCGGCTCTTGGGCCGGGAGATGCACAGGTCCTCCAGGGCCCCGGACTTGAGCAGGCTGACCACCTCGTTGCGGTAGCCCTCGGGCCGGATGAAGTCCGGGTGGGTCTCGATGTGGGAGAGCAGCCAGTCCTGGTACTTGGACATGCGGAAGAAATAGTTCTTTTCCGAGATGAACTCGGGCTTGGTCTGGTGCTGGGGGCAGAGCCCGTCGACCAGCTCCTTTTCAGTGTAGAAGCGCTCGCACCCGAAGCAGTAGTGCCCGCCGTACTCGCCGAAATAGATGTCCCCGGAGTCATAGACCTTTTGCAGGATGTCCTGGACGCATTTGACGTGCTTGGGGTCCGTGGTGCGGATGAAGGCGTCGTTTTTTATGTTCAGGGCGGGCCAGAGCTGGGAGTACAGCGCGCTCACGGTGTCCGCGTATTCCTTGGGCGACTGCCCGGCCTCTTCGGCGGCCTTGGAGATCTTGTCCCCGTGCTCGTCGGTGCCGGTGAGAAAAAAGGTCTCGTCCCCGGACACCCGGTGGAAGCGGGCCAGGGCGTCGGCCACGATGGTGGTGTAGGCGTGCCCCAGGTGGGGTTTGGCGTTGACGTAATAAATGGGCGTGGTCACATAGAATCGGCTCAAGACGAAACTCCTGTGGGCAAGCGTAGGGGCAAAATTGGGATCAGGACCCTTGTTCCGGTCCCGGACGGCGATGCCGCTTGCGCCGGGGGCGGCGGGTGGCCGAGGCCGGACGTCCGGCCCGGTCGGCGGCCTGTTCGGCAGGCCGTTCGCCTGACCGTGGGGCAGAGCCCTCGGCCCCGCCCTGGTCCGTGTTTTCAGGACGGCGAGGGGCTTCCGGACGGCGGCCGGAGGCGGCCTGCCCGCCCTGGGCCTGGCCTTCGGGACGATGGGATTGGCCTTCTGATCTTTGGGACTGGCCTTCGGGCCGGGGGGCCGGGCCGGGACGCCGGTCCCGACGGGGACGGTCCCGACGGCCGTCGGAACGCCGCGCCGCGCCAGCCGGGGCCTCCGGGGCGGACGACAGGGACGGGGGGGACGGGGAGGCATGGGGGGCCGAAAGGAACACGCGGGCCTGGGGGGCCTCCTCGGATTCCGGGGCAAAGCCCTCGGCCTCCTCCCCTGCTCCGGCCGATCCGGCCGATCCGGCCAATCCAGCCTCAGCCTGGCGGCCGGTGATGTCCTCCCATTCGGACAGGCTCACTTCCTTTTCTCCTCCGTCCTCCAGAATGAACTGCACGGTCTGGCGGAAGAAATTCAGGCGGATGACCTTGGCCCGGCCCAGGGTGGTGGTGAACTTTTTCCCGATGCGCGGGCAACGGGCGTGGAACTCCTCGTAGTTGTGCTGCTCGAAGCTCAGGCAGCACAAAAGCCGCCCGCAGATGCCGGAAATCTTGGTGGGGTTCAGGAACAGGTTCTGCTCCTTGGCCATCTTGATGGTCACCGGGTGGAACTTGCGCAGGAACCGGCGGCAGCAGCAGGTCTGGCCGCAATTGCCCAAGGCCCCGATCATCTGGGTCTCGTGGCGCACCCCGATCTGGCGCAGCTCGATGCGGGTGCGGTACTGGCGCACCAGGTCCTTGACCAGATCCCGAAAATCGATGCGGCCAGGCGCGGTGAAATAGAAGACCATCTTGCTGCGGTCGAAAAAGACCTCCACGTCCACGAGCTTCATGTCCAGTTCGCGTTCGCGGATGCAGGCGCGGCTGTAGTCCCGGGCCTGGCGGCCCAGCTCCAGGTTCTCCCGGCGCTGCTCCAGGTCCTCGTCATTGGCCAGGCGGTAGATGGGCTTCACCTCGTCGGGATGCACCTGGGGCGGGATCGTGTCGCGCACGTCCACCACCTCGCCCATGCCCAGGCCCTGGTCGGTCTTGACCAGGACGAAACGCCCCTGCTCCACCACGAAAGGCCCGGCGTCGAAATAATAGGGCTGCCCGTGATCGGCGAATTTTATTCCAAGAATGTGGCCCATGGCCCTCCCCTGCGCGGCCGTCCGACAAGCGGGCGCTGCCGCGCAAACCGGTCGTATACTCCAAAGCGGGCCGAACTTCAAACCCCTATCGCCAGGGAAAAGCGCACCATCGCATCCGAGTTGTGAACCCGCCCTGCCCTTGGCACATTCCTTGAAGGAAACCAGGGGGGAAAACCTTTCCGGACCCGGCCCGGGGCTTAAGCCTTGGGGGCATACGTCCGAAAAGAGAACGAGGGTGTACCGCTGGTGCGCCCGGACACAGGCGTCGAGGGAACAGGGACATGAAGCGACTTGCGGCCGTGCTCCTCCTGGCCTTCCTGATCTCAGGGGCCTTGGGGGCAAAACCAGGACAGTGCGTGGACTACACGCCGCCCTTCCTCACGCCCATGTACGCCTCCCCTGGAAACGTTCTTTCCCCGGACACCAACCGCTACTGCCCGGTGAGCCCGGCCAGCCCCTTGAGCCGGACCCTGGTCCCGCCCGAGGCCCTGGCCCTGGGGCGCATCTTCAACCATTTCGCCTGGCCCACCCAGGGTGTGGGCGCCATTCCAGGATACACCAAGGCCGGGATCACCGTGGGCCAGACCAGCCTGGCCCAGCTCCTGGACGGGCAACGGCCCTACCCCTATCCCCTGCCCGCCACGGCCAAGGCCGACCAGCCCGGGGCCTTAGGCGCGGCCCGGCTGTTCGCGGACTTAAGCGCGGCCCTGGGCGCGACCTTTGGCGACAAAGGCTCCCTGGTCAACGCCACCTTGAGCCCAGGCCTGCTCGCGGACCATTTCCGCTATTCCCGCAACGCCAGCCTGGTCCTGGGCCGGGACGCCTCGGCCGGGGCCTGCGGGGCCTTCATGGCCGTCCTGGAGAACGAGGCCGAACACGGCCGACCGGCGCTTTTGCGCCTGGGCGACCCGGCCCTGGGCCAGGTCCCCCTGACCGGGGTGGTGGCCGGGGTGGTTGACGGGTACGACCGGCGCGACCCGGCCCGGCACCTGGTGCACGTGGTCTTCGGCAATGGCACGGGCCAGGGCCAATGGCTGGCCTTAAACGCCAGCACGAACCCCGTTCCCGGCCTGCCCGCAGGCTGCTCGGCAGCCAGCGCCATCATCGGCATCCGCCCGGTGCAGGCCGACCTCACCCTGCTCAGCCCGGTGAATGCCAGTCGGATTGGCGGAGGGATGGGCGCAGGGGCGGGCATGCCCCAGACCACCCGGGCCAACGGCCCCTTCCGCTTCACGGCAGCCGAGGGCCCGGACCCGGCCACGCCCTTCTCCTACTACCAGGTCCAACTGAACGGCCCGGGCGGCTGGTCTCCGGATATCTTCTGGCCCGCCACCTCCTGCCAGAAGGGCGCGGGCATCTGCGAGGTCTATTTCAAGGCCTCGGGCCGCCAGACCACCGGGGTGCACCAGTGGCGGGCGCGCGGCATCGCCTGGACCCCGAGCACGCCCCTGATTCCCGGACCCTGGACCGCCTGGCGGGCCTTCAACGCCACCCCGCCCGAACTGGTCAAGCCCCTGCTTCCGGGAACGGTCAAATAGGACAACGGGCCTTTCCAAAGCCCGGCTCGCTCCTGCCCCGCCTTTTTCTGCCTCGGCCCGTGCGCACAGCCCCTCCCTGACCGTCTTTTCTTCCTTTTTCACCGATTTATCCATTGACGAAGGTTTTTCTCCGTGGTTAGGCTGGCTTTGCTGTATTTTCTCGGATTGTTGGGGCCAAAGCAGGCCCGGTTCGGCCAGAAACAGCCCTCAAGCCCGATAAGGAGCGATTCCATGAAATCCTTCTCCGTCAAAGCGGCCCTGCCCCTGATCCTCGGTCTGCTCATCTGGATGCTGCCGGTTCCCGAGGGGCTCACGGCCAACGCCTGGACCTATTTCGCCCTGTTCATCGGCGTGGTCACGGCCCTCATCCTGGAGCCCATCCCGGCAGCGGCCTCGGGCTTCATCGGCGTGACCCTGGCCGCAGCCCTGCTCCTGGTTCCCACAGCGGCAGCACCCGCCCCGATCAAATCCGGCGACGTGATCAAATGGGCGCTGTCGGGATTTTCCAACGGCACGGTCTGGCTCATCTTCATCGCCTTCATGTTCGCCATGGGCTACGACAAGACCGGGCTGGGACGGCGCATCGCCCTGGGCCTGGTCAAGCGCATGGGCAAGAAGACCCTGGGCCTGGGCTACGCCGTGGCCTTCGCCGACCTGGCCCTGGCCCCGTTCATGCCCTCGAACACGGCCCGCAGCGGGGGCACCATCTTCCCGGTCATCAAGAACATCCCGGCGCTCTACGACTCAGGCCCGGACAAGGAGCCGCGCAAGATCGGGGCCTATCTCATGTGGACGGCCCTGGCCACCACCTGCGTGACCAGCTCCATGTTCATCACCGCCCTGGCCCCCAACCTCCTGGCCCTGCAACTGGCCGAGAAGACGGCCAAAGTGACCTTCACCTGGATGGAATGGTGCATCGGGTTCCTGCCCGTGGGCCTCATCCTGTTCCTCATCGTCCCCTACCTGACCTATCTCATCTACCCCCCGACCATGAAGGAAAGCGCCGGGGCCGCCAAATGGGCGGGCGAGGAACTGGAGAAGATGGGGCCGGTCTCGTCCAAGGAATGGACCATGCTGGCCACGGCCCTGGGCGCGCTGACCCTGTGGATCGGGTTCACCGAGCAGTTCGACGCCACCACCGTGGCCATGATGGCCCTGGCGGCCATGCTGCTCACCAAGGTCATCACCTGGGACGATCTTTTGGCCAACAAGCAGGCCTGGAACGTCCTGGTCTGGTTCGGAACCCTGGTGGCCTTGGCCGACGGGCTGAACAAGGTGGGCTTTCTCAAGTGGTTCGCCGCCAAGGCGGCCGCAGCCATGGCCGGGTTCACCCCCCTGGCCCTGGTCATCGGCCTGGTGGTGGTCTTCTTCCTCTGCCACTACATGTTCGCCAGCCTGACCGCCCACGCCACGGCCCTGCTCCCGGTCTTCCTGGCCTCGGCCATGAATGTGCCCGGGGTGCCCATGAAGACCCTGGCCTTTCTGCTCTGCGCCAGCCTGGGCCTCATGGGCATCATCACCCCCTTCGCCACCGGCCCGTCGCCCATCTACTTCGGGAGCGGGTTCATAAAGCCCAAGGACTTCTGGATCCTGGGCTTCGTCTTCGGCCTGGTCTTTCTGGGGGTGTTCCTGGGCGTGGGAGTGCCCTGGTTCAGAATGATGAACCCCTAACCTCCCTCCCATCCAAACGCAAAAAAGGCCCGGCAGGACGAACCTGCCGGGCCTTTTGCATTCAATCAGTCCGAAAGGGCTTAGGCGAAGGCCTTTTCGAAATTGGGCACGACCTGCTTCTTGCGGCTCATGACCTTGGGCAGCCACACGGAGGAGCCGGTCACGGTCACGCTGAAAGCCTTGTCCACGATCTTCGGATCGTCGGACACGATCAGCATCTCGGAGCCTTCCTTCATGATGTCGGTGAGCAGCAGGAACACAGAGTGACGTCCGCCTTCCTCGCCCTTGACCTTCTTGCACTCTTCCAGGAGCTGGGCCTTGATGGGCTCCAGGATGGACAGGTCCACCACTTCGAGCTGGCCGATGCCGACCTTTTTGCCGGACATGTTGAAGTCCTTGTAGTCGCGGAAGACCAGGTCGCGGATGGGGGTGCCGTCCACGGCGCTCTTGACCTTGAACATCTCCAGGCCGATGGCCATGTAGTCGGTCACGCCCGCGATCTTGGCCAGGGCCTCGACGGCCTTTTTGTCACACTCGGTGCAGGTGGGGGACTTGAACATGACCGTGTCGGACAGGATGGCGCAGAGCATGATCCCGGCAATGGCCTTGGGGATCTCGATGCCGTAGAAATCATAGGCGTTCTTGACCACGGTGCCGGTGCAGCCCACGGGCCAGACCCACATCTCCAGAGGACCGGAGGTGGTCACGTCGCCCAGCTTGTGGTGGTCGTACACGTAGAGGATCTCGGCCTTGGCCAGATCGTCGGGGAGCTGGGTCAGCTCGGTGGTGTCCACCAGGGCGACCTTCGCGCCTTCCACGGAGGTCTGCACGGCCGGGGCGGCCACGCCGAACTTCTTGAGCACGTAGTCGGTCTCAGGGTTGATGGCGCCCTGGGTGATGGCCTTGGCTTCCACGCCACGCTTGGTCAACAGGTCGGCCACGGCGATGGCGGCGGTAACGGTGTCGGTGTCCGGGTTTTTGTGTCCAAGAACGATAACAGCCATTTTTGAGATCCTCCTATGGGGTTTGTTTGCCTGGTCAAGGCCTTGCCCGGGCAGCGCCCGGACACGAACGTGCGAAATATCACAAGGTGGGGGCGGAGTCAATTGGAGAGTAGACAAAGTGAAAGGGCACCAAGGATGCGCACCGCCACGTCAGATCAACCCGCGCGGCAACTGTTGCCTTTGATGGACATCACGGTATAGGGTCAGCGCGAAAGACTAGTTATTAAAGGGGACAGGGCATGAGATGTTTTAAGGAAAAAGAATTCGGGGGATGGTGCAAGGGGGAGGAACTATTAACAGCGCCAGACAAAAATCAATATTGCATTTTCCATGCTCCTATGGAAGCCAAGAAAGGGAAGGAAAAAATATTTCAGCAACGATTCTATAAAAGATTGAACAGTGCCATAGGCACACAACCTGACCTTGACTTTTCTGGAATGATATCACCAATCCCAATTTCATTTATAGAATTTACTACTCTGCCGAATTTTCAGTTTGATGACTGTGAATTTTACCGAGAGGTCCATTTTTATGGGGGAGAATATAACAATGTTGTTCACTTAACTAGGTCGAAATTTTTCGACACTTTGTCAATTGATAAGTCAATATTTCATAAAGGATTAAAAATTTCTGGAATTTTACACAATGGATTAAAAATACACACAGCGATATTTAATTCCAAAACACACATTGAAGTTAAATGCGTAGACTGTGATATATTTTTTGGCAATTGTCCTTCGATTTCAGACTTAGAATTTATAAATCTAGCGTCAAATGGTGAACTAAGCATTATAAAGTCAAACATCTCATCGCTACAAATGAACAATATAAATTCGAAAATAAGTATAATATTTGAAAATTCAATCCTTAACACTATCCATTTC
>CAILNX010000029.1 GCA_903835685.1 uncultured delta proteobacterium
GCCAGGTTCAGGGGCCTTAAAAAAGACACCTTTTACTGGCATTTGAAAGAATGTGAATTTCGGTTTAATCATAGGGCGCAGGACATTTACAAAGTCCTCCTCGAAATCATCAGAACTAGACCGCTGTTCTAGGCATGACCCTAAATTAAAATAATTATGTGTGCCTCTCCGCCTGGTTCAGAGGAAAGGCGTTCAGGAATTGGCCTTCGCCCCTAGACCAAAAGCTGCCCGGTGGTGGTCAGGCCCAGCTTGCCGTGCTTGACCCCCTTGGTGGAGATGAGCCGCTCGGCCAGGCGCTTGATCTGGTCGGCCGGACCTTTAAGCACCAGAACCTCCAGACAGTTGTGGTGGTCCAGGTGCACGTGCAGGGTGGACAGGATCACGTCGTGGGCGTCGTGCTGGATCTCGGTCAGGCGCTGGGCCAGGCCGCTTAAGTGGTGGTCGTAGACCAGGGACAGGGTCCCGGCCAGTTCGCCCGTGGCGTCCTCCCACTCCTTTTGCACCAGGGTGTTGCGGATCAGGTCCCGGATGGCCTCGGACCTGGTCTGATAGCTCTTCTCCTCGCACAGGCGGTCGAATTTTTCCAGCAGGTCGGAGTCAAGGGAGACTCCGAAGCGGATGGTCTGTCCCATGGCCTTCTCCTTACGGTTTGGTGAGTTCCCAGATGTCCACGGTGACCGGGGTCCCGGGGCCGGGCACGGTTTTTTCACCCGCGATCCGGGCCGCGATCCCGGCCTGGGCCAGGAGGTCCCAGGCCGGGCGGGCGATCTCCCGGCGGGGTTCGGCCACCAGGGCCAGGCCGCCCGGGGCCAGGACCTGATCGAAAAATTGGCTTAAGGGGTCGAAGAAGCGGCGTTCGTACAGGATGTCCCCGGCCAGGACGACTTGGGCGCAGCCCGGTTTCAGGGCCGGACTCCGCCAGTCCATGAGGGTCCACAGGGGCGCGGCCGGTCCCAAGAGTCCGCTCAACCCGGCGTTGTGCCGGGAAAAGGACACCGCGGGCCATTCATAGTCCAGGCCCAGGACTTTGGCCCCCAGCAGGGCGGCCACGATGCCGGAAAGGCCCAGGCCGCAGCCCAGGTCCAGGCACAGCCGCCCCTGGACCAAGTCCGGCCGCTCCTCCAGGAAGCGGCACAGGGCCAGGCTGCTGGGCCATAGCTCGGCCCAGTAGGGGATGCGCTCGTCCTGGCCGAAGTCCTCGCCGGTCATGGCCTCCCACAGGGCGTCCAGGTCCGCCGGGCGCTCGATGGGCAGGTCCCGGCCCAGGACCCGGGCCAGGAGCCGCTCAAAGGGCGGGTCTGGCAGGGACGTGGGCGCGCTGGCTGGGATATGAACCGGGGGGTGGGGCATGGCTTCTCCGTGGGAGGCCGCATTCTACGCCCGGAACGTGCCATTGTTCAAGGAAAAGATGTGCGCGCCGGTGGCGGACTGGCCCAGGAGGCGTGACACGCGCCCCAGGGTTCGATTCGGGGTGGCCCGGTTCGGGGGGCTGTTCGGAGTGATCTGTTTCGGGTCGGCATGGATATTGAAAGTCCAGGAGGGAGAGTCAAAATTTCCCTGTCCGGGAACCGGAGGAAGACCATGTCCGTCATCCGTTGCCATATCTGCCACGAAGCCATTTCGTCCTATGATTTCTACCTGAACCTGCCCCAGGGGACGGTGTGCAGCTCCTGCATCATCAACCGGGCCTGCGAGGCCGGGGATCTCAAGGTGCAGGCCAAGAGCCCGGAAAAGTCCCTGGATATCGGGGACCTGGAAGCCCTTTACCCCCACGTGCGCCCGGCTGAAACGGTCCTGGCCGCAGGCGGATTGCGTCAGGAAGAGGTCAGGCCGGAGCGGACCGCGATCCGCCGCGAACTGAAGCCGAATCAGGCTATTCGGGATTCCTCTGTCCTGGACGAGGCCAACGACGATTTCTGGGCCATGCCCGGGTTTTCGGGCAAGCCTGCGTAAGGTCGTATCCAGGACAAACGTCACGCCGAAAGAGAAGAAAAGAATAATATTTTCTCTATGTTATACATTGGCGCCCTATCCAGGGGATTCGCGGACGCAGCACGAAAGTTGCGTTGCACAATTGACAGAACCTTTCATGGAGGCGCAAGAATAAGAAATAATTATTCTTATTCTTCTTTCTTGGCTGATTGTATTTCGGGAGCGCGACACGAGGAGAATTTCGACATCTGACGCGGCCCAGGCCGCTAAGATTTTGTCAGCCCGGAGGCTGACCCCAATTTCAGGGTTTCAACGGCGCGCTGTCCTTGCTGGATGGCGCATTTTTTTTGCGGATGCCCAGGACATTGGGCAGGGGCCAGAACTGCGCGCCCTGGCCCGTGCGCAGGGAGCTGCCCAGGCCGCCGCCCCAGCCCCCGGTCAGGGCCGGGGTGCTGACGTACAGCGCGGCCTGGGGGCCGCCCTCCACGTACATGGCCGTGACCAGGTTTACGGGCAGGGACAGGAGCAGGTCGTTGAAGTCATGCACGGGCATGGACCGGGCGCTGTGCAGGAAATGGACCCGGCCCCGGTCGTCCACGGCCACGCTGGCGATGGCCACGGCCTCGGCGGCCAGGGGCCAGAGGTTCTCGCCCTGGCTGGTGATCATGCGGTAGTTCTGGACCACGGCGCCGTATTTGCCGAGAAGCGGCGGCAGGTCCTGGCGGGGCCGCTCCAGGATGTCCACGGGCCTCAACCCCGGCTCCAGGGGATCGAAAACGAAAAAGGCCCCGAAGCGGCTGTTGATGCGCGGATTATTGGTGTGGGTCCGGGTTTTCAGCAGCCCGGTGCTGGTCAGCCCGTCCTTCAAGTACATCCCGGCGTTGATCACGGCCGAAAGCCCGTACTTTTTGGCCCAGTCCGGCGGGGACTGGGCGGTCGTGCCCTGGGCCGAGGCGCAGAGCAGGGTGAAGTCGAAAAAGGCCGGGTCGATGATCAGGTCGGCCACCATGGAACCGCCTGTCGTGGCCGGTTCCGGGACGCTTTGTCCGTCCTCGGGATCGAAAAATTCCAGTTCCAGGCCGGGCTCCAGGACCCGTCCGGCCCAGGACGGGACAACGGAGAAGGACAAGACCAGGGCCGCCGCCCAGACCAGACGGATGAGGCGGCCCTGGACGTTCATCGTTCCATCCTGGCCAAGTAGCGAGCCCGGCAGTCGTTTTCCACGGCCAGCAGGGTGGCGAAGGGTTCGTTGAAGTCCCTGCGGCCCACGGCGAAAAGCCCGTGCCCGTAGACCAGGACCCCCCGGCGCTCGCGCATGGCCGGGGGTAGGGTGTTGCACAGGCCGGTGGGGCCGGTGCCCACCTCGCCGGGCACGATGGGGATGTCCCCCACGAACCGGGGTTGGTCGCAGCGGATATGGCACTGGCCCAGGTTCGGGCAGTCAGCCAGGGCGCAGTCCATGGACATGATCACCGAGAAGCGCGGGTGCCCGTGCAGAATGGCCCGTAAGGCCGTGCCCTCGTAGACCCGGCGGTGGGCGGTGAACTCGCTGGAGGCCGTGAGCGCCGCGCAGGAGGACCCGTCCAAGGGGCAGGGGTCCACGGCCCCGGCCAGTTCGTCCAGGGAGGAGCCGGTCTGGCTGATGAACAGGGTGTCCTCGAATAGATAGGAGATGTTCCCGAAATAGGAGTCCACCAGCCCGTAGCCCACGGTGGCCGCGCCGGCCTGGTCCATGGCCCGGTAGACCTCCTCTTCCGTGGCAAACGGGCCGGGGGCGAGGATGGGCAGGTCCGTGCGGGGCGGGGGCAGGTGGGCCAGGGTCTGGTCAAAGGCCGCCTGGCGGGGGCCGGAAAAATCCCCCCGGTCCTTGGCCCGCAGGCAGTCCAGGAAGAATTTCACGAAGCAGGAAAAAAGCGTGGAGCTGTAGGTCACAAAGGCCTGCTCCGGGCTCACGGTGCCAAAGGAGAGCACCCCCAGGCCGGGCACGATGACCGCCTTGCGGCTGCGCAGGGCCGAGGCCAAGGCGGCCGGGTCCAGGTCCGGGACCACGGGCAGGTCGTGCAGAAAGGTGCGGGTCTCGCAGTCCTCGGGCCGGATGGGTCGGCCGCTCTCCAGGGACTCCCGGGCCAGGAAGTCCACGCAGGTGCGGTAAGGCTCGGCCGGGCGGGCGAAGAGCAGGGAATTGATGTTCAGGGCCTCGAACAGCCCGGGCAGGGGACTGGTGCCGGGATCGGTCAAAGGGGAGGCCCGGTTCCAGACCAGCTCGGCGTCCAGACCGCCCAGGACCGTGTCCTCGGGCCGGGTCAGTCCGGCTGCGGCCAGCTTCCCGGCATATTTGGCGAGCAGTCGTTCCATGGCGTTTCCCAGGGCGCAGGAAAAGACCCTGTGCGTGAGGGATATATGCCACGGCCCTGGCCCCTTGTCCATGCAGGGCCGGTGAGGCCTTCTGGCTAGAAGAGACTCCAGATCATCTTCACGGCCATGCCGTACAAGAGGATGGCGAAGACCTTCTTCAGCTTGGGCACGGGCAGCTTGTGGGCCAGCCTGGCCCCGAAGGGCGCGGTGAACATGCTCACGGCCGCGATGCCCACCAGGGCCGGGATGTACACAAAGCCCAGGTGCGGCTCGGGCAGGCCGGACACGGACCAGCCCTGGACCACGTAGCCCAAGGCCCCGGCCAGGGCGATGGGCAGGCCGATGGCCGAGGAGGTGCCCACGGCGTTGTGCATGGTCAGGTTGCACCAGACCATGAAGGGCACGGACATGGTGCCCCCGCCGATGCCCACCAGGGCCGAGACCAGGCCGATGCCGCTGCCCACCCCGAACATCCCGGCCGCGCCAGGGGCCGTGCGGCCGCCCTTGGGCTTGATGTCCAGGAGCATCTGGGTGCCCACGTACAGGAGGAAGGTGGCGAAAAAGCCCTTGAGAAACCGGGTGGAGAGCTGGGCCGCCACCCAGGAGCCGAAAAAGGTCCCCACCAGGATGCCCGGGGTGATGGCCTTGACGATGCCCCAGTTCACGGCCCCGTGCTTGTGGTGCGCCCGGAAGCTGGAGATGGAGGTGAAGATGATGGTGCCGAGCGAGGTGCCCAGGGCCATGTGCTGGATGACGTTGGGGGAGAAATCCTGGAAGGCGAAGGCGAAATTGAGCATGGGCACGATGATCAGCCCGCCGCCCACGCCGAGCAGCCCGGCCAGGACGCCAGCCACCCCGCCCAGGGCCAGATAGATGAGCCAGGTTTCCATGAGCGCTCCTTCACCTGTTGCGTCGGCCCCGGCCTTGCGCCGAGAAAATGGGCCGCGATGAGAACCCCGTATACCGCCTTGTGTCTTCATCCTGCTTGCGCTAAAAGGCCAAATTATGCCGCAAAACGGACAACATGCCTTTCAGCGCTCCCTGCCGGTCATGACCAGCCTGCCCCGGCCGGTCTACGTCCGGGTGGAGTCCCTGCCCGCCGGGTCCTTCATCGAGCCCCATGGCCACGACTGGGTCCAGCTCTCCTACGCCGTGAGCGGGGTGCTGGACGTGCGCACCCCGTCCGGGAATTTCGTGGCCCCACCCCACTGGGCCATCTGGATACCTCCGGGGGTACGGCACGAGGTGGTCACCTCGGATCGGGCCGAGATGCGCAACCTGTATCTGGACCCCGAGGCGGCCAAACGCCCCCGGGACCGCTGCCAGGTGCTGGAGATCTCCCCCCTGGTGCGGGAGTTGATCCTGGCCGTGGCCGCCCTGCCCGCGGAATACGACCGGACTGGCCCGGACGGGCGTCTGGCCGCCGTGCTCCTGGACCAGCTCTCGGCCCTGCCCGAGGCCGGGTTCTCCCTGCCCCTGCCCGAGGACCAGCGCCTGTCGGCCGTGTGCGCGGCCCTGCGCCAGGCCCCGGACGACCACCATCCCCTGGCGCATTGGGCGGCCATGGCCTCCATGTCCGAGCGGACCCTGGCCCGGCTCTTCCGCCGGGAAACGGGCTTAAGCTTTAGGGAGTGGCGGCAGCGGCTGCGCCTGATGCTGGCCCTGTCCGGACTGGAGCAGGGCAAGAGCGTGACCACGGCCGCCCTGGAATGCGGGTACGACTCCATTTCGGCCTTCATCGCGGCCTTCAAACGCCTGTTCGGGCACACCCCCGGCGAGTTCCAGGCCGCCCTGCTCGGGAGATGATTCTTTTCCAGAGAATCACAAATCGCATCAGGATCGTTGCCCCTTTGCTTCCCAATGCGCCCGGGATGTGATAACGCGCCTGAGAAGAACCGCTGCCTTCCCGGGCGGATTTCCGACGGGACAAGCCGGACGGTTCAGGGGCGTTGCCGTGCGTCGAGTGGGCGTATTTCTCCTCCTGTGGCTCCTGGTCGTGACTGCGACCGGGCGGGCGGGCCAGCTCGACCGGGTTCTGTTCATGAGCGAGGAATACCCGCCCTTTAATTTTGAGCAGGACGGGCGGCCCCAGGGGCTGTCCATCGAGCTTCTGGCCGAGGTGTTCCGGATTACCGGGTCCGGGCGGAGCGTGGACGAGGTCCAGATTCTGCCCTGGGCCAGAAGCTACCGGGCCGTGCAGGAGCAGGCCGATACCTGCCTCTTTGTCATGACCCGCACCAGGGAGCGCGAAGCTCTCTTCAAATGGGCCGGACCCGTGGCCCCCACCCGCATCGTGCTTCTGGCCAAAAAAGGGGCCGGGGTGATTGTCCGCTCCCCCCACGACCTGCGCAAATACCGCATCGGCGTGGTCCGCGACGACGTGGGCCAGCAGCTCCTGGAAAAGGCCGGGTACCCCCAGGCCCGCATGGAGATGGTCTCAAGCTCCGCGCACAACGCCGAAAAGCTGGCCCGGGGCCGCATCGACGCCTGGGCCTACGAGGAAAGCGTGGCCCGCTACGTGCTGGGCTCCATCGGCCAGGACCCGGCCCAGTACGAGAGTGTGTACACCTTTCAGACCGGGGCCGTGTATTTCGCCTTCAACCGGCGAACCGACGACGCGGCCGTGGCGGAAATGCAGGCGGCCCTGGACCGGCTGCGGTCCCAGGGGGTGATCCGGGGCATTCTGGCCCGCTATGGGGTGATGGGAGGGGAGCGGGAACCCAAAGGGCAAAAGGGAGGGTCGGCTCCCCGATGAATCTTCTTGCGGCAACCTTGGAGGACTGGGACAACTGGGGAGCCGACCCGGTGACAAAAGAAGGAATTGTCGAAAAAGAAGGTAAGACAGGAATTCGGTGATGGCAAGAACAATAATGTTAAAATTTGATGTCCATTTCTTCCTGCCTGGCCAAAAATCGCTCATATTTTCGCTTGATTTGAAAAAGAACCCTTTGAAATAGCAACAGATTTTTTTTTGAGTTCTGCTCTGCGCGGGCTCCAGTTTTCGACCCTCATCGAATGACCTCCTGATTTTGTCGTTTGTGGTCCCTTCGAATAAATGGCTTTTTTGCAATGGGTTGCACACTCCTGATCCCTCGCGCTTCAGCCGGAAGTGGGCTTGACCGGGCCTGGCCGGGCAGCGATACAGGAGGGGAGGGCCGGGTGGTCCATCCGGAAAATCAAGAGAGGTCCCCTGATGTTTCGTCCATGGGTTTTGGTGTCTGTGTTCTTTGTTCTGCTGGCCTTGGCCCCATTGGCCCGGGCGGCCAACCTGGGCTGCGTCGTGAACCTGGGGCCTGTGGACGCTGGCGGGACCATCGCCGGGGTGGACAATGGCTATTTCGGCCGTTTCGCGGCCGAGGCCCATGGCAGCACCTGCCGGAGCCTGGATGCCGGGGTCTACGAAATGTCCCTTGAGTACGGGCGGCTCAAGCGCAGCTTACGTTTCGAGGTGTTCCGTCACCCGATCCAGACCGAGTTCACGTTCAAAATGCCGTCCAGTTCGGAGAACGAGGAATTGTTCTGGCTGGTCAAGCTGGAGTGAGGGAACGTCCGGCGGCTACTGGTCCTGGCGCGGCGCACACAGGGCCTCGTGCAGGCTCTCGTCCAAAGTCGGATGCGGGAAGATGACCCGGTGCAGATCGGCCGGGGTCCAGGCCTCCTCCACGATCATGCAGGCGGCCACGGCCAGGCGGGACACGTCCCGGCCCACGGCGGATATGCCGACCACCTTGTCGTTCGACCAGACCACCTGGACCTGACCCTGGGTGGCGGCATAGGCCTGGGCGATGGGGTTGGCCACCAGCTGGGCGCGGGAGACCGTGACTTCGCCACCATCAGCCTGGGCCACGGCCCGGGCTTGGGCGGCCGTGAGGCCCACGCGCAGGGCCTCGGGGCTGCCGTAGAGGATGCTCGGGATGGGACCCGGGGCGTAGGGGCCGGTCTCTTTTCCGGCCGCGCGGCGGGCGGCGTACCCGGCCTGGTGGCTGGCCGCGTGGGCCAGTTGGATGCGGCCGTTCACGTCGCCCACGGCCAGGATGTTCGGCGCGGCCTCCAGATACTCGTTGGTGGGGATGAACCCGCGCGGGTCCGGGGTTATCCCGGCCGCGTCCAGGCCCAGGTCCTCGGTCAGGGGCGTGCGGCCCACGGCCACCAGGGCCAGGTCCGCCTCCAGCCGGTCGCCGGACTCTAAGGTCAGCACGGCCCGGCTGTTTTCCGTGACCAGGCTCTGCACCCGCACGCCCAAACGGATGTCCCATTTCAGGCGCTTGAAGGCCGTGTGCAGGACCTTGCTCGTTTCCGGGTCCTCGGTGGCGGCCACCCGGTCCAGGGCGTCCACCAGGGTCACGGCCGCGCCCAAACGGTGGGCGGCCTGGGCCATTTCCAGCCCGATGTACCCCGCGCCGATCACGATCAAGCTTTTGGGCATGGCCGTGAGGGCCAAAAATCTCGTGGAGTCCAGCACGGCCTGCCCGTCGGGCGCCAGGCCGGGAAAGGAGGCGGGTTTCGCGCCCGTGGCGATGACGCAGGTTGTGAAGGCCACCTCGGCGGTTTCCCTTTCCGAAGTCACCTGCAGGGTATTCGGGGACAGGAAGCGGCCCTGTCCGGCAAAGACCGCCACCTTGGCCGCGTCCAGACGGGCGCGCATGGCCTTGCGGGTGGCGGCCAGCAGCCGGTCCTTCTTGGTTTGCAGCGCGGCGAAGTCCACATGGATCTCACCCGTGGCCACCCGAGCCCTGGCCTGGTTCTCCAACTCCTCCACGGCAGCGGTGCCGCCCAAAAGAAGCTTGGTCGGGATGCAGCCCTGGTTCAGGCAGGTCCCGCCCAGATGGGCCTTTTCGATGAGGGCCACGGACAGGCCTTGGGCAGCGGCTTCAAGGGCCGCTGCATACCCGGCCGGGCCTGCGCCCAAAACCGCTAAATCAAAGGCCACGGCTATCCTCCAGCATGTCCTGGGTCAGGACCATGTCCCGGGCGGCCTTGGTCTCGTCCAGGCGGGAGACCGGCGTGGTCAGGGGCGCGTCGTGCAGGGAGGCCGGATCGGCCTCGGCCTGGTCCAGGATGGCCAGCAAATCGTCGATGAACTGGTCGATGGTCTCCAGACTCTCGGTCTCGGTGGGCTCGATCATGACCGCTTCCTTGACGATGAGCGGGAAGTACACCGTGGGCGAGTGGTGGCCCTTGTCCAGCAGGGCCTTGGCCAGGTCCAGGGCGTGCACGCCCTTCTTGGCCAGTTCCGAGGCTGAGGCCACGAACTCGTGCATGCAGGTGCGGTTGAAGGGGATGTGCAGCCGGTCTTCCAGGCGCTTCCTGATGTAGTTGGCGGCCAGCACGGCGTTCTCGGACACCCGGATGAGCCCTTCCCGGCCCAGGCGGAGGATGTAGGCGTAGGCCTTCAAGGTCACGCCGAAATTGCCGTAGAACGGGGACACGTACCCGATGGACTTGGGGTAGTCGTAGTCCAGGAAGAACTGGCCGTCCTCCATCTTGGCCACCCTGGACACGGGCAGATAGGGCGCGAGCTTCTCGCACACGCCCACCGGACCCGCGCCAGGACCGCCGCCGCCGTGCGGGGTGGCGAAGGTCTTGTGCAGGTTGATGTGCATGACGTCGAAGCCTGCGTCGCCCACGCGCATCTTGCCCAAAATGGCGTTCAAATTGGCCCCGTCGTAGTAGAGCAGGGCGTCTTTTTCCCGCAGCATGGCCACGATCTCGGGCAGGTGGCTCTCGAACAGGCCCAGGGTGTTGGGCATGGTCATCATGAGCGCGGCCACCTCGTCGTCCAGGACCTTGGCCAGTTCGGCCGGGTCCACGATGCCGTCCTTGGAGGGCACGTTGACCACCTCGAACCCGGCGATGGAGGCCGAGGCCGGGTTGGTGCCGTGGGCCGAGTCCGGGCAGAGGATCTTGGTTTTCTTGTGGCCCTTGTCTTTGTGGTAGGCCGCGATGATCATGGCCCCGGTCAGCTCCCCGTGCGCCCCGGCCATGGGGTGCAGGGTGAAGGCGGACATGCCGGTGATCTCGCAGAGATGGCGCTCCATCTCGTACATGACCTCCAACGCGCCCTGGCACAGACGGCCCGCGCCTTTAAGCTGGGGCAGGACCGGGTGCAGGCGGGTGAACCCGGGCATGGCCGCCACGGCCTCGGTGAACTTGGGGTTGTACTTCATGGTGCAGGAGCCCAGGGGGTAGAAATTCCCGTCCACCCCGAAGTTCTTGCGGGACAGCTCGGTGAAATGGCGCACCACGTCCAGCTCGCTCACCTCGGGCAGGCCCGCGAAGCTCTCGCGCATGAGGGAGGCGGGAATGTAGGCCCCGGCGTACTGCTCGGGCCGATCCGGCAGGCAGGCGGCGCGGCCCGGGACGGATTTTTCGAAGATGGTTTTCATGCCAGGCTCCCCTTGAGCATCTCGGCCATGATGCCGATGTTCTCGTCCGTGGTTTTTTCCGTGCAGGCCACCAGGAGTCCGCTTTCCAGGCCGGGGTAGTACCGGCCCAGGGGGAACCCGGGCACATATCCCCGGGCCGTGAGGCGGTCGATGACCCCGTAGGCGCTCTGGGGCAGGGTCAGGGCGAACTCGTTGCCAAAGGGCTTGTCCTGCATGAGTTTCACCCCCGGGATGGCGGTCAGGCGGGCGGCGGCCTTGTGGGCCTGTTCGAGGCAGAGCCCGGCCGTGCGCTTCAAGCCCCTTTCGCCCACCAGGCAGAGGTACATGAGGGCGCGCAGGGCGCACAGGGCCTGGTTGGAGCAGATGTTCGAGGTGGCCTTCTGGCGGCGGATGTGCTGCTCTCGGGCCTGGAGGGTGAGCACGAAGCCGGGTCGTCCCAGGCGGTCCACGGTGCGGCCCACGATGCGGCCGGGGAGCTGGCGGATCATGCCCTTGGTGCAGGCCATGAGCCCTAGGTAGGGGCCGCCGAAGGACAGGGGCAGGCCCAGGCTCTGGCCCTCGGCCACGCAGATGTCCGCGCCCATCTCGCCCGGAGTCTTCAGCAGGGCCTGGAGCACCGGGTAGACCGAGACGATGGACACGGCCCCCTTGGCCTTGGCCGTGGCGAAGAGCGCGGTGTAGTCCTCGATGAATCCGAAGAAATTGGGGTTCTGCACCAGGACCGCGGCCGTGTTTTCATCCAGGGCGGCGGTCAGGGCCTTAAAATCCGTGGCCCCGTCCCTGGCCGGGACCGTGACCAGGTCCAGGTTCAGGTTGGAGGTGTAGGAGGAGAACATGACCCGGTAGATGGGGTTCACGGCCCCGCAGATGACCATTTTGCGGCGCTTGGTGTGGCGCACGGCCATCATGGCCGCCTCGAACAGGGCCGAGCCGCCGTCGTACACGCCCGCGTTCACGCAAGGCAGGCCCAGGAGCCGGGCGATGGCCGTCTGGAACTCGAAGATGGCCTGGAGCGTGCCCTGGGAGGCCTCGGGCTGGTACGGGGTGTAGGCTGTGTAGAACTCCCCGCGCGAGCACAGGGCGTCGATGGCCGAGGGGATGTGGTGGTCGTAGAAGCCCGCGCCCAGAAAGGACACCAGGTGGGTGTCGTTCTTGCGGGACAGGGCCTCCATCTGGGCCATGACGGCCATTTCGCTCTTGCCCGAGGGCAGGTCGAAACTTTTGGGCCGGAGTTCCGGGTGGATGTCGGCGAAAAGCTCGTCCACCGAGGCCGCGCCGATCACGTCCAGCATGCGCCGGACCTGGGAATCGATGTGCGGGACAAAAGGCATGGCAGGCGCTCCTTGCGCCCCGGCGCTTCCGGGGCGGATGCTTGCGTTTTCAGGAGTCCGGGCCGACTGTCAGGTCGCCGCGCGCCGGTCCGGGCGGATCACGAAGAGCCAGAGCGCCTCGTGTGCATGCGTTCCACAAGGCCCGGCGAACCTGAAGATAAGAAATTATATACTTTCATTTCCTCTTCTGGCTTGCCAGGGCCGATTTCTTGTCCCGAAGGCTAGTGGGCCTGGGACACGACCAGGGCGGCGTAGGCCTCGGAGTCCAGCAGGCCCGTGGGCTCCTCGCTCAGCTTGACCTTGAAGAACCAGCCCTTGACGTAGGGGTCCTCGTTGGCCAACTGGGGGGACTCCTCCAGGGCGGTGTTCACTTCCAGGACCGTGCCCGTGACCGGGGAGTATATTTCACTGGCGGCCTTGACCGACTCCACGGACCCGACTTCCTCGCCCTGGCGCACGTCTTTGCCCACGGCCGGGAGGTCGATGAAGGTCAGGTCCCCGAGCTGTTCCTGGGCGAAATGGGTGATGCCCACGGTGACCGCGTCTTCCTCGATGTCCGCCCACTCATGGGTTTCGGCGTAATGCAGATGCTTGGGTATCATACAGGCTCCTTCTTAAGGATAGAGTGCAGAGAAGAGGTGCGCGTCGCAATTCGGCGACGCCTAGCCCTTATACCCGGGAAGCGGCCGGGGCAAGGGGAAAGAAGGGGAGTGATGAATGGGTGTTGGGGCTGGGCCGAGGGCCTGGTGGACTTAAAGGGGGAATCAGAGGCCCGGGGGCCTCTTTCCTACCTCTTGGGCTCCGGATGGGTCAGCCACCCGGGCTGGATGTCGACAGAGGGGTGGGGGCGATACTTGGCCCCGCGACGGCCCAGCTTGAGCCGGGAGAGTCCGGGCAGGGACGGCGCGAAATTCTTCTTGGCCAGGCAGCAGTGGCAGACAAAGCCGCTGGAATAGCGCACGACCTCTTCCTCGCGGAGCAGCCTCCGGCACACGAGGCAGGTATAGTGGAACATTGTTCCTCCTTTTTCCCTTGAGGTCGCAGGAAGCAAGGATCGGGCCAGGAAAAACAGGGGCGCGGCGCAGGCCTAACGCTCGGAGTTCATGGGAGGTTTTGAAAGGGCTCTCCCCGGCGCAGGACGACCCGTTCCGGCTTGGGCGCACCGGTCCGGATCAGGCCGATGAGCACCAGCAGGGAGGCCAGGACCGCCGCCCCGAAGTCCTCCTGGGCCGGGACCGTGCGGGAGCTTCCGCCTCCGCCGCCGCCGCCCGACATCGTGCTGTCGATCCAGGTCCGGAAGTTGGACAGCCGGGTGTAGATGCCCGGCTGCTGGGCCTGGGCGCAGCCGTTCCCCCAGCTCACCGCCCCGGCCAGGGCATAGCCGCCGCTTCCGTCCGGGACCATGTACGGCCCGCCCGAGTCGCCCTGGCAGGAATCCTTTTGCCCGGCCGCGAACCCGGCCGCGAACATGTTGGCCGTGACCGCGCCGTTGTACCAGCCCGCGGCGTTGGCCTGGGCCGTGGAGATGATGGGGACCAGGACCTGTTGCAAGGTGTTCGAGCCGAGATTGGCGCCCTGCAGGAGATCCCCCCAGCCCACGGTGATGCCCTGGGTCCCGGCCACGGTCAGGCCTTGGGGGTCGTTCTGGGCGACCATGCCCAAGACGGGCTGGGTGGAGGCGCTGGACAGAAAGAGCAGGGCCAGGTCCGAGTCAAAGGTCGAGGGGTTGTACGAAGGATGCTCGGTGATGGTCTGGACTTGGATGCGCTGGCCGATGGCCGTGTTCATGTTGCTGCGGCCGGTGACCGCGTCGATCTGGGCGGCGGTCTTGCCGCGGGTGCAGTGGGCGGCCGTGACCACCCAGCGGGAGGCGACCAGGGTGCCGCCGCAGAACTGGCTGTTCAGGGAGTCGGACGAACCGTGGGTGAGCAGGGCCACGGTGGAGGGCCAGGTGAGCACGCTCGTCTGGTTGCCGCCCACGATTTTGGGCTGGATACTGATTTTGCCCTGAGCCGGGGGCGGGCAGGCCAGCCAGAAGGCCAGGAGGAGCGCGGCCAGGGCCATGGGGCAGGCCATGGGCGCGGCTTTTCCTGGGGCTGGGGATGCGCGGGGGCGGTCTGGTTCCATGGGTTACGCTCCGGAAAAAAGGAGGAATCTGAAAGCCTATCGGACGTGCAGGGGGAAAAGCTTTAGGGGCGCCGCTTTTTGCGGCCCGATTAGGCTTGATGCGGGGCGGGTCCGGCCAGAAATGCCTGCCCGGTGCGTGGCGGGGAGAAAAAGGCAAGGGACCTGCTTTTTCAAGCAAGTCCCTTGTGTTGTTTGATCCAGGGGATGATCCCGAATCAAGGCCTTGGCTCAGAGAGCCGGGAGCAGGAGGAGGAGGGCCTTGTCGGGCGAGAGCCTCCCCTGTTCCCGATTTAGTTTCCCGTTGAGCCGCCCGTTCCGGTCGTCGTCGGAGTCGTGGGGGCCGTGGGCGCGGTGGGGGCCTTGGTCGAGGCCGGAGCGCCGCCCATGGGCTTCTTGTCCATGCGGGCTTCCTTGCGCTTCTCCATCATGCCCTTGTGTTCAGCCTTGGCGGCCTTCTTGTCGTCCTTCAGGGCCATCTTGTCCTGCTTCATGGTCTTCTGGTCCGCAGCCATCTTGGCCTTGTCCTGACGGACCTTGTCCCGGTCGGCCTTCAAGGCTTCGGTGTTTCCGGCCTTCTTGTCCGTCCGGCGCTGTTCCTTGGCGGCCTTTAAGTCCTTGTGGTCCTCTTTCAGGACGGCCTTGTCCTCTTTGACCGCCGCCTTGTCCTTGCCCAAATCCTGGGCCAGGGCCGGAAGGGAGAAAACAGTGAGCAGGCACAGGGTCAGGGTGGAGAGAAGAAACTTTTTCATGATGTCCTCCGGTTTTAAGTTCGGTTTGGGGTCACTGCCAACGGTGCTCTGAAGGCAAGTCCCGTGCCAGTATTTAATGTTATGAAATGATTTGATTTAAATGTTCAGGTTGCCGGAAAATCCCTCGGGCCTGGGACAATTTGTTGCGCGGCGCGGGCAAGAATGGCGCAGGCGGCTTCAATGGCGTCCGGGAAAGAGGCGTTTACAGAAAAGCGGGGCTCTGAATGAAAAAGCCGGGCGGCGGAGGGTGTCCGCCGCCCGGCCTTGGGGCTCTTCTTGGAGTTTAAGGCTAGTACTTGCGGTCGCGGCGGGGACCACCACGGTCGCGGTCGCGGGGACCGCGATCCCGGTCGCCACGGTCACGCGGGGGACCGGCCGGGCGGGCGAAGTCGTTCAAGTCGATGGTCTGTCCGGCCTGCTCCATGAGCCAGGCCTTGCGGGACAGGCGGATGCGGCCGTTGGCCTCCAGTTCGATGACCTTGACCGTGACTTCCTGGCCGAGCTGGAGCACGTCCGTGACGTTCTCGATGCGCTCGACGTCAAGCTGGGAGACGTGCAGCATGCCTTCGCAGCCGGGCAGGATCTCCACCAGGGCGCCGACTTCCAGGATCTTCTTGACGATGCCCACGTAGTTCTTTCCGGGCTGCGGGGTCTGGTCGTAGTAGAGGACCATTTCCTTGGTCTTTTCCAGGGACTCCAGGGTGGGGGCAAAGACCGAGATCTTGCCCGAATCCTCGATGTCGATGTCCGCGCCGGTCTCGGCCGTGATGGCCTTGATGTTCTTGCCGCCAGGTCCGATGACCGAGCGGATCTTTTCCGGATTGATGTACAGGATGGCCATCTGGGGGGCCAGTTCGGAGAGTTCGGCCCGGGGCTTGTCCAATATCTCGGCCATGTGTCCCAGGATGTGCAGGCGGCCGTCCCGGGCCTGGGCCAGGGCCCGGCGCAGGACTTCCGAGGGGATGCCCTTGATCTTGATGTCCATCTGGATGGCCGTGACCCCGCGCGCGGAGCCCGCCACCTTGAAGTCCATGTCGCCCAGGGCGTCTTCGTCGCCGAGAATGTCCGTGAGCACGTAGAAGTCGTCCCCGTCCTTGACCAGGCCCATGGCGATGCCGGCCACGGGCTCCTTGATGGGCACGCCCGCGTCCATGAGGGCCAGGGAGGCCCCGCAGACCGTGGCCATGCTGGAGGAGCCGTTGGACTCCATGACCTCGGAGACCACCCGCATGGTGAAGGGGAAGTCGTCAGGCGACGGCAGGACCGGGAACAGGGCCTTTTCCGCCAGGGCGCCGTGGCCGATGTCGCGGCGGCTGGGGCCGCGCAGCATGCGGACCTCGCCCACGCAATAGGGCGGGAAGTTGTAGTGGAGCATGAAGCGCTTGGCGATCTCGCCGGTCAGGGTCTCGACCCGCTGCTCATCCCGGGAGCTGCCCAGGGTGGCGATGGCCAGGGCCGAGGTCTCGCCCCGGCGGAACAGGGCCGAGCCGTGGGTCATGGGCAGGAGGCCGACGTCGATGGACAGGGTGCGCACGGAGGTCAGGTCCCGGCCGTCGATGCGCAGGCCGTGGGTCTTGATCCGGGCGCGCATGAGCTTCTTTTCCAGGGCGGACAGGCACTCTTCGGCCTGCTTCTTGGCCTTGGGGTCCTCGGGGAATTTCTCGGCCACGGCCTCCAGGGCCGCAGTCTTGGCGATCTTCTTGGCGTCCTTGCGGGCCATCTTTTCCTGGACCTGCATGGCGGCGGCCAGGCCTTCCGTGGCCTTTTCCCCGACCAGGGCCTCGATGTCCGGGTTGGCCACGGGCGGGATCACGGTGATCTTGGGCTTGCCGACCTTCTCGCGCAGCTCGTCCTGCATGTCGAAGATCGGGCCGAGCTGCTTGTGGCCCCATTCCAGGGCTTCGGCGAACAGGTCCTCGGACAAAAACTCCGAGGAGCCCTCGACCATGACCACGGCCTCGCGGGTGGCCGCGAAAACCAGGTTCAGGGTGCTCATGTCCTTGGTTCCCTTGTAGGTGGGGAAGAGCACGAACTCGCCGTCGATGTAGCCGACCCGGGCCCCGGCCAGGGGGCCGCCGAAGGGGATGTTGGACAGGTGCAGGGCGGCTGAAGCGCCGGTGATGGCCAGGACGTCGGGATTGGTGTTGCGCCCGGCGGACAGGACCGTGGCCATGATCTGGACCTCGTCCACGAAGCCCTTGGGGAACATGGGCCGGACCGGCCGGTCGATGAGCCGGGAGACCAGGGTCTCGCGCTCGGAGGGCCGCCCGATCTCGCGGCGGAAGTATCCGCCGGGGATGCGGCCGGCCGCGTAGGACATTTCCTGGTAGTTGACCGTGAGCGGGAAGAAGCCTCGGTCCACTTCGAGCTTCTGGGTCACGGCCGTGACCAGGACGATGGTGCCGCCGCCCTGGACCAGGACCGCGCCGTTGGCCTGATTGGCCATGCGGCCCTGCTCAAGGGAAATCTCGATGCTCCCGACCTTGGCGCTCAAGCGGGTAGACGTAAAGGGTGTCAACATGAAGGGTACCACCTTGGTTAAACGGTGTCCCGCTTCGGCTCCGGTCAGGGGTTAGTGGGCTGGGGCAGGGGCTCTTGGGATCAAGAACGCCTGCCGCAGCCGACTAAAGGTCCCCGGGACGTGGGCGCGAAGGCGGGTTGGAGGGTCGGGGGAGGACGTCCTCCCCCGGTTTGTTTCGTAAAAAATCGACTACTTGCGCAGTCCGAGGCGCTGGACCAGCTCGCGGTAGCGCTTGATGTCCTTGTTCTTCAGGTAGTTCAAGAGCTTCCGGCGCTTGCCGACCAGCTTGAGCAGGCCGGTGCGGGAGTGGAAGTCCTTGGCGTGCACCTTGAAGTGGTCCGTCAGGTAGGTGATGCGCTCGGTGATGAGCGCCACCTGGACCTCGGGGCTGCCGGTGTCGCCAGCGGCAAGCTTGTAGTCCTCGATGATCTTGGCCTTGTCCTTGGGTGTGAGCGCCACAGCGGTATCCTCCTGTTAATGGGTGTCAATGTATTACAACTCTCCGCCGCGCGCGCCTACCAGAGTCCGCGCAGGATGGACCATTTGCGGTCCCTGTCGCGGTCCTTGGCCTCGGCCAGGGCCAGGGCTTTTCCGTCTGCTCCCAGGAGCAGGGCAAAGTCCCCTTCCTTGGCCGTGATTCCGGTACGGGACACAGGCAGCCAAGCCCCGTTGCGAACCAGCTTCTCTCCTTCCTCGTCGAGGACGACCCGGGTCCAGTGGGGCAGGGCGTCTTCCAGGGGAATGAGCCGCTGTTCCAGGATTTCGGGTCGGGCCAGGATGTCCTCCAGGGGGAGGGCCATGCTGGCCGTGAAGGGTTGGCTGGCTTCGCGCACCAGTTCTTCAAGCGTTGCGCCGCATCCGAGCCGCGTCCCCAAGCTGTGGACCAGGGAGCGAATGTAGGTGCCTGCCGAGCACCTGACCCGGAAACTGACGCGGGGGAGATCAACCTCCAAAATCTGGGCCTCGTAAACCGTCACCGGCTTCACCTTCACCGGGGTTTCCAGTCCTGCCCGAGCAAGCTCGTACAGGGGTTTGCCCTGGTGTTTGGCCGCCGAATATCCCGGGACCTCCTGATCGAAGGTTCCGGTCCAGGCCAGGACCTCGGCCCTGATCTGCTCCGGCGTCAGACCCTCGACGCTGGCGCGGGCAGTGACCGCTCCCTGGATGTCGTAGGTGTCCGTGGACACTCCCAGAAGCAGCCGCCCTCGATAGGTCTTCTCCCCGCTGGTGACATACGGGGCGATTTTGGTGGCCGTTCCAAACAAAACAACAAGCACGCCCTGCGCCAAAGGGTCCAGGGTGCCTGCATGCCCGATCTTCACCCGCCCGAGCAGACGCTTGATCTGGTTCAGGCAGTCGGTCGAGGTCGGGCCGCTAGGTTTATACAGGACCAGGACGGCGTCAAGGTCTTTCTTTGGGGGCGCGATTTTTTGCTGGGCGGGTCGGCTCATGCGTCCTGGGCCTCATTGGGGGAGAAAATGAGGGCGATGCGTTCCAGAAGCATGGACCGAGCCTGGTCCATGTCGGCCAGGATGGTGCCCCCGGACGCGTTGCGGTGGCCGCCTCCGCCGAAATATGCGGCCACGGGCTGCACGTCGTCATCCCCGGCCGAGCGCAGGCTGAACTTGATGCGGCCCGGGACGTCCTCGCGTAAGGAAAGGCCCACGCGCATGCCCCGCACCCGGCGGGCGAAGGAGAGCAGGTTGTCGCAGTCCTGGGCGTCGGTGTGCGTGCGCTGCAAGAGCGCCAGCGGGATGCGCAGCACCCCGACCCGGCCGTCCATGAGCAGTTCCAGGGCGGTCAGGACCTCGCCCCAGAGCTGGAAGCGGTTCTGGGTGAACTGGTTGCGGATGAGGTCGTTGACCCGCCCCAGGTCCAGCCCGCTTTCCAGAAGCTCCGCGGCCAGGCGGAAGGTGGCGGGCCTGGTGTTGCCGTAGGTGAAAAATCCGGTGTCCGTGGTCATGCCCAAATACACGGCCTGGCCCAGGGGACCGGACAGGGGCACGGAAAGTTCCCGGGCCAGAAGGGCCGTCATCTCGCCCACCGAGGCCTGGCCCGGGTCCACCCAGTTCTCCAGGCCGAAGCAGTGGTTGTCCGGATGGTGGTCGATGACCAGGGTGCGCTCGGGGTCCAGGACTGCGGACAGGGCCGGGCCGAGCCGGTCGGGCGCGCCCAGGTCCAGGACCACTGTCCAGGTCGGAAGCGGGGAGGGCAGATCGGTAAGGATGGGGGAGGGCAGGGGGAGCCAGTCAAAGCCCCGGGGCAGGCCCGTGGCGTTGTACAGGGCAAAGCGCTTGCCCAGGGCGGCCAGGATGTAGCCCATGGCCACGGTGGAGCCCGTGGCGTCCCCGTCTGGATTCACATGGGAGGCCACCAGAAAATCGTCGTTGAGCTTAAGAATCCTGGCTATCCGGGCCACCGGGGTGGGCATAGATCATCTCCTCCAGGTAGGCGTCGTACCGGAAGCGCAGGTCCGGAATAAATTGGAGTTTCAATGGTTTGAGTCCTGCGCGCAGGAACCCCTTGGCCGACTCCAGGGCGGCCTGGACCTCTTCCCGGCGTTTCTTGTCCCCGCTCACGGTGTAGGACACCTCGGCCAGGCGCAGGTCCGCGTTCATGGCCACCCCGCTGATGGTGACCAGCTCCAGGCGCGGGTCCTGGATCTCCTCGGCCAAAAGCTCGGCCACCCGGCGCATGATGACGTCGGAGAGGCGCATGGAGCGTCTGGTGCTCGTTCTCTTCATATCAAATATTTCCCATTGCGCCAGAAGAAAGTTCAGGACCGGCCGGGCGGCCTTTTTAAGTCTCGCTGAAAAGCTCGGTCTGCACGTCGATGAGCTCGGCCGGGCTGACGGCCTCCACCAGGGCCAGGGCCTTGGCGAAGCGCGACTCCACTTTCTTCCCGTCCGGGGCCACGCTGACCAGGGCCAGGACCAGCCGGTCGTGGCTGTCCTGGGCTTCCACCTCGGACACGGCCACATTGAAGGTGGCCCGCAGCTTCTGCTTCAGGCTCTGGGTCACCCGGCGCTTGCCTTTCAAAGTGTCGTTGCCGTGCAGCCGAAACTCCAGCCGCATCATGCCGATGATCATGGCCAGGCGCGCTCCTAGTAGAGAGGCCTTGCTAGGCCAGGGTTCGGGCCACTTCCTTGGTCTCGAAGGCCTCGATCACGTCGCCGATCTTCAAGTCGTTGAAGTTTTCCAGGCCCACGCCGCATTCATAGCCCTTGAGCACTTCCTTGGCGTCGTCCTTGAAGCGTCTCAAGGAGGTGAGCTTGCCGGTGTAGACCACCACACCCTGGCGCAGGAGCCGGACCAGGGCGTTTCGGGTCAGCTTGCCGTCCACCACACCGCAACCGGCCACCATGCCGACCTTGGGCACGCTGAAGGTCTCGCGCACCTCGGCCTGACCCAGGTAGACTTCCTGGATTTCCGGGGCCAGCATGCCGCTCATGGCGTCCTTGATCTCGCTCACCAGCTTGTAGATGATGTCGTAGAAGCGGATTTCCACCCTCTCGCGCTCGGCCACTTCCTTAACCTTGGCCACCGGGCGCACGTTGAAGCCGATGATGATGGCCTCGCTTGCTGCGGCCAGCATGATGTCCGACTCGGTGATGGCCCCGGCCCCGCCGTGCAGGACCTTGATCTTGACCTCGTCGGTGGAGAGCTTGTTCAGGGCCTCGGCAATGGCTTCGAGGGACCCCTGCACGTCGGACTTTAAGATCAGGTTCAGGGTCTTGGCCTCGTCGCCGGGCTTGGAGGCCAGGAAGGACTCGAGCGTCAGCTTGGACTTGCTGCCCAGCTCGCGCTCGCGCTGCTTGAGCTGGCGGCCCTGGGCGATGCGCCGGGCCACCTTGTCGTCGTCCACCACGATGAATTCGTCGCCAGCCTCGGGCAGGCCTTCGAAGCCCTGGACCTCCACGGGGATGGTCGGGCCGGCTTCCTTGATCTTCTTGCCCTGGTCGTTGAACATGGACCGGACCTTGCCCGAGAACACGCCGCAGACAAAGGAGTCGCCGGGCTTTAAGGTCCCGCCCTGGATGAGCACCGTGGCGATGGCCCCACGGCCCTTGTCCACCTTGGCCTCGATGATGTGGCCCCGGGCGGCCTTGTTCGGATTGGCTTTCAGCTCCAGCACCTCGGCCTGGAGCAGGATGAGCTCCAGGAGCTCGTCGATGCCTTCCTTCTTCTTGGCCGAGACGTGGGCGAAGATGGTCGTGCCGCCCCAGTCTTCCGGGGACAGGCCCAGTTCGGCCAGTTCGCGCTTGACCCGGTCGGGGTTGGCCCCTTCCTTGTCGATCTTGTTCACCGCCACCACCAGGGGGACCCCGGCGGCCTTGGCGTGGTTGATGGCCTCGCGGGTCTGATCCATGACCCCGTCGTCGGCCGCCACCACCAGGACCACCAGGTCCGTGACCTGTGCGCCTCGGGCGCGCATGGCCGTGAAGGCTTCGTGGCCCGGGGTGTCCAGGAAGACCACTTCGCCCCGGCTGGTGGCCACGTGGTACGCGCCGATGTGCTGGGTGATGCCGCCAGCCTCGCCAGCAATGACGTTGGTGGTGCGAATGGCGTCCAGAAGAGAGGTTTTGCCGTGGTCCACGTGGCCCATGATGGTCACCACCGGGGGGCGGCTCACCAGGGTCTCGGGCGCATCGGCCTCCTTGGCCACCAGGAAGTCGTCCTCGGAGAAGCCCACGGACTCCACCTCATAGCCGAATTCCGAGCAGACCAGGGTGGCCGTGTCGAAGTCCAGGGCCTTGTTGATGGTGGCCATGACCCCCAGGCCGAAGAGCACCTTGATGATCTCCTGGGCCTTGACCCCCATCTGGTGGGCCATGTCCGACAGGCGGATGGTGTCCTCGATGCGGATCTTGCGCTTGGCCGCCTTGATGGGCTGGGTGCTGGACGGCGTCGGCGTGGGCTGGGACTTGTGCTTCTTGCGCCGACCTCCACGCTGCTGCCCTTCCTGGGGCTCCTCGCGGTGTTCGTCGCGGCGGCGCTTGCCAGCATAGCCGCCCGGGGCTCCGCCCGGGGCAGGACCGGGCCGACCGCCCGGAGGGGTGTTGGGCCGGGGGCCGCTCGGGGGAGAGCTGGGCCGGGGGCCGCTCGGGAAAGGCGGACGGCTGCCCGGAGCCGGGCCGGGTCCCACGCCGATGGGCGGGGACGTGCGCTTGCGAAATTCAGACTCTCCCGCAGGCTGGTTGTTGAATTCAACCACCCGGCGCGGTTTGCGCACATCGTGGCCCGGAGCCTCGGCGGCCGGGGCCGTTCCGGCCGGGGGCGCGGGCGGGGCCGGGGGCGGCGGCGGGGGCATGGAGATGATGCGCACCTGGGGACCCTCGGGGATGGGGTCCTTCTTCTTCTTGCGCTTTTTCTTCTTGTCCTTGGAGGCCTCGTCCTCGACGCCTTCCTCGGATTCGGCCGTCTTGGCCCCGGGCGCGGCCTGATCGGCCGACTCGGCCGGGGCTTCAGGGGCCGGGGTCTCTGCCGGGGCCTTGGCCTCGGGCTGGGCCGGGACCTCGGGCTGGGCCTTGGTCTCGACAGGCGCGGCCGGAGCGGCCACGGCCTCGGGCTGCTCCGCCACAGGGGGAGCGGCGGGTTCAACCGGGGGCTCGGGCTGGGGCGCGGGCTTGGGCGTGACGATGCGGGCCGTGGGCGAGGCCACGCGGCGCGATTCCCGTTCGGGGGCCTTGGGGGCCGGGGCCTTCTCCGCAACCGGTTCGGTCGAGGGGGCGAGCTTGGGTTCTTCCTGAACCGGGGTCGCGGCCGATTCGACCGGTTCGACCGGGGCGGCCGCAGGCGCTTCCCGGCGACGGCGGACCACCACTCCGGGCTGGACTTCCCGGCGGATCACATCGGATTCGGGCTTGACGGCCGTGAACGAGGCCCGCACCTTGGCGGCCTCCTCCTCGGTCAGCTCCCCGACCGTGCTCCGCACCTGGATTCCAAGCACCCGCAGGGTGTTCAGGAGATCCTTGTTGGACACTCCAAGCTCGGTGGCGATGTCTTTCACCTTGAGTGTCATACGCTTTCCCCCTTGCGTTTCTCCCGCCGGACCTTGAGTTTTGCGAATCGTTCCCGGCAATCGGGCCGGCGGCAGAGATAAAGTCCACGACCCGGGAGTTTTTGCTCCGGATCTTCCACGAGTCCCCGTCCCGGGGCTCCCGCGTGGTTCGGGTCCGGGGCAATGACCCCGGGCCGGATATATCGGGTCAGCTCCCGCTTGGGGAACCGGCCACGGCAAACGGCGCACATGCGCGTGGGTTCATGTCGAGTAAGTATCCGCATCCTGTCTGGTCCCAACCCGGCTACTCAGCCTTCTCGGTTTCAGGGGCGTCCGGGGCCGGGGCTTCTTCAGCCGCGGCTTCAGGGGCCGGGGCCTCTTCCGCAGCAGGCTCGGCCTCGTTACCGGCCGTGACCTCGGCCGTGGTCTCGGCCTCGGCCTCGGGCTTGGGCGCGTTCAGGCCCAGGAGGTTCATGGCCAGGCGCATGTTGCCCAGCTTGGATTCGGTCATGTCCTTGATGGCCAGAAGCTCCTCGTCCGAGGCCTGGATGATGTGGTCGATGGAGGAGAAGCCCGCGTCCACGAAATAATCGGCGTTGATCTCGGCCACGCTGGCCAACTGCTCCAGGACCTCGCGTCCGGCGTTGATCTCGCCGTAGCGGGACTCGGTGAGCACGTCGATCTTCCAGCCCAAAAGCTTGGCCGCCAGCTTGACGTTCTGGCCCTTGCGGCCGATGGCCGGGGTGAGCTGGTCGTCGGGCACCACCACTTCGAGGATCTTTTCCTCCTCGTCCACGGTGATGCGGGTGATCCGGGCCGGGGACAGGGCGTTCTGGGCAAAGACCGCGATGTCCGGGCTCCAGACCACGATGTCGATGCGCTCGCCGCGCAGCTCCTGCACGATGTTCTGGATGCGCGATCCGCGCACGCCCACGCAGGCGCCCACCGGGTCCACGTCCCGTTCCCGGGAGTAGACCGCGACTTTGGCCCGCAGGCCCGGGTCGCGGGACACGCCCATGATCTTGACCGTGCCGTCGCCGACCTCGGGGACCTCACGCTTGAACAGGGAGGTCATGTAGTCCGGGTGGGAGCGGGAGACCACCACCTGGGGTCCCTTGGACTCCTTGTGCACCTCGATCAAGTAGGCCTGGATGCGGTCCCCGCGCTTGTAGCGCTCCCGGGGGATCTGCTCTTCCTTGGGCAGCAGCGCCTCGGTGCGTCCCAGGTTGATGATCCAGCCCGAGCGGTCCCGGCGCTGGATGATGCCGGAGATGATCTCGCCGATGCGGTCCTTGTACTCGTCGTAGATGATCTCCTGCTCGGCGTCGCGCATGCGCTGGATGATGACCTGCTTGGCGCTTTGTGCCGCGATGCGCCCTAAGTCGGAAATGTTCACCTTGAACCCGATCTCGTCGTCCAGCCGGACCCCGGGGTCGTGGTTGCGGGCGTCTTCCAGGGTGATCTCGCTGATCTCGTCGTGGACTTCCTCCACCACCACCTTGAACTGGTAGACCTCGATCTCGCCCGCTTCGTCGTTGTAGGTGACTTCGAAGTCCATCTCCTCGCCGTATTTGCGGGCCACGGAAGAGCGCACAGCCTCCTCGAGGGTGTCCACCAGCAGGTCGCGGTCGATGCCCTTGTCCTTGCTGATCTGGTCGATGGCTTTTTTCAGTTCCGTGCTCATGCTTTCCCCCTGGCTGACGGTCGGGATTTTTTCTTGGGCTTTTGGCCCGCCTTGTCGGGTGAGGCGCTTACGCCGTCATCGTCGTCGTCATCGGTTGCTTTCTGGAAACGGGCCTTGGCCTCGGCCTTGGACTTGGCCGTGGCCTTGGGCTTCACGGGTTTGGCCAGCTCCGGGGGCTCCGAGGCCAGCCGGGCGCGTTTGACCATGGCCCACTCGCAGGTCATGACTGTCTTGTCAGTCGTCCCGTCCTGGGCCAAATCGAATTTTTCCCCGCTCACGGCCAGGAGCCTGCCCTTCACGCGCTGGCCGCGCGCCTCGCTCCCCTGGGGCCAGAGAACCACGTCCAGGTCCTGTCCCACATAGCCCGCGAGCTGCTCCGGGCTGAAAAACTGCCGGTCCAGGCCCGGGGAGGAGACCTCCAGGACAAAGGGGCCGGGGATCATATCCTCCACTTCCAGGGCCACGGACAGGCTGCGGCTGACCCGGGCCAGATCCCCGACGGTCACGCCCTCGGGCCCTTCCAGGAAGAGGCGCACCATCTGCCGATGGCCGGAAGAGCCTGTTTCCAGACCCCAAACGGAAAGACCCAGGGACTGGGCAATGGGTTCGACCAGAGATTTGATGACGGTTTTCAGTTCAGCGTCGGTCATTCATGTCCCCCGCCCGGGCGGGAGTGAAAAAAAAAGGTGGACCCGGGAGAGGCCCACCTCAAACGTCAAACCCGAGTAGTCTCAAAAAGGTTGTCGCTTAAGGGTTTTGGAGCGGGTGACGAGGCTCGAACTCGCGACACCAAGCTTGGGAAGCTTGTACTCTACCAACTGAGCTACACCCGCTCGCAAAGAAGGCTCAATAGCTTCGGTTCATGGCGCTGTCAAGGCTTTTCGTGGGCGTGGCCGGGTCCGGGACTGGTCTTTACGCATGCATCCTTACTCTTGGACCGCACAGACCGCAAACAGGTCCAGGGGGCTGGTGAGGATGCGATCCGCTCCGGCAGCCCGCAACTCCTCCTCGCCCCGAAAGCCCCAGGCCGCGCCCAGCGCCAGCATGCCCGCGCTTTTGGCCGTCTTCATGTCGATGTCCGAATCGCCCAGGAAGGCCACCTCGTTCGGCGCGACGCCCATGAGCCGGGCCAGTTCCAGGGCCGCGTCCGGCGCGGGCTTGCGCGGGAAGCCCGGCTGCTCGCCGAAGATATGGGCAAAGGGCGAGGGCGTGAAATAGTGGTTGGTGGACAACTTGGTGAAGCCGTCGGGCTTGTTGGACAGGATGGCCAGGGGCAGGCCCTGGGCCGAGAGAGCGGCCAGCATCTCGGGCACCCCGGCATAGGGCCGGGTCTTGTCCGCCCAGCGGCGGCCGTACTCCTTTTCGGCCTGGGCCACGGCCTGGGCCAGGAGGGCGCGGTCCTTGGCCGCCTGGCCCAGGGCCAGGGCCACCAACTGGCCCAGCCCGCTCCCCACGAAACGGCGGTAGGCCGTTAGCGGATGCTCGGGCAGGCCGTGGGCGAAGAGCACGGCGTTCATGGCGTCGGCGATGTCCTCCAGGGTGTCCAGGAGGGTTCCGTCCAGGTCGAAGATGACGGCGCGGGGGGTCACGGGCATGGGCCTTCCCTGGCTTTTTGACGTTGTGGGAGCAGGGCCGGGGCTAGCGTGGGCCGAGGGCAAAGTCAATGCCCGGCCGCCTGCCCAGGCGGGCAGTCATTGGCTCGTATTTTGCTATTTGTCCGGCAAGGAGGAACCCCCCCATGCGTGACAGTATGTACAGCGCCGCGTTCGGAGCCATGTCCGCCGAACACAGGTTGAACATGATCGCCAACAATCTGGCGAACGTGAACACCTCGGGCTACAAGAAGGACAAGGTGGCCTTTCATGACACCTTCATGCGCTTCGCCCATGATTACCTGGTTGATTCCAAGCCCTTCCTCCGGGACAAGGAGATGTGGCCCCAGGCCCACGTCATGGCCCGCCCCCGGCTTTCCTCCCAGCAGACGGAATTCGTCCAGGGCCATCTGGAGGTCACTGGCAACCCCCTGGACCTGGCCATTCAGGGCGACGGTTTCTTCAAGGTCCGCACGCCCGAAGGGGATTTCTTCACCCGCAACGGGCGCTTCACGGTCAATGCCGAGGGCGTCCTGGTCAATGAGGACGGATACACGGTCCTGGCCCAGGGCGGGCCGATGCAGCTCCCTCTGGGCGCCCAGCTCACGGTGGACGCCTCGGGCATGATCCGCACCAAGGACCAGGAACTGGGAAGGCTGGACGTGGTCACGGTGGACGCGCCGAACAACCTCGAAAAGATCGGCAAGAACCTCTACGGGGCCAGAAAGGGCAAGGAGGTGGCCGAGACCCCGGCCACGAGCCAGACCGTCGTGGCCCAGGGATATCTGGAGAAATCCAACGTGGAAGTGGTGGAGGAGATGGTGAACATGATCGAAGTCCAGCGGGGCTTTGAACTCTACCAGAAAATGATCAGCACTACCGGGGAACTGGACCAGAAGGCCATTGATCAGGTCGGCCGGGCCTCGGGTTAAGGAAGGAGGCGATTTCCTATGATGCGTTCCCTGTGGACCGCGGCCACCGGCATGGTGGCCATGCAGACCCAGATCGACGTGATGTCCAACAACTTGGCCAACGTGAACACCACGGGCTTCAAGAAAAGCCGGGCCGAGTTCGAGGACCTCATGTACCAGACCCTGCGCGTGGCCGGGACCTTGACCGAGGGCGGAAATTCCCTGCCCACGGGCATGCAGATCGGCATGGGCGTCAAACCGGTGACGGTGCACAAATTCTTCAGCCAGGGCGATTTCCAGAACACGGGCAACCCCCTGGACATCGCCATCGAGGGCAACGGTTTCTTCAAGGTCGATTTCAACGGCACCGACGCCTACACCCGGGCCGGATCCTTCAAGCTGAACAAGGACGGCAAGCTGGTCAACGCCAACGGCTACGCCCTGCAGCCCGAGTTCACCGTGCCGGCCGAGACCGTGAACGTGGTGGTTACCGAGCGCGGGCACATGGCCGCCATGGACAAGAACGGCAACGAGCTGGCCGCCGTGGACGTGCCCCTCTACAACTTCATCAACCCGGCGGGCTTAAACGCCGCCGGACGCAACATCTACCTGGAGACTCAAGGGTCGGGACCGCCCGTGCAGGGCATCCCCGGGGACACCAACTTCGGGACCATGTCCCAGGGGTTCCTGGAAGGCTCCAACGTCTCCCTGGTGGATGAAATGGTGGGGCTGATCATCGGCCAGAGGGCCTATGAAGTGAACTCCAAATCCGTGTCCACGGCCGATAGCATGCTCCAGACCGCCATCAACGTGAAACGCTAGGTTTGGCCGGACCGGCCGGGGCTTTCCCGCTGGTCCGCAGGAAACAGGAACCGACCATGTCCATTCACCGACGCCTTCCCTTCGCAAGACCGTACCGGCGGGCGTTTTTGCTCCTGGCCCTGCCTTTGTCCCTGGGTTTGGCCCTGTCCCTGTCCATGGTCTTGTCCCTGGCGACGCAGTCCCTTGCGGCCTCGGCCGAGGGCGAGGACTACCGCCTGGTGGTCAAGACCGCTGCCTGCGTGGATGGGCCGTCGGTTCGGCTCAAGGACGTGGCCGTGCCCCATGGGGTCATGGCCCAGGCCCAGTGGGACCGCCTGGGGGCCCTGGAGCTGTTCAAGTCCCCGGGCCGGGGAGAGCCGCCCATGGTGGTGGACAAGGGCCGTTTGCGCGAGGCCCTCTCGGCCGTCCTGGGGGACGTGGTGTACAATTGTGTGCTGCCAGGCCGTCTGACCATCCAGCGCGGGGGGCGGCTCATGGACCAGACCGAACTCTACCGGCGGGCTGTTGACGCCTTGACCCCCCAGGCCCGGGCCATGGGTGGAGAGGCCGAGTTCAAAGAAATGACGCTCCCGGAATTCATCCTCCTGCCCGACGATTTCGACCGGATGGAAGTGGAGACCCCGGCCGCGATCAGGCCCGGCCGCATCTCCTTCCGCTTCAAGGTCACGGCCTTGAACGGCAAGGTGGTCCGGCACGTGGCCGCCAGCGGTTTTTTAAGCCTGTGGAAGGCCGTGCCCTGCGCGGCCACGTCCATCAACCGCTTGGAGCGCATCACCCCGGAGAAGATCACCTTTGTGCGCCGGAACACGGCCTATCTGTCCGGCGAGGTCTGGGACGGCCGGGGTGGACCCTGGCGGGCCACGGCCTCGGTGGGGGTCAACCAGCCCCTGTACCTGGACGGCCTGGAGCTCATGCCCGTGGTGGCCAAGGGCGACAAGATCAATCTGGTCTACGAGGGCAAAAGCCTGACGCTCACCACCCAGGCCGAGGCCATGGCGGACGGAGTCGTTGGCCGCACGATACTGGTTCGCAACTTGCAAACCAAGACCCAGGTCCAGGCCACGGTGCGTGACGCCAAGACCGCAGTGGTCCGTTGACATGTATTTCATCTGGAGGTTGTCCATGAGGATTCGACGCATCCTGCCGGGAATCATCCTGCTGATGCTGGCCGCGGCCTGCACGCCCATGCATCAGACCCCGTCCCCGGTGCCGCCCATCACCCCGGACGCGGAGGAGATGCCTGATCCCATGAGCAATCCAGGGTCGCTCTACAGCCCCAATCAGGCCGAGACCCTGTTCACGGACAACCGGGCCAGGCGGGTGGGGGACATCGTCATGATCACCATCACGGACGCCACCACGGCGGATCAGAAGGCCGACACCAAGGCCCAGCGCACCTCCACCACCAATTTCCAGGTGACCAATTTCGCGGCCGGCACCGTGCTCGGGGCTATCCCCCTGGTGAGCCAGATGGGCCTGCAGGGCAACAAGGGGGCCTTGCCCCTGTTCGACACCTCCTCGGCCAACAACCATGACGCCACGACCGAGACCAAACGCTCCTCCACCTTGACCACCAGCCTGGGCGTGCGCATCGTACGGGTCCTGCCCGGCGGGGTGATGCAGGTGGAGGGCGCGCGCCAGCTTCGCTTGAACGACGAGAACCAGATCCTGGTGGTGCGCGGCCTGTTGCGTCAGCGGGACATCAACCCGAACAACGCCGTGGATTCCGTCAAGCTGGCCGACGCCAAGATCGAACTCTACGGCGAGGGCATTCTGGCCGACAAGCAGCGGCCGGGCTGGCTCTCGCGCATCCTGGACCATATCTGGCCCTTCTAGGTTTTTTTTCGAGCACACGGAGAGCATGACCATGAACACCAGCACCCTGATCCTTACCGAGCCCGAGCGCGAAACCCCGGGCCAATTCATCCTCAAGATCTTCGCGGGCGCCATGGTGGCCCTCATCCTGCTTCTGGCCTGCATCCAGTCGGCCTTTGCCGCCCGTTTGAAGGACATCGCCTCCATCAGCGGGCTGCGCAACAACGACCTGGTCGGCTACGGACTGGTGGTGGGCCTCTCGGGAACCGGGGACAAAACCGGGGCCGAGTACACCACCCAGGCCATGAACAACATGCTCCAGAACATGGGCGTGAGCGTGGACAAGACCAAGCTCCAGCCCAAGAACGTGGCCGCGGTCATGGTCACGGCCCCCATGCCCGTGACCTCCCGTCCGGGCTCCCGGCTGGACGTGACCGTGTCCTCCATCGGCGACTCCCAGAGCTTGCTCGGCGGTGTGCTCCTGATGACCCCCCTGAAGGGCATCGACGGCAATGTCTACGCCCTGGCCCAGGGCTCGCTCACCCTGGGCGGCTTTTCCGTGACCGGCAACGCGGCCACGGCCCAGAAGAACGTGGTCACCGTGGGCCGCATCCCCAACGGGGCCAACGTGGAGCGGGCCGTGCCCTTCCAGTTCAACCAGCAGGACAAGCTTACCGTGAACATGAACAACGCGGATTTCACCACCACCATGCAGGTGGCCAACGCCATCAATTCGGTCATTGGAGGCGGGCTGGCCAAGCCCGTGGACGCCTCCACCGTGGACATCGCCATCCCGCCCAAATATTCGGGCAACATGGTCCCGCTCATGGCCTCCCTGGAGAATCTGGAGGTAAACCCCAGCATGAGGGCCAAGGTGGTGGTGGACGAGAAGACCGGCACCGTGGTGGTGGGCCAGAACGTGCGCCTGTCCCGGGTGGCCGTGGCCCACGGCAGCCTCCAGGTGGTGGTCCAGGAGACCCTGGACGTGAGCCAGCCCGGGCCGTTCTCCCAGGGAGGGCAGACCGTGGCCTCCCCGGTCACGGACATCCAGGCCAAGGAGGAGAACCGCCGCCTCATGCTCATGGAAGGGGCCACCCTCCAGGAACTGGTTGACGGCTTGAACTCCGTGGGCGCGAGCCCCCGCGACCTCATTTCCATCCTGCGCACCTTAAAAGCCTCAGGGGCCTTGCAGGCCGACCTGGAGGTGATCTGATGAACGTCCAGGGCATGAGTCCGGATGCGGCTGTGGCCCAGGCGGCCGACACCGACCTGGTCCAGTTCAAGATGCGCATGGACGGGCTGAAAAAGCGCCTGGTCAACGCCCCGAGCCAGGAGAAGCAGCTCAAGAAAGCCTGCCAGGACTTCGAGGCCGTGTTCATCTCCAAGATCTGGCAGCAGATGCGCGCCTCGGTGCCCAAGGACGGGTATCTGCACAGCAAGGACGAGGAGATGTACAACTCCATGTTCGACAAGGAATTTTCCGAGAAGATGGCCGAGGGCGGGGGCATGGGCTTGGGGGACATGATGTTCCAGCAGCTCAAGAAGAAGCTGGCCTCGGCCAGTCGGGACACCCTGCCCGGGCAGGGCACTCCGGCCCTGGCCCCGCTCAAGGGTGTGCCCCAGGCCGAGGCTGCGGCTGCCCCGGCAGCGTCGGACCCCGTGGCCCTGGCCGAGTCGGATGTCGGCAATCCCGCCGTGGGACCAAGCTCCACCTACGAGCCGGTGGTGTCCTCGGCCGCGCCTCAGACTCTGCCCGCAGGCGCCCTGGCCCAGTCCGGGGCCGCACAGACCCGCCAGGACGCAGGGGTCCAGGCCCGTTTCGACGACCTGACCCGGCGCATCCGGACCCAGGCGGCCGGGGCCGTGGAGCAGACCGCTCCCACTGCCCGGGCCGGAGCCGGGGCCTATCGGCGCATGGCTGCCGTGCCCCTGACTGTTTCGGCCTCTCCGGTCGCCCGGACTCCTGGCCGGGATATTGCAGAATAGGGTCGGGGCCAGATTCGGCCCGGATGGGGCCAGGCCCTGAACTGAGAATAAAAGTCGATTAATTGCAGATTGTTGGGAGTAATTAAACATGAGCGCACCCCGATACATCCAGGAAAATCTGTCCCGTCAGGTCCAGGCCCTGCGCGGTCTGCTGGCCCTGCTGGAGGAAGAATTTGCTCTGTTGCGCGAAAGCCGCTCCCAGGATGTGACCCAGCTTGAGCTCTCCCTCCAGGAGCTCATGCGCCAGATCATGAGCGAACGCCTGGGCCTGCGCCGATTGATCCGAGAAGTGGACCCCAACAGCTCCCGGCTGTCCCACATCGCTGATTTTCTGCCCCCGGAGATCCGGGAGGCTTCGGCCCAATTGGCCCGGCTCATGGACGCCACGGAGCAGAGATGCGCCATCCAGGCCGAACAGAACCGGGTCCTGGCCCTGGCCCTGCACGACCAGAGCACGGCGCTTCTGGGCTACCTGCACGAGCAAATCGTGCCCCGCCAGGGGAACACCTACGGGGCCGGGGGGCGCATGGCCCGGCAGTCCATCGAGCCCCAGCTTCTGCGCGGGAGGTTCTAGATGCCCGGCATCACCTCGGTTCTGGACATCGGCCGCCTGGCCCTTTCGGCCTCGCAGGTCGCCATTCAGGTGACTGGAGACAACATCTCCAATGTCAACACCGAGGGGTACGCCCGCCGCGAACTGCAACTGGCGGAGAATTTCAGCATCGACGCCCCGGCCGGGCAGCTCGGGACCGGCGTGGTGGCCACCCAGGTCCTGCGGCATTTTGACCAGTGGATCGAGAACGCCTACAACGACAAGGCCACCATGCAGTCCCGCTGGGACACGGTCTACTCGAACCTCCAGAACGTCGAATCCATGTTCAACGAATCCGCCGGTTTCGGGGTCAGCTCCTCCCTGTCCACCTTTCTTTCCGACTGGCAGACCCTGGCCGGGAATCCCTCGGACTTAGCCACCCGCTCCTCTCTTGTGGGCGACGCCAAGACCATGGTCAGCGTCCTGCACCAGGCCGACAACGATCTGGCCAGCGCCCAGGCCCAGGTGGACACCAACGTGACCCAGGATGTCCAGACCGTAAACACCCTGTTGGGCAACATCACCGATCTGAACAAGCAGATCAACGCCCAGGAGATTCCCGGAAAGAACAACGCCAACGAACTGCGCGACGAACGCGCCACCAAGGTCCGGGAGCTCGGCACCTACATAGACTTGAAGTACATCGACAACGGGGGCGGCAATGTCACCATCCTGACCCAGGCCGGTCAGACCCTGGTGGATGGCATCGTGCATTACGACATTTCCTATGACGCCCCCCAGGCCACCTCCAGCCCGACCGTGAACTCCCCCTTTGACGGGCAGGTCTATTTCGAGGGCGAAGACTCCTCGGAGTACACCCTGAAGGTGGTGTCCAACGCAGGCGGTGGCGTGTCCAGCGGGGCCGGGGCGGCTCAGTTCCAGGTCTCCCTGGACGGCGGCCTGACCTGGCTCAAGGACAACAACGGGAACGTGAAGACTTTCGCGGCCCGGCCCGAGGACGGGAAGGTCACGGTGGGCAACCTGAAGATCTGGTTCGGCTCGGCCTCCGACCCGGCCACCCCGCCCGCCACGGCCTTTGGTGTCGGGGACACCTTCACCATCGTGCCCAAGCGGGGGCTGTACTGGAACCAGAACACCTCCACCAAGGAGAACCTCACCCCCCAGTCCTCCGTCAGCGGCGCGGACAACTCCCGGCGGCTCACGGGCGGCAAACTGGCCGGTGAACTCAGCTTTCGCGACGAGATGGTGGGCAAGTACCGGACCCAGCTGAACGCCCTGGCCAAGTCCGTGGCCTGGGAAGTGAACCGGCAGCACAGCCAGGGCGCGGGACTCCAGTCCTATTCCCTGCTGGAGGCCTCCAATGCGGTGGACGGCAGCGGTCTGGCCCTGGGCAGCGACGCCTCGGGTCTGGCCTACAGCTCGCTTTTGACCTCGGGCAGCGCCACCATGTACATCTACGACTCCTACACCGGGCAGATCGTCTCGGGCGCGGCCCTGGATTTTTCCAGCGCCCCGGGCCAGCAGAATTTCGACCCGTCCAAACACAGCTTGAACGACGTGCGCGACGCCTTCAACCGGACGTTTGCGGGCTCTCTCACGGCCACCATCGTGAACAACAAGCTCCAACTCCAGGCTGCGGACGGCAAAACCTTCCAGTTCGGGACGGACTCCACCGGGCTCATGGCCGGACTCGGTCTGAACACCTTTTTCCAGGGAAGCTCGGCCTCCACCCTGGACCTGGCCGATCCGGTGCGCTCCAGCACGGACCACATCTGCGCCGGGCACGTGAACGGCGGGGACGAGGTCAACGTGGGGGACAACACCACGGCCACGGCCATCGCCTCGCTCCAGGACACCAAGGTGCGCATCAGCTCCACCTTCGGCGGGACCACCGACCAGACCCTGCTGACCTATTACGACACCCTGGTCAGCCGCATCGGCGCGGACACCCAGAGCTCCTCTTTCAACGCCAAGTACCAGAAAGCCCTGGCCGATGATCTGAACAACCGCCAGCAGGCCGTATCCGGGGTCAACCTGGACGAGGAAATGGCCAACCTCATCAAGTACCAACATTCCTACACGGCAGCGGCCAAGCTCATCACCACCGCGGATCAGATGCTGCAAACCGTGCTGGGCATGAAGACGTAAGGGGGCGACCCACAATGGCCATCCGCATCAGCAACAACATGCTCTACAAGGGCTTTGTGGACAGCATGAACACGTCCTTGAGCGATCTCATGGACTTGAACATCCAGTCCCAGACCCAGAAGAAGATCAACAAGCCCTCGGACGATCCCGTGGGCACGGAGAGGGTCTTAAATACCAGGGACACCCTGCGGGCCATCGACCAGTACGGGAGCAACATCAGCACGGCCACGGGCTGGCTGGGCCTTTCGGACAGCACCCTGGGTCAGTTGTCCACCATCCTGACCCAGGCCCGGGGCTTGGCCGAGCAGGCCGCCACGGGCACGGTCTCGGCGGACAACCGGGAGCAGATCAGCTACCAGGTGCGCCAGCTTTTCGAACAGACCGTGGGTCTGGCCAATACCCGCTACCAGGGCCAGTCCATCTATGGCGGGCACAAGACCGACCAGCCGGCCTTTGCGGAGCGGCTGTGGATGACCTCCAACGACCCGAACATGAGCTCCCGGGCCTTCACCATCGACGGCAGCGCCAATAAAACGGTCCTGGTTCAGTTTCCAGGGACCTCCGGGAGCAGCGAAACCCTCGCGGCCGGGTCCACTTTCCGCTACTCCACGGACGGCGGGGACACCTTCAAGACCTCCACCATGACCCAGAACGGATCCAAGCTGGTGCTGCTCATGGACGGGGTGCAGATGACCCTGGACAACAGTTCGCCGCTGACCGTGCGCCAGACGGACACGGCCAATCCCAACGACTCCACCGGCTCCTGGATGTGGATTCGTCCCACGGCCCAGTACAAGGGCGACGACGAGGACGCCACGGACGTGGACCAGGTGGGCGCTGGTCCGGCCGGTCTGGCCGGCCGGGCTCAGGGCGCTTTCAATCGCAATGTCATGGTCCGGGTGGACGCGGCCTCGACCATGGACAAGGAGATCGACTATTCCTTCAGCGTGGACGGCGGGATCAACTGGACCACGGGCAACAAGATCCAGCCCGACTCCACGGCGAGCAACGCGGTTCTGCCCATTCCCGGCGGGGTGCTGGTCCTGTCCAACACCAGCCCCACCAATTTCGGCCAGCTTTCACCCTTAAGCCAGTTCGTGGTCAAGCCGCGCCAGGCCAGCGTCAACCTGGCCGTGAGCTGGAGCGAGTCGGTCCAGATCAACGACATCGGCAAGGACGTGTTCGGCGGGGTGTACCAGAGTCCCGGGACCAGCTCGGCCGCTCCGGTCTTCGGCATGGGCACCATGATGCTGGGGTCCAACGCGGCTCTGGCCAGCAACGCCGCCTCGTCCAAGAACCTTTTCGAGACCCTGGGCAATCTGGTGGGCTTTCTGGAGACCAACAACCAGCAGGGCATCCAGGTGGCCCTGGCCAGCCTCAAGGCGGCCCAGGCGCATATCATGAACCGGGCGGCCAGCGTGGGCGGCCGGGAAAACCGCCTGACCGTGGCCAAGAACATGATGGACCAGTTGAAGGACACGGAGAACGCCTCTTTGTCCAACATCGAGGATGCGGATCTGGCCGACCTGATGACCAGGATATCCCAGAAGCAGGTGGTCTACGAAACCGTGCTCAAGTCCTCGTCCATGATCATGAAGTTGAGCCTGATGAACTATCTGTAAACGAAAATAGGGGTGGCGTTTCTCCGGCGGTTGGGCTAGTCAGAGGCATGCCGCTCGCCCACATCACTTTCAACCGGAAGACCAACGGACGCACATGCTGATTCTTACCCGCAGGCCGGGGGAAAGCCTGTATCTGGGCGACTCCGTCAAGATCAAGATCCTGAGCGTTCAGGGCAAGCAGATCAAGCTTGGCCTGGAGGTGCCGTCGGACATGACGGTGTACCGGGAAGAGGTGTATCTGAAGATCCAGGAACAAAACAGGCTGGCGGCTGAGTCCAGCAAACAAGACCTGCTTGCCGCGGCGGACCTATGGAACAAGATCGAACCCAAGTCATAAACACCCGTCTGGGTCAGCGGGAAGTGGAGCCGGACAAGATCATCCGCTTCCCGCGCGGGATCATCGGCTTTGACGAGGAACGGGAATTCACCCTCCTTCAGATCAAGGAGGAGTCGCCCTTTCTCATCCTGCAAAGCATGACCAACCCGAACCTGGGGCTTCTGGTGGCCGACCCCTTCTCCTTCATGGAGACCTACGAGGTCCGCCTGGGCACGGCCGAGAAGAGCATCCTGGGCATCGAGGACCCCAGCCAGGTGGCCCTGCTGGTTACCGTGACCATTCCGGCCGGTGAGCCGGAAAAGACCACCTTGAACCTCATGGGACCCATCGTGGTCAACACCGCCGCCAAGGTTGGGCTCCAGGTCCCCCAGGTGGACACGGAATACCCGGCCCGCTTTCAGCCCTACGCCCAGGGATCGCCCTCCGGCGCCTAAATCCTCAAGACGAAAATACGCCGCCCCCGGGAAGTCTCCGGGCGCGGCGCAATAGAAAAAACACCATCCCTGTCCCGGGAAAGTCCCGGGGCAGGGCGGTCTTTTTTTAACGTTCCGGCGACAACTCTAGAGCAACAGGTCCATGTCGTCCCGGACAAGGTTCTGGGCCGTCTTGTGGTTGTCCGGAACATAGGTTCCGGCCTGGACCTTGGCCCGAAGTTCCTCGACCTTGTCCGTGCGCACGTCCGGCGCGCTCGTGGCCGTGGCCAGGGCCGCAGCCCTGAGCTTGGCCTCCTCGGACACGCTGACCTTGTCCGAGGCCGAACTGCTGGACCGGCTGGTCACGGCAGGCGGTCGCTCCCGTTCCATCCGATCGATCTTCTTCTGGGTATAGGGATTGAGCTCCCCCACCAGATTCTTGATTTCCATGCCGTCCCCTCCCCTGGTTACAACATGGTTTGGTCAACCCTGGCTATGGTTAGGTCCCACAGTCTGGACATAACCTCGCCCCGTTCATCCGGGGAAAGTTCCTGGGGACCGCCTTCGGTTTCCCGCAGAATCTTGAGATCCTGTCCGTCCAGTGGGTATTCGAACATGAAACCCTCACCGAAATCAAGCTCCAACTGCCGTTGGATATCGAGGACCACGGGATTTCTCGTCCCGGCCACGATCAGGTTCTCCACGATTTCCCGGGCCACTCGCTCGACGAGTTCCCGGCGCTTGGCTTCCCTCGAAATGGTGACCACATCCTGGGCTTCGGTCAGGCGCAGAGCGCGACGGAAGCGGGCCAGACGTTTGGCGCTTGTCAGCTGCCTCCCGTAAGTGTTCAACATTGTTTGCATTTTAAACGAGGGAACGGCCACGTGAATACTCCTTTTCACAGCTCCTATCGGCCAATCCCAGGAAGAACTTTAGGGCCGACCCTGGAAAAAGTCTGGAAAGCTCCTGGGGGGGATCAGGGCCGGGGCCTATTCCCCGGCGGGCCGGGGTTCGTCTTCCTGAGCCCGGCCGCCGCCCAGCCAGGTTTGCAGGGCGTCCATGTAGGAATAGAACACCGGAGTGAGAAAGAGCGTGACCATTTGGGAGAGCACCAGGCCGCCCACCACCACCAGGCCCAGGGGGCGTCTGGCTGCGGAGTCGGCCCCGTAGCCCAGGGCGATGGGCAGGGCGCCCATGATGGCTGCCAAGGTGGTCATGATGATGGGCCGAAAGCGCACCACCGACCCCTCGAAGGCCGCCTCCACCGGGTCCTTGCCGTGCTTGGCCTCGGCCACCAGGGCGAAGTCCACCACCATGATGGCGTTCTTCTTCACGATGCCGATGAGCATGATGATCCCGACCATGCCGTAGAGGTTCAGCTCCAGGCCGAAGATCCACAGGGTGAGCAGCCCGCCCAGGGCCGCCGAGGGCAGACCCGAGAGGATGGTCAGGGGGTGGATGAAGCTTTCGTACAGGCAGCCCAGGATGATGTAGATGACCACGATGGCCAGGAGCAGGAGGAAGTACACGCTGCCCATGGACTTCTGGAACTCCCCGGCCGTGCCCTCGAACATGGTGGTGACTTTCTCGTTCAGGTATTTCTTGGAGAGCTCCTGGGCGATCTGGGTCACCTCGCCGATGGACACGCCCGGGTTCGCGCCGAAAAAGATTGTCACGGACGGGAGTTGGCCGGTGTGGTTGATGGTCACCGGACCCAGCTCCTGCTTGACCTGGGCCACGGAGTCCAGGCGGACCAGGTCCCCGCCCGTGGTGCGGATGGACAGCTTGGAGAGGTCGGTGGGGTCCTGCATGAACTCCGGGGCCACCTCCATGATGACCTTGTACAGGTCGTTCTGGGCGTAGATGCGCGAGGCCCGGCGCTCCCCGTAGGAGGAGAACAGGGCGTCCTCCACGGCGCTGGCCGAGACCCCCAGGCTGGCCCCCTTGTCCCGGTCGATGTTCACCGTGACCTGGGGGTTGGCCAGCATCAGGTCGCTGTTCACCCCGCGCAGGCGGGGGTCCTGGCGCATGCCCATCTCCAGGGCCTGGGCCTGGGCGTAGAGGGCCTCGGAGTTCGGGGAGCGCAGGGTGAAGGCGTAGTCTCCCTTGTTGTCCTTGCCCCCGATCTGGATCATGGGCGGGTTGACCAGGAAGCAGCGCAGGCCCGGGATCACGTTCACCCCGGGCAGGAGCTTCAAGGCCATCTGGTCAGCGGTGAGCTTGCGGTCGTGCTGGTTCTTGAGCAGGACCACGACCATGCCGTTGTTCTGCAGGGGAAAGCCGATAATCTGGAAATCCGACTGCACGTCCGGGTCCTGGTGCAGGATCTCGGACAGGGGTTTCTGGTGGGCCACCATGGAGTCGTAGGAAATGCCCTGTTTGGCCATGGAAAAACCCATGAGATAGTTCATGTCCGAGGTGGGCAAAAACCCCTTGGGCAGGATGACGAAGAAGTAGCCGGTGGCCGCCAGGAGAAAGAGGGAGAAGACCATGGTCGCGGGCCGGTGGTTCAGGACAAAGCGCAGGGCCTTCTCGTATCCCTTGATGACCGTGTCGAAAAAGGGGTCGGACTCGGCCATCTTCTTGCCCCGGCCCAGGACCCGGCTGGAGAGCATGGGGGTCAGGCTCAAGGACACCACCCCGGAGACCAGGATGGCGATGGTGATGGTCATGGCGAATTCGTTCAGCACCCGGCCGACGATCCCGGCCATGAACAGGATGGGGATGAACACCACGGCCAGGGACAGGGTCATGGATATGATGGTGAACCCGATCTCCTTGGCCCCGTCCATGGCCGCGCGCATGGCGGATTTGCCCATCTCCATGTGCCGGACGATGTTCTCCAGCATGACCACGGCGTCGTCCACCACGAATCCCACGGACAGGGTGAGGGCCAGAAGCGAGAGGGTGTCCAGGGTGTAGCCCAGCTTGAGCATGACCGCGAAGGTGGCCACGATGGAGAAGGGGATGGCCACCGAGGCGATGAAGGTGGCCGCCGCGCTGCGCAGAAAGATGAAGACCACCAGGACCACCAGGCCCACGGCCAGGGCCAGGGTGAATTTCACGTCCTCCACGGCCTCCTTGATGGGCACGCTCATGTCGTAGACGATCTCCAGGCTGATGGAGGCCGGGAGCTGTTTGCGGATGCCGTCCAGCATGCGCTTGACCCCATCCACCACCTCGATGGTGTTGGACCCGGGCTGCCGCTTGACCGCCACCAGGATGTTCTTGTGCCCGTTGTACCAGGCGCTGAAGCGCTCGTTCTCCACCCCGTCCTCGACCACGCCCAGGTCTTCCAGGCGCACCGGGCGTCCCTCGCGGTAGGCCACCACGATGGGCCGGTATTCCTCGGCCACATAGACCTGGCCGTTGGCGTCCAGGGTCATGGACTCGAACCGGCCTTCCAGGGTGCCCAGGGGCAGGTTCACGTTGGCTGCGTCAATGGCCTTTTGCACCTCGTCGATGCCGATGCCCCGGGCCGAGAGCTTGTTGGGGTCCAGGCGCACGCGCACGGAATATTTCTGTTCACCGTAGATCATCACCTGGGCCACGCCGGGCGCGGTGGAGATGGTCTGGGTGACAAAGGTCTTGGCGTAGTCGTTGACCGTGGACAGGGGCAGGGTGTCCGAGCGCAGGACCATGTACAGGATGGGCGTGTCCGAGGGGTTCACCTTCTGGAAGGTGGGCTGGGAGTCCATGTTCCCGGGCAGGTTGCCCGAGGCCCGGGTGATGGCCGACTGCACGTCCAGGGCCGCGCCGTCGATGTTGCGGTCCAGGCCAAATTGCAGGGTCACGGTGGTGGAGCCCAGGCTGTTCACCGAGTTCAAGGACTCCAGGCCCGCGATGGAGGAGAATTCCCGCTCCAGGGGCAGGGCCACGTTGGAGGCCATGGTCTTGGGGCTGCCGCCGGGCAGGCTGGCCGAGACCTGGATGGTGGGGAAGTCCACGGCGGGCAGGTAGCTGACCGGCATGCTGAAATAGGCCACGATGCCGAAAAACATGAGGCCCAGCATGACCAGGGTGGTGAGCACCGGCCGCCTGATGAAGAACTCGGTCACGTTCATGTCCTGATCCTTGTATCCTTAAAAGGGGCGCGGAGGGATCAGCCCTGGGTGGCGGGTTTGGCCTGTTCAGGTTCGACCTTGGGCTCGGGCTTGGGCTCGGCCTGAGGCGGTTGCCCTTCCCTGGCCCGCTTCTCGTCCGGGCTGGGCGCCGGGATGATGGTCGCGCCCGGGTACAGGCCCAGATGGCCGTCGGTGACCACGGTCTCTCCGGGGAACAGCCCCTTGTCCACCAGGATGTCGTCGCCGATCCGGCGTCCCTTGACCACCGGCCGCACCTCGATGGTGTTGTCGGCCTTGACCACAAAGGCGATGGTCCCCTCGGGGCCGCGCATAATGGCCCGGGCCGGGACCACGACCCGGCCCTTCTCCATGGTCAGCTCCAGGTCCACGTTCACGTACTGCCCGGGCCAGAGCTGCTTGTGGCGGTTCTCAAACAGGGATTCGATGAGCACCATGCCGGTCTTGGGGTCCACGGCGTTGTCGAACATGGTCACCACCCCCCATTCCGGGTCGGGCAGGCCCAGGGCCGTGGTTTTGACCCGCAGGGGCTGCATGGACAGGTAGGCCCGGACCTGGGGCAGGTATTGCTCGGGCAGGGAGAACATCACCTTGATGGGCGTGATCTGGTTGATGACCGCCAGCACGTCCTGGTTGGCCACGGCCAGGTTGCCCGGGTCCTTGAGGCGCTGGCCCATGCGTCCGGTGAATGGGGCGTAGATGCTGCAATAACTCAAGTTCTGGCGGGCGATCTCGGCTGCGGCCAGGTTGGCCGCCGCATCGGTGCCGGCCGTGGTGGCGGCCGTGGCCTTCTGCTCGAAATCGTCCCGACTCACGGCCCCGCTGCCCACCAGGTTCTGGTAGCGGGCGCTGTCGCGCTGGGCCTGGCTGGCCTTGGCCCGGTTGCCCGAGAGATTGGCCATGGCCTGGTTCAAGGACATCTGGAAGGGCCGCTGGTCCAGGCTGAAGAGCAGGGCGCCCTTGGCCACGTCCTGGCCGTTCTCGAACAGGGCCTTTTCCAGCAGGGCCGTGACCTGGGGCCGGATGGACACCGAGTTGTAGGCCTCCACATGGCCCGTGGCCTGGAGCATGAGCGGGGCGTCCCGGGCCTCGGCCTTGGCGGTCGAGGCTGGGACCGGCGGCATGCCGTGGGGTTTGCCCTCTTTCTTTTCACAGGCCGCAAGAGCCCCCAGGGTCAGAATACAGGCCAGAAGAAGTCCGGTCAGAACCGGCGTGGCGGTTCGGCGGGACAGGGTCAGTGGTGCGCGCGGATTCGGCATATGAGCCCCCGAAGAAGGTCGGATGTTTCCTTTTGAGTGAAGCCTTGTCGACTACTGGACTTTTGATCCCCTCGCAAGGGCTTGTGGCGCGATGGCGGGTGGTTGCCCGCACCGGCAAGGAGAGGACGAGGTGAAAATCAGGGGCAGGAGGGGGGCGTGCCGGAGAACAGATCCTTGAGCCAGGCCGGGACGCCCACGGGCCGGTTCTCGTCGTTCAGGCAGGCATGCTCGGTCATGCCCGTGGCCAGGAGCCGGGTCTTATCCTCGGCCAGAATCTCGTAGACAAAGACCATGGAGGCCCTGCCCCATTCCCGGATGCCCACGCGCACCCAGATCAGGTCGTCGAACCGGGCCGGGGAGCGGTAGCGGCACTGGGCCTCGCGCACGGGCAAAAATATCCCCCGGGACTCCACCTCCCGGTAGCTCATGCCCCGGTCCCGGATGAACAGGGATCGGGAACGCTCGAAGAAATGCAGATACTGGGCGTAATAGACCACGCCCATGGCGTCGGTCTCGCCGTAGGACACGCGGTGGGGCAGCCAGGATTCGGGCTGGGGGAAGGATTTGGGGTCGTTGGACATTGTAGTTAGCACCAGTCCCCGATGAGTTCGGTCATGGCCGGGAGGTGGTCCAGGTCAAAGGGCAGGTCCAGAAGGCCCCGGGCCTGGACCAGGATGTCGCAGTTGTCCCCGAAGGGCGGCAGCGTCACCGTCCCCGGCCCCTTGCGGCACACGGCCATGAGCTTGTGGGCCAGGAACAGGGGATAGGCCCGGCGCATGTCCCGCTCAAAGGTCAGGCTGATGGGGCGAAGGCCCGGCAGGTCGGACTGAATCTCCATGGGCGGGAGCTGGACCGTGTGCATGGAGGGCAGGGCGCGCACCTTGTCCAGGTCCACGGCATAGGGGATTTCCAAATACAGCCCCTCGATCTCGAATCCCGAGACCAGGAGCAGTTCGATGAAGCTCAAATAGGTGTACCAGCGGATGTGGCCCAGATGCCAGAGCCCGTGGCCGTAGAGGAATTTGCCTTCAAGAATTTTGTACAGGAAGTCCCAGTGCTGGAGATTGGGCACGGCGATGAGCAGTTTGCCCTGGGGGGAAAGATACTTGCGCAGTTTGCACAGGGTGTACCAGGGGTCGTAGAGGTGCTCGGCTACGTCGTGGAGCAGGATGAAGTTGAAGAAATTTTCGTATTCCTGGCCCAGGCCCGCCTCGGACTGCTCCAGGTTCAGGTTCCAGAGCCGGTCCAGGATGCCCTTCAAATGCCCCGAGACCTTGGGGTCCAGCTCCAGGCCGTAGAGTTCGGTGCAGTGCTTGTCCCGCAGCAGGCGCAGGAGCAGCCCCCCGGACCCGCAGCCGAAGTCCAGGATGCGCCGGGCCTGGTCCGGGACCATGCGATAGATGTTTTTGCGAAAGGCGCTCTGGCTGATGACCTGGTCGATGATCTCGGACTTGCTGGGCGACATGGGGTCTCCTGACAGCCAGGGGTGGTTTCTCAAGCGGCGTTCCCGGAACGCGGTCAACCAAGAAAGAAGAATAAAAATAAATAATTATTTCAAATTGTTGCGTTTCATCTGGAGTCGCTGCCATGTTTGGAACGCAACACTCGCGTCGTCTGCTGAAGTCCTTCGATCCGAAGGAGAGGCGTAATACAAAGGAAATCCATTTTTCTTGTTTTTCTTCTTCTCTTCCTTGGGCGATTCTCTGATGGGGGGCTACCGAATCTGCTTCAGCGCCCAGTCCATGAATTCGTGCCCCTGCTCCAGGATCAGGCCCGTGCCCTGGGCCAGGCGTTCGGAAAAGCCCGGCAGGCCCGAGGCCGCGCACCCGGGATAGTGGAACAGGAAGGGCACCGGGTCCGGGGTGTGGGTCTTTTCGGCAATGGGCGTGTAGTGGTCGCATGTTACCACCCAGGCCACGTCTTGTCCGGCCAGGGCCGCCCGCAGGGGGCCGACCACCCGGGCGTCGAAGCGGGCCAGGGATTCCACCTTGTCCGCCGCGTTCCCGGCATGCCCGCACTCGTCCGGGGCCTCCACGTGCACAAAGGCGAAGTCCCCGCCCCGGTCCAGAAAATCCAGGGCGGCGGCCACCTTGCCCTCGTAATTGGTGTCCAGAAGCCCGGTCACTCCGGGAATCTCGGGCACCTCCATGGACATGGCCCGGCCCAGGCCCCGGATCAGGTCCACGGCGGAAATGGCCATGCCGGTCAGCCCGAAGCGCTCCTGGAACGGGGACAGGGTCAGGGGGCGGCCCTGGCCCCAGGGCCAGACAGCGTTGGCCTTGGTGGGATTGGTCTTCTCGGCCAGGCGCTCCACGGCCAGGTGCACCAGGTCCCAGAGCCGGGCGCTCTTGGAAAAGGCCAGCATGTCCGGCCGGATGGGCCGGTCGGTGATGTCGTGGGGGGGGCGCACGCGGATGCGGGCCTCGTCCTCAAGCGCCCCGCCCTTTTGCACCAGAAGGTGCCGGTACTGCACCCCGGGATGAAAGGAGAACATCTCGTCTCCCAGGTTCTCCTGGAGGTCCCGGACCAGAGGCGCGGACTCTTCGGTGCGGATGTGCCCCGAACTGTAGTCGCGCATGATCCCGTCGGGTGTGAATTCCGAGACCGTGACCAGGTTCATGCGCCAGACCAGGTCGTCCGGGTCGAGGATCAGGCCTTGGGCTGCGGCCTCGATGGGACCCCGGCCGGTGTGGTGCACGCTGGGGTCAAAGCCCAGCAGGGACATGTTGGCCACGTCCGAGCCCGGGGGCAGGCCCTCGGGCACGGTGCGGCAGCGGCCCACCAGGCCTGTCCGGGCCAGCTCGTCCATGTTTGGGGTATGGGCGGCCTCCAGAGGAGTCTTGCCGTCGAGTGCGGCCAAAGGCCAGTCGCCCATGCCGTCGGCGACCAGGAAGAGGAGCTTCATATCACAGAATCCTATAGTGCACCGTGGGGCTCTCGATGAAGTCCATGGCGTCGATGGCGGACACGGCCTCGCGCACGGCCTTGACCGTGGCCTCGTGGGTCAGGAATACGATGGGCACGCTGGTCCCGGACTCGTCGCCCTTCTGGGCCGCCTGGGCGATGGAGATGCCGTGGTCGGCCATGGCCTTGGCGATGGCGGCCATGACTCCGGGCCGGTCGGCCACGGTGAAGCGGAAATAATGCTCGGATATGGCCTGGTCCGGGGGCAGGATCTCGGCCCGGGGCAGGGCCTTTACCCCGTATCCGGTGTTGTTGGGCAGAAAGGAGGGCGAGCAGATGGCCATGATGTCCGCAGCCACGGCGCTGGCCGTGGGCAGGCTGCCCGCGCCCTGGCCGTGGAAGAAGACCGGACCCACGGCGTTGCCCTCCACGCGCACGGCGTTGTAGTTCCCGCCCACCCGGGCCAGGAGGAAGGTGTACTTGACCAGGGTGGGGGCCAGTCCCGCGTCGATCTTGCCGTCCACCTCCCGGGCGTGGCCGATGAGCTTGATGCGGTAGCCGAAGTCCCGGGCGAAATCGATGTCCAGGGGCGAGACCCCGGTGATGCCCGTGACCGGGATCATCTCATAAGGATAGTGCACCCCGTAGGCCAGGCGGATGAGCAGGACCAGCTTGTGGGCCGCGTCCCCGCCTCCGATGTCCAGGGTGGGGTCGGCCTCGGCGTAGCCCAGCTCCTGAGCCTGTTTCAGGGCCGTGTCGAAGTCCAGCTTGTCCGTGGTCATGCGGGACAGGATGTAGTTGGACGTGCCGTTTAATATGCCCAAAAGCTCCTTGATCCGGTTGGCGGCCAGGCTCTCCTTCACGGCCTGGACAATGGGGATGCCCCCGGCCACGGCCGCCTCGTAATAGAGCGCCCGGCCCTTTTCGGCCGCCAGGGCGAACAGCTCCTCCCCGTGCTCGGCCAGCAGGGCCTTGTTGGCCGTGACCACGTGCTTGCCAGCGGTCAGGGCCTTGGCGATGAAGGTCTTGGCGATGCCAAGGCCCCCCATGAGCTCCACGGCGATGTCAATGTCCGGATCGCTGAAGATGTCGTCCAGGCTGGTGGTCACGGTGGGGCAGGTGGTGCGCGCGGAGTAGAACTCCTTGACCTTGTCCGGGTGCAGGTCCACGACCCTGGCCATGACCACCCGCTTGCCCAGCCGGGCCGAAATCAGGTCCGCGTTCTCGTCCAGGACCTGGGCCAGGCCCGAACCCACCGTGCCGAAACCGGCCAGACCAACCTTGACCACGTCTTTCATGATACTGTCCTTCGTGTTGCTATTTGCAGAAAAACTGGCGCAGTCCGCGCACGGCCTGGTTGATGCGCTGGCGGTTCTCCACCAGGGCGAAGCGCACGTGCCCGTCCCCGTACTGGCCGAATCCCAGGCCCGGTGACACGGCCACCTTGGCCTCCTTGAGCAGGAGCTTGGCGAACTCCACCGAGCCCATCTTGCGGAATTCCTCGGGGATCTCGGCCCAGACGAACATGGTGGCCTTGGGCGCGGGCACGTTCCAGCCCACCCGGTTCAGGCCCTCGATCAGGGCGTCCCGGCGGTCCTGGTGCACGTCCATGATCTCGCGCACGCAGTCCTGAGGGCCGTTCAAGGCCGCGCAGGCCGCGATCTGGATGGGCTGGAAGATGCCGTAGTCCAGATAGCTCTTGATCCGGGTCAGGGCCTGGACCATCTCCTTGTTGCCGCAGCAGAATCCCACCCGCCATCCAGCCATGGAGTAGCTCTTGGTCAGGGAGAAGAACTCCACGCCCACGTCCTTGGCCCCCTTGGCCTGCAAAAAGCTCGGGGCCACGTACCCGTCAAAGGTGAAGTCCGCGTAGGCGAAATCGTGGATGACCAGCAGGTTGTTGTCCTTGCAGAAATCGACCACGCGCTGAAAGAATTCCGCGTCGGCCAGGACCGTGGTCGGGTTGTGCGGATAGTTCAGGATGAGCAGCTTGGGCTTGGGCCAGGTCTGCTTCATGGCCGTGGTCAGGTCCTCGAAGAAGTCCCGGTCCGGGCCGATGGGAATGCGCCGCACGTCCGCGCCCGCGATGATGCTGGCGAAAGGATGGATGGGGTAGGCCGGGTCCGGGGCAAAGACCACGTCGCCGGGGGAGAGCATGACCAGGGCCAGGTGGGCCAGGCCTTCCTTGGCCCCCATGGTCACCACCACCTCCTGGTCCGGGTCCAGCTCCACGCCAAAGCGGCGCAGATACCAGTTGGCGATGGCCAGGCGCAGGCCGCTGATGCCCTTGGAGGCGCTGTAGCGATGGTTGGCGGGTTTCTGGGCGGCCTCGATCAGCTTTTCCACGATGTGCTTGGGCGTGGGCAGGTCAGGGTTGCCCATCCCTAAGTCGATGATGTCCTCGCCCTGACGCCGCATCTGCATCTTGAGCGCGTTCACCGTGGCGAAGACATAAGGCGGCAGCCGGTGGACGCGGGGAAAATCGTACATGACCGCTTCTCTCCTTGGAGTTTGCACGGACGGGTTGACGGTGAACCGTTTCTTTAGCCGGGAGGGGGGGCTTCGTCAACGCTGTCCGGGTGGAAAATGCCATTGCTCTTGCCCGGCTTTCGTGCCATGGCTTAAACTCAGGAACCCCTCGGAAAGGAGACCTTCATGGCGCACAGGCTGGATTATCGGGTCATGCTCGAAGAAGCCCTGGTAGAGGCCCGGCTGGGCCTGGCCGAGGGCGGGCTGCCCGTGGGCGCGGCCCTGTTCGACGAGGCCGGGCGGCTCATCGGCCGGGGCCGCAATCGTCGGGTCCAGGACCAGGACCCGTCCATGCACGCGGCCGTGAACGCCTTTCGCAACGCGGGCCGCCGGAAGGACTACGCGGGCACGGTCCTGGCCCTGACCCAGGCCCCCTGCTGGTTCTGCTCCGGCCTGGTCCGCCAGTTCGGCATCGCCACGGTGGTGGTCGGGGACGTGGCCCACGGTCGGGGCGGGTTGTCCTGGCTCAAGCGCCACGGGGTGAAGATCGTGGAGGTGAAGAGCCCGGCCTGCGAGGAGCTTCTGGACCGCTTCATCCTGGCCCAGCCCGGGCTGTGGGAGGAGGACCAGGGACTGGCCCCGGATTCGGTCCGGGTCGCGGTCAGTGGGCCGACCGATGTTCAGCCGAAAAAGAGGGCCAAGCAGAATATCTTCCTGTGATGGCGCGGCCATGTTCCGCCCATCTTGACAGCCAGGGCGACCCGGGCCAAAGTGACCGGCGTTCCCAACCCGAGCCCCTGGGCCGCGCGGCCCGGGCCGGGCGTCCGTGAACCTTCACCCCTGGTTTGTATCCATGAAAGCATCCCGCCTTCCCGCCTTCCTCCTCATCCTGGTCCTTTGGGCTCTGCCCGGCCTGGCTGACAACGCCACCGACAAGCCAGTCTCGACGACAGTTGCGACGACAGTTACGACGACAGTCCCGACCGCAATCCCGGCCGTACCGACCTCCAACGACTCCGCCCGGCCCTTGGTCGAGACCCCCAAGGCCCCGGTCAAGGCCGCGCCCCCGGCCCCGCTCACCGAGCAGGAGAACGCCACCCTCCAGACCCTCTCCTCCATCCGGGAGAGCCTGGACGACTTAAGGTCCGAGCTGACCGCCAAGCGCCAGGCCCTGTCCCGGGCCAGGAGCGAGGACCAGAAGGTGGCCCTGGCCGCTGAGATTACCACCTTGAACGACCGGATCGCCAGCCTGGAGCGCAGTTTCGAATCCATCTCCACGGGCGCGGACCTGGACAGCTTCACGGCCAAGCGGGTGGAGAAGTTCGACTGGACCAGCGAACTTCAGGCCATCCTGGGTCCCATCCTTCAGGAACTCAAAGGCCTGACCGAGCGGCCCCGGGAGATCGAGCGCCTGCGCAACCAGGTGGAGTACTACCAGGCCAGGGTCCCGGCCATCCAGGCCGCCCAGGCCAAGGTGGACCGCATGGCCGAGGTCACCCGCGACCGGGCGGTGCTCAAGCTCCTGGACTCGGTGCGCAAGACCTGGGAGAGCCGGGAGCAGCAGGCCTCCGGTGAGCTTTCCGTGGTCCAGTACCAGTTGGCCGAAAAGCTCAAGGACCGCACCTCGGTGCTGGAGTCCGTGCAGAACATGGCCCGGAGTTTCTTTCAGAGCCGGGGCCGGAACCTGATCCTGTCCATCCTGGCCTTCGTGTCCGTGTTCGTGATCCTGAATTTCAGCCTGCGGGCTGTGCACCGGGTGAGTCCCCTGCACACCGTGGGTAAGGCCAGCTTCCTCTCCCGCCTCTTCGACATTCTGTACCACGGCCTGACCGTCATCGGGGCCACCACGGCCGGTCTGGCCGTGCTCTACATCGCCGGGGACTGGCTGCTTCTGGGCCTGGCCCTGATCTTTCTCTTTGGCGCGGCCTGGGCGGCCAAGCAGAGCCTGTCCAAGTTCTGGGACCAGTGCAAGCTGCTCCTGGACCTGGGCACCGTGCGCGAGGGCGAGCGGATCATCTACAACGGCCTGCCCTTCAAGGTCGCGGCCTTGAACGTCTATTCCTCCCTGGTCAATCCCAATCTGCGCGGCGGCCGGGTGCGCCTGCCCCTCCAGACCCTGGTGGGTATGAACTCCCGGCCTTTCGATCCCGAGGAGCTGTGGTTCCCCTCCCGGGAAGGGGACTGGGTGCTCCTGCCGGACAATGTCTACGGCCGGGTGGTGCTTCAGACCCCGGAAGTGGTCCAGGTCGTCCTGCCCGGGGGGAGCCGCCGCAGCTTTCCGGCGGCCAGGTTCCTGGAGATGAGCCCCATCAACCTGTCCACGGGCTTTCGGGCCAGGACGGTCATCGGCCTGGACTACAGCCTCCAGGAGAAGTGCCTGGTGGAGATTCCGAAGATATTGCAGGCTTACGTGCGGGAAGGCCTGGAACGCGAGGGCTTCAAGGCCCAGGTGCACGACGTGAGCGCCTCGCTCATGCAGGCCGGGGCCTCGTCCCTGGACATGCTTGTGGTGGCGGATTTCGACGGGGCCGCAGCCAGCAAATATCTGGCCCTGTCCGGGCTCATGCACCGGTTCTGCGTGGAGGCCTGCACCAAAAACGGCTGGAACATTCCCTTCCAGCAGATCGTGGTGCGTCAGGCAGGCCAATGAAGATCCGGCCCGAGGTTCTGGCCATCATCCCGGCCCGGGGCGGGTCCAAGGGCATCCCGGACAAGAACATCACGCCCCTGGGCGGCAAGCCGCTCATCGCCTGGTCCATCGAAGCGGCCTTGAAAAGCCGGTACGTGACCCGAGTGGTGGTGTCCACGGACTCCGAGGCCATTGCCGCCGTGGCCCGGGAGCACGGGGCCGAGGTCCCCTTCCTGCGCCCGGCGCGTATTGCCGGGGACCGGGCCGAGATCGGGCACGCCTTCATGCACATGCTCTCCAGGCTCAAGCGTCAGGGCTATGTGCCGGACGTGGAGGCCCAGTTCTACCCCACCCATCCCTTTCGCAACCCCCGGCTGGTGGACGGGCTCCTGTCCCGCATTTTTTCCGGCTATCGCTCGGTGTTCACGGCCCGGCCCGCGCGGGTGGACCGCAACCGCTATTTTTCCATGGACGGGCAGGGCGGCCTGACCGCGCTCTACGATCCGGCCCGCTACGGCCAGCGCGGCCCGGCGGATTTTTTCCGCAGCTACGGCCTGTTCTCGGCCCGCAGCCTGGGACCCTGCCCCGGGGGCAGATACTGCCATCCCCTGACCGACCCGGTCAGCCTGATCGACATCGACACCCTGGAGGATCTGTATCTGGCCGAGGAAGTCATCCGGGCCGGGCTGTTCGACTTTGATCTGCGCTAGAGGGGCAGGCGCAGGCCCGGGGCCTGGCATTTTTCTTGCTGCCCCAGAGCGGGCCACGGGGCCGGGCCTTTTTTTCCGCTGAACGACCCCAACAGGGAGCAGGCATGGACGTACTCAAACTGGTGGACATTCCCGGGCTCATGAGCCGCCCGGAGCGGCTGTTCCTGGCCGCGGCTGCGGTTGAAGCCGGGACCAATGCGGGGGGCGGGACCATCCTGGAGGCCGGGTCGGGCTACGGCAGCTCGGCGGCCGTCATGCGCCTGGCCGCGCCCTCGGCCGTGATCCACACCATTGACATGAACGACGTCCTGTCCCCGGCCATCCTGGACCGGACCCAGGTCCTTTTCCACGAGGGCTCGGCCCGGGATTTCCGCCTGGCCCACCCGGAGCTTGCGGCGGATTTCCTGTTCATCGACGCGGACCACTCCTTTGCGGGCGTGCTCACGGACTACGCCGAACTTTTCTCCCTGCTCCGGCCCGGGGGGCTTCTGGGCTTCCACGACGTGTGTTTCGAACACTACGGGGTCAAGCTCTTTGGCGACGCCCTGACCCGGGGCGGGCATCTGACCGGGGCCGTGCAGGTGGACACCCTGCGCCTGGGGCGTCTGGCCAAGCCCGGGCTGCCGGATTTGGGAATCTTCCTGGAGACTCTGCGCGAGCACGCCGGGCTGTTCGACCGCTCGGAGCACATGCGTCACGAGCAGGCCCGCTCGGCCGGGCACCTGGGCCTGGGACTGCCTTCGGCCGACGAGGTCCGGGAGGGCTACGTCATCGGCAAGGGCGAGATGGGCAAGGCCTTTGCCGGGTATTTCGGCCTGCCCCGGGAGCGCCTGCTCCATTCCTGGGAGGTGCGCGACGTAAGCGCCACCTATTTTTTGTGCAGCCACGAGACCACCAAGATCATGCAGTACCTGACCTCCATGGGTCTGCCCGAAAGCCGGGTGCGGGTGGTCTCGGACCATTGCCTGTCCTGGCTGTACCGCCAGGATCTCCTGGAGAGCCGGGGCGAGCGCCTGGCCAGCCTCTTTGCCGACCCCCTGACCCAGGACATCGTGCGCCAGGGTCTGGGCGGACTTTCGGACTGGGAGAAGGAGAGCATCCACCGCTCGGGCTTCCTGCACCTGTTCATCACCCGGCTGGGGTACCCGGGCTAGGGTGGCCCGGCCATGAAGACCCTGACCTCCATCAGCGAGCTGTCCGGCCAGGGCCGGATTCTCATCTATGGGAGCGGCCGCCGGGGCCGTCTGCTGGCCGGGCTCCTGGACAAGCTCCGGGGCCTTGCCCCCGCCGCCTATCTGGACAGCAGCCGGAGCGGGACCCTGGACGGGGTTCCCATCATCCCCCTGGCCGAGTACCGGCCCGAGCCCGGGGACGAGGTGGTGGTGGCCTCGGCCTTCTGGCCCGAGATCGTGAGGGCCCTGGACGAGCGGGGCATCCGGGACTTCTGGGTCCTGCGCGAGGCGGCCTCGGAGGTCCTGTGCTTCGTGGACATCACCAGCCGCTGCAATGTCAAATGCCGGTTCTGCCCCTATTTGAACAATCCCGACCGGCCCATTGGCCCGGACTGGGACCTGGACCGGTTTCGGATCGCCCACGCCCAGTTCTCCTTTGCCCGGGGGGTGTCCTTTTGCAGCGCGGGCGGCGAGCCCCTGCTCAACCCCCACCTGGAGGACATGTGCCTGTTCCTCAAGGAGCGCGGCCAGGACGCCGAGTTCTACACCAACGGCCTGGCCCTGGGGCGGCTCATCGAACGCCCGGGCCTGCGCGAGGCCGTGGACTTCGTGAAGATGTCCTTTGTCTCGCCCCGGGCCGAGGTCCAGGAGCGCTGGATGCGCGGAACCTCGCTGGCCGTGGTGGAGCAGGCCTTGACCGGCCTGGCGCGCTTCGCCAAGCGGCCCGCCCTGGCCCTCATGGCCGTGCTCATGACCGAGAACGCCGCGCATTTGGCGGACATCCTGCGCTTCGCCCGCGAGGTCGGGGCCTGCGAGGTCAATTGCACCTACATGCGGCCTGGCCCGGACCCTTATTTAAGGGCGCACAGCCTGGAATACGGGGGCAAGCCCGGGGACCGAGCCCTGTGGCTGGCCCAGCGGGACGAGGCCCTGGCCCTGGCCCGGGAGGCGGGCATCCGCCTGACCTTTGAGGTCAAGCTCGACCATCTTTTCGCTGAATTCGAGGGCCGCCCGCGCGTGCTTCCGCAAGGGGAGGGCGGCCTGACCCGGCTCTGCCTGCAACCCTGGGAGTTTCTCTATGTCCTGAACAACGGGGACGTGAGCCCCTGCTGCTACGGGGGACAAAACCGGGTGGGCAACGTGTTCAAGCCCCGGGACCTGGTCTTTGGCGGCTACGCTCATCTCCTGCTCAAGGATCGTCTGAGCCAGGGACGGCTGCGCGGACCCTGCCGGGGCTGCGAGTCCGCGCCCATGGGGACCGTGGCCGAACTGAGGGACATGGTTCGGGAGAAATTCAAATAAAAAGGGGCGCTCTTGCGCCCCTTTTTTGGTCTTAAAATCGGGCTAGCACCCGCACCCGCTGCCGCATCCGCCGCCGGTCTCGGCACCGCCGCCGCCGCTGCCGCAGGAACTGCCGCATCCGCACCCGCCGCCTTCGAGCTTGAGGCTGGAGGTCAGGTCAAAACCCATGGGGGTTAAGTCGATGTGGATGGGTTTGGCCTCGGCCAAAAGCTCCTTGTCCACCACAAAAGAAAAGCCGTCGAGTTCGAAGGTGTCGTCGTCATCCCTGACCTCGTCCAAGGCCAGCATGAGCCGGGGGCCCGAGCATCCGCCCGCCGAGAGGAAGATGCGGATGGGCTGGACCTCTTTGCCGTCGAAATATTCCTTGATCTGCGCACTGGCCGTGTCGGACATGGTAACCATGAAAGGCCTCCTTTGATCTGCTGATGGGCACAATTAAGGACGTGTGCCCCGGCTGTCAATAGAGGAGCACGGAGAATATTTTCTATGCCTCGCCCATGGCTGGCCGACGCTGGCCGGGGCTTTTGAGCGCAGGCCAAAAAAAAGGGCGCCGAAGCGCCCCGTGGAAAACCCGAGGGAGAAGGGGATCAGCAGGCGCAGGAGCCGCCCGAGCCGCCCGAGCCGCCCGAAGCGCCAGAACCGCAGGAACTGCCGCATCCGCCGCTCTGGCCCATGGCCATGCTGGAAGTCACCGAGAATCCGGCATAGGTCAGGTCGATGTGGATGGGAGCGGCCTTGGCCATGAGCTCCTTGTCCACCACAAAGGAAAATCCGTCGATGTCCGTGGTCTGGTCGTTGTCTCCTGGCTCATCCAGAGCCAGCATGAGTCTGGGACCGGCTCAGCCGCCGGCGGACAGAAAGATGCGTATGGGCTGGACGGTCTTGCCGTCGAAATATTCCTTGAGTTGCTTGCTGGCCGGTTCGGACAACGTGACCATAAATGCCTCCTTTGAGAATCGGTCCAAAAGAAATAAGGGCCATTTGACCGCCTGTCAATCAGACTTATCAATAGCTGGCCGATTTCGGGTCAGATTGACCTTATTTCGTGAACAAGGTAAATACGTTCGGCCAGGCAGATCGGATGGCTCGGCGGAGCGCGGCCCGGGGCCATGGGACAGGTGGTCCCAGGTGCGCCGGGGGAACGAGGAGCATACCAGATGAAGACCAAGGAATTGATTCTGGAAACCGCCAAGGAGCTCATCTCCGAGGTCGGCTACCACAAGACCACCACCGCCAGCCTGGCCAAGCGGGCCAACATTTCCGAAGGCACGATCTACCGCCATTTCGAAAGCAAGGAAGACGTGCTGGTGCACATCCTAAAGGACCTGGACGCCAGATACGCCCGCTTCGTGGAGGGACTTCTGGGCCAGGGCCCGATCTGCCTGGTGGACGAGATGCTCCGCCAGCATCTGGCCTTTGTGGAGGAGAACTCCCTGGCCATCAAGATCATGCTGGTGACCTATAAGCTCATCGACTCGGCCCGGGAGGTCATGGAGTCCGTGGTGGCCCGGCTCTCGAACTTCTTCAGCGTCTGTCTGGCCAAGGAAAACGACAACCACCGCCTGCAGGACATATCCGTGCAGGACGCGGCGCACATCCTCCTCATCTTCCTCTTCGCCCTCACTCGCGCGAAACTCTATTGGCCGGATCTTGGAGACCTGACCGAACCGGCCATACTTTTTTGCCGCCGTGGGTTGCTGCGGGAGTGATCCCCTCCCCGCGCCTCCCCGGCCCGGTTCCAGAGGACTGGTGGCGCATCTGCCCGGGGTTTTTTGGCTGAGGAGAACGGCGTTTTCATGCTCAAGTCCATCCCCATAGAGAGCCTGCGCACAGGCATGTTCCTGGTCGAATACGGGGCTGGCACCTTTGACCGTCCCCTGGTGCGCCCCAACCGGCTGCTTGAGAGCCGGGAGGAGATCACCCAACTGGTCCGGGAAGGCGTGACCTGCGTGCTCATCGACCTGGCCCGCAGCCGCTCGGCCCGGCAGGCCGGGGCCGTCAGCCCGTCCACTTCGGCCGACGTCTCCTTTGCCGATGAGATCGTGGTGGCCTCCAAGACCTACGCCCGGGCCTTGACGGTCATGCACGAGGTGGTGGAGGCGACGCGCAAGGGCCTGACCCTGGATTTGACCGAGCCCCAGGGATTGGCCGAGGACCTGACCGCGAGTCTTGGGCGCAACAGCCGGGCCGCGGTGAGTCTGACCACCCTCAAGCGGCGTGGCTACATGCATGTACACAGCGTGAACACGGCCGTGGTCGCGGCTGCTTTCGCCCTGCACCTGGGCTGCCAGGGGGCTCAGGCGCGCACCCTGGTCCTGGCCGGATTTCTGCACGACTTAGGCATGTGCCGGGTGAGCGCGCGCATCCTGTCCAAACCCGGACGCCTGAACGCCTCGGAACTGACCGAGGTGCGCAAGCATCCGGCCGAGGGCCTGCGCCTGCTTCAGGACTGCGAGGGGGTTTCGGCCTCCCTGCTCAAGACCATGGCCGAGCACCACGAGCGGTTCGACGGCGCGGGCTATCCCCGGGGCTTAAGCTATGAACAGTTGGGCCAGCCTTCCCGGATTCTGGCCATTGCCGACACCTACGCGGCCATGATCGCCGAGCGTCCCTACCGGGCGGCCCTGCTCCCGCGTGAGGCTTTGAAGCGCATGTACGCCTTGAAGGATCGGGAATTCTACTCCGAGGACCTGGGCCAGTTCATCCGCTGCATGGGCATCTTTCCCGTGGGCAGCTTCGTGCGCCTGACCGACGGCCGTTACGCCGTGGTGGCCGACGTGGACCCGGACAAGCCCCTGTATCCCACGGTCAAGGTCTCCTTTGATCACAAGATGCGCTCGGTTCGGCCGGAAATCCTGAACCTGGCCCTGGCCGCGGACCTCGGCGGTCCTGGAATCCAGGACTGCCTGGACCCCCAGGAATGCCGGGTCGAATTGTCCCGGATACTGTTCTGACCCTGTCTTGGCGTAGCCCTGTCCGGCATCCATGAACATCCTGAATCATGTCGTTGATCTGTGCGTCCTGGGAGCCGGGGCGGCCGGGCTCATGGCCGGGGCCGAGGCCGCCCGGCGGGGCCGAACGGTGGTGCTCCTGGACCACGGACCCAGGGTGGGGCGCAAGGTGCTCATCTCCGGCGGCGGCCGCTGCAACCTGACCAATGTGCGCATCTCGGCCGAGCACTATCTCTCGGACAACCCCCATTTTTGCAAATCCGCCCTGGCCGGACTGGGCACGGCCGACCTTCTGGAACGCTTCACCAGCCGGGGCCTTGAGTTCGTGGACGAGGACCGGGGCAAGCTCTTCTGTCGCCAGGGGGCCGGGGCCGTGGCCAAGGTCCTGGAGGACTCCTGCCGGGAGGCCGGGGCGGACATCCGCCTGTCCCGGCCCGTGACCGGGCTGAAGCGGTTTTCCTCGGCCGAAGGAGGAGAGGCCCGCTTTGTGGTGGACACCCCCCGGGAGACCCTGGCCTGCCGGTCGGTGCTGGTGGCCCTGGGCGGACCGGCCTGGCCCGGGGCCGGGGCTTCGTCCCGGGGCCTGGACCTGGCCCGGGAGCTGGGGCTTCCCGTGATCCCCCCGCGTCCGGCCCTGGTTCCCTTGACCATGGGGGCCAACTGGCCCTTTGCCGAACTGGCGGGCATCGCGTTGCCGGTGCGCATCACCTGCGGCCAGGCCAGCTTCCAGGAGGCCCTGCTGTTCACCCACCGGGGGCTCTCGGGCCCGGCCGCCCTCCAGGTCTCGGCCCACGCGGTTCCGGGCCAGGACCAGATGGGCCGGGAGGTGGTCGTGGACCTCCTGCCGGGCACGGACCTGGCCGCCCTGCTGGCCGACACCAAGGACCGCAAGGTGCTGCTGAAAAATTTCCTGGCCCGCCTCCTGCCTCAGCGCTTGGCCCAACTCGCGATGGAGCATCTCCTGCCCCCGGGCCTTGGCGCGCGCCGGGTGGGGGAGATTGGGGCCAAGGACCTGCGCCTGGCGGCCCAGGCCCTGTCCGCCTGGACCCTTGCGCCCTCCGGGACCGAGGGCTGGGCCAAGGCCGAGGTCACGGCCGGGGGCGTGGACACCAGGCCCCTGTCCTCCCGGACCATGGAGTGCAAGGCCATTCCCGGCCTGTATTTCGCGGGCGAGGTCCTGGACGTGACCGGCCAGCTCGGAGGCTACAACCTGCACTGGGCCTTGGCCTCGGGCCTGGCCTGCGGTCGGGCGGTCTAGGGGCGAAAAATTTCTTGACCCCAGTAGACGACCGGTCTATTTCTCTCCCCATGAAGCGCGACGTCCGCAACGCCATTCTGGAGGCCGGGGCCGACCTCATCCACCGCCAGGGGTTCCACCACACGGGCCTCAAGGACATCCTGGAAGCCGCCAAGGTGCCCAAGGGCTCCTTCTATTTCTATTTCAAGTCCAAGGAGGACTTCGGCCTGGCCCTGGTGGAGCATTTCCGGATCACCATGGGACAGCGGGCCGAGCGCACCCTCCTGGACCCGGAACGGCCGCCCCTGGAGCGCCTGGCCGCCTTTTTCACCGGGGCCAAGGAGAAGTTCGCGGCTCTGGACTGCACTGCAGGGTGCCCCATCGGCAACCTGGCCCAGGAGATGAGCGACCTGTCCCCGGACATGCGCCAGGCCGTGGACGCGAGCCTGCGCCGCATGACCCAGCGCTTGGCCCTGGTTATCGCCGAGGCCCGAGGCCTGGGCCAGATCGCCCCGGACTCGGACCCCGAAAGCCTGGCCGCCTTCATCCTGGACGCCTGGGAAGGGGCCATGATCCGCATGAAGGCCGAGAAAAGCGTGGAGCCCCTGGTCCGTTTTGAACACTACGTTTTCAACTGCCTCCTGCGCTGAAAAATTTTGGCCTGATACTAGTCGACCGGTCAACTACAAACCCAACCTCAACATCGGAGGCGAACATGTTTTTCTTGAGAACCCTGGAGCCTGGGCAGGCCACCGGCAAGACTGCGGAAATCTTCAAGGCTTTTGAACAGGTGGGCATCCCTGAACCCTTGAAGCTCCTGAGCGCGAGCCCCGGGCTCCTGGAGCGGCAGTTCGGAATGATCGAGTATTTCCGGGGGCATCCGAATTTGAGCCCCCAGCTTCTGGCCTCCATCCGCTACGTGGTGTCCAAAAAGACAGGGCATGTGGCCTGTTTCGAGTTCAACGGCAAGCTGTTGTGCAAGATGGGCGCGAAAGAGGAGGAACTGGCCGAACTGGCGGATCAGGCCCGGTCCCATATGTTGGACCAGGCCGAGCAGGCCCTGCTCACCTTTGTGATCAAGACCGTGGACGCCCCCAAATCCGTGACCTCCAGCGATATCGAGACCCTGCGCGGCCTCGGGTTCGCGGACAGCGACATCCTAGACGCCACCGTGCACGGGGCGAACATGAAGGCGGCCACGGACGTGTACCTGGCCTTTACCCGGGATTGATGATTGTATTCGCGGTGAAATGAGCGCAGTTTTCCCGACTGGCGCACATTGCATTGACCGGGGCGGATCGGGTGCCCCGGTCATCCGTCGCAGTCGGGCTTGAACGCAAGGCTTCTGGAGGTGACGCCATGGACGTGAAGAACGTGGTCTTTGTGTATTTCAGTCCCACCGGTGCCCTGAAACGGGCGATAACGGCCTTTGCCGAAGGGATGGGGCTGCCGAGTGAAGCCGTTGATTTGACGCTGCCTGAAGCGCGAAACGGATTCAGACGGACCTTCGGCAGGGATGAACTCCTCATCGCGGGTATGCCCGTTTACGGAGGCAAATTGCCCCTGTACCTGGATGACTTCTTTGCCGGGCTGAACGGGGACGGCGCCTCGGCCATCGCCACCGTGATCTACGGCAACCGGGATTACGATGACGCCCTTGTCGAACTCAAAATGCGTTTGGAGGATCGTGGTTTCGTTGTCCAGGCGGCGGCGGCCTACATCGGCCAGCACAGTTTCAGTCCCAGGGTCGCGACGGGACGCCCCGATCAAAACGACCTGGCCGCCATTGCCGGGTTCGGCGGACAGGCCGTGGCCTCCATCGCGGCCGACGCATTCGGAACGTTGAATTTCAAAGGGACATATCCTTTCACGGCCGTGGGATACGACCCGGCCAAAACCGGACCCTATCCAACCCGTCCACCCGTCCTCACCGGCGAGGAATGCGATGGATGCGGCCTCTGCGCCACTACCTGTCCTTGGGGCGCCATCGACAAAAATGATTGGAAAACGATCGACAACACCAGATGTTTCCGCTGTTTTCACTGCGTCAAAATCTGTCCGAACCAGGCCAAGACCGTAACCGATGAGAAATGGCTGGCGTTTTTGCCGACCTTCGAGGCCAGGCTCAACGCCACGAGAAAAGAACCGGAACTGTTTCTGCCTGAGTAACCCCTTTCGCCTGGCTCGCCCGCACGAAAAAAACCGGGGGATCGACCGTCATGCGGCCGATCCCCCGGTTTTTTGCGTCTGAATTCGATTCGTCCTACTGGGGCTGTTCGATGCCCTCCAGCCTCCAGTGATCCTTGGGATTGGACTCGTCCCGGGTGAAGTTCCAGATCTCCTTGACCTGCTCGGGATGGTCGGCCTTGGGGTCCTCGCGCAGGAGCACGTCGTAGAGCACCGAGGCCTTGGTCTGGCTGCCCTGGCTGGTCACGCCCAAAAGGCTGGCGTTGACCAGCATGATCTCGGTGCTGGACGGGCCTGGGTCGGCCTTGGCGTCCCTCTCGAATCCGGCGAAGATGTCCGGGGTGGTGAAATGGCGGATGTCCTCCAGGTCCCGGGTGTCCCAGGAGGCCTGGAGCCTGGCGTACACGGCCTTGGCCCCGCGCAGGAACTCGGCCTGGTCGAAGCCGGGCGGAATTTCCAGCGCGGCTGGGGCCTGGACCGGTCGGGGATCGTCCAGGCCGAAGTCCTGGGTCGTGGCCTGCGGCGGAGCCTGGGTCGGAGTCTGTGACGGTGGGGCGGACTGGCCCGAAGGTTTGGTGCGCAGCATGTCCCACCCGGCCTGAGCCCGGGCGTATCGTTCGGCCGCCTCCCGGCGCAGTTCCGCAGCCTGGTCGGTCTCCGGGCCGGGCTGGCTTGGGGGCGAGATGTCCCGCTCCTGGGGCCGATTCTGGGACTGGTCCTGGGATTGGCCCTGGGATTGGTCCTGATCCGAAGGGTTCTGGCGGGATTTTAAGAGGCGGAAGAGCAGATAGATGCCCCCGCCGATGAGGAGCATGTCCAGAAGGCCGAGTCCGCCGCCGCCCGGGAATCCCCCGCCCTGTCCGCCCGAAAGCATGGACCCGATGAGTCCGCCCGCCAGCATGCCGCCCAGAAATCCCCCGAAGGGGCGGGACGGGGCAGCGGCTGTTCCCAGGCCAGGCCCGGGCAGGGGGGACTGGGGAGGGGGCAGGCCCTGGTCACGGCTGGGCAGGACCTGGGAGGGGGGCGGAGTGCTGCGCGTGGGGCTGTCGTAGGAACCACGGCCCGAAGAGGAGCCGAAACCGGACGGAGCGCCCGAGGAACTGCCCCCGCCCAGGCGTTTGGCCTGGGCCTGATCGGCTGCGCACAGGCTGAAGGCCACAACGGCCGCAAGGAGGATCAAAAGGAAACGTTTGGACATAGTGCCTCCGCTTCTGCGTCTACCATCGGCTCCGGTCAGGGGTCAATGGCGGCCGGGGGGCCGATTCGTGAAGGCCCGGGCGGCCGGAATCAGGGGGTGAGCGCCCCGATGTCGTCCAGGATGATGGCGGCGGCCCGGCCCGGAGCGCCCGGCTCTCCGAAACGCTCACGCAGCTCGGCCAGGCGTGCGCGCACCCCGGCCAGGGCCGCCGGGTCGGACAGCCAGTCCCAGGCCTGGGCGGCCATGAGCTCGGGGGTGGCCCGCTTCTGGATCAGTTCGGGAAAGACCGGCTCATTCAGGATCAGGTTGGGCAGGCCGGCAAATTCCACTTTGACCAGGGCCATGGCCAGGAAATAGGAGAAGGCCGCGATGCGGTAGGCGATGATGGTGGGCGTGCCGATGAGCCCGGTCTCCAAGGCCACGGTGCCCGAGGCGGCCAGGGCCAGGGCCAGGCGGCGCATGCCTGCGTAGCGGTCCGCTGGCTGGACGAGGTCCGTGGGGAGGTCAGATGGCCAGAACCGGGCCAGGAATTCCTGGTCCAGGCCCGGGGCCCGGAACAGGGAGAAGCGTAAGCCCGGTTGCCGGGCCAACAGCTCGCGCGCGGCCTGGGCGAACAACGGGAGCAGGGTCTCCACCTCCCGGCGTCGGCTGCCGGGCAGGATGCCCACGCGCAGCGGGTCCACGGGCAGGGTGTCCAGATCGGCCAGGGGCAGTTCGTCCAGCAGGGGGTGGCCTACGAAGTCCACGTCCAGGCCTCGGGACCGGTAGAAATCCTGTTCGAAGGGCAGGATGCACAGGATGCGCCTGGTGTAGCGACGCAAGAACTCCACCCGGCCCGGCCGCCAGGCCCAGACCTGGGGGCTGATGTAATAGTAGACCGGGATGCCCAGCTTGTGGGCGATCTTGGCCAGCCGGAAATTGAATTCCGGGCAGTCGATGAGCACCATGGCCTGGGGCCGCAGGCGTTTCAGCTCGGCCTTCAGGGTGGAGAGCAGGCCCAAAAGCCGGGGCAGGGCGGAGAAAATGGCGGGCAGGCCCACGATGGAGATGAGCCCGGAGTCGTGGAGCACCTCCACCCCGGCCCGGCGCATGGCCTCCCCGCCCATGCCCGTGAAGCGCGCCCCGGGACAGAGGCGGCGGGCGGCCAGGACCAGCCCGGCCCCGTGCATGTCCCCCGAGGCCTCGCCCGCATTGATCCAGATGAGCGGGGTCTCGCGGTCCAGGTCGGCCAGGGGCGTGGGTTTCTTGCTCATGCCCGGTCCTTTAAGTCCAGATGATCCAGGGCCGCCAGCCGCAGGCCCTCCAGGAGCAGGTCCGGCCGGACCTCGCCGATGGCCGGGCAGTGCCGGGCCACGGCCTCGGCGAATCCGCCCGTGGCCACGGTTCGGGTGCCTGGGCCGAGATGGTCCGAAAGCCGCTTGATGAGCCCCTCGGCCATGGCCGCGAACCCGAAGAGAAATCCCTGACGCAGACCCTCGGCCGTGCTCTGGCCAATGCTCAAATCCACGGGGCCGGAGTCCAGGCCGATGCGCGGGAGCTTGGCCGTGCGGCTGGCCAAGGCCCCCAGGGAGGAGAAAAGCCCCGGGCAGATGAGGCCGCCCAGGTAGGCCTGGCCCGAAACGCAGTCGAAGGTGGTGGCCGTGCCGAAATCAATGACCACCAGGGGCGGGCCAGGGTGCAGTCTGCGGGCCGCGAAGCACACGGCCAGCCGATCCGCGCCCACCTCGTGGGGCCTCTCGTAGCGATTCTCCAAATCCAGGGGCAGTTCCGTGGGCACGAATTTGAGTTCGACCCCCAGGAACCGGGCCAGGGCCTGGCGCAGCAGGGGGTCCAGGGGCGGCACCACCGAGGAGGCCACGGCCAGTTCGGCCTGGCCCGGGTTCAGCCCCTGGGTCTGGCACAGGGCCAGGAGTTTCAGGCCCAGGCTGTCCGAGGTCTCGTCCAAGGCCGTGGGCAGGGTGAAAGAGGCGCGCACCCCTCCCAAGTCGGCCAGGCCGACCTTCAAGTTGGTGTTGCCCTGGTCCAAAAGCAGGAATCGACGCATGGGGGTGGGGGCTCCTTGCCTAAAATCGTGTTGTCATCGGCCCGGGGACCGTTTATACGCTGGAAAGAAACAAAGGAAAAGCCCAAGGAGCGCCCATGGACCCCGCATCGCTCATCCCGGCCTCGGACGCCATCCCCGTGGCCTGGGGCTGGTTCGAGGTCCTTTCCCTGCTCACCTTCGCCCTGCACCTGCTGCTCATGAACACGGTGCTCGGCGGCGCGGTTTTCGCCCTGGTCGGCCAGGTGCGTGGCCAGGTGCATGGGCAGTCCCTGGACACCAGCCGGGATCTGTCCAAGCGACTGCCCATTGTCCTGGCCCTGACCGTGAACCTGGGCGTGCCCCCTTTGCTGTTCGTGCAGGTGCTCTACGGCAATTTCCTGTATACCAGCTCCCTGCTCATGGCCGTGTTCTGGCTCGGTCTGGTGGGCACGGTCATGACCGCCTACGCCCTGCTCTATGTCTGGGACTTTCATTTCGACAGCTTTTCCGGCCCGGCCCGCACCCTGTGCCTGGGCGCGAGCGTGGCCCTGCTCCTGGTCTCGGCCTTCATCCTGGTCAACAACATGTCCCTGATGATCCGGCCCGAGGCCTGGGCGGCCTATTTCCAGAACGCGCGCGGCACCCTGCTCAATCTCTCGGACCCCACCCTGATCCCCCGCTATCTGCATTTTGTCCTGGCCGCCCTGGCCGTGGGCGGGCTGTTCGTGGCCCTGTCCGCGCGACTCAAGGCCCGCGCGACCGGGGATTTAGAAGCCGGGGCCGAGACCGTCCGCCAGGGCCTGCGCTGGTTCACCACCGCCACCATGGCCCAGATGGCTGTGGGCCTGTGGTGGCTCATGTCCTTAAGGCGCGAGGTCATGCTCACCTTCATGGGCGACAGCGTCCCGGCCACAGCGGTGTTCCTGGCCGCACTGGTCCTGGGCCTGTCCGCCCTGACCGCCGGAATGCGCGGCCGGGTGGAGCTCACGGCCTGGCTCACAGGGGCCACGGTCCTGGCCATGGTCGGGGTGCGCTCCTTTCTGCGGGCCGCGAGCCTGGCTCCGTACCACTCCGTGAGCAGTCTGGCCGTGACCGGCGAACTTTCACCTCTGCTGGTTTTCCTGGCTGCCCTGGCCGTCACCCTGGCCGTCGTGGTCTACCTGCTCAAGCTGTACCGGCAGGCCGGGAAGGAGGCCTGAGCCATGGAATATCCGGTCTGGCAACTCACCACCCTGGGCGGGGGCTTCCTTATCGCCTTGATCGCCACGGTGCATGTGTACGTGGCCCATTTCGCCGTGGGCGGAGGACTGTTCCTGGTTCTGGCCGAGCGCCTGGGCCTGGCCCGCAAATCCCCGGCCATCCTGGAATACACCAAATACCACGCCAAATTCTTCATGCTCCTGACCATGGTCTTTGGCGGGCTCTCGGGCGTGGCCATCTGGTTCACCATCGCGCTTCTGGCCCCCCAGGTCACCTCCGAGCTCATCCACATATTCGTCTTCGGGTTCGCCATTGAGTGGGCCTTTTTCGTGGGTGAGATCGTGTCCCTTTTGGTCTACTACTATTCCTTCGGCCGCATGCGCGCGGCCGAGCACCAGCGGGTGGGGCTGCTCTATTTCCTCTTCGCCTGGCTCTCGCTTTTCACCATCACCGGCATCATCGGGTACATGCTCACCCCGGGCCGCTGGCTTCAGACCTTCGGGTTCTGGGACGGGTTCTTCAATCCCACCTTCTGGCCAGCGGTGTGCTTCCGGACCTTCATGGCCCTGACCTTTGCCGGACTTTTCGGGTTTTTCAACGCCTGCCGGATCAAGGAGGAGAGCGCCCGGGAGACCATGGTCCGGGCCTGCGCCGTGTGGACGGCCGCCCCGGTGTTCCTGGCCCTGCCCTCGGCTTGGTGGTATGTAAAGGCCCTGCCCCCCGAGACCCTGGAGCGGGTCACCCGCCTGGCCGGGGAGACTTGGCCCTATGTCCAGGCCGTGCCCCTGGTCGGCGCGGCCCTGATCCTGGGCGGGCTGTTCATGATCCCCCGCCTGCCTGCCGGGGCGCGCACGGCCCTGGCCCTGGTTCTGCTTCTGGTCGGCCAGGCCTACATCGGGGCCTTCGAGTTCGCCCGGGAGGCCGGTCGCCGTCCCTTCCTGGTCACGGACCACGTCTATTCCAACCAGATTCCGGTGGCCTCGGCGCCCCTCCTGAACGCCGAGGGCCTGCTCTCCTGGGCCAAATGGTCCCCGGTCAAGGCCGTGGACCCGGCCAACCCCCTGCCCGCGGGCAAGGTCCTCTTCGACTTGGAGTGCCTGTCCTGCCACAGCCTGGGCGGCCCGGTGAAGGACATCCGGCCGCGCACGGCCAAGTACACCGTGGAGGGCATGGACTGCCAGCTCGACGGCCTGGGCCGGGTGAACACGGCCATGCCTCCCTTCATTGGCACCCGGGCCGAGCGCATGGCCCTGGCCCAGTACATCGTGCAGGGGGTGAACGGACGGGGGCCAGAGGCCGAGACCGTGGTCACGGCCCGGGACCTGGCCTTGAACGTCCCCTCCTTTGACGAGAATACGGCCGAATACACGCTTCTGGCCTGGAGCGCCCAGGGCATGTACGCGGTCACGGACAGCGACGGGTATTTCTCCCTGCGCCCGCCCGGAGGCGACCTGCGGGCCGTGCTCATAAGGCGTGGCCCCCAGCCTGAACTGATCGTTGACAACGTGGTTCTGCGCTACGGGGTGGAGCAGGGATTTGAGTACCCGGCCAAGCATTCGGATTTCTGGAAGCAGGCCAGGGCCTCCCTGGGCCTGAACCTGACCGTCAATGTGGGCCTGGCGGGCAAAGGCCTGTCCGGGGTCCTGGACCCCCGGCCCGAGACCAAGACCTTTGAGGCCCGGGGCATCCCGGTCCTGCCTTATCCTGATCAGGGCGGGTTCAACCCCTATCCCCTGGTCACGGTGGAGGCCCGGGACAAGGCCAGCGACGCCCTGCTGGTCAAGACCCGCACCGTGCTTCCGGTGTCCACGGAAATGGGCTGCAAGAACTGCCACGGCGGCAAGTGGAAGGTCGAGGGCCTGGCCGGGATTTCCGATGCGGCCGGGCAGGGCGTTCTGGCCACCCACGACCAGATGAGCCGCACCAACCTGGCCTCTCAGGCTGCGGCCGGAACACCTGTGCGCTGCCAGTCCTGCCATCCGGATCGAGGGACTGGACAAGGCGCGACCAAGGAGCTGTTGACCCTTTCAGCCGCCCTGCACGGACTGCACGCCAATTACATGACCGGCCGGGGGGCCGAGGCCTGCGCCAGTTGCCATCCCTCCCGGGCCGACGGTCCCACCCGCTGCCAGCGCGGCCGTCACGCGGCTGCGGGCCTGACCTGCGTCAACTGCCACGGGACCATGGAGGACCACTCCCTGGCCCTGCTCAAGCACGAGGCCGAGGCGGGCAAGAAGGCCGCAGGGCTGCTCATGCGCGCCTTGAAGCCCCGGGCCGTGGCCGACGTCGGGGCCGTGGTCCCGCGCGAACCCTGGGTCCAGGAGCCTGACTGCCTGAACTGCCACAAGGAATACGCCCGGCCTGACCGGGCCACGGCCACGGGCTTCAATGTCTGGACCATGGGCGAGGCCGGGCTGTTCCAGAACCGCCGCGACGACATGAACGCCATGCCCTGCGCGGCCTGCCACAATGCGGCCCACGCTACCTTCCCGGCCCAGAACCTCTACGGCCGGGACCGGGACAACATCGGGCCCTTGCAATACATGGGCTTTGCCGGGACCCTGGGCCAGTCGGGCAAGTGCACGGTTTGCCATATGGAGAGCATGGACGGGGACGCCCACCACCCGAACCTGGTGAAGTAGAATGGATATGGCCCCTGGACCGCGCCGTGTGGCCCGCTGGGGCCTGGTCCTGGCCGGGCTGGTGGCGGCCTACGCTCTGGCCGGGTTTCTGGCCGTGCCTCTCCTGGCCGGGCGGGTCTTGGTGGCCGAGTTGTCCCGGGCCACCAACCGCAGCGTGGACCTTGCCTCCGTCTCCTTCAATCCCTTCACTCTGACCCTGGAACTGCACGGCCTGCGTTTGTCCGACCGGGAGCCCGGCCTCTCTCTGGTCGCGGTGCGCACCCTGCGGGTCAACGCCGAATCCTTTCCCCTGCTCCTGCGCCAGGCCAGCCTGTCCGAGGTCCTGGTGGACCAGCCCCAGGCCCATCTCATCCGGCGGCCGGACGGGAGCGTGAATATCCTGGACCTCCTGCCTCATCCCCGGGCGCAGGCCGATCCTCCTCCCGATCCGTCCGTCCGGGCCGCCTCCCGGGCCTGGGGCTTCCGGGTGGAGAACCTGCGGGTGCTGAACGCCTCCCTGACCTTCAACGACACAGTGGCCGGAGTGACTCACCGGGTGGGCAATGTGACCTTGAGCGCCCCTGTGGTGGCCAGCGCGGTCAGGCAGGGCGAGCAGGGGCTTTCGGCCAATTTCACGGCCGTGGTGGATGAGGGTTGGGTACATCTGGAGGCCCGGGGCGATCCTTTTGCGGCCAACGGGACCCTGGCGGTCCTGGCCGAGGTGCGCAACCTGCCTCTGGGGCCGAGCTTAGCCGAGGCCCCGCTGATTTTCGCCGGTCCCAGACCCTCGGGACGGCTGGACGCAAACGCCACGGCCAACATGACCCTGGACCACCAGGGCCTGATCGGCCTGGTCTCGCGCCTGGACCTGGCCCTCACGGGCCTGGAGGCCCGGGACGCCCAAGGCCGGGAGGTCCTGCGCCTGCCCCGGCTGGGTCTGGAGGGCGTCCGTTTTTTCCTGCCCGAGAACCGGCTGGAGGTGGAGGCCGTGACCCTGGCCCATCCTCTGGTGCGCCCGGAACTTTCGGCCCAGGGCCTGAACCTGGCCACCCTTGTCCGGCCCGCGCCGGAAAAACCCCAGCCACGGCATCGGGCCGAGCCAGGCGCGGTCCAGGGCAACGCCTCCCATGCCGGAGCGGCCCGGCCTCCAGTCCCGGCCTTCCGGGCCCGGGTCAACGCCACCAATTCCAGCCAAGGAAAGAGCGCTCCGGCTAATGACACCACCGTCAAAGCCGGGATTGCGGCTGAATCAGGCCCAAGCCCCGGGCATAAGCCGGGCTCCAACAGGACCCAGAACAAGACCGCGCCAGTGGTCCAGGCCAACTCAACGGCAGTCCGCGCCCCGGCCCCGTTCAGCGCGGAAATCCATCAGGTCCGGGTGACGGGCGGCCGGGTGGAGTTCGCGGACTCCACGGTTTCCCCGGGGTTCAAGACCGTGCTCGCGCCCCTGGACCTGACCCTGTCCGGGATTCGCTCCGACGGGCATGGCCGGATCAAGACCAGTCTGTCCGCAGCCACGGACAATGGGGAGAAGATCGGATTTTCCGGGGAGGCGGCCAGCGCGCCTCTGTCCCTGGCAGGGACTTTGGAGGCCTCGGGCCTGGACCTGAAACGCTACGCCCCCTACCTGGGCGGACTGCCCCTGGAGGTTTTCGAGGGCCGGGCCGGGGCCAAGCTCAAGGTGGAGCTGGCCCTGGGCAGCGGTGCGCCCGGGGTCCTGGTCAAGGGCTCGGACCTGTCCCTGGACGGCCTGCGCCTGCGGGTCCAGGGGGACGAGGCCGATCTCCTGCGCCTGGACCGGGTGGACGTGCGGGGCCTGAACCTGGACCTGGCCGCCCGCCGGGTGGACGTGGGTCAGGTGGCGGCCCGGGGCGGGGGTGCGTTCCTGGCCCGGGACGCGAATGGAATGTTCAACGCCGCGCGTCTGGCCGTTCCGTCCGGGAACCGGACCAGGGCGACTGGGGAGCGCGCGACCCAGAACCAGTCTGTTTCAGGTCAGAACCAGACGGCAGTGGTCCAGAATGGCCCGGATTCTCCCGGAAATCAGTTGGCCCAGGCCAAGGTCGAGCCCGATGCGGCCCAAACGGTTCCGGTGGCGGCTCAGCCCAAGGCCAAGGGCAAGACCTTGGTCAAGGGCAAGGCCGGGAAAAAGTCCAAGGCCAGGTCCCAGGTCGGCCCCAGGCCAGCCCTGCAATCCCTGCCCGTCGGCCCGGTCCCGGGGGAGGCTCCGCCCGCGCCCGCAGGCAGCCCCTGGACCGTGGTTCTGCGCGATCTGCGCCTGGACGGCCAGTCCCTGCGTTTTCTGGACCGGTCCAACCCCCGGCCCGTGGACCTGACCCTGGATGCCCTGGCCCTGCACCTGACGAGCGCGGTGCTGAGCGGGGGAGTCCAGGCCCCCATGGGCCTGGAGCTGGCCTTCGGCCTTGGCCAGGGCCGGGCCAAGATTTCCGGGCAGGTGGGGGTGTCCCCCCCGAGCGCGGACCTGACCCTGGATTGCACCGGCCTAGACTTGGCCCCCCTGGCCGGGTATGCGCCCGCGTCCCTGAAGGTCACCCTGGCCCGGGGCCAGGCCAGTCTGCGCGGGCGGTTGGTGGCCACGGCCCCGCCCGACCGGGACCTGACCCTGTCCTGGAAGGGAGGCCTTGGCCTGCACCATTTCCAGTTTGTCGACACCCTGGCCCGCCAGCCCCTGTTGCAATGGGGGGCCTTGGATATCCACGAGATCCAGGCCGGGATGAACCCGGACTATCTCCAGATGGAGCGGGTGAACCTGGACAAGCTCTACGCCTCGGTGGTCCTGACCGCCAACCGGACCCTGAACCTGGTGGACGCCATGGCCCAGGACAAGGGCGGGGACAAGAACCCCAGACCCACGCAGGCCGCGTTGACGGCCTCGCCTCCGGGCTCGGTCCAGACTCCGCCCCCGGCCTCGGCCCAGGGTTCGGCCAAAAAGGCCAAGGTCCGCAATGTGGTGGTGGAGACCGTGGTCCTGACCAATTCCACTGTGGACTTTACGGATTTGGGTTTCAAACCGCCCATCGAGATGCGCCTTGACGAACTGCACGGCCGGGTGCAGGGGCTCATCTCCAAGGAGGGCACCCCGGCGGACATCTCCCTTGAAGGCCGCGTGGATGGCGAGGCTCCCATTTCCATCCTGGGCCAGGGGACCCTGTTCGGCGGGGAGTTGTTCCTGGATTTGAAGATGACCACCGACGGCCTGGACCTGGCCCGCATGAGCTCCTATTCCGAGAAATACCTGGGGCACGCTGTGCGCTCGGGCAAGCTGGCCCTGGACCTGCAATACAAGGTGCGCAACAGCACCCTGGACTCCCAGAACAAGATATCCCTGGACAACCTGGCCCTGGGCCGCAAGGTGGAAAGTCCCGACGCCGTGGACCTGCCCATTTCTTTGGCCCTGGCCCTGTTGCGCAACAGCGACGGGGTGGTGGAGCTGGACGTGCCCGTGCGCGGAGATTTGAACAAGCCGGATTTCAGCATCGCCAAGGTGATCTGGGAGGCCCTGGCGGGCATGTTCAAGAAGCTCATCTTCGCCCCCTTCTCCTTCCTGGGCCTGCCTTTCGGCCAGGACAAGACCGGGTACATCGATTTCGAGCCCGACAGCCTGATCCTCACTCCGGAATCGGCCCGGAACCTGGACAAACTGGTGTCGGCCGTGGTCTCAAAACCCGATGTGGACATCGAGGTGGCCGGGCAGGTGGACGCCACGGCCGACGAGGAGGGGGTGCGACGGTACATGCTCTTTCGCGATCTGGCCGAACTGAAAATCAAGGACCTCCTGGACCGGGGCGAGGCCGCCCTGCGGGTGGACGAGGTGACCTTGACGCCTGAGGAGTATCAGGACTATCTGGGACGGTTCTATCGCCAGACCAAGGGATTTTTCAAACCTTGGAGCGCGGCCAAGACCGAGAAGGAACTTCTGGACGCCATTGTGGCCACCGAGGAGGGCCAGCGCCAGTTCGCCCGCAAGCGGGCCTTGGCCGTGCGGGACAATTTGACTGCCGAGGGCCGCATCCCTCTCCGCAGGGTGTACGTGGTGGAGCCCGACCAGGTGGCGGCCGAGCCCTGGCACGGGGCCAGGGCCAGCCGGGTGAATGTGACCCTGCGCTACTAGCCTCGCGTGTACAAAAAAAGAACAATTTCAGGACGACATGTACGCGTGGCGTTCCAAGGCATATGAAGGCCCATGAGCATCAATTTCCAAGCTGACTTGAATCCGGCCCAGTTCGCGGCCGTGAACCAGGTGGACGGGCCGGTCCTGGTCATTGCCGGGGCGGGCAGCGGCAAGACCCGGACCATCGTCTACCGCCTGGCCCACCTGATCCGCCAGGGCGTGCCCCAGGAGTCCGTGCTGCTGCTGACCTTCACCCGCAAGGCCTCCCGGGAGATGGTCCGGCGGGCCGGGCTGCTCCTGGGCCACGACCTGCACGGGGCCAACGGCAGCACCTTCCACTCCTTCGCCTTTGCCGCCCTGCGAAAGTACGCCCACCATCTGGGTTTTGCGCAGGGCCTCTCGGTCATGGACCAGGCCGATGCCGAGGGTCTGGCCGGACAGGCCAAGGACGACCTGAAGCTGGGCAAGGGCGACCGCTCCTTTCCCAAAAAGGCCACGGTGCTCGGGCTCATCAGCAAGTCCCGGAATAAGGAGCTCCCCCTGGAGCGGCTCCTGGAAAAAGAGGCTTTCCATCTTCTCGGACACGCCTCGGACATCCTGGCCATCGAGGGGGAATACTCCCGGCTCAAGGCCCGGCACGGCCTGGCCGACTACGACGACCTGCTCTTTCTCCTGGAGCGCCTGCTCACCGAGCAGCCCGAGGTGCGCGACTTCTACCGCCGCCGGTTCAGCCACCTCATGGTGGACGAGTACCAGGACACCAATCTGGTCCAGGCCCGGCTGGTGAAGCTCCTGGCCGGGGAGGGGGGCAATGTCATGGCCGTGGGCGACGACGCCCAGTCCATCTACGCCTTCCGGGGGGCCAATGTGGTCAACATCCTGAGCTTCCCCCAGGACTTCCCCGGCGCGGCCATCATCCGCCTGGAGCAGAACTACCGCTCCTGCCAGCCCATCCTGGACCTGACCAACCATATCCTGGACCAGGCCGCGCACAAATTCGAGAAGCGCCTGTTCTCCGAGCGCACGGACGGCCCCAAACCCCGGCTCATCCGGGTCATGAGCGACCAGTCCCAGGCTAAGCGGGCCGCCGCGCTGATCATTGAGCTGGCCCGGACCCGGACCCTGGACGAGATCGCCGTGCTCTTCCGGGCCGGGTACCAGTCCTTTTCCCTGGAAGTGGAGCTGAACCGCCAAAGCGTGCCGTTCCGCAAATGGGGCGGGATCAAGTTCTACGAGGCGGCCCATATCAAGGACGTGCTGGCCTATCTGCGGGTGGTGGCCAATCCCCAGGACTTGGTGAGCTGGCAGCGGGTCCTGGACCAGATCCGGGGTCTGGGGCCGAAAACCGGCCGCAAGATCGTGGACGCGGTCCTGGCTGGGGACGAGGCCTCCCTGAACAAGTCCTGGAAGAAATTTCCCGAGCTGGCCGAACTCTTCGGGCTGCTCACCCGCTTGCGCTCCGAGCGCCCGGCCCCGGCCGAGGCCCTGCGCGACGTGCTGGCCCATTACGACCCGGTGTTCAAGGAGCGTTACGCCGACGACTACCCCCTGCGCGAGGCCGGGCTGGAGGAGCTCTCCCGTCTGGCCGCCGGATATTCGGACATGGGCGCTTTTCTGGCCGACGTGACCCTGGAGTCCCCGGACACCGAGGAGGAGGGCGGCCAGGCCGTGACCCTGTCCACCGTGCATTCGGCCAAGGGCCTGGAATGGTCGGCGGTGCTCATCATCGACCTGGCCGAGGAGCGCTTTCCTTCCAAACGCTCCACCCTGAATCCCGACGACCTGGAAGAAGAGCGCCGCCTGCTCTATGTGGCCTGCACCCGGGCCAAGGACGTGCTGGCCCTGTTCACGCCCACCACGGTGTACAACCGCTACGCCCACTGCTTCGAGAGCGTGGGGCCGAGCCCCTTTGTCCTTGAGTTGCCCCGGGACTGCTACGAGGAATGGGCCGAGTCCTATGGCGGGGTGGTGGAGCCCGTGGGCCAGCGCCGGTCTGGGCCGGATACGGCCACGAACGCCTGCCGCCCTGCTTTTCCGGGCCATCGCACTCCTCTGGCCGATCCCACGGCCCAGGCCGAGCCCGGCCCCGAGCGTTCGACCTCGGCCGTGCCGCCCGGCCAGTTGGGGGCCTGCCGCCACAAGATCTTCGGCCAGGGCAAGGTGGTGGCCCACATTCCCCCGGACAAGTACAAGGTGAATTTCCCGGGCTTCGGGCTCAAGGTCATCCTGGCCGACTACCTGGAAATGCTGCCGACTGGGGGCAAGACATGACCCTGACCGGCGAACAGGATTTCCTGGACTTGATCGACGAGGCCTTTCCCAACCAGGGGCCGGGCCTGGTCCTGGGCCGGGGCGACGACTGCGCCATCCTGTCCGTGACCGGGGAGCTGTGCCTGAGCACCGACCTGTTCCTGGAGGACGCCCATTTCCGCCTGGCCTATTTCCCCCCGGAGGACATCGGGTACAAGGCCCTGGCCGTGAACCTAAGCGACGTGGCGGCCATGGGCGGGATTCCCCTGGGATTCTCCCTGGGCCTGGCCGGGCCGCCGGAACTGGGCCGGGACTTCTACCGTCGCCTGCTTACGGGCATGGCCGGGCTGTCCCGCAGCACCGGCTGCCTTTTGACCGGTGGGGACCTGTCCCGGGCCGCGCGCTTGACTCTGTGCCTGACCATCTGGGGCCAGGCGGCTGGCCCGGATTTCCTGCGCCGGGGCCGGGCCTTGGCCGGGGACGTGCTCTTCGTGCACGCGGGTGGGGCCAGGAGTACGGCCCCTCTGGCCTGCCTGGGCCTGTCCCGGGCCGGGCTGACCGTGCTGGAGGCCGGGCTGTCCCAGGACAAGGGCCTGGAGGCCAAGGATTTCCCCCAGGCCGTGGCCGCCCACCTGCGGCCCGAGATGCGCCTGGACGCGGCCCAGGCCCTGGCCCGCACCGGGCTGGTCACCGCGCTCATGGACCTGTCCGACGGCCTGGCCGCCGACCTGCCCCGGTTCCTGCTGCGGCCGGGCCAGACCCAGGCCCGGGCACTTGGCGCGGACCTGGACATCTCCCCGGACCTCCTGCATCCGGAACTCGTGGCCCTGTGCGGCCGCACCGGGGCCGATCCCACGGCCGAGGCCTTTGCGGGCGGGGAGGACTACGCCCTGCTCGGGGCCGTGTCCCCTGGGGACTGGCCCTCCCTGCGCCGGGCCGTGCCCGGACTGTGCGCCCTGGGCCGGGTCAGCCGAGCGCCGGGCCTGCGCCTGAACGGCAGCATCCCTCCGGATCGGGGATTCGATCATTTTCGCCCCTATTTCGGCCCAGCCCTTTGACAGGGAAGTTCCGAAAAGGTAAGAAGACTGGCCACATGTTGATTCGACGGGCTTGGTCCCGTGAGGTCCGGGCCTGATCCCGGTCCTGGGGTCCGGTCCCTGGATAGGTCGGGGCAAGGAGTGCGACGCGATGAAATTTCTCCTGGTTGACGACGACGAGCGGATGACCCTGCTGATCTCCAAGAAGGTGGCTCCCTACGGCGACTGCGGGGTGGCCTCCTCGGGCGAACAGGCCATCGTCCTGTTCCGGGACGGGCTGTCCAGCGGAAAGCCTTTTGACGCGGTGTTCATGGATATCGAGATGCCGGGCATGAACGGGCACGAGGTGGTCAAGCAGATGCGGGCCATCGAGAAGGAGCACGGGGTGGACGACACCGGGGCCTTCAAGCTCATCATGGTCTCGGGCTATTCGGACACCAAGAACGTGTGCAAGTCCTTTTTCCAGGGCTATGCCGACGCCTATGTGGCCAAGGCCGAACTCAAGGACAAGCTCGTCGAGGAGCTGAAGAACATCAAGCTCATCAACTAGTCAGGTCCTGGTGCTGGTTTTTCAAGGGCGTCCGCCGAGCGGACGCCCTTTTTTTCGCTGGTCTACTTGAACAGGTAGGCGAATTTGGACACGGCCTTGTCTGAGCGGGCGGTCAGGGTCTCGGCCTCGCTTTTCACCGTGCCCGGATTCACGAAGCCCATGCTCCCGTCCAGATAGTAGGAAAGCACCGTGGGGCCTTCGGAAAACAGCCAGGTGACGGCGTAGGCCGAACCGAAATCCGGGCGCTCTCCGATCTCGGTCAGGGAGGTGAGGCGCACGCGCAGGGCCTTTTCCTTGTCCCGGGCCGGGCGGAAGCTGGTGGTCCGGGCAAAGGCCTCCTTGAGTTGGAAGGCCAAAAGCTCGCCCAGCTTGTCCTCGCCCGAGTGTTCCACGATGACCGGAATGGCCGGGCGGGCCGGGGCCGCGTCCTGGGAGACCTCGGCCGAGCGCTGGGCCTGGGGCGTGGCGTTCTGGGCCAGGGCGGGGCGGGCCAGGCTGGATATGGTCAGGGCCAGGGCCAAGGCCGTCGTCAGGATCGTCGTCAGGGCCAGGCGTTTGCGGACAGAGTGCGGGAAGATCATATTTGCTCCATGGTTCAGTATTCGAAGTGCAAGAATATACGACGGAAAAGTTTATTCTTGGGCCATGGTGAAAGTCAATGCCCCTTGCCGACGGGTCAGGCTAGGTTTCCGTGATGGCCGCCAAAAGGGCCTTGATCTCGGTCTTGTGCCCGGCATAGAGTCCCTTGCAAAAGGCCTCGATGCGCTCCCTGACCTCCTCGGCCGGGGGCAGGTCGGGCCGGTCCATGTCTTCCAGGCTCTCGATGTCGATGGGCCGGAAGGCCAGCTTGTCGTCGATGCTGCACCCTTCCCCGGCCGGGGCCAGGCCCACGATCTTTTCCTTGTCCATGACCGCCGGGTCCAGGCCCTTGACGTACTGGAGCACGCAGACCGGGGACATGTTGGAGTTCAAGTCGTGGATGCGGGCGTTGATGGACACGGCGGTCTCCAGGACCTGCTGGTAGTGGGCCGTGATCTTCATCTTGCCAGTCCGGGGGTCCCGGTAATACTCCCCGTGCAGGAAGGCTTGCACGGCCTTCTGAAAGACCTCGTAGGCCGAGAACACCAACTTGGCGTATTTGCCCCTGGTGGTCACGGCGAACGGGACGCCGGGAAAGGACTTGGCCAGGTCGCAGCGGGAATGGGAGTGGAACTCCTCGGGGGCCACGCCGATGGCCTGGTAGAAATCGTTCACGGCCCAGCCCTTGAGCAGGAGGGAGTTGAGAAAACACCCGCTCCGGGAGGCCTGGTCCTCCTTGGCGCGCAACTCGGCCAGAAGGTGCTCGAAGCGCTCCAACTGATCGTCCATGTCCCGGCGCGCGCCAAAGAAATTCTCGGCGATGTCGGTCAGGGCCTCCCTGGCCAGGATGTCGGACAAAGACTGGAAGTCGGCCATGCGCAAAACACCAACCCTTTGGTCGAGAATCCGGGGTCCGAGGTGTCCCGGAAACACCATACCCCAGTCGCGGTCTTTGCAAAAGGGGTATTTCGACGGGCCGGGCGCACGCAAGGCTTTGACGCCTGGGGCGATATTGTCTATTCCTGGCCCCTTTGCGGCGGGGAATCATCCCGGCCGGAGGTTGCCGGACCCGCCTGGCCCCGGCAGCCGTATCCCTTTGACCTGGCGCAGGATTCCATGAAGCCGAACTCTATCTGCTTTTTCAACAGCAACAAGGCCTGGGGCGGGGGTGAGAAATGGCATTACGATTTCGCCCTGCTCACCCGGGATCGGGGCTATGGCGTTTTTGCCGTGACCAATGACCCCAGCGAACTGGCCGACCGGCTGAAGGCCCTGGCCGGGGTCACGGTCCTTCATCTCCCCATCGGGAACTTGAGCTTTCTCAACCCCGTCGTCCTGTACAAGCTCTTCCGCTTCTTCCGGGACAACCAGGTGGAGTGCGTGGTCATGGCCCTGCCCTCGGACATGAAGGCCGGAGGCATCGCCGCGCGCCTGGCCGGGGTGCGGGAGATCATCTTCCGCCGAGGCATCGCCGTGCCCACCAAGAATACCGTCCTGAACCGCTTCTTGTTCAGGCACGTCATCACCAAGCTCATCTACAACTCCGAGTGCACCAAGCGCACGGTGTTGCAGCAGAACCCGGGCATGATCGAGAACGAACGCACCCATCTGGTGCACTGCGGGTTCGACGTGGCCGAGTTCGACGCCTTGCCCGGGGCTCCGCTCGTCGAGAAGCGGCCGGGCGAGGTGGTCATCGGCAACGCCGGGCGGCTCACGGCCCAGAAGGGCCAGAAGCTGCTCATCGAGGCCGCCCGCTGGCTCAAGGATCGGGGACATGCGGTGCGCACCCTCATCGCGGGTAAGGGCGAGATGGAGCAGGAGCTCAAAGACTACGCCCGTAAGCTCGGGGTCGAGGACGAGGTGGTCTTTCTCGGGTTCATCACGGACATGAAGAGCTTCCACTTGAGCCTGGACATCTTCGCCCTGTCCTCGCTCTGGGAGGGATTCTGCTACGTCCAGGTGGAGGCCATGACCTTGGGCCGCCCTGTCGTGGCCTTTGACGTGTCCAGCATCCCGGAGGTTGTCTCGGACGGCGAGACAGGGTATCTGGCCCCTGTCGGGGATTCGGCGGCCTTTGCCCAGAAGATCGAGCTGCTCATCAAGGACCCGGAACTCCGGGCGAAGATGGGTCAGGCCGGGCGCAAACGGGTCATCGACCATTTTGAAATGAAGAAGACACTGGCCGACTTCGAGCGGGCCATATCCATCTAGGAGGCAGAATGTCCAAGGTTTTCATCACCGGCGGAGCCGGGTTCGTGGGCTCGCGGGTGGCCAAGCGCTTTGTGGACGACGGGAACGAGGTGTACATCTTCGACACCTTCAAGCAGTACCTCATCCCCGACCCCTCGGCCGAACCGCCCAACCTCCTCCTGCGCCTGAAAGACTTCATGGACCGCATCGAGCTCATCCAGGGCGACACCCTGAACAAGGACCATTTGCGCCGCACCCTGAACCGGGTCAAACCCGACGTCATCATCCACATGGCCGCCCTGCCCCTGGCCTTCATGGCCATTGAGCACACCGAGGACGCCTTCCAGTCCATCCTGGGCAGCACGGTGAATTTCCTGGAAGTCCTGCGCGATTTCGACCATCCCTGCCGCCTGGTGTACACCTCCTCCAGCATGGTCTACGGCAATTTCGTCACCGATCCGGTCAACGAGGAGTCCCCCAAGGACCCCAAGGAAATCTACGGCTCCTTCAAGCTGGCCGGGGAGATCGTCTGCCGGGGGTACATGAAGTGCTACAACCTGGACGTGGCCATCGTGCGGCCCAGCGCGGTGTACGGCCCCTACGACGCCAACCAGCGGGTGCTCCAGAAGTTCATCTCCCGGGCCTTGAAGGGCGAGGCCCTGAAGGTGGACGGGGACGGCTCCATGCGCCTGGACTTCACCTTTGTGGACGACGCGGCCCAGGCCATCGAGCTGGCCGCCACCCATCCGGCCGCCAAGGGCGAGACCTTCAACATCACCCGGGGCAAGGCCGAGTCCTTGAAGGACGCTATCGACATCATCCAGAAAGAGATCCCGGGCCTTAAGGTGCAGTACGGCCCGGTCCCGGCCTACATGCCCAAGCGCGGCACCCTGGACGTGACCAAGGCCCGCACTCTTCTGGGCTACGAGCCCCAGTACGACCTGGCCAAGGGGCTGAAAATCTACATCGACCATCTGCGTACCCACGCCATCTGATACGGAGCCGAAAGGTGAACATCCCCTTCATGCGCCTGGACCGGCAGTACGCCGAGCACAAGGACGAATTCTGGGCGGCCATCGAGCCGGTGCTCATCCACGGCCGGGTGCTCCAGGCCCGGGAGGTCTCGGACCTGGAGGCGCGGGTGGCCGCGTTTTTCGGCCTGCCCCAGGCCGTGGCCGTGGGCTCGGGCACTGACGCCCTGGTCCTGGCCCTCAAAACCCTGGGCCTGAAACCCGGGGGCCGGGTGGCCGTGACCGACCTGTCCTTCGTGGCCTCGGCCTCGGCCATCGTGCTGGCCGGGGGCCTGCCCGTGTTCGTGGACGTGGAGCCCAAGTACGGCCTGGCCCGGGAGGACGTGCTCCTCGACCTCGTCCAGCGCCGGGCCGTGGACGGGGTCATCGCCGTGCATCTGTATGGCCAGATGGCCGAGCTGGCCGAAATCCACGCCGAGGCCCGGCGTCAGGACGTGTTCGTCATCGAGGACGCGGCCCAGGCCCTGGGCGCCACCCGCCACGGCCAAGCCCCGGGCCAGTTCTCGGACCTGTCCTGCGTGAGCTTCGACCCCACCAAGGTCATTGGCGCGCATGGCAGCGGCGGGCTGGTCCTGGCCCACGACCCGGCCCACGCCGAGCACCTGCGCCGCTTGCGCTACCACGGGCACGCGGGCCAGCGCGTCTATTCCGAGATTGGGAACAACACCCAGCTCCCGACGCTCCAGGCCGCGCTCATCAATATGAAGATGAACCACGAGGAGGCTTGGCGGGTGCGTCGCCAGGCCATTGCCGTGGAGTACGACCGGGCCTGCGACGAGAACCCGGCCCTGGCCGCGCCGCTGGTCCGGCCGGGCAACACCCATATTTTCCACAAATACGTGCTCCGGGCGGTGAAGAACCGCGACGGTCTGGCCGCCTTCCTCAAGGAGCGGGGTGTGGCCACCTCGGTGCACTACTCCCTGCCCCTGCACGAGCAGCCCTGTTTCGCGGGTCGGCACGACTGCGTAGGCGACATGGCCCAGACTCGCCGCACCGTGGCCGAGATCCTGTCCCTGCCCATCTACCCGGAACTCACGGACGAGGAAGTCGGGCACATCCGCGACGCCCTGCGGGCCTGGAAGCCGTGAGCCCGGGCGGCCCGACCCGCCCAGCCAAAACGGCCTCTCCGTCGTACCGCTGGGCCGTGTTCGGGCTGCTTTCGGCTGGGTATTTCCTGGTCTATTTCCATCGCCTGGCCCCGGCCGTGGTGGCCGTGGACCTCATGCGCGACTTGCACGCCTCGGGTCCGCTCATGGGCCTTCTGGCCTCGGCCTATTTCTATCCCTACGCCCTGATGCAGGTGCCCACCGGGCTCATGTCCGACTCCGTGGGCCCCAGGCGCACCATCTGCCTGTGCTTCATCCTGGCCGGGCTCGGGTCGCTCCTCTTCGTCCCGGCCGAAAGCCCCGGGCTGGTGCTGGCCGCCCGGGCTTTGGTGGGCCTGGGTGTGTCCACGGCCTTCGTGTGCAGCCTGAAGCTCTTCACCCGCTGGTTCGCACCTTCGGAGTTCTCCACCACCGTGGGATTGTACCTGTCCGTGGGCGCCCTGGGAGCCTTGTGCGCGGGCGCGCCCCTGGCCTGGATGAGCGCGGGCCTGGGCTGGCGGGCGGCCTTCGGGATCATCGGGCTGGCCACCCTGGCCGTGACCCTGGGCATGTGGCTGGTGGTTCGTGACGACCCCCGGGAAAAGGGCCTGCCCCCGGCCGAGGGCCTGGCCGAGCAGGTGGGGGCCTCGGCTCGGACCATGCCCTTGGGCCAGGCCCTGCGCCGGGTGTTCTCCACGGGCAACTTCTGGCCCTGCGGGCTGTGGATGTTCTGCGTGTCCGGGGTGTATTTCAGCCTGGGCGGGCTGTGGGGCGGGCCATATCTCCGTCACGTGCACGGGTTTTCCGCCCACGAGTCCGGCCTGGTCTTAAGTCTCATGTCCCTGGGCATGCTCATCGGCTCCCCGTTCATGAGCTTCGTGTCCGACCGGGTGTACCGGGCCAGGCGGCCGGTGCTCCTGCAACAGGTCCTGCTCCTGGCCGCCATGTTCGCGGTCCTGGCCTTTTTCCCGGCCGGGCTGGGGGTTTTCGGCCTGTCAGTCTGGTTCTTCCTCTTCGGGGTGGTGGCCGGGAGCGGGCCGGTGGCGGCCTTTTCCGCAGTCAAGGAGATGTTCCCCCTGGGGATTTCCGGCACGGCCCTGGGCCTGACCAACCTCTTTCCCTTCCTGGGCGGCGCGGGCCTCCAGTTCGTCTCGGGCCTCATCCTGGAGGCCTTTGGCCGCACGGGCGAGAACTTCACCCCGGCCGGGTACGCGGCCATGTTCGCCCTCTACGCGGTCTTGATGCTCGCGGCCGCTGTGGCCGCCTGGCGGTTTCAGGAGACCTTCGGGGTTCGGGCCGGTTGATCGGGTCGCTCCTCACCACTCCCGGTCCAGGACCAGGTGCGAGGCGTAGCCCACCAGGGCCGCCAGGTAGAAGGGCAGGGCGGACTCCCAACTGAAATGCAGGAAGAACTGGGAGGCGGCGAAAAGGGGCAGGGGGAAGAGCAGGGCGGCCCACCAGCGGTGGGTCCAGGCGCGATGGGCTGTGAGACCGGGCAGGATGGCGAAAAGCCCCAGGAAGGCCGCCCAGCGGTACTCCTCCTTGTACAGAAGCCCGGCGTCCAGCCCCAGGAGCAGGCCGTAGAACAGCCGCTTGCCCTTGGAGTCCGTGTCCACGTCCGGGAACAGGGCGGCCAGCAGGCACACGGCCAGGAGCGCGGCCAGAAGCTGCGGGTCCTGGGCGATGTGCCCGGTCTTGACCGCCAGGAAGGCCCCGCCTGCCCCGGCCAGAAGTCCCGCGCCCAGATGGGCCTTGTATCCCGGCATGGGGTGCTCCGGTTCTTGGGTTGAAGGGCAAAAGGCCGCCCGGCCTGAACCTGCCAGAATCCCAGGATAATGAAAAGGCGGCTCCAGACCGACCATGAATTTTTCAAGGGCATGTTGACACTGTGGACGTATTGTGGAAGAGTGCGACTCGCGTGGCACGCGCTATAAATTCTTGCTACCTAGGCCCCAAGGAGCCCCTGTGCGCCATCTCTCCCTTCCCGCAGCCCTAACCCTGACCCTGATTCTCGGCTGCGCCCTCCCGGCCCAGGCCCATTTCGGCCTGGTCATCCCGGACTTAAACATCGTAACCAAGGACGGGGAGAAATCCCTGAACCTCAAATACCTCTTCTGGCACCCCATGGAGAACCAGGGCATGAACCTGGACAAGCCCAGGGTGGAGGTCTTTGTGGACGGGAAAAAGGAGGACGTCAGCGCCTCCCTCGCCGAAGGCAAGACCGGGGAGTTCGTGACCTGGGCCTCGCAGTACGCGGTGAAAAAGCCGGGCAATTACATTTTTCTCATGACCCCCCAGCCCTATTTCGAGAAGGCCGAGGACAAGTTCATCCAGCACTTGACCAAGACCGTGGTCGGGGCCCTGGGCGCCGAGGAGGGCTGGGACAGGCCCGTGGGCGCGAAAATGGAGATTGTGCCCTTGACCAGGCCTTACGGGCTCTATGCCCCGGGTTCCTTTACCGGCAAGGTCCTGTTCCAGGGCAAGCCCGTGGCCGGGGCTGGCTTGGAGATCGAATACTTGAATCCTGACGGCGCGCTCAAAGCCCCCTCCGACCCCTACGTCACCCTGAAGGCCAAGGCCGATGCGGGCGGGGTGTTCACCTTCACCGCTCCCTGGGACGGCTGGTGGGGGTTCGCGGCCTTGAAGGAAGACACGGTGAAGCTCAAGAAGGACGGCAAGGACAAGAAAGTCGAGGTCGGCGGCGTGATCTGGGTTTATTTCCACCCGGCCCTCAAGAAATAATTCCGGCCAGCCAGCGAGGACAGCATGCACATTTCCGAAGGTGTTCTCTCCATCCCGGTCCTGGCCGGAGGCTGGGCCGTGGCCGCCACGGGTTTGAGCCTGGGGCTGAAGAAGATCGAGCCCGAACGGCTGCCCGAGGTGGCCCTGCTGGCTGCCGTGTTCTTCGTGGCCAGCCTGATCCACGTGCCCATCGGCCCGGTTTCCGCCCACTTGGTGCTCAACGGCCTTATCGGACTGATTCTCGGGGTGGCCGCCTTTCCAGCCATATTCGTGGCCCTGGCCCTCCAGGCCGTGCTCTTCCAGTTCGGCGGACTGGTGGTCCTGGGCGTGAACGCCAGCACCATGGCCTTGCCCGCGGTCCTGTGCGGGGTCGTGCTCCGGCCCTTGCTGGCCTCGGGCCGCCGCCCGGTGGTCATGCTCGTGGGCGGCGCGGCCGGATTCCTGGGCGTGCTTTTGTCCGGATGCCTGACCGCGGCCTCCCTGGCCCTGTCCGGCGAGGCCTTTGTGACCACGGCCCAGGCCGTGCTCCTGGCCCATGTGCCGGTCATGATCGTGGAAGGCCTGCTCACGGCCATGACCGTGGGCTTCCTGTCCCAGGTCCAGCCCGCCCTGCTGGCGGCCCGGCGTTCGTAAACGCGGGGGTTGCCTGGACTGTCCTTCAGGCATACAAGGAGCGGCCATGCATGGTCACAAGCTTCCGGTCCTCTGGACCGTTCTTTTTGTCTTCCTCCTGACCACCTCGGCCCAGGCCCACAAGGTGAATCTTTACGCCTATGTGGCCGACGGGACCATCCAGGGCGAGGGCTATTTCAGCAGCGGGGACAAGGCCCAGGACTGCCCGGTGGTGCTCCGGGACGCCTCGGGCGCGGAGCTGGGCAGCGCGCGCACCAACGCCCAGGGCCAGTTCAGCCTGCCCCTGCCGCCCCTGACCCCCTCGTCCGCGCCCCTGCGCCTGGTGCTCTCGGCCGGGGACGGGCACCAGAACGATTTCACCCTGACCGCTCGGGACCTGGGCCGGGACCTGGCCTCGGCCGCGACCCCGGCGGAGGCGGCTCTGTCCGCAACGATCCCGGTCACGACAACCCCGGACACGGCGGATCAGGCTTCGGCTTTCCAGCCCCCGGCTTTTGCGCCGGACGCCCCGGTCAGCGCTGCCGCCCTGGAGGCCATGCTGAACCAGGCCCTGGACCGCAAGCTCATCCCGGTCAACGCCCAGTTGGCCGCCCTGGCCGAGCGGGCCGACCGGGTGAGCGCCAAGGACATCGTGGCCGGTCTGGGCTGGATTCTGGGGCTATTCGGTGTGGCCTGCTATTTCACCGGGAAGCGTCGTGGTTGAAGCCCCGGACAAGGCCGCGACCTGTCCCGCTCCCGTGGCCCGGTCCAGAGGAAACGTTTCCTCAGGCCCGGGCCTGTGCCTGAGCCTGGACCCCCGGGCCAAGCTCCTGTGCGCCTTGGCTTTCTGTCTTCTGGCCTCGGGCTTGAACTCCCGGCCCGTGGCCGGGGTGGCCCTGGGCCTGTCCCTGGTCCTGGCCCTGGTTTCCGGCCTGGACCTCCTGGTCCTGTGCCGCCGGACCCTGGCGGTCAACGTCTTCGTGGTCCTGCTCTGGGTCTTCCTGCCCTTTCACCTGGCCGTGGACGAGCCCTTGACCGGCCTGGCCTCCCTGCATCTGGCCCCCACGCCCGGCGGCCTGGGATTGGCCTGGCTCATCACGCTCAAGGCCAACGCGGCCTTTTTCGTGCTTATCGCGCTCCTGGGCACCAGCGAGGCCGAGGAAGTCTTTCACGCCATGGCCCATATGTATGTCCCGGCCAAGCTGGTCACGGTTTTTTTCCTGTTTCACCGCTACGTGCACGTCATCGGCCAGGAGCGGGCGGCCCTGACCACGGCCATGCGCATCCGCTGTTTTAAGGCCCGGACCGATGTCCACACCTACCGCAGCTACGCCTATCTGGTGGGCATGCTCCTGGCCCGCAGTCTGGACCGGGCCGGGCGGGTGTACCAGGCCATGCGCTGCCGGGGCTACCGGAACCGCTTCTGGCTCCTGGATCATTTCCACTGGCGCCTGCGCGACACGGTCTTTTGCTCCCTGTTCGCCCTGGCCCTGGCCATCCTGACCGCCTTGCACTGGAGCCTGTCGTGACCCATATTCATGCCCATGCCCACGATTCTGTCCCGACCCCTGTCCTGCCCGAAGGCCAGGACCTGCTGCGTCTTGAGGGCGTCAGCTTTTCCTATCCGGGCGGGGACCCGGTTTTGTCCGGCCTGGATTTCACCCTGGGACCCAAGGACCGCATCGGCATCCTCGGCCCCAACGGCGCGGGCAAGTCCACGCTCTTCCAACTGGCCATGGGGCTTCTGTCCCCGGAATCGGGGGGGATATACGGCCTGGGGCGGCCTTTGTGCGTGGAGGCGGATTTCTTCGACCTGCGCGCGGCCGTGGGCTATCTGTTCCAGGACTCCGACGACCAGTTGTTCTGCCCCACGGTGTTGGAGGACGTGGCCTTCGGTCCCATGAACCTGACCCGGGACCACCACGCGGCCCGGCACGCGGCCCTGGACACCCTGGCCGCCCTGGGCCTGTCCGGGTACGAGAAGCGTGTGACCTACCGGCTCTCGGGCGGGGAGAAGCGGCTGGTGGCCCTGGCCGCGGTCCTGTCCATGCGGCCCCGGGGCCTGCTCCTGGACGAGCCCACGGCCGGTCTGGACGATGCTCACGCCGAGCGCCTGACCCGCATCCTCCTGGACTCGGACCTGGCCTGGGCGGTCATCTCCCACGACAAGGCCTTCCTGGCCCGCACCTGCACCAGCTTCCTGTCATTGAATGAGGGACGGTTGCACGAGGTGGAGCGGCCCTAGCTCAATACGCCTCTCCCTTCCACATCTCCGCCGAGAAACGCACGGCCTTGTTGCGGCCGGTCTCCTTGGCCCGGTACAGGGCCACGTCCGCGAATTTGATGACCTTGTAGAACTGGTCCCCGTCCGCCGGATACTCGGCCATGCCCAGGCTCAAGGTCTTGCGGATGCGCTGGCCGTCGGGCAGCACGAACTCATGGGCCTCCACGGCCCGGCGGATCTTGTCCGCCACTTCCTGGACGAAATTCTCCCGCACGTCGTGCAGCAGGATGAGGAACTCCTCCCCGCCGAAGCGCACGGCCAAATCGGCTTGGCGCACGGAGTTGGTCAGAATCCGGCCGATGTCTTTTAAGACCGCATCCCCGGCGATGTGCCCGTACACGTCGTTGACCTGCTTGAAGAAGTCCAGGTCGGCCATGATGAAGCCCACCCTTTTTCCGTCCCGAAGGGCCGCAGCCTCGGCCTGGCGGAGGAATTCGTCCAGGAAGCGGCGGTTGTGCATTCCCGTCAGGGGATCGCGCAGGGACTGCTCCTGGGACAGGGCCAGGAGGTTCAAGGTGGTCAGCACCGGCGCGGTCTCGCCCAGGTATTTCTTGATGACCGAGATGGCCGGTCGGCGCTCCTCCCACTGGGACAGGGGGAAGACGAAGGAGAACACCCCGCCCACCCGGCCGCTCATGACCAGGGGCAGGCAGCAGCGCACCTCCTCCTGGTGGTTCACATGGAAATAGGGGCACAGGGCCGCGTTGGGATGGGAGATCACTTCCTCGCCCATGCGCTTGGCCCGGCACAGGTCCGTATTGTAGAAGACCTCGCTGCACAGGCGGTGGTTGGTCCCCAGCTTGTTGAGGGCCACCACGAAATTGTTCTCCTGGGTCGGGACCTCCAGGATGAGGTATCGGCTCAGATTGAATTCACGGGTGAACACCCCGTCGAGCATGTCGTAGACCTCGAATTTGTTGAACACCCCTTGCAGGTCATGGGTGAAGGAGGTCAGGCCCGCGACGTTTTCCAGAAGCTCCCCGATGGTGTTCAAGGCCGGGGCGGAGTCCTGGCTGGCCGGGGAATGCAGGACCCCGGAGATGACGTGGTTCACCTGGCTGGTGAAGCCGCGCCAGATGCGCATCATGGTGTTCAGCGCGTTGCGCATCTCCACCAGTTCGTCCCCGTGGCGCAGGGCGTAGACCGGGCAGTAGCCGCATTTCCGGTATTTTTTCAGATAGATGCACGTGTTGCGATAGAGGGGGGAAATGGCCTCGGACCCGGCCTCCAGGTAGCAGATGAGGGAGGGGTTCTGGTGTACCGGGCAGGCCGTGTTTCCGCACTGGAGCATGTCCAGGCAGTGCACCGGGTCGGTCTCGAAGCGCTGGGTGAAGTCGCCCTCATTGGTGGCCACCAGAATGCGGCCCAGGCGGTGCAGGAACATCTTGATGCGCTTGACGTTGATGTAGATCACGAACCAGACGAACATGGCCCCGCACAAAAAGGCCAGAGAGAAGATGGCCGACTCGGTCAAGGTGGATTTCAGCAGGGGCCAGGAGTCAAAGGACAGGAGCAGCCCCCCGATGGGCTGGTTCATGAAATCGTCGAGCTTGATGAACTGGAAGTAGGCCGACCCGATCTGGGTGGGAATGATCCCGGTGTCCAGGACCGTGGTCAGGGCCTGATCGTCCACGGTCCCCCGGGCGCGGCCCACCATCCATTTCCCGTGCACGGAGCGCACCTGGTTCGGGTTGAGGATCGGGACGAAACGGCTTTCCAGCAGGAAGACCACCCCGAACTGGGCCGGAATCTGGGTCATTTGCAGAATGTTCTCGATGGAAGTGGCCGCCTCCACGGTGCCCAGGTGCTGGTCGCCGTCCACGATGGGCACGATGGCCCGGATGGCCGCGCCCCCCGGCCCCACCTCAAGGCCCTTGAAGGGAGCCCTGTACTTGTTGGCCATGACCACCATGGGTCGGGTGTTGGTCAGGTCCGCTCCGGTGTCCTCCAGGTCCCAGGTGCGCAAAAAGGAAGTGGCCGGAGGCAGGTGGAAATGGAAATACAGGGAGCTTCGGCCGGTGGTGGTCTTCAAATGCTCCAGATAGGGCAGGATGAAGGCCTTGAGCCCCTCGCGGTCCTGGCGGCGCATGGACTCCACTACCTCGCGCATGGCCGCCAAGGGAGCGGAGTCCCCAAACTGCCCGTCAACCTCGCCGGTGATCTTGTCCGTCATCCAGCTCTGGAACACGGACAGGCGGCTGTGTACGGACTCCCGCAGGATGAGGGTCTGATAGTAGTAGAAAATCCAGCCCAGGATCAGGCACCCCCCGCAGAGCAGAATGCCTGTGCTGACCAGGAACCGGGCGGAAAGGCTCCACTGGGTGGGGGTGAGCAGACGCGAGAGCCGCAACTTCCAGGGAAGCCGATCGATGGGCGCGGTCCCTGACTTGATCTTGGGAAGGGGAGGGGGAGTGGGCAAGATTTCGGTTCCTTGATGCCCTGGCAATCGACCGGGCGGCTTAGAGGGAAACCTCGGGCTGCGCCGAATATCCTAAAAAGGAAAAATCCCCACCAAAAACACGGATCGCCCCCAGGTGAAATCCCGGGCCAAAGCCAGGGGCGTGTACTTGGCTGTAACATCAACCGTTTGATTTTAGAGGCCTAATAATGATGCACGGCAGGGGGGGGATTGTCAATTATTGACTCAGACCAATGATGATTATTTGTGCAAATTTGTCGTTGCCCGGGGAAAGGAAAAAGGGGCCGGGCCATGTCGGCCGCAACCCCTGATGCGGGGGAGTCCGCTGTCCGAAAAAAAAGCCCCGGCGCAGGGCCGGGGCGTTCATATCTGAGGCGATTCGCGCGTCTGTGCTAGAACATATCCTTCTCCGACTCGGAGATGGTCTTCTCGATGGCCGCGTGCAGCTTGTCCGGCAGGCCCATGATGTCCACGTTCAAAAAACCGCGCACGATGGTGGAGGTGGCCTCGTCCTCGTCCTGGCCCCGAGCCATCAGGTACTCGATCTCCCGGCGGGCGATCTTGCCCACGGCCGCCTCGTGGGACAGCTCCACGCCCTCCACCCGGCCGTCCAGCTCGGGAATGGCGTGGATGCGGCCCCCGCCCAGGATGAGGCCCTTGCACTCCAGGTGCCCCTTGGCTGGTGCGTAATTGGCCTGGATGTGGCCCCGGGCGATGATGGTCCCGCCCGTGGTGATGGTCTTGGAGATGATCTCGCCCCGGGTGTCCGGCGCGTCCATGATGATGCGGCTGCCCGTGTCCACGTAGGACCCCTTGGGGGCTACCAGCACGGAGTTGAATCTGGCCCTGGCCCCGGGTCCGGCCAGGGTGATGGTCGGGTAGGACTGGAGATATTTCACCTGCTTGAGCAGGATGTAGTTGTTCTGGAACACGCCCCCGGCCTCGACGATCCCGCCGGTGCGCGGCACCACGTTCATGTGCTCGCCCCAGTTGTGGATCATGGAGAAGGTCAGCTTGCCACCCTTTTTCACGAAGAATTCCGACACGCCCACGTGCACGGCCTCGGACTGTTCGTTGGCCACGGCGCAGCCCGTGAGGATGTGCACCTCGGCCCCTTCCTCCACGATGACCACGTTGTGCACACTCTGCCCGGCCTTCTGCCCCTTGATGAACAGGCAGGACTGCACCGGGGTGGCGATCTTGGCCCCGGCCGCCACCTTGATGAAATATCCGCCCTGAAGGTGTTCGTTGGCCGTGCGGGTGTACTCGTCCTTGTCCGGGTCCACCAGGGTCCAGAAATGCCCGGGCAGGCCGTCGTACTTGGTCAGGGCGTCCTTGATGTCCAGGATCTCCACGGCCTCGTGCCGGGAGCGGCAATGCACGTTGCCGTGGTCCATGTGTAAAAAGGACCCGGCCCGGGACCCGGCCTCGTCCACATCCACCCCGGACATGATCAGGCGCTCCTTGTCCGCGCCGCTGATGGTGGACAGATCATCGATCCGGGCGTGACTGATGCCTTCAAAGGCGAACTGGTTTAGTTCAAAGGGTTTCATTGGCGTCTCCGGGAAAAGTTCAGTTCAGGCAGCGCACGCATTCCTGGTAGCCGTACTTGCGGATGTGCTCCAGGATGTCCCGGGGCCGGGCCTCGCAGCACAGATGCCCGTTGTAAAGCACCTGGCCCCGGTCGGCGTTGACGTAGTCCAGGATGTAGCCCGTGTGGGTGATGATCAGCCCGCTGGTGAGCTTGCGGCTCTTGGCCTGCTTGAGGCTCAACCCCGGCTCGGGCTGGGCCCCGCCGCCCAGGAGCTCCCGCACGGTGCTGCCGATGAGCTGCATGTTCTCCAGGTCCACGCCCGACTCCGGCTCGTCGAAGAGCAGGAGGCGCGGGTCCTGGGCCATGAGCTGGAGGATTTCCGAGCGCTTGATCTCGCCCCCGGAGAACCCGGCGTTGATGTCCCGCTCCAGGAAGTCCTCGAAATTCACCTTGCGGGCCAGCTCCTCGGGGTCCACTACCCGGTCCCGGGCGCAGAGCCGGACCATGTGCTTGGTCTTCAGGCCATGGATGGTGGGCGGGCGCTGGAAGGACATGCCGATGCCCAGGCGGGCCCGCTCGTAGGACGGGGCGCGGGTGATGTCCTGGCCCCGGAACATGATCCGACCGCCGGTGATCTCATAGCCGCCGAAACCCATGAGGGTGAGCAGAAGGGTGGTCTTGCCCGACCCGTTGGGGCCGAACAGGATGAAGGTCTCCCCTTCTTTTATGTGCAGGTCCAGGCCCTTGAGCACTTCCCTGTCGCCGATGTTGACTTTCAGTCCTTCGATCTTGAGCATGCGGTCCCTCGTGGTGCGGCCCTGATTTTCCCGGGCGGGGGCAGGCCTTGTGTCTGGGGCAGGAGCATTAACGCGGATGTCCGGTGAAGTCCAGATCAGCCCGGAGCCCGGGCCGCCACCTGTGCCAAATAAGTCCCGGGCCGGGACTGTCAATTTCGCGGGCTTTGAGTTCCCCGGGAATTGGGGTAGAAATCCAGGGCCGACGCTTCGGCCCGAGGGGCGACATGTCCAAGAAAAGCCTGAAATCCCTGACCGACTTAAAAGCCCTGTTCCCGGCCGAGAGCTCCACCGTGGCCGCCCAGGCCAGAAAGCTGCGCAAGGGGCTTTCCTCCCCGGCCCCGGCCAAGACCCCGGCCCCGGTCCCCGAGCCCGAGGAGGCCGAGGAGGACCTGTTCTCCCAGGCCATGAGCGGGGTAGCCCCCCTGTCCGTCCCGGGTCCCGAGCGGGTTCCCGGCCCGCCCCCGGTCCAGGCCTCCTTTGTTCCGGACCAGGAATGGGAAAAGACCATGGGCAAGTTCGCGGCCGGGGACCTGGACTTCGAACTGGAGTTCACGGACGAATACATGTGCGGAAGCGTGCGCGGCCTGGACTCCAAGATATTCCAGCAACTGAAAAGCGGGAAGTTCAGCCGGGAAGCCCATGTGGACCTGCACGGCCAGAACTCCCTGCAGGCCCACGAGAACACCCAGTTCTTCCTGCGCGAGGCCTTTTTGCAGGGCATGCGCTGCGTGCTCATCATCTGCGGCCGGGGTAAGAACTCCCCGGGCGGGCTGTCCGTGCTCAAGCGCGAGCTGCAAGGCTGGCTGACCCGGGAGCCCCTGCGCCGGGTGGTCCTGGCATTCTGTTCGGCCCGGGCGACCGACGGCGGGGCCGGAGCCCTGTACGTGCTCCTGCGAAGCATGAAGAAGAGCAAGGGGAAAGTGCGTTTCGAGACCACCCAGAACTGGGAGGGGGAGCGGTAAGGTCGAGCGCCCGGCTTGCCATGCCCCTGAAAGATGTTATTCATTTCTCGAGGGTCTGACCTGTTTCGGGCTCGGGCCAGGGCCTGGGATCTGGTCCGGGTTGCCCTTCCCCGACCATGGGCGTATGAAATCCCCAAGAGCCGGGTTCGGCCCAAACCACGAGATTTCTTCCGGCAAGGAGCGACATATGTGGGATTACACGGATAAGGTCCGGGAACATTTTCTGGAGCCGCGCAACGTGGGCAGCATCGAGAACGCCGACGGCGTGGGCGAGGTGGGCTCCATAGCCTGCGGGGACGCCTTGAAGCTCTTCCTCAAGGTGGATGAGAACGAGCGCATCGTGGAGGTCAAGTTTCAGACCTTCGGGTGCGCCAGCGCCATTGCCTCCAGTTCGGCCCTGACCGAGATGGTCAAGGGCAAGACCCTGGACGAGGCCCTGACCATCAGCAACCAGGACATCGCCGACTATCTGGGCGGCCTGCCCAAGGAGAAGATGCACTGCTCGGTCATGGGCCGCGAGGCCCTGGAGGCCGCAGTGCGCAACCTGCGCGGAGAGGCGGCCCCGGAGGTCGAGGGCGAGATCGTGTGCGAGTGCTTCGGGGTCACGGACGTGCAAATCCGCCGGGCCATTGCCGAGAACCACCTGACCACCGTGGACGACGTCACGGCCTTTACCAAGGCTGGCGGCGGCTGCGCCAAGTGCCATGAGCGCATTCAGGAGATTCTGACCGAGGCCACCGGAACCCCGGCCCCGGCTTCGGCGTCGTCACCGGCTCCGGCGCCTAAGCCCGAGGAAAAGCCCCGGATGACCAACATGCAGCGCATCCAGCTCATCGAGAAGGTCATCGAGGAGGACGTGCGGCCCATGCTCATGGCTGACGGCGGGAACATCGAGCTGGTGGACGTGGACCGGACCACGGTCTTCGTCAAGCTCCAGGGCCGGTGCACCTCCTGCCCGTCCTCGGGCATCACCCTGCGCACCGGGGTCGAGGCCGTGCTGCGCGAAAAGGTCGATCCGGCCATCCAGGTCAAGGAGGGTTAGATGAAGCCCATCTATCTGGACAACAACGCCACCACCCAGGTGGACCCCCTGGTCCTTGAGGAGATGCTCCCCTATTTCAGCGAGTTGTACGCCAACCCGTCCAGCATGCACACCTTCGGCGGCCAGGTGGGCGGCAAGCTGCGCCAGGCCCGCTCCCGGGTGGCCGCGCTGCTCGGTTGCGCTCCGGATGAGGTGGTCTTCACCGCCTGCGGCACCGAGAGCGACAACACGGCCATCCGTTCGGCCTTGACGGTGCGGCCCGACCGACGGCGCATCGTGACCACCAAGGTGGAGCACCCGGCCATCCTCGGCCTGGTCGAGCACCTGAAGAAGACCGAGGGCTATGATGTGGTCCTTTTGCCCGTGGACGGAGAGGGCAACCTGGACCTTGCGGCCTACAAGGCCGCGCTCACCCCGGACACGGCCATCGTGTCGGTCATGTGGGCCAACAACGAGACCGGGGTGGTCTTCCCCATCCCGGAGCTTTCGGCCATCGCCCGGGAGCGGGGCATCCTCTTCCACACCGACGCGGTCCAGGCCGTGGGCAAGATTCCCATGAAGCTTTCCGAGACGGCCGTGGACATGCTCTCGCTCTCCGGCCACAAGCTGCACGCCTCCAAGGGCGTGGGCGCGCTCTACGTGCGCAAGGGCACCCCGTTCGCGCCCCTGCTCATCGGCGGGCACCAGGAGCGGGGCATGCGCTCGGGCACGGAGAACACCCCGGGGCTCATCGGCCTGGGCAAGGCTTGCGAACTGGCCCAGACGCACATGGCCGAGGAGAACAGCCGGGTGCGCGCTCTGCGCGACCGTCTGGAGCAGGGTCTTCTGGCCGCTGTGCCCAATTCCAAGCTCAACGGGGCCAAGGAGCCGCGTCTGCCCAACACCAGCAACATCTCCTTCAAGTTCGTGGAGGGCGAGGCCATCCTCCTGCGCCTGGACCAACTGGGCATCTGCGCCAGCTCGGGCTCGGCCTGCTCCTCCGGGAGCCTGGAGCCTTCCCACGTGCTGCGGGCCATGGGCGTGCCCTTCACCTTTGCCCACGGCTCCATCCGGTTCTCCTTGAGCCGCACCACCACGGACGCGGAGATCGACCTGGTCCTGACCGAACTGCCCAAGATCATCGACACGCTGCGGAAGATTTCGCCCTTCAACGAGCAGAACGCCATGGAAGAGGAGAAGCCCGCCTGCGGGTGTTAGGAGCGTGCCCGGATCGACCAAAAAGAACGAGAAATATATAATAAATTCTTACTTTTGAGTCTTGTTCTTGCCTGTGCCAGCGATTCAACCAGGGGCGCGCCCCTGACGGAGGCGACCATGAATATTGCGTCCAACATGCTCGACCTGGTGGGCCGGACCCCCATGGTCTTTTTGAACCGCCTGACCGCCGGGCTCACCTCCCGGGTGGCGGCCAAGCTCGAATTCAACAATCCCTGCTCCTCGGTCAAGGACCGCATCGCCAAGAGCATGATCGAGGCCGCCCTGGCCTCCGGGCAGATCGCCCCGGGTGGCCTGGTGGTGGAGCCGACCAGTGGCAATACCGGGGTGGGCCTGGCCTTTGCCTGCGCGGTCAAGGGCTTAAGGCTCCTGCTGACCATGCCCGAGAGCATGAGCCTGGAGCGCCGCAAGATTTTGAAGGGCTTCGGGGCCGAACTGGTGCTCACGCCCGCGGCCGAGGGCATGACCGGGGCCATCCGCAAGGCCGCCGAGATCGTGGCCGCCACCCCTGGGGCCTACATGCCCATGCAGTTCGACAACCCGGCCAACCCGGAAATCCATCGCCGGACCACGGCCGAGGAGATCTGGGCCGACACCGACGGGGCGGTGGACGTGTTCGTGTCCGGAGTGGGCACGGGCGGGACCATCACCGGCGTGGGCGAGGTGCTCAAGGCCCGCAGGCCCGGGGTGCGCATCGTGGCCGTGGAGCCCACGGCCTCCCCGGTGCTCTCCGGGGGCAAGGCCGGTCCGCACAAGATTCAGGGCATCGGCGCGGGATTCGTGCCCAAGGTGCTGAACACCGGGGTCATGGACGAGATCATCCAGGTGTCCAATGAGGACGCCTTTGCCACGGCCAAGCGGCTCATCCAGGAAGAGGGGATATTCTGCGGCATCTCTTCCGGGGCCAACGCCTTTGCCGCCCTGCAGGTGGCGGCCCGGCCCGAGAACGCGGGCAAGCTGGTGGTCTTCGTGGTCTGCGACACGGCCGAGCGGTACTTGAGCACGGCGCTGTTCCCTGAAGAAGTATGATTTCTTGAGATTTCAGTTGATTCCGTTGGTGGAGATCAACGGATAACTAAAACAACTGCTTTTTGACATGTCAATCTAATGTTTTTGAGTAGAGTTTGATGGATAGGATATCTATGTGGCTGTCATCTAAATCTAATGACTCTGGATATTTGAAAAAATAATCTTTATCACTGTTCCACAATTCAAGTAAGTTTTTTTCTGCTTCCTCTTCGTTTGTGCCTTCCATGTGCATGGTATTTGTTTCTACATGGTCAGCAGGCCCATCTCCATCGTTATCGTGGGCAGTTACGGTGTAGTGTATTAGATATCTTTTCATTTTACGCCGGTCTTTGTTGCCTGTCGGTAGTTGTCTTCTCCCGTTTGGGGGCTATTACCCCACCAACCGTGCCAGAATCCTCGTCAGGACCGGGTCGTAGCCGTCGTCAGCGGCCAGGATTTCGGCGGCCTTTTGCTGGGGCAGGGCCTTGGCGTGGGGGCGCTTGGTGACCATGGCGCAATAGGAGTCGGCCACGGCGCAGATCCGGCCCGCCGGGCTGATCTTGTCCCCGCGCAGGGCCAGGGGATAGCCCTTGCCGTTGTACCGCTCGTGATGCTCCTTCACGCACAAATCCACCTCGGGCGGAATCTCCACATGCTGCTGGCGCAGCCGGTCCAGAATCTTCACCCCGATTGCCGTGTGGTTCTTGATGCTGGCCTTCTCGGCATTGAGCAGGGGGCCTTCCTTGCCCAGCTTGGTCACGATGACGTTGATCATGCCGATGTCGTGCAGCAAAAGCCCCAGGGCCAGCCGGGCCATGGCCTCCGGGTCCAGGTGGACGTGTTCGAGCACGGTGTGGATGGCCAGGCCCGTGAGGCAGGTCCCGGCGGATTGCAGGGCCAGGGTGTGTTCGGTGCCCGGGGTGCGGGGAAAGGGCAGGGCGCGTTTGGGCGAGGCCCAGACGTATTCGCACAGGATGGCCACGTCCTTGACCAACTGGGAGTAGGGCTGGCCCAGGGGCTGGGAGATGAATTCATCCAGGTTCACGGCCAGGGCGTGGGAGAAAATCCCGGCCACCTCCTCGGCGTTCAGGAGTTCCTCCGTGGCCAGGACCCCCAGATCCTTGCTCAGGCTTTCGGCAAAGGCCCGGTATTCCGTGCGGTTCAGGAACAGGTTGCCCTCGGCGCAGAGTTCCTCCAGCCGGGGGATGAGGACCTTGGGAACGCGCTGGCCCGCCGGGTGCAGGAGCTTGACCGACCCGATTCTGGTGTCGAAGAAATGATAGGCGACCGGCGGCTTGGTCTGGGACAGACACTTGAAGATATTGGCGCTGATCTGGAGGTACTGGTCCTGAGCGGGGGTGTGTTCGAGGTCGGGCATGGTGGTCAGGGATGGGCTTCCTGCAAGGCGTCCTTGATGTCTTCGAGATAGTCGTGGAGCATGGCCCGGACCTGGTCCGTGGTCTCGTGCCCGTCGCTGAAAAGGACCCCGATGGACATTTTGTGGTCCTCTGGGGTCAGGTTCACGATTCGGCCGTCCAGCACGTAGCGCACCGAGCGGTCCAGCATGTGGAACTCGATGGAGATGGTTTGGCCCAGGGACAGGGGCGGGGGCGGGAGGGCGGCCAGGTCGGCCTCGTCGCAGGTCAGGCGGCAGCCTCCCGAGGAGATGTCCATGATCAGGCCCGGGAATTTCTGGTCCTGGACCCCGCCCATGGCCGGAAAATAGCAGTTCACCCGCTTGTGCTTGCGCACCAAATGGGTCTCGAATCCAAAGGGATAGGTCAGAAAAAGCAGGTTGGCGGGCTTGGTGAGTATGGTCAGGATCTCGGCCCGGAAACTGATGATGGCCCCCTGTTGCAGGAACCGGGAGACCACTTTGTTGCCTTCGCGCAGCTTTCCCTTGATCCCGGGCACCGGGGGCACCTTGAGGATGAAATAGTTGTCCTTCTCGAACCCCACCAGGGCCGTGGAGATTTTGTCGATGGACCCGGGGAATTCAATCACTGCGGGTTGATTCCTCGAAGCTCGCTTCGTTTACTCTTGGTTTGAGGAGTCTGTTCTGGGCCTTATGCCTTTGATGCTCCGCAGCTTGCTGCGGGGTAGTTCACTGAGAAATTTGGTCCCGACCTCTATGTTCATGTCCCCGTGCCCGTCCGGTTTGATGTGTGGCCGGGCCAGCCTGCCCGGGTGCGCCTCATTTACGTGAAACTTGTATACAATCCAATGGCAAACTGTCAATTGCTCCAGCGCCCGCCCCAGGCCGGGCGGCCAGGCCGTGCGCATTGACTTTTGTTGCCCCAGGGGCCATGCCGGGCTTGGGTCCAGGCCGCAAACAGCGGCTTAAGTCCTGGCTCATGTCAAGAGTGCAAACAATTGCCTGTCGGCCCCTTTGGGCCAGACCGGCCGGGAGTCCGTATGATCCGTTCCCTCAATGATATCGTGGAGGAATTGTGCCGGGAGGAGTCCTACCAGGCTGTCTCCCATCGTCATTCCCATGAAGTGCCCATGCCTTCGCCGGAAAAACTCTCGGAGATCGTGGAGACCCTGCGCGGGGTGCTCTTCCCCGGGTATTTCGGCCAGCACGACCTGACCCCGGAGACCATGCGCTTCGCCGTGGGCTATGCCCTGGACCGGGTCTTTCGGGCCTTGTCCGACCAGGTCAAGCGGGGCTTCTGCTTTGCCTGCTCCCGGGAGCAGGTGGCGGCCTGCACGGACTGCGAGGCCCGCTCCCAGGACCTGACCACCCGGTTCCTAAGCCGTTTGCCACACATCCGCGCCATGCTGGCCGCCGACGTGCAGGCCGCTTTTGACGGCGACCCGGCGGCCAAGACCCCGGGCGAGGCCATCTTCTGCTACCCCTCCATCAAGGCCCTGACCAACTACCGCATCGCCCACGAGTTGCACAATTTGAATGTGGACGTGATCCCGCGCATCATCGGTGAGATGGCCCATTCCCAGACCGGCATCGACATCCACCCCGGGGCCAGGATCGGCGGCAATTTCTTCATCGACCACGGCACCGGCACGGTCATCGGCGAGACCTGCATCATCGGAGAAGGGGTGCGCATCTACCAGGGCGTGACCCTGGGGGCCAAGAGCTTCCCCAAGGACGACATGAACCGTCTGGTCAAGGGCCTGGCCCGCCATCCCATTGTGGAGGACGACGTGACCATCTACGCCGGAGCCACCATCCTGGGCCGGGTGACTATTGGCAAAGGCGCGGTGGTGGGCGGCAACGTCTGGGTCACCCAGGACATCCCCCCCGGGGCCAGGGTGGTGCAGGCCCAGCGCTGCGAGATCACCAACGGGGAGACGATTTAGCGTGGCGCCCGGCGCGGAAGACTGAAGAATAAGATAAGAAAATAATATAGTTGTTTTTTCCGTGATGCCAGTGTGTTGGCGCATCTCCAGGGTCGGTCGGCGCCTTCCTTGACTTCCGGCCCGGTTCGACTATGTTGCCTCTTCCAGGTGTCCGCAAGGACCTAACAGGGAATCCCGTTCGAATCGGGAGCGGTCCCGCCGCCGTAAGCCCCGCATAAGACCCCCGTCCCCTTGATCGCCACTGGGCTCGTAAGCCTGGGAAGGCCGGGACGGGTGGGGCCAAGCCGGAAGACCTGCCTGGGGCGAGATGGTGTTTTTCGACAGCCACGGGGGCTTGGACTGTCGATTGTGGGGGATAAAAACGGTTTCCCTCCTACTGCCAAAGGCAGGGGAGGGCTTTTTTTTCCCTTTTGACTGGCACAGCCCCTCCATTCATTGGAGGTTCACATGTCCTGTTCGATCCGTTCTTTCGGCTTGCGGCGCGCTGTACCGAGCCGTGGCCTGGCCGTCGTCCTGGCCCTGGGGCTGGCCGTGGCCTTCTCCCCCCGGCCCGTCCGGGCTCAGGAATGCCCGATCCCGACCCGAACCGCCATCCTGCTGGTGGCCTTCGGCACCTCGGTGCCCGAGGCCCGGCAGTCCTTTCAGAATATTGAGGACAAGGCCCGGGCCGCCTTTCCCGGCCGGGAGCTGCGCTGGGCCTACACCTCCCACATCCTGCGCAAGAAGCTGGCCGCCGAGGGCGAGACCCTGCCCACGGTGGAGGAGACCTTGGACACCTTGGCCCACAACGGCTACGCCCAGGTGGCCGTGCAGTCCCTCCAGGTGGTCCCGGGCGAGGAGTTCCACAAGGTGGTGGCGGCCGTGAACAGCCGGGCCTCCCGGTTCGACCGCGTGGCCCTGGGCCAGCCGCTCATGGCCGGGACCGACGATTTGAAACGCCTGGCCGAGGTCCTTCCGGCCTGCATTCCGGCCCAGCGCAAACCCTCGGAAACCGTCCTGTTCATGGGCCACGGCACGGCCCATCCGGCTGGGGTTTTCTACCCGGCCCTGGAGTACTTCCTGGAGCGCTCGGACACGAAGATGCACGTGGCCACCGTGGAGGGGGTCCCCAGCCTGGATGACGCCGTGGCCGTCCTGAAAAAGGCCAAGGCCCGCACGGTCTGGCTCGTCCCGCTCATGAGCGTGGCCGGGGACCATGCGGTCAACGACATGGCCGGTTCCGGGGACGGCTCCTGGGTCAATGTCCTGGCCCGGGCCGGGATCACGGCCAAGCCGGTTTTAAAGGGCCTGGGCCAGTGCGGCCCGGTGTCGGACCTGTGGATCGAGCACCTGGGCCAGGCCTTGGCCGCCCTGGACCAGGCCGAACGGCCCAAGCACGTCAAGAAGGACAACTAGACCCCCATGCCCGAGCCATTGACACGGACCACCCTTCCGGCCAGCCGGGGGGGCCTCCTGCTCCTCATCGCGGCAGTATCAGTCGCATCCCTGGTGGCCGCCTGCCTGTTCGGGCCGGTGAACATCCCGGTGGGCCGGGTCCTGGGCATCCTGGCCCAGGGTATGGGGCTGGCCGCACCAGGACCGGACACGGACCCCCTGTGGAAGGCCGTGGTCCTGGACATGCGTCTGAGCCGGGTCTGCCTGTCCTGGCTGGTGGGCGCGGCCCTGGGCCTGTCCGGGTGCGTGTTCCAGGGGCTTCTGCGCAATCCCTTGGCCGACCCTTTCACTCTGGGGGTCTCGGCTGGTGCGGCCTTCGGGGCCTCCCTGGCCATCTTCTTGGGCCTGGCCGGACGCCGACTTATCGAGGGCAGCGGGCTGTTCAGCGGCCTGGACGCCCTGCCGCCAGCGGGCATGCTCGGGGCCCTGGCCGCCCTGACCGCGGTCATCCTCCTGGCCCGGGCAGGCGGCCGCCTCAAGCGGGAGACCCTGGTCCTGGGCGGCATCGTGGTGGCCACCTTCCTGTCCGCCCTCATCTCGCTCATCAAGTCCCTGGACGAGGAGTCCGTGGCCGGCATCGTGTTCTGGATCATGGGCAGTTTCCAGGGCCGGGGCTGGGCGCACGTTTTGGTCTTTGTCCCCTATTTCCTCCTGGGACTTGCGCCGGTGCTCCTCCTGGCCCGGGAACTGGACCTTTTGTCCCTGGGCGAGACCCAGGCCCGGCAATTGGGCGTGAACGTGTCCCGGGTCCGGCTGATCCTGTTGGTGGCCGCGAGCCTTTTGGCTGGCGCGGCCGTGTCCGTGTCCGGGGTCATCGGGTTCGTGGGCCTCATGGTCCCGCATCTCATGCGCCTGATCCTGGGGGCCGAGCACCGGCCGCTCCTTCCGGCCTGCGGCCTGGCCGGGGGCATGCTCCTGCTCTGGGCCGATGTCCTGGCCCGGACCATCCCCCCGCACGGGGCCGAACTGCCCGTGGGCGTGGTCACGGCCCTTCTGGGCGGGCCGTTCTTCTGTTTGCTTTTGCGCCGTCGGGCCGGGGGTCTGTCGTGACCCTGCTTTCGGCCCAGGCCATGAGCGCCGGGTACGGGTCCCGGGCCGTGTTGCACGAGGTGAGCCTGACTCTTACCCGGGGCGAGCTGGTGGGGCTGCTGGGACCCAACGGCGGGGGCAAGTCCACCCTGCTCCTGGCCCTGTCCGGGGTGCTGCTCTTGCGCTCGGGCCAGGTGCGGGCCGGGGGCCGGGACCTGACGGCGCTTTCCGACAAGGAGCGCGCCCGGTTCATTGCCTGCGTGCCCCAGCGGGCCGAGAGCCCGTTCGGGCTTTCCGTGGCCGCCCTGGTGCGCATGGGGCGCTATGCCCATCTTTCCCTGTGGGGCGGATACGGGCCGGAAGACCTGGCTGCGGCCGACCGGGCCATGGCCGAGACCGGCCTGGACGGTCAGAACGGGCTGGCCGCGCGGCGGGCCGACGAACTGTCCGGCGGGGAGCTTCAGCGGGTGCTCCTGGCCCGGGCCTTGGCCCAGGAGGCCGGGGTGCTGCTCCTGGACGAGGCCATGGCCAGCATGGACATCGGCCGCCGCATGGAGGCCTTTGACCTGCTCACGGCCAAGTGCCGGGCCGGGCTGGCCGTGCTCACGGCCGTGCATGATGTGAACCTGGCCGCCCTGTATTGCGGGCGGCTCATCTTTCTCAAATCCGGCCGCATCGTGGCCGACGGTCCCACGGCCGAGGTGTTCACCCCGGAACTGCTCTCCGAGGTGTACGAGACGAAAATCCTGGTCGCGCCCCATCCGGCCACCGGAGCGCCCCAAGCCCATCCGGTACCGGGTGGCGGAACAAATACCGGGCAGTGGCCTGCGCATGACAGGGGCGCAAGGAGCGGTAAAGCGGAAGACCTGGAACAAGAAGAATAAGAATAAAAATTTAAATATAACAAAGTGTTGCTATAAAATATACTTGGATACTTCAGCATGAAATATCTTTCTCTTTCCGTCTCCCTGTCCGTCCTCTGCGCGGCCCTCTGCCTTGGCCCCATCCCGGCCCGGGCCGGGGACACCCCGGTCGAGGTCGTGGACGACCGGGGCCAGGTTGTGCGCCTGCCTGGCCCGGCCCGGCGCATCGTGGCCCTGTACGGGGCCTTCAACGAGATTCTGGGGGCCATGGGCCTCACCGAGCGCATCGTGGCCCGGACCCGGGCCGACGCTCTGCCGCCCGCCATCCTGGACCGGCCGGTCATCGGCACGCACCTGCGGCCCAACGCCGAGATGATCGTGGCCTTAAGGCCCGACCTGGCCCTGCAGATGGGCGGCCGGGACGAGGCGGTCCTGCCCCTGGCCGAACTGGAGGCCCGGGGCGTGCCCGTGGCCTTTTTCCAGGCCGAGTCCTTTGAGGACCTGTTCGGGGTCATCCGCCGCCTGGGCGTGCTGACCGGTTCGCCAGCAGCCTCGGCCAGGCTGGAGGCGGACATGCGCGGCCGCCTGGACCGGGTGGCCGCCCTGGTTGGGGCCAGCCCTGTGCGGCCCCGGGTCTTTTACGAGGTCCGCCACCCCAACCTCCTGGCTGCCGGGCGGGCCTCCATGGTCAATGACATCATCGAGCGGGCTGGCGGCCGGAACTGCCTGGACGCAGACAAGAAGCTGGTCCGGCTGGGCGAGGAAGCCCTGCTGGAGCTGAATCCCGAGGTCTATCTGGTGCAGCGGGGGGCCATGAACGCCGACCCCTCGCCCCCGGCTTCGCGGCCCGGCTACGGCCTGATCCAGGCCCTGCGCCAGAACCGGACCCTGACCGTGGACGAAGGGCGCTATTCCCGGCCTGGCCCTCGGAGCGTGGAGGCCGTGGAGGAACTGGCTGCTTTCCTGTGGCCCCAACTGAAAGATAAGATCGGCCCTGTGCCCGGCGGAGATATGAAATGACAAAGAAAATCGGCAAGTTGTATGGAATCGGCGTGGGACCCGGGGACCCGGAGCTTTTGACCCTCAAGGCGGCCAGGATTCTGGGCCAGGTGGAGGTGGTCCTGGCTGCGGCCTCGACCAAGAACGACTATTCCCTGGCCCTGAACGTGGCCAAACCCCACATCGGCCTTCAGGCCACGGTGCTGCGCCTGAGCTTTCCCATGACCCGGGATCGGGATGTGCTGATGGCCGCCTGGGAGAGGAACGCGGACCAGGTCCTGGCCCTGCTCGACGCGGGCAAGGACGCGGCCTTCCTGACCCTGGGCGATCCCATGACCTACTCCACCTTCGGCTACCTGTTGCAGACCATCCGGGCCAGGGGCCGGGACATTCCCCTGGAGATCGTGCCCGGGATCACCTCCTACCAGACCGCCGCGGCCATGACCCGGACCCCCCTGGTGGAGTCCGGACAGAGCCTGGCCGTGGTCTCGGGCATCGCGGACCCGGAGCGGCTCACCCGGGTCCTTTCCGCCGTGGACAGCGCGGTCATTCTCAAGGCCTACCGCAATTTCCCGGCCATCCGTCAGGCCCTGGACACCCTGGGCCTGTCCGAGACGGCCGTGTTCGCCACCAGCCTGGGCATGGATGGCGAGCGCATCGTCACCGGCCTGGACCAGGCCCCGGAGCGGCCGCCCTATTTTTCCCTGATCCTGGTCCGCAAATAAGGTCTGTTCTCCACACGGGAAAGAGGTTTACTTGGCCTTCACTTGTGGTATGCTCTGTATCATGAAAAAACAGGTCAGGAGAGCCGGGAGCCGCGCGGCCCAGACCGGCCAGGACGTGCCCCGGAAGGTGTTTCCATCCGAGCCCGCCGGGTCTGCGGACGTTTGCGCCCTGGGTCTGCACGAGGTGTTGCGGATGTCCACGGACCGGGCTTCGGACGCGGTCTTCTGGATGGACCCCAATGGTCATTTCGTGCATGTCAACGACGCGGCCTGCTCCGCCCTGGGCTATACCCGCGAGGAACTCCTGAAGCTGGGCGTTACCGACATCGACCCTCTGTATTCCGCGGATGTTTTCAGGTCCCATTGGGAGGAGCTTCAGGCCCGGCGCTTCCTGCGTTTCGAGACCGAGCACCAGCGCAAGGATGGGACCCGGTATCCGGTGGAAATCACCACGACCCTGTATGAGTACGCCGGAGTTCGCCACGGCATCGCCTTTGTCCACTCCATTTCCGGGCGCAAGCAGACCGAACAGGCCCTGCGCCTGACCCAGTTCGCCCTGGACCACGCGCCCGAGGCCGTGCTCTGGGTGGACCACTCGGGCCGGTTCGCCTATGTGAACGACACGGCCTGCCAGTACCTGGGCTACACGCGCCCGGAACTCATGGCCCTGTCCATGGCGGACTTAAACCCCTTCTATCGGGATGACCTCTGGCCCAAGTATTGGGAAACCTTCCAGAACAGCGGGCATCTGACCTTCGAGACCCTCCTGCGCCGCAAGTCCGGAACCCTGTCCCCGGTGGAGGCGGCCGCCACCTTTCTGGAATACGAGGGCAACCAGCTCGGATTCGTCTACGTCCGGGACATCACCGAGCGCAAAAGCTCCGAACAGGCCTTGAAGGAAAGCGAGGGCCGCTTTCGCAGGCTGCTGGAATCGGTCACGGACTACATCTACTCCGTGCGCGTGGCGGACGGACAGGCCCGGGAGACCGTGCACAGTCCCGGGTGCGAGGCCATCACCGGCTACGCCCCCGAGGACTACCTGCAGGACCCGAACCTGTGGACCCGGATGGTGCATGCCGACGATCTCCCGGCCGTGCTGGACCAGGCCCGCCTGGCCATTGCCGGCCAGGCCGTCGGCCCCCTGGAGCACCGGCTGCGCACCAAGGACGGCCGCTTGCGCTGGGTGCGCAACACCCCGGTGGTGCGCCGGAACGAGCGGGGCCGGGTGGTCATGTACGAGGGGCTCATCTCGGACATCACCGAGCGCAAGGAGGCCGAGGAGGCCCTGCGTCAGGCCAAGGAGGCCGCGGACGGGGCCAACCGGGCCAAGAGCGTGTTCCTGGCCAACATGAGCCACGAGATCCGCACCCCCATGAACGCCATCCTGGGCATGACCCAACTGGTGCTCAAACGGGAACTGGGCGAGCAGCAGCGCGAATTTCTGGAAGGCGTGCGCGAGGCGGGCATGTCCCTCATGCAGGTCATCAACGACATCCTGGACTTCTCCAAGATCGAGGCCGGGAAGATCATCCTGGAGCAGGAGGATTTCGACCTGACCGAGGCCCTGCAAAGCGTGATCCGCACCTTTTCCATGCAGGCCGCCCGCAAGGGGTTGGAACTGCGCCTGACCTTGGCCCCGGGCACGCCCTCCTGGCTTTCCGGAGACGCGGGCAGGCTGCGCCAGGTCATGCTCAACCTGGTGGGCAATGCGGTGAAGTTCACCGAAAAAGGCCAGGTGGAGGTCTCGGTTCGTTCCGAGAGCGAAATGGGCGAGTTCGAGGCCGACGACCGGCCCAGGGGCGTGCGCCTGTTCTTTTCCGTGCGGGACACGGGCATCGGCATTCCCCAGGAAAAACAGGACGTGATCTTCGACAGCTTTTCCCAGGCCGACGCCTCCACCACCCGCCGTTTCGGGGGCACGGGCCTGGGTCTGGCCATCTCCCAGCGCCTGGTGGGCATGATGGGCGGCAAGATTCGGGTCACCAGCATCATGGGCCAGGGCTCCAATTTCTTCTTCACCGCCGCCTTTGACGTGCCCGGAGAGGAAACCCGCCTGGAATCCAGAACCGTGGTTCAGGGGAGCGAAAATTGCCTGCCCGAGGACGCCTGCCTGCGCATCCTCCTGGTGGAGGACGACCCCTTGAACCAGATGTTCGCCGAGGAGTACCTCCGGGAGGCCGGGCACCGGGTGACGCTGGCCAGCAACGGGCTGGAGGCCCTGAAATTCTTGAGCCGGGACCGCTTCGACCTGGTGCTCATGGACATCTCCATGCCCGAGATGGACGGCATCGAGACCACCAGCCGCATCCGCAGCGCCCCCATGGACGGCTCCCTGGACCCGCGCATCCCCATCATCGCCCTGACCGCCCACGCCCTGAAAGGGGACCGGGAGCGGTTCCTGCGCGCGGGCATGGACGGGTACGTGTCCAAACCCCTGGACGTGGAGACCCTGACCCGGGTGATCAGGTCCGTGTTCCAGGACCGGGAGCACAGCCACCCCGGCCCGGGGATAAAATAACAGTACCCCCCGGAGCCGTTCTCTGCTATGGCTGCGCCCTGCGCGCGGGGGAGCATGAAGCAAGGAATACTCTTGGCCGGGGCTGGGTCGGGACATCAGGGCGCGGCCTCTTCCCTGGACCACATCACCCGCCGGGTGCGCGAGCGCTGGCCCGGCCTGCCCTGCGTGGCCGCCCGGACCTCCGGGGGACACGCCGGACGTGGTGCGGCCGCTTTGGCCCTGCCCACGGCCGAAGCCGGTCTGGATCAGCTCAAGTCCCTGGGCGTGGAGCACGCGGTCATCCAGTCCCTGCACATCATTCCCGGCCGGGAATTCCACCGCCTCCTGTGTCTGGCCCAGGAACACCGCCGAACCGGGACCTTTGCCCGCCTGGACGTGGGCGTTCCCCTGCTCGGTTCCGAGGCGGACATCGAGGCCGTGGCCCGGGCCGTGCTGCGGGTGGCCCCTGAACGGGCCGGGGATGGCCAGGCCGTGCTGCTCATGGGGCATGGCACCGAGCATCCCGGACACGATTTCTATCCGGCCCTGGCCGCGAGGCTGGCCCAGCTCGACCCCGGGGTGTTCATGGGCACCATGGACGCCGCGCCCGGGCTGGCCGACATCCTGGCCCGGCTGGAGGACTTCGGCGCGCGCAAGGTCTTTCTCCTGCCCTTCCTGTTCGGGGCCGGAGCCCACGCCAACCGGGACATGGCCGGGGAGAGCGGGGCGGCCTCCTCCTGGCGGGAGCGCCTGCTGGCCCGGGGCCTGGACTGCGAGCCGGTGCTCAAAGGGGCCGGGGAATACGACGCCTTTGCCGACATCTGGCTGGACCATCTGGCCGAGGCCCTGGGTGGCCCTGGCGCCCAGTTCGACGCCAACTCCGGCGCATAGGGGAGGGTGATTCCATGTCGGATCTGCGCATCCACACCTCGGACGGCCCTGTCCAAATCATTGCCTCCCCCAAGGGCTTGAGCCTGGCTCAGGCCGTGTACCTGGCCGGGGTCTGGCCGGTCCTGCCCCTGTGCGCGGGCCTGGGCCGGTGCGGGCTGTGCCGGGTGCGTTTCCTGGCCGACGCGCCTGGGGCCACCCCGGCCGAGACCCGCCGTCTCGGCCTTCAGGCCCTGGACCAGGGCTGGCGGCTGGCCTGCCAGCATCCGGCCGGGCCTGGGGATATCTTCGTGCCCGACCCGCCTCGGGCCTTGGCCCGGCTCCGTTCGGCGGATCACAAGGAATTTTGCGGGACCTTGCCGAGCCCAGGGCAACCCCTGGCCCTGGCCATCGACCTGGGCACCACCTCCATCCACTGGTCGGCCGGGGTTGTGGACGAAGCCGGATTCACGCCCCAGTTTTCGGGCCAGGGATTGAATCCTCAGATCGGGCTGGGCAGCGAGATCATGTCCCGGCTGGCTGCGGCCCGGGCCGGTCTTGGGCCGGAACTTCGGTACATGGTCCTGGACCATGTGCGCGCCCTGGTGGCCGACCTGCCTGGTCCGGTGGAGCGCCTGGCCCTGGCCGGAAACCCGGCCATGACCGCGCTGATCCAGGGCGGGGACGTGGACGGCCTGGCCTTGGCCCCCTACCATCTGGACGATGCGGCGGGCGAGGAGCGCCTCCTGGCCCCGGACCTGCCCCTGGCCTTTCTGGCCCCGCTCCTGTCCCCCTTTGTGGGCGGGGATTTGAGCGCGGGCCTGGCCGCCCTGCGGTTCCTGCCCAAGTACGACCTGGCCTATCCCTTCATCCTGGCGGACATGGGCACCAACGGCGAATTCGTCCTGGGTCTGGACCCCGAGCATTTTCTTTTGGCCAGCGTGCCCATGGGACCGGCCCTGGAGGGCGTGGGCTTGAGCCAGGGCCAGGTGGCCGGGCCAGGCGTGGCCGTGGGTTTCCAGGTCGGACCCAAGGGGCTTGCGCCCCAGTGGTTCGAGCGGCCGCCTCTGCCAGACGAGACCCCGGCCGTGAGCGGCACGGGATATCTTTCGCTCCTGGCTCTGCTCCTGGGCCTGGGCCTGCTGGACCACAAGGGTGGCTGGGCCGAGCCCGTCTCACCCCTGGGCAAGGGCCTGGCCCGGTACGTGGACCGGCTGGGGGAGAAGGCCCTGGACCTGGGCGCGGGTCTGGTCCTGCCCCCCTCGGACGTGGAGGAGACCCTGAAGGTCAAGGCCGCTTTCAACCTGGCCCTGTCCCGGCTCCTGGCCGAGGCCGGTCTCAAACCCCGGGACCTGGCCCGGTTCTATCTGGCCGGGGCCATGGGCCAGCACGTGCGCCCGGCCGATTTGGAGGCCTTGGGCTTTCTGCCCCCAGGCCTCGGGGCCACGGTGCGGGCGGCCGGGAACACCTCCCTGGCCGGGGCCGAACTTTTTCTGACTTCCGCCCAGGCCCGGGATTGGGCCAGGGCCTTGCCCGGCCGCTCCCGGCTGGTGGATGTGACCTCCTGGCCGGATTTCGAACGGGAGTACTTCAAGCGCATGGAGTTTGTGTATGTGTCCTCGTCTCCCCTTTGAAGCGGGCCAGCCGCTTTTTCCCGAGCCCGACGCCCAGGCCAAGGCCTTGTTGGAAGGCTACATCCGAGTCCTGTCCAGGGTTCGGCCGCTGAAGGCCAAGCACGCAAAGTCCCTGCCCGAGGACATCTTCAAGCTGTCCCGCACCCTGACCGCCGAGCGGGGCGAGCTGGAGAGCGACTACCTGACCGCTCCTGGCCCGCTGTCGGCCTATCTGTCCTATTTCCTGCCCTGGAACCTGTGGCGCATGGTCCGGCTCTTCCAGGGCCTGGGCCTGGACCTGCCCGAGGGCGGTCGGGTGGTGGACGTGGGGGCCGGTCCCCTGACCGTGGCCCAGGCCCTGTGGATGGCCCTGCCCGCCTTGCGGCCCCGGCGGCTTTCCGTGACCTGTCTGGACCGTACGCCCAAGCCCATGCGCGAGGGCCTGGCCCTCATGGACGCCCTGCGCCACGGCCGGGACGACGCCCGGGTCTGGTCCCTGAACTGCCGCACCGGCGGCCCGTTCACCCGCCTGGAGCAGCGGGCTGACCTGGTGGTCTGCGCCAACACCCTGAACGAGCTGCCCCTGGACGAAAAGGGCCTGCTCCTGGACCGGGTGGAGGAGACGGGCCGCGCCCTCCTGCGCATGCTCACGCCTGGCGGCCGCATCCTGGTCATCGAGCCGGGCACCCGACGCTCGGGCCGCATCTTAAGCCTGTTGCGCGACGTGTTCCTGGAGGAGGGCCTGCGGCCCCTGTCCCCCTGTCCCCATGCCGGTCCCTGCCCCTTTCCGGCCGAGGGCGGCAAGGGCTGGTGCCATTTCACCTTCGAGGCCCACACTGCCCCGGCCTGGCTGCGCAGCCTGGCGGCCAAGGCCGGTCTGGCCAAGAACCAGGCCTCCTTGAGCTTCCTCTATTTCGCCAATGACGGGGAAAGCCCGACCGAGGGTGATTTTGACGATGACGAGGCCGAGCGGACGCCCATGAGCGAGATGCGGATTGGCGGGGAAGAGGGGCTCGTTCGGGTCCTGTCCGCGCCCTTTGCCCTGCCTGGAGGCCTGCGCGGCCGTTACGGCTGTTGCGGCCAGGGCGCGGCTCTGCTGACCTGGCCCGAGGCCTCTCCGGTGCTGCTGCACCCGGGCGACCTGGTCCGGCCGCCCCGGCTCCCCGAGGGTCAGACCCCGCCCAAGGACCCCAAGACCGGGGCGGTCATCCTGCCCCTGATTGCGGCCCAGGCGCAGGCCCCGGCGCAGGCCCCGGCGGAGGCACCGGCGGCCGCGCCCCGCAAGACCCCGGCCAAAAAACCTTCCGAAAGACCAGCGGATAAGCCGACTGGCAATTCGTCCGACAAGCATTCTGGCAAGCCCAAGTCACGCACAACCGACAAGCGAAGCGAGCATGGAGACAAGAAGGCTGAACGTCGTGGACCTGGGGCTCCTCCGGTACGAGGAGGCCAGGATCATCCAGGAAAATCGGGTGGAGCAGGTCCGGGACGGGGCCGACGAAACCCTTTTCCTGGTGGAGCACCCGGCCGTCGTGACTCTGGGAAGAAAGGGCGGTCTGGATAACCTCCTGACCGAGGCCAGCATTCTGGCCGAACGGGGCGTGGAGGTGGTCCAGTCCTCCCGGGGGGGGGACATCACCTGCCATTATCCCGGGCAGTTGGTGGCCTACCCCATTTTCCGCATCGAGCGCAGGCCCGGCGGGCTCAAATGCTTTTTCCGCGATCTGGAGGAGGCGGTCATCGCCACCGTGGCCCGGTTCGGGGTCTCGGCCGGACGCGTCGAAGGTCGCACCGGGGTATGGGTGGGGAACCGCAAGATCTGCGCCATGGGCCTGGCCGTGCGGCGCTGGGTGACCTGGCACGGGCTGTCCCTCAACGTTGGCGCGGACTTGGGGCTTTTTTCCAACATCACGGCCTGCGGCCTGGCCGACGCCCGGGTCACCTCCCTGGTCCTGGAGACCGGGGATCACACCATCAACATCCCAAGGGTCAAAGAGGTTTTTGTTGTTGAATTCCGAAAAATCCTTGCGCCTGCCGCCCTGGTTGAGGGTTAGCCTGCCCCGGGGCAGGGGATTCGCGGACACCCGGGGGCTTTTGGACGACCTGGCCCTGAACACCGTGTGCCAGAGCGCCCGCTGTCCCAACTGCTTCGAATGTTTCAGCAAGGGTACGGCCACCTTTCTCATCATGGGCCGGGTCTGCACCCGCAATTGCGCCTTCTGCAACATCACCCCGGGCCAGGCCGCGCCCCTGGACCCGGACGAGCCTCGGCGGCTGGCCGAGGCCGTGGTCCGCCTGGGGCTGACCCACGCGGTGATCACCTCGGTGACCCGGGACGACCTGCCCGACGGCGGCGCGGCCCATTTCGCGGCCAGCATCATGGCGGTGGCGGCCCGCAGTCCCCGGACCACGGTGGAGGTGCTCATCCCGGATTTTCAGGGCGACCGTAAGGCCCTGGCCACGGTGCTTGGGGCTCGGCCCTCGGTGCTCAACCACAATGTGGAGACCGTGCCCGAACTCTATCCGCTCATCCGGCCCCAGGCCGGGTACGAGCAGAGCCTCACGCTCCTGCGCCGGGCCAGGGAAATGGCCCCGGACATCACCACCAAGAGCGGGCTCATGGTCGGCCTGGGCGAGAGAGACGAGCAGGTGCGCCGGGTCCTTACCGACCTGGCCCGGGTGGGCTGCCAGATGGTCACCGTGGGCCAGTACCTGCGTCCCAGCCGCGCCCACCCCGAGGTGCGCCGCTACCCGGAACCGGCCTGGTTCGACGCCCTGGCCGAATACGGCCGCAGCCAGGGCATCCCCACCATGTTCTGCGCGCCGCTGGTGCGTAGCAGCTATCATGCCGGGGAGTTCGTGCAGGGGTGAGGATCACCCGCCCATCCGCGAAGCGTCCCCCTCCTGCCCCAGATTCAGGCCCATGACCGCCTGTTCCCATTGCGCGAGTTTGCCCATGCCCCCGATGTTCTGGAGGCGGGTGGGATCGAGGGTGGGTTTGGCATACTGCTCGTTGAACACGAACATCCGGTGATCAATGACATTGGCGAAGTAGACCACATCCTCAATGGAGCGGCCTTGGCTTTGTGGAGACTGGGAATGGTGGTTGGCTATGGCTTGCACCACGGCTTCCGGAAGCCCCCACAGTCCCAGGAGATAGGCCCCGATTTCGGCGTGGGTCATGCCCAGTTGCTCGCGTTCCACATCAGAGACCCGGCGGTTGCTCCGGCGGACCTCCTCCAGGACCTGGGCGCATTCCTCGCCGCAGGTGGCGCAGAGCAGGAGCTTGCCCACGTCGTGCAGCAGGGTGGCGGTGCAGGCGTCATCGGCTTCGCCCCGGCCCATTCCCTCGGCCACGGCGATGGCCCGCCCGATGGCCGAGGCCCGGATGCAGTGGTTCCACAGCATCTGAAACGAAAACTGTCCGCAGTGCATGCGCTCAAAGGTCTGGAAGATGTGCAGGGAGATGATGGCCGAGCGGATGACGCTGGTGCCGAGGATGATGACCGCCTGCTGCGGGGTGGCCACGTGCTGACGGAGACCGAAAAATGAGGAGTTCACGAGTTTGAGGATGTTGGCGCTTAGACCCACGTCCTTGGCCACGATTTCGCCGATGCGCTTGGGCGAGGGGTCTCCCTGGTTCAGTTCCGTGGTGATCTGGCTGTAGACCATGGGCAACACGGGCAGGTTCTCAAGACTCATGAGCTTTTTCAGGATGGTCGTGTTCGGCACGAAACTGCGCGCCGCCAAGGCTCTCTCCAGGGCCTCCACCAATATTTTCCCGTCGCAGGGTTTCATGAGAAATTGATGGGTGGGCGCGGTGAGTCGGCTGTCCTTTTCATGGGAGGAATAGCCGGAGAGCGCGAAACGGATCACCTCGGGATATTTGAGGAATACCTGCCTGAGCAGCTCCGACCCATCCATTCCCGGCATGCGCATGTCCGAAACAATGGCGTGCACTTCCTGTTTGGCCAGAAGGTCCAGGGCCTCCTGGCCGCTCCCGGCAAACAGCATGTCCCACTGGTCGTGCATGGGGCGCAGCAAGCGTTTGAGCCCCTGCAGGATATTCGGCTCGTCGTCCACAAAGAGGATGGAATGTTTCATCACTGGATGTCCCCCTCTTGCTGCAAGGGCAGGCGGACATGAAAGGACGTCCCCTGGCCCGGTTCGGTTTCAAAGAAGAGTTGCCCCTTGTGCTTTTCCACCACGACGCTTCGGGCGATGGCCAAACCCTGCCCCGAGCCTTTGCCCACCTCCTTGGTGGTGAAGAACGGATCGAATATCCTGGGCTGCACCTCCGGGGGGATGCCCATCCCGTTGTCCTCCACGCGGATTTCGACCCAGGGCCCATCCCTTTTGGTGCCCAGGGTGATGAGCCCCTTGCGCCCGGGATCAGACCTAGCCGCGTCCGCGATGGCGTGCGCGGCGTTGATGATCAGGTTCAGCACCACCTGGTTGATCTCGCCGATCATGCAGTACACCGGGGGGAGATCAGGATCGAGGTCGCTCGTAAGGTCGGCCACGTACTTCCACTCGTTGCGGCTGACGACGACCGTGCTGCGCATGGCCTCGTTCAGGTCCGCCAGGGACATCTCCGAAGAACCGGGATGCGCGAACTGCTTGACCGAACGCACGATGGTGCTGATGCGGCCGACGCCTTCCAGGGTCTCGGCGATGGCCTTGGGAACCTCTTCCTCCAGGTACTCCAGCCCGTGTTCGTCCATGCTTTTTTCAACGGCCTGAATGAGTTCCGGGGAGACAGGCCCGGCCTTGGCGGCTTCCAGGAGATGGCGGAACTCCCCACAGAGTTTGAAGATGTCGGCAGCCGCCCCCTGGATGAAGGTGACGTTGCTGCTCACGTATTGCGCCGGGGTGTTGATCTCGTGGGCGATGCCTGCGGCGAGCTGGCCGATGGATTCCAGTTTCTGGGCCTGGGCCAGCTGGCTTTGCAGCTGTTCCTGCTGGGTGATGTCTTCGCCGAGCAGGAGCAGGCCCGGCTGACCGTCGGCATCCCCGGGCAGGGGGAAGATGTTGATCTTGAGCGTTTGTTTCCGGCTTTCCGGCGGCGTATATACCACCCGGTCCAGGATCACGGGCTGCCGGTTCTTCCGGCAGGCAGCCAGGCCCTCGTCGATGCGCCCCCAGTCCAAATTGATGCCGAGCTCCTTCAGGGGGCGACCCAGGGCCTCGGGGCTGGCGATGCCGAACAGGTTGGAGGCCGAGTCGTTCCACTTCATGACCCGGTCCTCGCCGTCCACAGCCACCAGTATGGCGGTGATGGAGCGCATCAGGCGGGAGATGTCCTCGTGGGCCAGGCGCAACTCCTCCTCCATCCTGGTGCGCTCGGTCACGTCATGGGCGATGGAGAGGTAGACCCGGGGGCCGAGCTTGGGCGCCGGGCTGGCGTACAGTTCGACGTCACGGACCTCGCCGCTGGCCAGACGATGCAGGTAGAAGTAATGGTTCTGGCGGTAGTACATCGATTCCGGCAGAAGCGTGCGGTGCGAGTCGCCATGGCTGCTGTTGATCTGGTGGATGGTCATGCCCAGCAACTGCTCCCGCGAGTATCCATAGAAGGTCTCGGCGCTCACGTTGGCGTCGAGAATTTGCCCGGTGGCCCGGTTGACGATGTACATGACCGAGAGGTTGTCCTGAAACAGGGATTTGAAGACCTCGCGTTGGGCCTGCAACTCGTCTTCGCGTTTTTTCCGGGCCAGGACCAATTCGTTGAATGCCTGGGACATGCGTCCCATTTCCTCGATCCGAGCGTTCAGGGTCCACACCGCGCCGATTCCGAAAAGTCCCAGCAGCCCGAGTCCGGCCAGGGTGAGGGTGTCTCCAGCATGAAACAAAGACAGGCCCATGGCCCCGAACAGGATCAACAGGACCAGGAGGGTGAGGTGCTGGCGCAGACCCTGAAAGCGAATCCTCATGAACATTCTCCCCCGTACTCGCTGTCCGTCGTTTGCTCCAAACGCCCCTGGCCTGGCTCAACAAACTCCGGGAGGCGGGCGCTTCTGGGCTGCGGCTCGACGGGAAAAAGACGTATTGCATTCATATTGCGGCTCCATACGATAAAATCTTGCTCATGGCAAAGAGTGTGTGATAAATCATGTCCTCTCTGGGGATGGCCACCGCCCTTCCTCCTCCCCGCTCGGCTCCTTCAGCACGGGAGGGCTTCAAGCTCTTGAAGTTTTGAAACAGGAGAAAACATGGATATGCCGAGCCCTTCACACAGGATTTGGGTGGATATCGTCACCCGAAAAATCGGCTACCGCCTGGATTTCTTGGCCGCCAAGGTTCTCCTGGCCCGTCTGATCCAGTCCGCCGCGGAAGACCAGAGCGCGGAAAATATCAGCGCATGCGCCGAGAAATTGCATGCCGTGTACGCCAAAAATCTTGCGGTTTCCTCTGCGCAGAGGGATTTGAAAACTATTTTCGGATCGGAGCGGTCATGAATCAATCTATAATGGGACTTGCCGAAGCAACGGAACTGGTCAAGGCGGGCAGAATCCTCCTTCTGGCCGGTGATGAAGATATCCTGCGCCAGTTGCCGAAAGGCCAATGGATTGCCGGGACCATCCCGTATTTCATCGCCCCTGGGCACGGGGGGCTGGCTGTGCGGGACAAGATTTTCGTCACGGACATCTCCGCAGTGGTGGAGAGCGTCTCCATAGCGCAATACGACCAGGACACCCTCTCCAGGGTCTACGTCGAGGGGCCGGAACACGGGTTCAGTTTTATCGTCATGCCCGCCACCTGCCAGACGCACCTGGCCTTTGCGCTGAACGCCCCGAGCTACGAAGACTTTGGCGTGCGCCCGCTCATCGGGTGGATCTCCGGGGTTCATCTCTCCGACCTCGGAAAGGTGACGCCGAAGATTTTCAATGGATTGACCGGCGTGGCCTTGGAGGAGGGGGCGCTCGTGCTTCAGGCCGCGCTCGTCCCGGGCAAGGTCGCCGAGATCGGCATCCTCAATCTCTTCGAGCAGGGAGACGGAGACGTGCTCACCTTTCCGGCCGGTGGCTTTTCCGTCAGTGATGTGCTGGTCAATGGTGAAAAGCGTAATTTTTCCGAATACATCTCCGAAAACAAGCTGGACACGCGCCTCCCGCTGGTGGCCGACTATTACGGGGTCATGGTCAACAGCGCCTTCCAGTCCGTGGACCAGGCGCCTGGGAAGGTTGTCTTCTACGCCCCGGTGTTCAATGGCGTCCGGTACAAGCACGCCAAGCCGGTGGAGGATTATGTGGCGGCCTTCAACTCGCGGGTGGCGCAGGAATGCCAGGGGTGCGGCGACCGCATCATCTTTTCCTGCAACTGCATCCTGAACTATCTCTATTCCGACCTGGAGGGAAAGACCACGGCCCCCTTCTTCGGCCCCATGACCTTTGGTGAAATCGCCTACCAGTTGCTCACCCAGACCATGGTTTTCCTGGATATCTACGACGCCTGATCCTTGCCCTCTTTACGCCTCCGCGCGCATCAAGTAATTGTCCCTGGAGCAGAGAGAGGAGCCCCGGCCGGACCCTGGCTGGCGGCCAACAGAAAGGAGAGAAGGATGAAGGCGTTTTTTTCACGGACCCCCGTGGTTCTCATCGGACTTTTCGCTACGGTGCTGGGTCTTGGGGCCTGCACCACCAAAACGGACCTGGAGACCCTGCGCATGGACGTTGACCGGCGCAACGAGGCCCGGCTCCAGCAGACCCAGTCCCCGATCCAGACCCAGCAAGCCGATCTTTGGGCCGAGCTGGAGACCATCAAGTCCCGGCTGAACGACATCCAGGGCCAGCTCGAAGGCATGGCCCAGGCCCAGAATGCCCAGAAAGGGCCGAGCACCCAGGACCTGGCCCGCCAGGTGGAGGCCATCCGCACAGCCGTGCAACAGCTCGGCGGCGACGTGCCCCCGCCTGCCTCGGCCCTGCCCATGGCTCCCATGTCCTCCCTGGACTTAAGCCAGGCCCGGGCCGCGCTGGCCGCCGACCCGGCCAAGGGCCAGGCCGCCGTGGTCATCCCCATGCCCGGCCAGGCCTTGGTCCCGGCTGTCTCAGCCACTCCGGTCAAGGATTCCGGCGATGTGGCCCAGAATCTTTACGAACGGGCCATGGGAGCCTTTCGGGACAAGAAGTACGACGACGCCCAGCGCATGTTCGAGGAGTTCACCACCACGTTCAAGAAGCACGCCCTGGTGCCCGACGCCCTGGCCTGGCGCGGGGACAGCCTGTTTCAGATGAACAAATACGCCGAGGCGGTCCTGGTCTACGACGAGGTCCGCTCCAAGTTCCCCAAGAGCAACCGGGTGCAACCGGCCATGCTCAAGGAAGGCATCTGCCTGTACAAGCTGGGCAAGAAAGAGGCGGGCAAGCATCTGCTCCTGGACCTGATCAAGCGTTTCCCCAGCACGCCCCAGGCCAAGGCCGCGTCCAATTACATCAATACCAACGGGTAGGCTGGTCCTTCGGCCGGGGAGCGCCCACGGGCTCGGTCCGGAACGCGAGACCATTTCACCGCCGCATTCGTGTTGTTCGAGCTGGATGCGGCGGTTTTTTTGGGGGCGGGTCGGGGGGTCAGCGCCAGTCACCGAGGCTGTAGGCTTGCATGATCGCGTTGAGTCGCCCGGACTCCCGCAGGGCCTTCAGCCCGGCGCACATGTCCGCAGCGAACTCCCGGGACCGGGGGGCGTCCGGGGGGAAGGCGATGGATACCTCCAGGGCCTCCAGTTCGCCTGCTGGTTCAAAGAGCCTTCCCTGGCCGGTCATTGTGGCGAAGGTGGCCGCTACCAGAGGGTCCTCGGGCGCGATGTCCACCCTTCCGGCCGCCAGGGCCTTCAAATTGACGCTGACCGCCTCTTCTCCCCTGGAGCTGATGAAATCCGTCGGCCGCTCCCGGATGGCAGTGTCCAGCGGCTCCCCGTACATATACCCCTCGACCACTCCGATCCGTTTGCCCGCCAGGGACTGAACGCCCGTATACCTCCAGGGGTCACCGGCCCGGACATAAAACACGGTCTTCGTGGAACCCAGATCACAGTCCGGGAAGATGAAGTTCGGCAGTTCGATGCGCACGGCCCCGATGAGTCCGGCCAGCTTTCCGGCCTCGGCCTCCATGATGGCCCGGTTCCAGGGACGGGCCACATAGACCAGGGAATGTCCCTTGGCCTCCAGGGCGTATTTGGCGATCTCCACCATGAACCCGGGTTTTGCGGCCTCCGGGGCGCAGGTGAAGGGGCACCAGACATCAGCGGCCATGACCACCGGGTCCCCGGCCAGGCTTGGGCACGGAAAGGCAAGGACGCAGAGGGCCAGGAACAGGAGTCCGGCCAGGCGGCCTTGTAACGCGTTTTTTCTGAATGCGAAGCGGTGCATATTTCCTCTTTCCGGGCTAGTGGGACGTTTCATCAATTGGGCCGGACGTAAATCTCCGATCGACGACCTGGGCGCAATATTTCGTGATTTTCATGATTCTCCGCCCAGGTCAAGGACCGGCGCGCCTTTGGGCCTTTCCTCGTTTTGAGCAGAGGCCAGGCCGAACCAGTCCAGCACTTCCCGCCCCACCTCGCGCACCAGGCCGGGCTTGGCCCCTTGGGAGTCGTAGAAGATCGCGCCCCGGGCCGTGTGCGCGCCCAGGCGACCAAAGCGGCCGAAGACCTGGTCCCGATTGAACTTGGCCTTCAGGTCGAATCCGGGCCGGGCCAGGCAGACCAGGTCCGGGGCGCGCCAGGCCTGGGCGCCGTGGTAGAGTTCAGGCCCGAAATGGACGGCCTCCATGACCGGGACGCCTTCATGAGTCAGGGACAAAAGGGCCTGGCGCAGGTCCTGGCCCAGGCGCGCGGCCTCGGGCCGGGACAGGGGACCCCGGCTGAACCGGGCGTCGTGCACATAGATGCGGCTGGGGTCCAGGGCAAAGGCCCGGGTCCGGGCCGTGATCCGGGAGGCCTGCCATTCGGCGGCTTCGGAGCGCGGGTCCTCGCCCGGAAGGGGCGGGGCCAGATCCAGCAGGCCGCGTTCCCGCAACCAGGAATTGAGGTCTACCTCGGTTTTCAGGGTGGTGAACCCATGATCGGCCAGGACCAGGAGCCGTTTGGGCTCGGGCAGGGCCGCGTAGCGTTCCAGAACCCGGCCGATGACCCGGTCCCAGCGCCTTAAGAAACCCAGGCAGGCCCCGTGTAGGGCATGGCCCGGGTCCTCCACGGCCGGATAGAGGAAATGAAAGAGCCGGTCGGTTTCGGTGAGCACGAAGACGAAGAGGTCCCAGGCCAAGTCCGGCCAGAACAGGTCCAGGGCGCGTTCCCGCGAATCCAGCACCCGGTTCAACTCGGCCAGGAGCAGGTCCGGGTCGTCCTTGGTCCGGGCCGTGTCCGCCTCCAGGATGTATCCGGCCGCCCTTAAAGGCCCGAGGAGGAAGGGCGGATACACGGCCCGGGCCAGGTCCTGGGCCACGAACCCTGAGACCAGCATGCCCCGGATGGGCCGGGCCGGATAGGTGTTGGGCAGGTTTATTACCTTGGAGATCAGGCCGTGCTCTCCCAGGCGGTCGAAGATGGTGGGCCCGGCCACCTGGGTGAAGTCGGCCACGGCCACCTCGTAGCTGGCCGGGTCCAGGCGGGAGAATCCGTAGACCCCGTGCTCCCCGGGTCCGGCCGCGGTGAAGAACGAGGTCCAGTTCACGGGCGAGAGTTCGGGCAGTTCCGAGGTCAGTTCCGAGGCCTTGGGGGACAGGGCCAGGGACCCCAGGTTGGGGAGTTCCGGGGCCAAGGTCCGGGCCAGGCTTAAGGGCACCCCGTCCAGGCCGAGCACCACGCAACGCGGCCGCAGGGTCATGAGAGGGGCCTTTGGGCGACGGGCCGTGGATTCGTGGATGATTGAGGCAGGCTGGGCGTTGTTGCGTCCTGGGTCTTGCCTGAAAAGCGGGGGATGCGTATCATAGGGGCGTGGTCCTTGATCCAGGAGGCCTCATGAGCGACATTTCCGTCCGGGCCGTGGACCCGGCTGCCGCCACTTCCGTGGAGCTTGAGCGCGCCCGCCAGGAGCGCATCACGGCCCAGACCGTGGAGCGCGCCGACAAGAAGCCCGAGCCGTCCACCCACCAGGTCGCCCCCTTGCCGCCCCTGCCGGAAATCCATCAGGGCCAGGTTCTGTCCAAGATGGTCTAGTTTCGCGCCCTGTAATGGGCCAGCCTTTGCGGACACGCAAGAATAAGAAATAATTATTCTTATTTTTCATTCTTGTCCGGTTTTGTTCGAGACACTCCGGGGGGCTTGGCCTTCGTGTCCCGGCCTGGGAGTTGCTTCCGGCCTGTATTCAGGCCGAAATCCGAACGTTGAACTTCTCCAAAAATCCCGAGGGATGGTAGGACATCTTGGCCTGGCGCAAGCCCTCGTCGCCCAGGTCCTGCTCCCGGTTCACCAGGCTCGTGGTCTGGGCCTCGTGCTCCAGGAACATCTGGTTGATGGCCTGATATACGCCCTTGTAGTGGATGTCCCCCTTCTCGAAATGGATGACCAGCATGTCCGGGGTCAGCCGCTCGGCCACGGTGTAGGCCACGATCTTGCCCCCCACCCACAGGGACCCGCCCACCAGGCCCTCGATGCGGTCGAACCCGGTGAGCACCTTGTGGATGGCCTCGTTCTCCGCCACCAGGGCCAGGGACTCGCATTCGTTCCAGCGGCACCAGTTCTCCTGGAGGTCCAGGACCGACTCCACGCATTCCGTGGTCATGGGCTGGTATTCAAAGGTGTAGTTCTTGCGGAACTGGGCCAGCAGGTTCTTCTTCTTGTGAAATTTGTTGCCCTTCAAGTCGATGAGCTCCCGGGACGAATACACGTAGTCGAAATGTTCCCGGGCAGCCTCGGCTGTCACCCGGCCGGGCATGGCCTGGCTCCAGATTTCCAGGAGCGGGGCCGGAACCCGGACCAGGGCGTGCTCGGTCAGGCAGCGCACGGCCGTCCAGTCCACGCTCCCCCAGTCCCCCACCGGGGCCCATACAGCCGGTTCGGGCAAGGTCTGGCGAATCCAGGCCAGGTCGTTTTCAAAGGCCCATTCCAGGCAGTAGTGGTCCCGCCAGCCCCAGACATTGGCCAGGGAGTAGTCCGAGGTGGCCCCGGGACAGGCGGCCAGCAGGGCGCGGTAGCGGGCCTGGTCCGTGAGGCAGATGGGGGTGAAGGTCAGGGGCATGGGGATTCCTCTCTATGGGGACGCCTGCCCGGCGGGGTCCGGGGGTGTTTCGCGGTTGTTGCGGCTGGCGTGCATGCTGAACCGGGGCCAGTTCTTGCGCTTGAAAATATAGAACATGACCAGGGCCTGGACCATCTGGGACACGAACATGGAGATCCATATCCCGGTGGCCCGGCCCAGGACGTAGTGTCCGAGAAACCAGGCCAGGGGCAGGCGCACCACCCAGGAGGCTAGGCTGAAGGTGACCAGATTGTAGACCGTGGCCCCGGCCCCGGTGAAGATGCCGCCCATGATCATGCTGGTCACGGTGAAGGGCATGGCCAGGACGTTGTAGAACAGGTAGTTCACACCCTCGGCGCTCACGGCCGGGTCCGGGGAGATGAACCGGGCCATGATCCCGACCATGGGCCATAGGGCCAGGGTGAGCAGGCTGACCCCGGCCACGCCCATCTTCCAGATGCGAAACCCGAAGCGGCGGGCCTCGTCGGGTCGGCCCGCGCCCAGGTAATGGCCCACCAGGATTCCGGCGGTCATGTTGAAGGCGAAGGCGGGCAGGAACAGGGCTGATTCGATGCGGATGCCCGTGGTCATTCCGGCCAAGGCCGTGATGTTGTCCGAGGGCAGGGTGGCGGTGATGGCGTAGAGCACCAGATAGCCCAGATGCCAGAGCACCTGCATGAGCCCGGCCGGCCAGGCCACTCTGAACAGGTAGGGCAGGGCCGCGCGCACCCAGCGCCAGGGCGCGAAGCTGGCCCGCCGGACCAGCCCGTGCCGCCAGAGCATGTACACGTTGAAGAGCGCCCCGCCCGCCACGGAACTGAAGGTGGCCCAGACCAGGCCCCGGTAGCCCAGGTCCGGCATGCCCCACAGGCCCAGGCCCAACCCCAGGTCCAGGATGGTGTTCACCAGGGTCACGATCATCATGGAGTACAGGGGGTACATGACCCGCTTCTGGGCTCGGAACACGGCCTGGGTGACGATCAGAAGATAGTAGAAGGGCAGGCTGTACAGGAACACGGTCAGGAAATAGTGGGTGATATCATGGAGTTGCGCAGGTGCCTGCATGAGGGACAGGAGGGCCTCCCGGCAGGGCAGACCCAGGACCAGAAACACGCCCCCGGCCACCACGGCCAGCTCCAGGACCAGACCCACGTAGCGCTGTATCCGGCGATAGAGACCGGCCCCCATGGACTGGCTGATGGCCGCCACGGACCCGTTGGCCACGGCGATGGCCACCACCAGCAGAAAGAACAGGGCCTGGGTGATCATGCCCATGGAGGCCTGCACGTTCTTGTCGATGCGCCCGGCCACCCAGACGTCCACGAACCCGATGAGGAAGTGGAAGACCATCATCAGCACCTGGGGCCAGGACAACCGCCAGATGGTGCGGTAGGGGGCGTTGGACATCTCGATGTCCGTGAGTTCGCGGGTCATGTGGCGGGGAAGCTCCTTGCGGAAGGCTTGAAGAATACGGGAAGCCGGGGGCGTTGGCAAGAAGGCCCGGGGCTTGGGGACCAGGATAAGTCCCGGCGCGGGCCGGACTCAGCGCAGGCCCACGGAGTCCTTGATCCCGTCCACGGCCTCGATGGCCAGTTGAAAGAACTCGTCCAGGGGCAGGGGAATCTTTTCGCACTCCAGGATGGTCTCCCGGCACACTGCGGCCGCAAAGGCCTTTTCCTTCATCTTTTTCTTCAGGCTTTTGGGCTTCATCCCGGCCATGCCTTCGGGCCGGACCAGGGCGTTTGAGTGGATGAGCCCGGTCACGGTCTCGCCGCTGCGCAGGGCGAAATCAAAGGCGGTCCGGGGCGGGTTCCCGTTGCGTTCGCCGTTGTGGCGGCGGATGGCCTGCACGGCCTCGGCCGGGAGCTTCCCTTCCAGGAGTTCGGCCGAGATGACCCCGTGCTTCTCGTGCGCGTCCTTGGTCTGGGGATAGTCCAGGTCGTGCAACAGCCCGGTCAGGCCCCATAGCTCCTCGTCCTGGCCCAGGCGGCGGGCCAGAAAGCGCAGGACCGCCTCGGACTCCAGGCTGTGCTGGGTGAGTTGCACGTCCAGCCCCTGGGCGGCGAGCATCTGAAGGGCCTGGTCTCGGTCGAGCATGGCGGGTCTCCTGGGATGGGCGATGTTTTTCGGCAATGTGGCAGGCCCCGGGGGCGCTGTCAACGGCCTGGCCAGGCGGCCGGGGCGGGCCGGGCCGGGCTGTTTCGGACGCGTCAATACAGGTGGCAGGTGGTGCTCTGGCCCGGGGACGGGGTGCTCCACTGTGGCGGGGTCGTGCGGCATATGTCCATGGCCTTGGGGCAGCGGGGGTGGAAGGGGCAGCCCGGGGGCGGGGCCGTGGGACTGGGCATGTCCCCGGTGAGCACGATGCGCTGGCGGAGGGCCGAGGGGTCGGGCACGGGCACGGCCGAGAGCAGGGCCTGGGTGTAGGGGTGGGCCGGGCTGGCGAACAGGGTCTGGCGCGGGGCCAGCTCCACCACCCGTCCCAGGTACATGACCGCCACCCGGTCGCAGAGGTGCCCGACCACGGACAGGTCGTGGGAGATGAACAGGTAGGTCAGGTTCAACTGCTGCTGGAGGTCGGCCAAAAGGTTCAGGACCTGGGCCCGGATGGACACGTCCAGGGCCGAGACCGGCTCGTCGCAGACTAAAAGCTCGGGATTCAAGGCCAAGGCCCGGGCAATGGCCACCCGTTGGCGCTGGCCCCCGGAAAATTCGTGGGGATAGCGACCCAGGTGCTCGGCGGACAGGCCCACCAGGCGCAGGAGTTCCTCGGTGCGCTCCCGCCGTTCGGCCCGGGACCCGGCCCGGTGGATGGCCAAGGGCTCGGCCACCGTGGCTCCGATGGTCCAGCGCGGATTCAAGGAGGAGAAGGGGTCCTGGAAGATCATCTGCACCCGGCGGCTCAAGTCCAGGCGGTCCCAGTCCTTAAGGTCCCGGCCGTGCAGGCGCACGGTCCCGGAGGTGGGGCGCTCCAGGCCCACCACGCAGCGGGCCAGGGTGGACTTGCCGCACCCGGATTCGCCCACCACGCCCAAAGTCTCCCCGGCCTCAAGGCGCAGGCTCACCCCATCCAGGGCCTTGACCCAGACTGTGGCCGGTTGAAAGGCCCCGGCCCGCAGGGGGTAGTGCCGGGCCACGGCCTCAAGCTCCAGGAGCGGGGCGGCCGGGTCAGGGTGCAAGGGGAGCCTCCAGCCAGCAGCGGGCCTGGTGGCCTTCCTGGGCGTGGCCCCGGGCCGGGAACATGGGCGGGTCCTCGGTGCGGCAGCGGTCCATGACCTTGGGGCAGCGCGGGTGGAAGGGGCAGCCCTGGGGCAGGGCGAAAATACTGGGCACGGTCCCGGAAATGGGGGTCAGCCGGACGCCCTGGCCTTGGCCCTGGGCCAGGCTGGGCAGGGAGGCCAGGAGTCCCTGGGTGTAGGGGTGGGCGGCCCGGCGGAACAGGTCTTCCACTGAAGCCTCCTCCACCACCCGGCCCGCGTACATGACCAGGACCCGGCGGCAGAATCCTGCCACCACGCCCAGGTCGTGGGTGATGAGCAAAAGGGCGGCGTTGGTCTTGGCCCGCAGATCGGCCATGAGGTCCAGGATCTGGGCCTGGATGGTCACGTCCAGGGCCGTGGTCGGCTCGTCGGCAATGAGGATGTCCGGGCCGCAGGACAGGGCCATGGCGATCATCACCCGCTGGCGCATGCCCCCGGAAAGTTCGTGGGGATAGCTCGCGGCCCGTTCCCCGGGATCGGGGATGCCCACCAGGCCGAGCAGGTCCACGGCCTGGGCCAGGGCCTCTCGGGCCGAAAGCCCCCGGTGGAGGCGCAGGGTCTCGGCGATCTGTTCCCCGACCTGGAACACGGGGTTGAGCGAGGTCATGGGCTCCTGGAAGATCATGGAGATGCGGTTGCCCCGGATGCGGGTCAATTCGGCCTCGGACAGGGTGAGCAGGTCCTGGCCGTCAAAGAGCACGGACCCGGCCGTGATCCGGCCCGGCGGGTCCGGGACCAGGCCCAGGATGGACAGGGCCAGCACGGTCTTGCCGCACCCTGATTCGCCCACCACGGCCAGGGTCTCGCCCCGGGAAAGCGACAGGCTGACCCGGTCCACGGCCCGGGCCTGGCCCTGGGGGGTGAAAAAGGAGGTGGTCAGGTCCTGGACCTGAAGCAGGGCTGGCGGGGAGGACATGGCGGGCAGACTACGGATTTTGTCCGGGCTGCGCAAGGGCGGGCGGCCTTTACCGACGGGCCGGAAGTCTGTAATCTCCATGGGTATGCCCACGTCCATGCCTCCAACCGTATCCCCAACCAGCTCCCCAACGGTATCTCCATTCGTATCGGTCATCATCCCCACCTTTGACCGGGCCGAGTTGGTGGGTCGGGCCGTGGCTTCGGTCCTGGCCCAGACCCACGCGGACCTGGAGTGCCTGGTGGTGGACGATGGCTCCCGGGACCACACCCCCGAGGTCCTGGCCGCCATCTCCGACCCCCGGCTGCGGGTGCTGCGCATGGACAACCAGGGGGTGTCCGCCGCCCGCAACCTGGGCCTGGCCGCAAGCCAGGGGGCGTATCTGGCCCTTCTGGACTCCGACGATGAGTGGCTGCCCGAGAAGCTCGCGCGGCAACTGGCCTTCATGGCCGAGCAGGAGCTGGCCATCAGCCATACCGAGGAGATCTGGATGCGCGCGGGCCGCCGGGTCAATCCTGGCGCACGGCACGCCAAACCTTCTGGGAACATCTTTACGGCCTGCCTCAAGGCCTGCGTGGTCAGCCCCTCCTGCATCCTGTTCACCCGGGAGCTCATGGAGCGCGCGGGGCCGTTCGACCCGGACCTCCCGGCTTGCGAGGACTACGATTTCTGGCTGCGGGTCAGCCTGCTCGGACCCGTGGGGCTTTTGCCTGAGAAACTGACCATCCGGCACGGCGGCCGCGAGGACCAGCTGTCCCGGCGGATCGGAAATCTGGACCTGTACCGGGTTTATGCCCTGCTGAAACTATTGAAGAACGCGGTTTTGACCGATACACAAAGGGAAGCGGCCGGGACGGTCCTGCGCGGCAAGTCCGAGGTGTACCTCGCGGGCTGCCGCAAGCGGGGCCGCCAGGACGAGGCCGCCCGGATCGAGACCCTGGTCGCCGACGCCGTGTCGTGTCGGTAAGGAGCTTCAATGCTGCATCTTTCCGCCCTGCTGCAGAACATGCCCGACATTCCCCAGGCCCGCCTGGTGTCTTCGGGCATTGCGGTCTGGGTGGCCTGGTCCAAGCAGCTCAACCCGGCCATCCAGCAAACCCTGTCCGACCATGGCGGTCTGCTCATGGCCCAGGACAACGAACAGGCCGTGTGGCTGTTCCTGTCCTCGGACGCCTTTCGCGGCGTGGCCCGCCTGCTCATCTGGGCCAGGCTCAACCCCATGCCGGTCTCGGTCCAGGTCCTCCCGGCCACGCTTCTTTCGGACTTCAAGCTGAATCTGGCCATGACCGTGTCCCCGGACATGATCGGCCAGTGGGTGGTTCCGCCGTCTGAGTTCACGGTCTGGATGAGCCAGGCCTTGGGGGACCAGATCAAGGGCATTCCGGGCCTGGAACTGCGCGAGGCGGCCACTCCCTCGGGCCTGACCGGCGGCTCCTGGCGGCTCTTCTATGCGGACCAGGGCCTGGACTACGAGAGCATCCTGGGCTGGTACTTCGTCATGAAGCCCCTGGGCAACCCCTCGGACAAGACCTTCATCAGCGGCTGGCGGATCTTTTTCGGCGAAGTGCAGATGATCCTCCAGAAGCTGGGGTTCAAGTACCTGATAAAAGACAATTTCGTCGTCTTCTCCATCGACAAGCTCCGGCTCCTGCGCATGTTCTGCCGGGACATCCTGCTCCTGTTGCGCCGGGTGAAGGAGGAGGAGGCCGACGCCGAGGAGTCCCGGTACTGGCCGGTGGTCATGGCCGGGGTGTCCTCCATGGGACTCAATTTCAACGAGGAGCTGCCCCGCAAGATCCCCCTGGAATGGGACCGACTGACCCCGGACTTCCCGCATTTCCAGTACCGCACGGCCTTTCTTTTGGGCGAGGGGTTCAAGATCAACGATCTGGGCTTCAGCTCCCGGGAGAGCGTGGAGTCCTGGTGCAACATCCGTCTGGGGCTGGAAAGCGGGGATGAGTCCGAGGACGGGATGATCCAGCTCTCCCTGTCCCGTAAGTTCTATTCCGGGGATAAGCCCGAATGCTTCTATTGTGGACTGAAAAACCACACCCCGGCCCATTGCCCGAGCCGGGACCTGCCCGACTGGCGGCCGGAGATCTGGGACGCCCTGGCCGAGGTGGGGCTGGAGCAGATGGAGGAGACCTTCCTGCGCCTGGACGACAGCCTGGACATGGAGAATCTCTTGCCCGGGATCGTGGAGGCCATGGAGGCCCGCGATGTCCGCAACGTCCTGGTGCGGGCCATGTTCGAGATCAACGCCCCGGCCCAGCACCGCATGTTCAAGCTGGTCTGGCGCAGCCGGGGCAAGGACTGGCCCGCCGGTCTCACCCAGCTCACGGGCGAGACCGGGGAATACCTGTGGACGGCTATGACCGCCCTGGAGTCCGGGGACTACGAACAGACCGAGGAGATTTTGAAGCAGGCCAGCCTGCGCTACGCCAAGAGCTACCAGCCCCGCTCCCTCCAGGGCGTCCTGAACCTGGAGCAAGGCAACCAGGACCAGGCCATATTCTACTGGCAGGAGTCCGAGCGCTTTTCCTACACCCAGTTCCAGCAGGGCTTCTTCCTCTACCTCCAGGGCCGGATCAGGGAGATCCAGGGCGAGTACAAGGAGGCCACGGACCTGTACAAGGCCTGCCAGGGCGTGTCCCCCAAATGGATCGATCCCTCCTACCGGGAGGCCGTGTGCCTGGTGAAACGCGGGTTTTCCGAACAGGCCGGTCCCATCTTCGAGCAGTTGGTGGAAAAGGACCCCAACATCTTCAACCGCATGCTCATCGATCCCGAGCTGGAGCGCGGCCGCATCCATCTCATGAGCGCAATGTGGAAAATGTGGCGGGTGGTGGAGGAGGTGGGCAAGGCCGAGAAGGCGCGCATCGAGAAGCTGGCCGGAGAAGTGGGGCAGTGGTTCGAGGAGAGCCACGAGTTCCACGACGTGGCTCAGAAGCATGTGGACCGTCTCCTGGCCCTGTCCAAGGTGCGCAATTACGTGGCCTTCAAGCAGCTCACCCGCGGCTCGACCCGGCTGGTGGAGGAGATGGAGAAGCGGGTGGACCTGGAGATCAAGCTGGTGGACTCCCGGGTGGGCAATTTCTTCGAGCGTTTGAAGGACGTCCAGAAGGAGGCCTCCTGGTTTCCCTTTCCCAGGCTCCTGCACGAGTTCAACCAGGACTTCAATTTTTGCGCCGAGAAGCTGAACTGGATACGCGGGCAGCACCTGAAGATCGCCGAGAATTTCCGGCGGGCCCAGAAGTTTTTGGGCGAGATCGAGGAGAGGATCAAGATTTTGAAAAGTCGCCTGGTGACCCTGCGCATCATCCGCGACTCCACCCTGTTCATCCTCATGCTCGGCCGCAATTTCATCTGGCTGGAGATCCTCTGTCTGGGCCTGGCTCTGGTCACCCTGCCCACCCTGATCTTTTTTTCCGACAAGCTGTCCGGCCTGTGGATCGTGGACCTGATATTTAAGCAGAAATGGGAGTTTCAGAAGGGGCTGGTGCTCATCTTGAGCATCGTGGCCGTGGCCATCGCGGCCTTCAAGACCGCCCTGGGGTTCGAGCGGCGCAAACGGGAACTCTTTTCCCGCAGCCCCGAGGAGATGGAGGCCATGAAAAAGGGTGGCAAGGGTGGTAAGGGCGGCAAGGGCGGCGGGGCCGGGAAGAAGTCCGGGGCCAAGCCCCTTGCGGAAAAATCCGAGGCCAAGCCCGGGGCGGACAAGGGCAAGCCTTCAGGGGACAAGGGCAAGTCCCCGAGCGACAAGGGCAAGTCCCCGGGCGACAAAGGCAAAGGAAAGAAATAAAAAAGCGGAGCCTTGGGGCTCCGCTTTTCTTTAGCTTGGACGGCTCGCGGTTTAGACGCAGCCGGTGGGCTTGGGCAGGCCGGCCATCTTGCAGGCGCCCTTGCCGGGTCCGGAGGGGAACAGCTCGTAAATGTGCTTCAGCTTGAAGCCGGTGACCTTGGAGAGGATGCGCACCATGGGGGCGATGCCGTTCTTCTCGTAGTAGTCGCGCAGGAATTCGATGGTCTTGTTGTGCTCGTCGTTCAAGTCCTTGATGCCCTCGGATTCCTTCACGTACTCGACCCATTCCTGGTTCCAGTCTTCGTACTTCAGCAGGAAGCCATCTTCATCGACCTCAAAAGACTTTCCCTTGTATTCGATCTGAGCCATTCCAATCCTCCTTGGAAGGTTGTACTGTGCCGGACCGGGCGTGCCCGGCGCCCCGACTGAAAAAGCCGGGGAGGCCATGTCCGTAACGGCGCTCCACCGTTTTCCGCCAAAGTCGGCGGGAATTGGCAAAGTTGGGCGGACCTTAAACGGGGCCGGGCGGCTTGTCAACTCTTGACAGGCTTATTTAAACTCCTCGAACTCGCCGTATTCACTCAAATGCGTCCGGGCGAAATCCAGGCCGGGGTCCATGTCCAGGGCCGCGCGCAGACAGTGGATGGCCTCCTCCTGGTTCCCCTGGAACTTGTGGCACAGCCCTAAGTTGGCCATGTCCGGGGCGCTGCCCGAGTCCAGGGCCAGCACGGCCTCAAAATCCAGGGCGGCGGCCGCGTAATCCTTGGCCCGGAACTTGGCCACCCCGCGCAGGTTGAAGAACTCCTTGACCTCGGGGTCGCGGTCGATGGCCCGGTCCAGGATGGCCGGGCACTCTCCCCATTCCCCGGCCAGGGACAGGGCGTAGGCCTGATAGAAGGCCGCCAGCCCCTGTTCCTCGCGACCGGGCTGCAAGGGCTCGGCCTGGGCGAACAGGGTCCGGGCTAGGACCAGGTCTTCCTGGCGCAGGGCCACCAGCCCCCGGAAAAAGGGCAGGTAATAGGCCCCGGGGTTCACTTCCTCCAGCACGGCCAGGCCGCGCAGGGCGTCTTCCGGGGCCATGTTCTCGGCCAGGGTGCGGCCCACGAAAAGCCCCAGCCCCCCGCGCATGGTCCGTTCCCGGAACTGGAAGCCGGGCACAAAATTGTAGTTGGCCGGGGTGTCCAGCAAAGGCGTGGTCAGGTCCACGGTGTACAGGGTGCGCCCCTGGGCCAAAAGCCCCTGGGCCAGGCGGTTCAGCTCGTTCAGGATGTCCTGGTCCTCGATGTCGGGCAGGGAGTCCAGGGCTACCCGGGGGCCTGCTTCCAGCCAGGCGTACTGATCCGGGGCCGTGAATTTGGAGAGGCCCGAGGCCTCGTAGACCTTGCCGGTCTCGAAATCCCCGGCCAGTTGGGCCACCTCGGTCAAGGCCCGGATGGCGGCCTTGACCGGCGAGGCCGCGGTCCCGGCCGTGAACACAATCTCGCTCAAAGCCGGGAAGGTGGCCGGGTCGTGGGCCAGGGCGGCCACCGTGGGCACGGGCAGGCCCAGACTGAAATCCTTGAGAATGACCTTGATCCCGTTGTGGCGGAAGCGCGAGAGCAGATCGGCCAGGACCGGATCGGCCTGGCAGGACTTAAGGGTGATGGTGGGCAGGGCCGGGCGCTTACGGTCCAGGATGGCGCACACGTGGCGCTCCACCAGTTCGCAGGCCCCCTGGAGGATGGATTCCTCCGGGGTGTTTCCGGCCGAGGACCCGTTGAATTCGTTCAGCAGCTTGAACCAGTCCAGGGGCACGCGCTCCATGCGGCCCGTGGCCAGGTTCAGGGCCTCGACAAAGCGCCAGGGCACCAGGTCCATGACCCGGGTGGCGTCGGCCGGGGAGATGTCCTCGTTCACGGAGGCCATGACGGCCTCGATGGGCATGAGCGCGTCCGGCCAGTGCCTCTGGGCCTCGGTCCAGCACACCCGGGCGAAATGGCTCTCGTCGGCCCAAAAGGAGAAGAAGCTGAAACGCTCCACCAATTCCATGAGGGCCGAGGCCTCGGCCTGGGCCACGGAGGCCCCTTTGCCCATCTGTTTGCGGGTGGGCATGATGGAGCGGGCCTTCGGGCCGCAGACGCTTAAAAAAACTGGGATGCCCAGGCGTCCGGTGTCCACCCGCCGGGATTCGGCCAGCACGCCTTGGCCTGTGGAGGCCAGGATGGACTTGATCCGGGCCACGGTGGTCTCCGGGGTCACGGCCTTGTCCTGGTCCTGGTCATAGCCCTTGGGGCAGCTTCTCAGTTCAAGCATGGGGTTTGGCCTTGAGTCGGAAAATGGTGTTCGGTTTGGACTCACCGTTTTCCTGGGCGAGGTTGAAGGTCCTGGCCGCCACCTGGAAGTCCTGGGACGCCGCGTGGAAAAAGCCCGCGGCCGAGCGGGACTGGTCCAGGGCCAGGATGATCTCCGCATCCGGGTCCGGGGCGATATGGGCCTTGAGAAAGGCCAGCAGGGGAAGCTGCACGGATTTGCGGTACAGGACCTCGCAGCCCACGATGAGGTTGAATTTCTCCTCCAGACGGTCCCGGGTCAGGTCCACCTTGGCCACGTCGGCCCGGTCTTCCAGACCGTTTTTGAGGATGTTGATGCGGGTGAAGAGCAGGGCCTCGGGGTTTACGTCGGTCAACAGGACCCGGTGTCCGGCCGCAGCGGCGAAAAGACCCACCACCCCGACTCCGGTCCCGATTTCGAGCATCCTGGTCCCAGGGCGAACCGGAATCTTCTGCACGAACAGGGAGGCCGGAAGGGCCGTGGGCCAGATTCTGGCCCACAAGGGCAGCTCCACGCCCGCCCCGCCCTTGGTCTTGGCCGCCAGGCTCTCCAGATAGGAGGACATGTTGGTGATTTGCAGAAAGAAAAGTTCCCGTTCACCCAGGCGAAGGGGCTCAAACGCGATGCGGAACTTGGCCTTGGCCTGGTCCAGGAGTTCGTCCAGGGGCGCGTCCAGACGGTATTTCATCAGGTAAAACCCTCTTGCCCGGTATGGTTTCGCCGGGCCTAGCGGATTTGCCCGATGCGGTCAACCCTGGCGCGGGCTTTAAGGGGGCCTGGCCCTGGTCCGGGCCAAGAAAAAGGCCGACCCTTGCGGGTCGGCCTGGCGCTTTCGTTGGAGCGGGAAACGGGATTTGAACCCGCGACTTCAACCTTGGCAAGGTTGCACTCTACCGCTGAGTTATTCCCGCTCAACCTGGGCGGTGGTCCGCCGGATGGAATGCAAGGAACTATGTGGAGGCGGCAACCGGATTTGAACCGGTGGATGGAGGTTTTGCAGACCTCTGCCTTACCACTTGGCTATGCCGCCCCTTGGGGGGCCGGGCTTAAGATTTTTGGGGAAAAGACTAACCTTTTTGGTGGTTTGTGCGGTTCCCGCTGGCTCTTGCCCGACTCCTTGATTTTAATTTAATCTCTCAAACTGACCTTCCAAAAGTTACACCAGGGTTACATATTTTTGCTGGGTGCAAGGATTTTGCACCTGGTGCTTGACCTAGGTGCAAATCAAATATACGCCCAAATCAAAGGGGAGGGGGATATGGGAGTATACCGTGTCTGCGAAGGGTGCGGCTGCTTGTACAGCTTGGATACCCAGGCCTGTCGGAAGTGTCAGTTCGATTTGTCAAAGAGCACGAAGTTCAAAGTTCAGAACACATTGCGAGGACAGAAGGGCAGAGCGCCCATCCGCACGTTCCGAGCGCTGACAGATGCCCAAGAATTTAATGTTTGTCAACGAAAAGCTATTGCCGCTGGGGAAAAAATTTCTGGGGTGACGATTTGGGAAAGCATACCAGGGACTTCCCAGCCACAAGCAAAAAGTTACATCGGCCCCGATGTAACTTTTGCACCCGTTGCACCGGGTGCAAAAGAACCTGACCTGACCTTCCCAGAACCGCCCATGTACAGCGGCAGGGACATTGCCTACCTGACCGTGGGCAAGGCTGCCTGTGAGTTCTTCGCTAAGCTGACCAACGAGCAGCGCAAGCACCAAAGGCTTACAAAGGAATGGAAGCGGAGTGACGACCTGAAGGCAGGCTTCTATTTCGTGCTGTACGTCAGCAAGCTTCGGTCCACTAGCACCCGCAGCCCAGACCTGCCCGGCATCATCGGCCGGGCTTTCGTTGAATACAACCGCATGACCATTGAGGACGAAGGCAAGCCACTGGGCAAGCAGACCATCAACAACATACGGGCCTCACTGCGGGCCATGTTCAATTTCTTCCTCACTGCTGACTACTGCCGGGGCGTAAACCCGATGGAAGGCTTTGACCTCGCCAACTATCTGTGAACCAGGGGAGGCCCTATGGCTGTCATGGCTTACTGCCTAAAATGCAAGGGGTCGTATTCACTAAAAAAAGGTGTTCCTGAGAAGTGTGAGTGCGGCGGGAAATTGAAGTTCAGGACTATCAACAAGGGGCTTCCAGGCTCTAGCTTTGAGAGTCTCAACGATGCCAGGCTGCACGATGCTGAGCAGAAGCGGGCCATGAAGCGAGGGCAGGAAATCCCAGGGGTGACATCCAGGCGGATAAAAGTTTCATCAAAAGTTACATCAGCCCCAACCCTGGAGGAAGGGTACAAGCGCCTGCTCCGGCATTTTGAGCAGGATAGGCGTGGGCCGAAATACCTGAAAGACTGCTGGGGCAGGCTCCTGAACGGGAAGCCTGAGCTTGCCACCAGGCCCATGGACGCAATCAAGACCACGGACATTGACGATGCCGTGGCTGGATACCGAAAATATTTCTCAAAGCACCAGAAGAAGGGGGAGCAGCCAGCCCCCCAGACCATCAAGAATTTCCTCGCCAGGTTAAGTCGCATTTACACGTATATGAAGGAGAAGGGCCTGTACCTGGGGCTGAATCCTGTTGACGGCGCTGACAAGCCCAACTTCGACAACACCAGGGTCAGGTGGCTCAATGAGGAACAGACCAATCGCCTGATTCAGGTGCTTGAGGAAATGGACAACCAGTACGCCGGGCGTTTGCTCCTGTTTCTGCTGTACACGGGCAGACGGCTGGGCGAGGTCTGTGCGCTGAAGTGGGCCAACGTCAACCATGAGCAACGGCTGATTCAGTTCCCAGGTGAGATTGTCAAGATTGGTGAGCTACAGGGTGCGCCCCTGCCTGATGTGGCCTGGGCGGTCCTTGTTGCCAGCCAAGCCCAGGCCAAGGGCCAACTGGTGTTCCCTCAACGGGATGGGACCAGCTACTACACGGGCCTGTTCAGCATGTTCAGGCGTGCCAGGGTCAAGGCTGGCATTCCTGACGACTTCACCATCCACGACCTGCGGCATAATTTCATCTGTCAGCTGGCGAACTCGGGCCAGGTGGACATCACCACTGCTGGGAAGCTGGTTGGGCACAAGAGCCTTCGCATGACCATGGAGCGCTACCACTCGTTCTTCGACAAGACGCTCCGGGCGGGCGCTGAAGCTGCGAATGAGATTTTCAAGAAGAAGGGCTAGAGGGGCCAGCGATTGGGATTGGGCTGGTCGGGTTTCATGTCGGCTTTCATCCCACAAACGGCCATCTCAACCTGATTCCATTCCCTGAAGCTCCTGGTCACTTTCGCTCCATTAGGCCATTTTACAACGAGATAGTCATTCCCAAAACTATGTTTCTTGTGGACGATTGTCCCTTGTCTGCCCCCTGGGGACTCTTCTATGAGCGTACCGAGTTCAATGTCAGAAAATAGTAGTTCTGAAAGCAACATCGTGTATTACCTCGCATAAGAGGGGGCATGGTTTGCCTAACAAGGATAAGTAGTTATCAAATCCCTGTAGTCAAGCCCATTCGTCACGTCATAACATCCCGCCAATGGACTCCCAAATCGGTTTGAAATATGCGGAATGTCTGTTATCGGTAAGTCGTCCCCTTTGAGGGAGCGACTGGGAATGGGCCGTCAACCAAGGAGCAGGGTCCATGAAACTTTCCATGTTTGACTCAGACGAAAACTACACTGGCGAAGCGCACCGGCTTGCAAACGAAATTAGCGTTGCGGTCAAGGACATTTTGGCCAGCCGGAAGCTTGCTGGATACAGCTTGCGTGAAATTGAAATGGTGGCGACCGAGTCTATTCGTGAAACGGTGCTCGATTTATTTATTGAGCCCGTTGAAACCAGTGCGCCCTGAGGGGGACCCGGTTTTCTTGGACACGGGTTTGTGA
>CAILNX010000030.1 GCA_903835685.1 uncultured delta proteobacterium
CAAGAACTTTTTCAAGTCCTTGCGGCATATCTCATTTTTTTCGAAGAACATCCCCACTTGCGTTTCCGCAGCGGGAAGGGAGCTTTTAAAGACCCCCCGGCCTGAAGTCAAGAACTCTTTTCACCGAGCGCCGACTTTTTTTCAGGGACCGTTTCCCGCTGCCCTTTCGGTCGCGGGAGGTGGACTTCTAAAGAAGTCGCCCGGCCCAGTCAAGCACTCAATCGTGTTCTGGAGCATCTTTTTTTCAGAGACCGCCCGGCCAGCGCTTGAAGCGCGACAGGAAGGGGGTATCTATGGAAGTCCTGGCCCGGCGTCAAGGCCAAAAGCTCCATCGGTGGTTCTTTTTATTTAAGTCAGTAATATCATTTTGTTGCAATGCTCTGTTGCGGACCAGTACCCCGGATGAAGGAGCCTCTGCGGCCCTGACTTCAGGGCCAAGTCCAAGGGCCTTGCCCGCGAAGGCCAAACGTCAGCTTGTCCTTGCCAATCCGGCCCCTTCTTATAATGATAGGCCCCATGAACACCGACGTACCGTCCACCCTGGCCTCCATCCGAGCGGACCTTCTGCCCCACGTGGACCTGGCCTTCCGGGACGGGGCGGTCAATTTCTTCAAGGAGCCCGTGAACCCCCTGGGCGTGCGCTCGGCCCAGGTGCGGGCCTGCGCGAACAGGCACTGGCCCCGGATCAAGGCCTGGGACCGGGACCGGCTCCTGGACCTGGCCGAGGCCCTGTGGGCCTCGGGGGTGTTCGAGGACGGGGTGGTGGCCTCGCACCTCCTGGAGCGGGCGGCCAAAGGCTCCCGGCCCGAGGATTTCGACCGCTTCGAGGCCTGGCTTACGGCCTACGTGACCAACTGGGCCCATTGCGACGTGTTCTGCACCCACGCCTTTGGCCAGTTGCTCCTGCGCTTCCCGGACCTGCGGCCCCGGATTTTGGATTGGCCGGACTCACCCAACCGTTGGGCGCGCCGGGCCTCGGCCGTGATCTTAATCCCCCTGGTCAAGGCCGGCCAGGGCCTGGACCTGGCCCTGAACACGGCCGACCGGCTCCTGGCCGATCCCGACGACCTGGTGCAAAAGGGCTACGGCTGGCTGCTCAAGGTAGCCTCCCATCGGTTCCAGCAGGAAGTCCTGGCCTTTGTCCTGGCCCGGCGGGCGACCATGCCCCGCACGGCCCTTCGTTATGCCCTGGAGAAGATGCCCCTGGACCTCCGCCAGGAAGCCATGCGCCGCACGGACTCAAGGGGATGACGGATGGATGAAGACCACATCGCTCCGGACTCCCCTTTTCAGGAGACCTCCATTCCCCCATCGGTGAAACGGCTCGGCTGGGTCAGCTTTTTCACCGATTTCGCCTCGGAAATGGTCTATCCCGTCGTTCCTCTTTTCCTGGTCGCCCTGGGAGCCCCGGCCATGGCCCTGGGGTTCATCGAGGGCGGGGCCGAGGCCATCGTCAGCCTGCTCAAAGGCGTGACCGGCTGGCACTGCGACCGCATGGGCAAGCGAGTGGTTTACGTCCGCCTGGGCTACGGCCTGGCGGCCCTGTCCAAGCCGATCATGGCCCTGGCCTCGTCCTGGGGGCTGGTGCTCTTTTCCCGGTCCCTGGACCGGGTGGGCAAGGGACTGCGCAGCACGGCCCGGGACGTGATGATCGCCGACGCCATCCATCCCGGCATCGCGGGCAAGGCCTTCGGGTTCCATCGGGCCATGGACACGGCCGGGGCCATTGCCGGGGTCCTGGCCTCCGCGCTTTTTCTCTGGCTCCTGCCCGGCCAGTTCCGGGCCATCTTCCTTTTGGCCGCGATCCCTGGCGCGCTGGCCGTGTGGCTGACCTTCCGGCTCAAGGACACGCCCCGGCCCGCCGGAGAAACCTGCCCCAATCCCCGGGGCTCCCTGTTCGCCGCGCTCCGGCGTCCCGGCCTGCCGCCCGCCTACTGGAGAACCCTGGCCCCGCTTCTGGTCTTCGCCCTGGCCAACAGCAGCGACGCCTTCCTGCTCCTGCGGGCCAAAAACCTCGGGCTCGGGGACAGCGGGGTCATCCTGGCCTATGCCCTGTTCAACGTGACCTATGCCCTGGCCGCCTATCCCCTGGGCGCGCTCAGCGACCGTTTCGGCCGCTGGAAGATGATCCTGGCCGGATGGACCATCTATGCCGGGGTCTACCTGGGCCTGTCCCTGACCAGTGAGGCCGGGCCGGTCTGGTGGTTGTTTCCCGTCTATGGATTCTACATGGCCCTCACCGAAGGCATCGGAAAGGCCCTGGTGTCACGCCAGGCCCCGGCCGAAAAGCGCGGGGTAGCCATGGGCATTTTTCAGATGGCCGTGGGCCTGGTCATGCTGGTCAGCAGTGTCCTGGCCGGGGTGTTATGGGATATGATCGGCCCGGGCGCTCCCTTTCTTTTTGGGGGCCTGGCCGCCCTGGCGGCTATCCTGAGCGCCTGCCTCATGGCCCCATGGAAGGAGGACCGGCAGGTTTCCTAGATTTTTTTGTCGGCCCGGGCTGCAAAAGCCCCCGGCACGCAGGTAAACGGCCCAATGGATCACCTGGGTCGCGACCGCGACTTGCGCTTGCCAAGCCACCCCAAATCCCTATATAATGAGAACCCCGTTCAGTACGGACTGCACGGCACGTCCCATCCATGAGGAACCGTATGCGCCTATCGAGCCTTTCCGCCCTTACTCTTGCGGCCTTTTTGATGATTTTCCCGTCCCTGGTCCGCGCCGAAGAAGCCGAGGTCCCGACCATCCCCAAAGAGGCCCAGCAGGGCATCGAGGCCCTGGTCAGCCTGACCGAGAACCCCGGCGGGACCTTTGACCCGGCCCAGGTGGCCGGGCTCATGAACTTCGTGTTCCAGGAGCAGTCCAGCCTGGAGACCCTGTCCCCGGGCCGCCGGGACGGAATACAGGGCGGTTGCTACCGGGCCGAGATCCAGGCCTCCCTGTCCAAGGTCCTGCGCTACGCCTACAACCCGGCCATCCCTTTCTATCTGCTCTCCCCCTCCTCGGTGCGCATCTGCGGCTGGTCCAAGGGCCAGGATCTGCGCTTTGCGGGCAAGAGCGCCTGGGAGGCCCTGGCCGCACTCGACCAGCCGGTCAGCGCCCGCGGGGTGGAATACGAGGAAGGGACCCCGGACTCCAACAGCGGGGCCTATTTCCGCTACGACCTGGACCGGTTGCTCCTGCTCTTCAAGCACCAGGGCAAGAACGTGTTCGTGTCCATCAGCAAGCAGCAGGCCCCGTCCACCGTGGGCAAGAAGGGCGTGATCCTGGACGAGGCCAACTGGGATTATTTCTATTCCGGAGTGAACGGCCTGACCAAGGCCGGGCTGACCTGGATGGACGCCTATGTCTACGACTCCACCTCGGTGCAGGTGTTCTTCGAGCCCGAACCGGGCCAGGAGAAAACCGTGAACGCCGTGTTCAAATGGTGCAAGGGCGGCTGGATGAAGCTGAACGTCATCAAGCGTGAGCACGTCACCGGGGGCTTGAAGCGCTACATGAGCGTGTTCAAGCAGATACTCGAGAGCGACCGCCTGCCCGCCCCGGACCAGTTGGCGGCCAAGGTCAAGGAAATCGACGCCCTGTCCCCTGAGAGGGTCAAGACCCTGGTGGGTTCCTACGCCAAGTCCCTGGAGACCCGGCCGAACTTAAACCCGGCCATGGGCAACCCGGACATCGCGAACATCCTCAAGCAGGGCCGCTATCCCGAGGTCCAGGAGCGGGAGGCGGCGTTAAGCCTCCTGGTCAAGGACTACCTGCGTTGCAAGCTGGGCAAGCCCACCTATTTCGACCCCACCCTGTGCTCCCCCCAGGTGGCCCAGCGCGAGGAAGGCTCAGCCACCCAGTAGCCCCCGGAGGTCCCATGCTTCTTTCCGAGAACGAGGCCAAGTTCAAGTACTGCCCCCTGCTCAAAACCCACGACGACAAGATGAAATTCTGCCAGGCCAGCATGTGCATGATGTGGCGGGCCGAGAAGCCCGAAGTCGAGGGGTGCAAGGGCTGGTGCGGACTGGCCGGAGGCCCGGTGGCGCAGCAGAAGGACTGAGCAGGGCCCGGGCTAGGTATGATGTTCACGGCCTCACCGGCCAAGGGATGGCCGCATTCACAGGGGATCGGCGGACCTCAGTTCGCCGGGCGGGCTAGGAATTCGTGCATGTTTGCATCGACGAAGCCACGCGCAGCGCCCATGCCCGGATACTCCCGGACCAACGCCGGAAAAGCGTTGTATCCTTGTTCAAAGGGCCGGTTTTGTCCTGCCAGCGTTTGGAATTGAGCTAGAATCTATAGCCCACCATGGTGCCCAAGGTCACGCCGGTGTCTGAATAGCTTATTGGACTCTTGGCGGCATCTCCGGTGAGCCGCTTCACGTCGGCGCGCACGCTGAGGAACCAGTGCTCGTCAAAGCGATAATTGGCATCGACGCCAGCCCGGATGTCCTTGAAACCAGCGTCGGCGTCATATCTAGCGAAGCCGGAACTCGCCGCCTGCGCAGCCGTGACGCCGAAAAATGTTTGCATGTAGTCCTGGTTGGCCCAGGTGGCGCCCACATGCGGCGTGAGGGTGAACCCGCTGGTCAGCTTGAACGGCGCTGCCAGGCCCAGATCAACCACGACGCCGTCGTTGTCATCCCCGGTGTACTTCGTCACCGCCGCGCTGAAGTCCACCATCCACAGGCGGTAAGAGGCAAAAGCCTTGAGGCCGAGTGCGCCGTCAATATCGCCCATGCCCTGCAACCGGTCGTCTCCACTGCCGAAGAGGCCGTCCTCCTTGCTGTCGGTCCGGCCGGGATTATAGGTCAGCCCTGCGCCGATGCGCAGGTCGCCAGTGTGCCAGTAAGCGTTCAGGCCGTTGGTGCTCAACGAAATCATGTCCTTGTAGGTGATGCTGACCAGGGGCACGGGTGACACGTGATAGCGGTCGCTGCCCTCAAAGGTGGGAGCAAGCGCCCCGCCAACCCCGAGGCTGATGTCCCAGTCGTTTTTCACCGAGGAGGAAGAGCTGGCGTCTGTGCCTTCCTGCGCCAGGACGGCGACGGATACGAGCAGGATGGACAGAAGCGCACTGGTTGCAAAAGATTGTTTGAGCAGTCTGGCCATGGGGCACTCCTCTTGTGGCAAAAAGACAAAATTAGATCGATCGCTCGATCTAATTTTGCAGGAGTTTGGCCGTCTGTCAATAATAATTAAAAGAACGAACGCTCTTTTTTAGCTGCGGAAGTTGCCCCCGCGCGCCCAAAACCATTGGGGAACGGCAAGAGACCGAGAGAACGGCGATGCGCTTGCCTGGCACCCGAGGACTCGCCCTTTCTCGGGTGTTAGGGCTCTGCAGGACCGCAACGGATTTGTGCGCCGTTGGAATTTCAGGGAGTTGGAGGGGTCAAAAAACGGATGATCAGAATCTTTAAGACATCGTAGCTTTTTAATTTGTCGATATTCTGGTCGCGGATCGCCAGGGTCTTCGCGCCGTCGAACACGCTGAGCAGGCTACACGCCGCCAGATCCGGATCAAGACCCGGGTCGATCTGCCCGCGCGACTGGCCCGTGCGGAGAAAACCGGCCAAAAGCGCAATCACCGCCCGGCTGTGTTCTTGCAGGATTTTGCCCATCGTCGGATTGCGCCCGGACTCCGCCAACATGTCCATGAGCAGGGCCTGCCCGGCGATATGGCGGGTCTTGACCCGCTCGATCTCCGCAACGAACGCCGCGAGGACGTCGGGTCCCTCTATGATCCGGCGGAAGAGCTCCATGCCGGAGGCCAGCCCAGCCGCAGCCATGGCCTCCACGATCTCCTCCTTGCTGGTGAAATAGTGGTAGAGATGGCCGGGGCTGATCTTGGCCTCGGAGCAGATACCCGAGATGGTGGCTCCCTGAAACCCCTTCCGGGCGAAGCATCGCCCTGCGGCGTCCAGGATCTCCCGTCGTTTCTCTTCGTGTTTGACCGGATCAACCCTGCGCATGATGTCTCTCTCTCAATTATGTCAGGCGGAAGCTCTTTAGGGGCAGTGAACAACCTCTTGGCGCATCACAGTTAGCCTGCGGCGCGCGGCGGGCCGGACAGGGGGAAGTTGTTCTTCTTCAGGTAGGCCAGGAACTCGACCACCTGGGGGTGGGAGGGGTTGATGCGCAGGGCGCTTTTCAAGTTCTCCACGCACCCGCCGATGTCGCCCTTCTCGAAATAGGCCCGGGCCATGTTGTAGTAGAGGTTCTCGTCCTCGGTGGTCATCTCCAGGGCCCGGCCGTAATAGACCACGGCCTGGTCCAGCATGCCGGACTTGCGCAGGGAGATGCCGAATTCGTTGAACAGGTGCTTGTGCTCCTCCTCAAAGGCCGCGTCCAGGTGGACCAGGCGCTCGAAAAGGTCGTTGGCCTTGTTGGACTCCCCCCGGGCCAGATAGGTCAGCCCCAGGCCGAAATTGGCCTTGACGTTCTCCGCGTCCACGGCCAGGGCGTTCTGGTACTCGAACTCCGCCGAATACATGGCCCCCTTGGCCCGCAGCTCCTCGGCCCGCATCACGGTCGTGTTCAGCTCCTTCATCTTGGGAAAGACCGTCTTCTGGTAGAACTCGGGCTCGGGCGAAAAGCGCTGGAGAAAGGCGTCCTTGTCCATGTGCTCCTTGATCCCGGCAGGCACGTACTTGCCGTTCAGGGGCTGCACCTCCACGCTCCCGCCCTCCAACTCCTTGGCGTACCAGTAGGTCTTCTGCACCACCTTGCGCTGGGTGGTGCCAGTGCCCACCTTCTCCACGCTCTGGGTGGAAAAGGCCCCCACCAGGCCCGTGTGGGGCTTGGCCGCCTGGGCTGAAAAGGGTTGGGGAAAGTCCAAGTCCGGATCGGTCACGCGGGCTCCAGCGGGCTTGCGGTCCCGGGATGGGACCGTATTTACGGACTTGTAGGAAAAAGGGAAAGGGAAGTCAAACCGGGAGGAAGGCCGGGGACCCCAGGGGAGCCCCCGGCCTTCAAGTGATTACAGGACAGCGTCAGGACCCAGCAGCCGGGCGGCGATGGTCTTGGCCGCGCGGCGTCCCGCGCCCATGGCCGAGATGACCGTGGCCGAGCCGGTGACGATGTCGCCTCCGGCAAAGACGTTCGGCATGGAGGTCTCCCCGGTTTCGGCATCCACGGTGACGTAGCCGTATTTGTTCAGGGCCAGGTCCGGCGTGGCTTCCAGGAGGATGGGGTTGGGCTGGGTGCCTACGGCGATGACCACCATGTCCGCCTGAAGCTCGTAGACCTCGCCCGGGATGGGCACGGGTTTGCGACGGCCCGAGGCGTCGGGCTCGCCGAGCTGCATGCGCTGGAGGGTGATGCTTTTCAGGTAATGGTTCTCGTCCCCGTTGAAGGAGAGCGGCGCGCACAGGGCCTCGAGCTGGACTCCCTCTTCCAGGGCGTGCTCCAGTTCCTCGTGCCGGGCGGGCATCTCGGCCTTGGTGCGGCGGTAGACCAGGCTGACCTTTTCCGCGCCCATGCGCAGGGCCGTGCGGGCCGCGTCCATGGCCACGTTGCCGCCGCCGACCACGGCCACGTGCTTGCCCGGGAAGGTGGGGGTGTCCTGTGCGGGGAACTCATAGGCCCGGCCCAGGTTGGCCCGGGTCAGGTACTCGTTGGCCGAGAACACGCCGATGAGCGACTCGCCCGGGATGTTCATGAACCAGGGCAGGCCCGCGCCCACGCCGATGAACACGGCGTTGAACCCTTCCTCGTTCAAGAGTTCCTGGACCGTGATGGTCTTGCCCACCACCCAGTTGGTGATAAACTCCACGCCCTGGGCTTTTAGGGCGTCCACTTCGCGCTTGACCACGCCCTTGGGCAGGCGGAACTCCGGGATGCCGTAGATGAGCACCCCGCCCACCTCGTGCAGGGCCTCGTAGACCACCACCTTGACGCCCAGGGTGGAGAGGTAGCCAGCCACGGTCAGCCCGGCCGGGCCGCCCCCGATGCAGGCCACCTTCACGTCCTCGCGGGCCAGGTGGCATTCCTCGGTGCCGGTGAGCTGCTGGCAGGCGTCGGAGGCGGCAAAGGTGTCGGCCGCGTAGCGCTCCAGCCTGCCGATGCACACGGGCTGGCCCTTCTTGGACAGCACGCAGGCCCCTTCGCACTGGGTCTCCTGGGGGCAGACCCGGCCGCAGACCGCAGGCAGGGCGTTGGTGGCCCGCAAGACCTTGTAGGCCCCGGGCACGTCGTTCTCGCGCAGGCGTCCGATGAAGCCCTTGATGTCGATCTCCACCGGACAGCCCTTCTGGCACTTGGGGTCCTTGCACTGGATGCAGCGCAAGGCCTCGGACATGGCCTCTTTTTCGCCGTAGCCCAGGGCCACCTCGGTGAAATTGTGTCTTCGTTCACTGGCCGGTTGCTCCGGCATGGCCACCCGGGGACGGATTTCCTTTTTCTTTTTTTGCTCAACCATGGCGCTTCCTGAACTCTTCCATAGAAAGTTGCTCCTGGGGGCGGAAGGTAAAGAGCCGCTTGCGCAACTCGCCGAAATCCACCTGATGCCCGTCGAACTCGGGTCCGTCCACGCAGGCGAACTTGACCTCGCCGCCCACGGTGCAGCGGCAGGCCCCGCACATGCCGATCCCGTCCACCATGATGGAGTTCAGGCTCACGGTGGTCTTGACCCCGAAGGGCCTGGTCACCTTGGCCACGGCCTCCATCATGGGCACCGGTCCCACGGCCACCACCTCGGACACGGTCTTGTCCTCCTCCAGCCGGACCTTGAGCACGTCGGTGACAAAACCCTTGTGGCCCAGGCTCCCGTCGTCCGTGGCGATGACCAGCTCCGGGCAGAAGCTGCCCAGCTCGTCGCAGAAGAGGAGCAGGCTCTCGCTGCGCGCGCCGACCATGGCCACCACGTGGTTCCCGGCCCGGTTGTGCCCCTTGGCGATGTGGTGCATGGCCGCGATGCCCGTGCCCCCGCCCACGCAGATGACCGTGCCCTGCTTGTCGATGTGGGTGGCCTTGCCCAGGGGGCCGCAGACGTCCGGGATCTCGTCGCCCTCGCTCAAGGTCTCCAGATGGGCCGTGCTCTTGCCCACCACCAGGTACACGATGGTGATGGTCCCGTTGTCCTTGTCCGTGTCCGCGATGGTCAGGGGGATGCGCTCCCCCTTTTCCCACACCCGGATGATCACGAAATTCCCGGGCCTGGCCTTTTTGGCGATCTGGGGCGCGTCGATGACCAGAAGGCTGGTCTGGCCCGGGATCAGTTGGCGTTTCTGCAAAATTTTGTAGCCCATGGTTTTCTCGCTTCTCCTTGCTGCACGTGACCGGCTTAAAAGGCCTGGCCGGTGGAAGTCTCGCCGAAGGTTCCCATCGCAAGCTTTGTGCCAGGATCGCCACCCGCCTGACACAAGAAAAATGATACAATATTTCAGGATGTCCCACGGGACCGGCCCACACGCCGGTCTCCAGCGGTTGTCCTGGAATGGAAAATGTGTGGCGCAAGCGCCCCACTTTCGGGTCAAGAGACCTGTGGCGCGCCCCAGTTTTTGGGTCTGGGTGGGACACCTGGGACCCCCTCCCGCAAGCCGGGTCATATTTCTGGTCAAGCCCAGGCTGTGCCCGGGACCGGAGTATCCGCCCCTTCCGGCAGGAATACACGCAAATTCCCTGCAAAGGCAAGAATTCCGAGGGCAAAAACCCTTGCCTCGGCCGGGAAGCCGTATTATATAGGAGGTGCTTTTCGACGAGTGGGCCGCCCCCATGGGTTGCATGGTCGGCCAACTTCCACGGACGGAAGCCATAAGCCACGGGTCCTTCGGGATGAGGCGCGATTCGGAAGACGGATCGCGAGGACAGCCGGGTCGCCAGACAGGTGCGCCCGGTTTTTTGTTGCCGGGCGAAAAGGGCGAAACATCCGAGGAAGGGTCGAGGAAGGTCATGAAGGTCCAAGCGGCCGCGTACCAGCGCCAGGCCACTGCCGCCACCGACGAAGCCCGATCACGGGCCGGATCGGCCGCGTCCACGGGCTCGTCCACGCCCTTTTCCACGGCAGGCACCGCCTCGGCCGCACCCTCGGCCAAGATCACCACCACGTCCTTCGGCTTCTCCCTGGGCAAGTTCGGCCTGCGCTTCACCCAGGACGAGGTCAGCTTAAGCCCGGACCCGGCCTCCCAATCAGCCGCCGACCGCCTCTCCCGCTTCCGGGCCACCCAGCGCGCCCAGTCCTTTGCCTCGGACCTGGAGGTCCAGACCGAGTACCAGACCCTACACGAGCCCCAGGCCGCCAGCGCGTCCGACAGCACGAACGCCAGCGCCCAAGCCGCCGAACCCCTGACCGCCACTCAGCGGAGATACGGGCTGGCGGCCTATGCCAAGGCTGTCAGCGGGGAGGAGGAAGGGAGCATGGGGTGGGGGTTGGGGGTGGTGTAGAGGGGGCTGTCTTCCAGGTCGTAATGATGCCCGCATTTGGGGCAGGCCTCAGCATTGTAGACCTTGTCGTAGTTGCTCATCGCGTCCCTCGGGCCGTCATCCTGCGGCCTTGCCTTACCCTCCACAAAACCGGCAGGCCCGCCACCAGCCCCCATTCCCACCCGAACCCGGCTTCCGGGTTCAGCATGCAGCCGCTTAAAGAGGAAGAGCCTGAACCGCCAAGGCCCAGAATCACGGGGTCGCGCAGGGAGCCCAGGGTGCGGTCCTCGTCGTAGTCGCCGTTGTCCTTGATGCAGAAATTTATGTAGTAGTTGGTGCCCTTGGTCAGCGACGTGCTGGCCGGGATGTAGGTATTGTTGGCGTAGGTGATCCACCAGGCCCCGTCCGTGGCGGTGTCCGCCGAGGTGGCGTAGGCCTTGTAGGGGCGGGATGTCCCGTTGGTGTTGAAGAGCTTGTACAGGGCGAAGCCCGAGGCCGTGCCGTTCAAGGCCGTGGAGTTGAACCGGAACACGGCGTTGGCCCCGTTCACGTTGATGGTGGCGTTGAAGGTGAGCTTGGTGGTGAGAGGGGAAACCCCGCCCAGCTTGTAGGAGACGGCCAGGCTGGCGGAAGACTCGGTGCTGGTGGCCACGTTGGTCATGCTGACGGAGACGCCAGTGGGTTGGGTGGGGGAGGGAGTGACTTTGGTCACTCGGCCGGTGTTTTTGGAGTTGTAGCGAAATTTTGGCCAGGGGCTGTTGGCTAGGCCGGAGGAACTGCTGTAGAGGGCATGAAGTTTATTGTCCTTCGCTGCAATGTAGATTGTTCCATCAGCGTCTATAGCAGGCGCTGCTTGAATTATCCCTCCCATGGCTGCCGTAACCCATTTTTGAGAACCATCAGATGGATTGAATGCATAAAATTTTTTGTCCTCCGACCCCATATACAATATTCCATCGGAACCTATCGCCGGTGAACGCATAATACCGCCAACAGCTAGACTTGTCCATTTTATTGCCCCATCCGTGGGATTGAAGGCATATAGTTTCTTGTCCAATGTAGGAACGTATATGGTGCCATCTGTACATATAACGGGATGTTCTTCAATACCACCCCCTGTTGCCGCTGTGACCCACTTTTGTGACCCATCTGATGGGTTAAGGGCATATAGTTTTTTATCGCCTGACCCGGCGTAGACAGTCCCGTCAGCTCCAATAGCTGGAGAAGAATAAACACTCCCTCCCGTAGTGAAGGCCCACTTCCGTGATCCGTCGCTTGGATTTATAGCGTAAATCTTATTGTCCATTGATCCGATGTAGATAGTCCCGTCATCCCCAATAGTCGGGGAAGAACTAATTAAACTCCCAGTAGTGAAGGCCCACTTCTGTGACCCATCGGAAGGCTTTAAAGCGTATAGCTTGTTGTCGTAGCAGCCGATATAAATCGTACCATCTGTACCAATTGCCGGTGATGAAAAAAAATTGTTGCTGAATGCAGCTGTCTGCCATTTTATAGAGCCATCTGACGGATTAAAAGCATATACCTTGTTCACAAAAAGGCTTGTCGCTACATATATTGTTCCATCTGCTCCAATTGCCGGAGAGACGTCAATTTGGTCGCCAGTAGCTCCTGCCCACTTTTGGGAGCCATCTGATGGATTTAGGGCGTAAAGCTTCCCGTCTTCAGCACCGACATAGATAGTCCCATCTGTTCCAATCGCTGGAGTGGAAATATTAATATTGGGCACCGTAGCAACCCATTTCTGATCCCCAGGCGCAGCCTGGGCAGCAGAGGGCAGGGACAAGACGAAGGAAAACAGAGCAAAAAAACCGAGAAATATTTGGAATCTTAGCGTGTTACTTGCATTGCCTGCGGGGGGAGGGGGGGGAGACATGGACCTCACGGGGAACTCCGAGAATGGTGGGGGCACAAGGGTTGCAGGAATCGGCCCACGCGCTGCCGCTTGAACCGATTCAGCCAAAGTATCGCGTTGTTCGTATGTCAAGACGAGTAAAGGATCAAGGGCCGACCCCGTACAAAAGGAAAAATATCGACTTGTTGGACAAAACAGACCGCCCGGCAAAGTCTCGGACGCCTCTTGACTCCTGTCGAAATGGTAGCTACTTTGTAGCTACGAGGAGACACCCCGTATGGAATCCACGGTCATTCGTTCCCGTATTGATCCGGCGCTGAAGGCTGAGGCGGCCAGGCTATTCAAGAGCATGGGCCTGTCCATGAGCGACGCCATCCGCCTCTTTCTGAACCAATCCGTGGCCCGCAACGGCCTCCCCTTTGAGGTCAAGGCCCCCAACGAGGAGACGATCCGCGCCCTGGAGGCCGCTGTGAAGGGGGAAGGATTGAAGTCTTTCCCTTCGGTCGATGCGATGTGGGAGGACCTCAATTCAGTTGATGCGGACGATGAATGAGACGGGTCCTGGTTTCCGCGAAGGCGTTCCGCAAGGACTTCAAACGGCTGGCGCGTTCAGGCCGATATGACCTGGAACAGTTGCGGGCCGTCATCGAGACCTTGGTGACGGATCAGCCCTTGGCCCTGCCGCATACGGATCATGCCTTGGCTGGCAACTGGATCGGGTTCAGGGAGTGCCATATCCGCCCGGATTGGCTCCTGATCTACCGGCTGGAGCCCGAGCGGCTGATCCTGGTACGAACCGGGACTCATGCGGAGCTGTTCAGCAAATAGTTTGCGACCCCTGCCTCGGCCTCTTCCCTCACACCAACGCCACCAAATCATACGTCTTCGCCTCTTCAATATCCGCCATAACCATCTGCCCCGGCGAAATGCTCTCCCCGCTCACGTAGGTCACGCCGTCCACTTCCGGGGCCTGGAACCAGGTTCGGCCGGTGTACAGGCTGGGCCATTCCGGGTGCTGGGCCTGGACCAGGACTTCCAGGCTTTTCCCTACGTACCCTTCCATGATCTCGGCGCTGATCTCGGCCTGCAGGGCCATGACCTCGTCCCGGCGCTTGCGCTTGGTGCGCTCGCCCACCTGTTTGGGGAGTTTGGCCGCAGGCGTGCCGTCCTCGGGATGATAGGTGAACACGCCCAGGTGATGGAATTTCGCTGCCTCCACGAAATCGAGCAGATGCCGGAACATGGCCGGGGTCTCGCCCGGGTAGCCCACGATGAGGCTGGTGCGGATGGCCGCCTCGGGCAGGTGCTCACGGATGGCCTCCAGGACCTTGGCCGGGTCCTGGGCAAAGGGACGGCCCATGGCTTTTAATACCTCGGGATGGGAATGCTGGAGGGGCACGTCGAAATAGGGCAGGAGCGGCCGCCCGGCCGTGGCCATGAATTTCAGGACCGCCTGAGTGAGCCCGGCCGGATAGAGATACATGGGCCGGAGCCAGCGCAGGCCTTTCAAGGGCAGCAGGCGTTCCATGAGGCGCACGAACCCGTCCTTGATCCCCAAATCCTGGCCATAGGCGGTGAGGTCCTGGCCCACCAGGACCAGCTCGGACACGCCCTGATCCAGCAGGTCCCGGGCCTCGACCGCCAGATCGTCCAGGTCGCGGCTCTTGTGCGGGCCGCGAATGGAGGGGATGGTGCAGAACCGACAGCGCCGGGAGCAGCCCTCGCTGACCTTCACATAGGCGAAACCCGGGCCAGTGGACAGCCTGCGCCGGGGCAGGGGAAGATTTTCAGAGGCAGCGGGTTTGGCCCCCGCGCCCTTGGGCTTGTCAACCAGGCCCAAGGCCCGGGCCGCCAGCCCGGCCCACTCGGCCACCTGGGTGGTGTCCAGCCACAGGTCCACCTCGGGAATCTCGGCGGCCAGCTCCCGCTTGCCGTAGCGGCTGACCAGGCATCCGGCCACGGCCAGGAGCGGCTTGGGCTCCAGGTCCCGCAGAGCGGCGGCCGCGCCCAGGATGACGGACACGGCCTCCTCCACCGCGGGCTGGATGAACCCGCAGGTGTTCACCAGGACCACGTCCGCCTCTTCGGGCGAATCGGCCGGGCACATGTTCGGCAGCAGGCCCTGGCCAAAGGCCCCGAGCAGGCGCTCGGTATCCACCAGGTTCTTGGGGCAGCCCAGGCTCACGGTATGCACACGCAAAGGTTGGGTCTTCATCTCCCTATCCTAGCGGGATTTCCCGGGCCTGAAAAGCCCGGCCTTGCCTTGGCCTCCGGGGTTGGATAGGAGGGGCCGAGGCATTTCGCCCCCATCCGCCAACGTGAAGGACCCCCCATGAACGCCATTGTCCTGGCCACCCGCAACCAGGGAAAGATCCGGGAGCTGCGCATGCTCCTGGCCGACTACGACCTGGAAGTCAAAGACCTCTCGGCCTTTCCCCATATCGGCGAGATCGAGGAGACCGGCGCGACCTTTGCCGAGAACGCCCTGATCAAGGCCCGGGCCGTGAGCCAGGCCACGGGGCTCACGGCCGTGGCCGACGACTCGGGCCTGGAGGTGGATTTCCTGAGCGGCGCGCCGGGCGTGTACTCGGCCCGGTTCTCCGGACTCGAGGCCACGGACGCCACCAACAACGCCCTGCTCCTGGAGCGGCTGGCCAATGTGCCCGAGGGCAAACGCGGCTGCCGCTTCGTCTCGGCCATTGCGGCCGTGGCCCCTTCGGGCCGGATCATCGAGGCCCGGGGGACCTGGGAGGGCCGGGTGCTCTTCGCGCCCCGGGGAACCGGCGGCTTCGGCTACGACCCCCTGTTTTTCGATGTGGCGGCCGGGATGACCGCCGCCGAACTCCCGGCCGAGGCCAAGAATGTCCGCTCCCACCGGGGCCACGGCCTGCGCGCCCTGCTGGAGAAATGGCCCGCGTTCTGGGCCGCCGTGCTGGCCGAGCGCCCCTGACCCGGCTTTGACGCCGCTGGCCGGGCGGGATAAGAGGGCCTTTGCATTCAACGCCAAATCGGGGGTGCCTACCCCCTTTCCCCCAGGAGTCCCCATGTGCGGAATCATCGGATACTGCGGACACCGTCCGGCCGTTCCCCTCATTGTTGAAGGACTGCGTCGCCTGGAATATCGGGGCTACGACTCGGCCGGGGTGGCCTTCGTGCAGGGCCGGGACATCGAGATCATCAAGGCCGAGGGCAAGCTCGGGCAGTTGGACAAGAAGCTCGAAGGCCGGGACATCATGAACGCCACCTCGGGCATGGGGCACACCCGCTGGGCCACCCACGGCCTGCCGGTGGAGCGCAACGCCCATCCCCACCTGGACTCCACCGGCCGCCTGGCCCTGGTGCACAACGGGATTTTCGAGAACTACCAGGAGGTCAAGGACGATCTTCTGACCAAGGGCTACACCTTTCATTCCGAGACCGACACCGAGGTCCTGGTCAACCTCATCTCCGAAGGCCTCAAGCAGACCGGCGACGTGCTGAAAGGCCTGTCCTGGGCCTTGCGCCAGGCCGAGGGCTCCTACGCCATCGTGCTGGTGGACCGGGAGAACCCCGGGGTCCTGCACGCGGCCCGCAAATCCAGCCCGCTGGTGCTGGGCATCGGCCAGGGCGAGAATTTCCTGGCCTCGGACGTCCCGGCCTTCCTGCCCTACACCCGGGACGTGGTCTTTCTGGACGACGGGGACCTGGTGCGCCTGGACGCCTCCACCTGGCAGGTCCTGCGCTATGACGACCTGACGCCCCTGGAAAAGAAGGTCCACCACATCACCTGGGATGTGCAGGCGGCCCAGAAGGGCGGATACAAGCATTTCATGATCAAGGAGATTTTCGAGCAGCCCAAGGTCATCACCGACTGCCTGGCCGGACGCATCGACACGGCGGCCGGGACCGCGCGCCTGCCCGAGATCGAGGACCTGCCCGTGCCCAAGCGCCTGCGCATCGTGGCCTGCGGCACCTCCTTCCACGCCGGGCTGTGGGGCATGTATCTGCTGGAGAAATGGGCGCGCATCCCGGTACAGGTGGAGATCGCCTCGGAGTTCCGCTACCGGGACCTGATCCTGGACTCCGACGACGTGGTCCTGGCCATCAGCCAGTCCGGGGAGACCGCCGACACCCTGGCCGGAATCAAGGTGGCCAAGGACCTGGGCGCGTCCATCCTCGGCCTGTGCAACGTGGTGGGATCGAGCGTGGCCCGGGAATCCGACCATGTCATCTACACCCAGGCCGGGCCGGAGATGAGCGTGGCCTCCACCAAGGCCATGTGCAGCCAGCTCGTGGCCTTGACCCTTCTGGCCCTGGTCTGGGGCCGCAAAAAGGGCGTGCTCTCGCCCGAGGCCCAGGCTTCGGCCGTACGCGAACTGGCCGACCTGCCCGCCCTGCTGGACGACGCCCTGCCAGCCATGCGCGACGAGGCCAAGCGCCTCTGCCGCCTCTATTCCGAGGCCAAAAGCTTTTTGTACCTGGGACGCGGCCCCTGCTTCCCCCTGGCCCTGGAAGGCGCGCTCAAACTCAAGGAAATCTCCTACATCCACGCCGAGGGCTACGCCTCGGGCGAGATGAAGCACGGCCCCATCGCGCTCATCGACCCCAAGTTCCCCACCTTTGCCCTGGCCCTGGCCGACGAACTCTTCCCCAAGGTCAAGTCCAACCTGCAAGAGGTCCAGGCCCGTGGCGGCCCCATCATCGCCCTGACCCAGCCCGGGGTGGACCTGACCGTGGACCACCGCTGGGTCCTGCCCACGGCCTCGGGTCCCATGTCCACCTTCCTGGCCCTGCCCGCGCTCCAGCTCTTCGCCTACGAAATGGCCGACTACCTGGGCAAGGACGTGGACCAGCCCCGCAACCTGGCCAAGAGCGTGACCGTGGAATAGGGGATTTCGGCCAGGGGGCCAAAAAACCCGTACCTCGCTGAAATGTCTTCAGTTGGAAACGGTGTGCCCGGGTGAAAGCCACCCGCGAGCCCAGCCACGTGGTGAAAGCCCCCCCGGGGCCTGCCTCTCATACCCCCCTGCTCCCCATCTGGACATGCCCATTGCGGGCCTCAACCAACGCGCCGCCGCATTGCGCCCAGGTATTTTTGCCCCTCCCCTTGACGCACCCCGAAGGTCGTACTTATATTAATGATGAAAATGGATTTCATTACCATTAAGTATACCCCGCTGGTTGGGTTCCCCTCTCGCCGCTCCCCAGTTCTCCCAGTCCCAGCCAGTTGCGCTTCTCCTCAAAGGAAAGTGTACCATGGCCACGAACATAGCAGACGAACTCCAGATAGGCTCAGTGATGAACATGAAGGGGCAGGTCTTCGCCGATCACGGCGACGGCGTGCATCCTTTGTCCGTAGGCAGTCCGGTGCATGCGGGCGAGGTCATCCTGACCAGGGCCGGGTCCAACGTGGAAATCAAGTTCTTGGACGACACGGTCATGTCCGAGGGCGAGGACTCCAACCTTCGGCTGGACAGCTATGTCTTTGATCCGGTCAAGGCCAAGGGCGACCTGCTCTTCAACATGGCCGAAGGGACCTTCCGCGTGGTCACGGGCAAGATCGCGGACTCGGACCCCGAGCACTTCAAGCTGAAGAGCCCCCTGGCCACCATCGGCATCCGGGGCACCACCGTGGTCAGCGAGATCAGGGGCGGGGTGGAGAAGCACGGGGCCGAGGAGATTCACGCGGGCAAGGCCCTGGTCATCCAGAACGCCTTGGGCCAGGTCCAATTGGTGACCTCTTCCCGGGGCATGGTCGATTTTCGGCCTGACGGGTCCATGAGCGCGCCTCGTACGTTCAGCGTGCAGGAAATTCAGCACTTCCAGAGCGCGACCCCCATCCAGAGCGTGCCCACTTTCACGGCCCCGCCACCACCTCCTCCGGCGGGCGGCAACAAGCCTGCTGGGCAAACGGGCGGCCAGCAGGGCGGGCAGGGCCAGGGCGCGGCTGGATCAGCGGGTGGAGCAGGGGCTGGAGCAGCAGGAACCGGTGAAGGGACTGGGACCGGCACCGGCACTGGAACTGGAACGGGGACTGGGACCGGCGACGGGACTGGCACGGGCGCTGGAACGGGTACTGGCACGGGTACTGGGCTTGGAACCGGCGCGGGCCTGGCGGGCGGGACCCTGGGCGGCCTGTTCGGCGGCGGCTTAAATAGCGGCGGCCCCAGCGCCCTTTTGAACGGCGGCGTCGTGGGACAGATCGGCGGCCTGAACATCTCCGTGGGCCCGGCCACGAGCACGACCGGGACCGGAACCCAGATCACCACGGGCACTGACAATTTTCTCACCAACGTCATCGTGACGACCCACGCCGAGAACGCCCCCACGACCAACACCCTGCCCCCGGAACTGAGCGGGAACACCAACACCAACACCAATACCAACACCAATACCGGCACGACCACGACGAACTCGGGGAGCACCGACATTTCGACCCCGGCCGCCAACCAGGCCGGCGTCTTGCTGACGGCCAGCACCTTCGGGCAGACCCTGGTGGGCACCGAGCATGACGACATCCTTGTCGGCGGGGCGGGCCGTAACGTGCTGGAGGGCCTGGGCGGGTCGAACATCCTCATCGGCGGGGCCTACAGCGACTTGAACCCCCTGAACGGGGACATCGCCAGCTACGAGCACATGACCCAGGGCGTGTACGCCAATCTGGACCTGGGCCTGGCCTATCACGGCAGCGACACCGACGCCCTGGTGAACATGATGGGCCTGCGCGGCGGCTTAGGCAACGACACCCTGATCGGCGACGCGCACAGCAACTACCTGGAAGGCGGACCTGGAGACGACACCCTGTATGGTTCGCCCAGTTCGGCCGAGGACAACGGGGGGGACATCGCCTCCTACCTGCACGCCCCAGGCGGGGTGTCCGTGAACCTGGACGCGGGCGCGCTTGGCCCGGATAATCCTTACGGCCAGCCCGCAGGCGTGCATTACGGCACGAGCACCGGGGCCGACGGCAACGATGTCCTTTTCGGCATCCACAACGTCATTGGCTCGGAGTACAACGACACCCTGATCGGGGACAGTTGGGCCAACTGGTTCCAGGGCCGGGCCGGGGATAATTTCATCGACGGCAAGGGCCACCCGGCTGGCGGATTCGACACGGCCAGCTACGCCGACGCCCCCTCGGGCATGTACGTGAACCTGGACGCCGGGACCTTGGACGGGTCCGTGGGCGGACATTCGTTCGGGGAACATTTCGGTACGGCCGTGGGCGCGGACCGCCACGACATTCTTTTCAGCATCAACGGGGTGGAGGGCTCCCAGTACGGGGACACCCTGGTCGGGTCCAGCCAGGCCAACTGGTTTGAGGGCCGGGGCGGGAACGACACCATCATCGGCGGCGAGGGTTCCGAGTCGCACACGGACGTCGCCTCCTACAACCACGCGCCCTCGGGCGTGGTCGTGGACTTGAACGAGGGGATCATCACCTTCGGCGGCTCAGGAAGCCTGGACACGGCTCTGTACAGCGACTTCCACGTGAGCGGATATCCGTTTCAGGTGCCTCTGGTGGAGTCCGGTTCGCACCTGGGCCTGGCCACGGGCGGGGACGGCAACGACATCCTGGTGAACATCGAGGGCGTTTCCGGCTCGGACTACGCGGACACCCTGATCGGCGACTCCAGGGACAACTGGTTCGAGGGACGGGGCGGGGACGACTCCATCGACGGCGGAGGCGGGATCAACACCGTCTCCTACCTGCACGCCCCCTCCTCGGTCATCGTGGACCTGGAAAACCAGACCGCCACGGGCGGGGACGGCCACGACACCCTGGCCAACATTCAGAATATTGAAGGCTCCAACTACGACGACACCCTGGTCGGGACCCAGGGGACCACGTACATCCTGGGCAATGGCGGGGACGACCTGATCGGGATGGAATCGCACATGTCCTCGGCCGTGACCATTGACGGCGGGACCGGGTTCAACACCCTGGCCTTCACCCAGATTCAGGAAGGCGACCATTCCGGCGACCTGGCGCACGTGACCAACGTCCAGGCCATCGTGCTCGGCGACGTGAGCACGGTGCTCACCCCGCCTTCGAGTCTGGCCCAGGCGGGAGCGATCCTGACCGTGGACGCCTCCAATCTGACCGGAACCCACACCCTGACCTGGAACGGCGCCAGCGTGGCTTCGGACCAGATCGTCTTTGGCGGCCTTGGCGGGGACACCCTTATCGGCGGTTCCGGCAACAATGTGCTGTACGGCGACCCCGTGGGCGCGGTCCCCGAATCCGGGACGAGCAACGGGGCTCTGGTCAACGGCCTGGGCGGGTCGAGCGGCTTCGGAACGGCCCTGAACTCCACGGACGACGGGTCCTCGAGCGCCGTCAACCTGACCACGGTCTTTGCGGGTGGGATCGATTTCTACGGGACCAACTACACCCAACTCTACATCAACAACAACGGAAACATCAGCTTTGGCACCAGCCTGTCCGCCTACACCCCCCAGGCCATGTCCTCGGTGGGCGTGCCCATCATCGCCCCGTTCTGGGCCGACGTGGACACCCGGGGAGGGGCAACGACCCCCACGCCGGGCGGCCACTCCACGGGCAGCGACGACGCCTATTACAATCTGGACTCCACCAACCACATCCTGACCGTCACCTGGGACGACGTGGGCTACTTCTCCCAGCACAAGGACAAGCTGGACGCCTTCCAGGTGCAGATCATTGACCGGGGCAATCACGACTTCGACCTGGTCTTCCGGTACGAGGCGGTGAACTGGACCACGGGCGACGCCTCGGGCGGCGAGGGCGGCCTGGGTGGGACCGTGGCCCGAGCCGGGCTGTCCGCTGGCAACCACTCGCAGTACCAGGAGTTTTCCTCTTCCGGGAACCAGGCCGCCATGCTCGGCCTGGACACCAATCAGGGCAACACCGGCATCCCCGGGGTGTGGGCCTATTCCATGCGCTCCGGGGTGCTCACGGGCTTGATCGACCCAAGCATCTTCGGGAGCGTGACTGACGGCAACGACTCGCTCCTGGGCGGGTCCGGGGACGACACCCTTTTCGGCGGGATCGGGCACGACACCATGGACGGCGGAGGCGGGACCAACACCTTCCAGTACACGGCCACGAACGAGTTCGGGGACACCATCCACCATTTCCAGCACGGCGTGGACACGATCTATTTCGCAACGACAAGCGATGGAGGGCAGTTCCCCACGGATCTGCATTTCTCCACCGCGAGCGGGGGCAGCGTACCGGACGGCACGGCCCACAGCCTCTATTTTGACCCCGATGCACACACGCTTTTCTACGACCCGAACGGCTTGGGCCAGGGGGTCGAGGTGGCTGTGTTCGATCCGGGCCAGGTCTTTGACTTCAACGACATGACCACGGTTGCGGGCCATACGGGCGTGGACGCCGTTTTCGCCAAGGTGTTCGCCTCGATTCCCGAAACCACGCACCTCACGGTCGAAGCGTCCCTGACCGCTCTGCATCAGACGCCCATCATCGAGCAGAACATCAGCGACGACGGGACCGTGGCCCTGACCACTGGCTCCATCGATGTCCTCTACGGCGCCTCCGACAGCGGGCACGAGATCACCCTGACCGGCCAGCCGGACACCTCTGACCTCTATGTGCACAACCAGATCTCGGGTGCCGGGGATGATCGCATCCATCTGCCCGTGGGGAACAACTTCTTCACGGTCTACGGGAATGAGCATCCCCTGCTGTACGGCGAGGATGGGACCCTGCCGTACGGAACCACCGTGGTCCTGCCCTCGGTGACCGGCGACTACTCAGCCGACGACGCCAACGGTGTTCCGCACACCTTAAACGGCCCGCACTCGCCTGCATTCGATCAGTCCATCACCTTCGACGGCCCGGGAAAGTACGCCCTTGATCTGGGCGGGACCATCCCCTGGGAGACGGGCGTCGCGGCCGTGGTGCATGACGCCTCCGATTCGGCCAGGCACGACTTCATTATCGGTACCGGTTCGGCCGACGACCATTCCAATCTGGGCGGGAGTCCGGTCGAGATCGATTTTTTGACCGCCAATGGGCAGAACTACCTCCACCTGGGCTCCGAAGGCTACCTGGTGGACGCGTACAACGCCCAGTCCATCGTGGCCCTGGGGGGCGACAACGATGTGTTCGCCAGTGTGAGCGGGCAGGACCACGCCCATGAGCAGTCCCTGATGTCCGTCCATTTCGGGGCGGGGAACGACACCCTGGAATCCGAGGCCTTTCCGACCTACGCACTCGGGAACCCGGGCGACCACGCCCAGGTGGATCTCGGCGGGGGCTCGGACTCCCTCGTGGTGGACAAGTCCTGGGTCCAGAACGAGAATCCGGCCTTCTACCAGTATCTGGACATGGTCAAGCACGACGGCTTGGTCATTGACTTAAACGATGTGAACCACGGGAACAATCTGGTTCTGAACGGCTTCGATACGTCCATCGCTGGCGCTCCCTCCTTCCATCTGCAACACGACGCCGGGGACAGCCTGACCAGCCTTGATGATGGGGCCTCGAACCAGGGCATCGGCGATCTCACCCTGCGGTTCAGCAGCGACCAGGTCGAGGTGGACCTGCACCAGAGCACCTCGGCCACGGACGACCTGCACCTTTGGAGCGCGGGTCCTCTCACTGGCGACGTGACCTTGAGCAGCACGGACGACGGCGGACACGACACCCTGTCCCTGCACGACGGGCAGATGTCCCTGAACCTGTCCCACGTGGACGTGGTGGACCTGGGCACGGGATTTACCGGAAACAAGTCCCTGACCGACCTGACCGACTCGACCATCGCCATCCATGGCTCGACTAATGCGCAGGAGAATCTCTCCCTGACCATGGGCGGCACCAAGGCCTCGGCGGACCTGGCCGGGAGCAGCTTCAGCCTGACGGTCACCGGGGTGGACACCATCAACCTGGGGAACGCCGCTAGTCCCGGGGTGAACCTGGCCGTGACCTCCAGCGACGCGCACACCTTTGACTTCTTCTCCCCGGCCACCCATGCGACCAACAACATCGACGTGACCAACTCCAGCGGTGCGGACACCTTCTACTACCAAAGCACCACGGACGTGGCCGCCCTTGGGGGAGGAAACGCCGCCAACGCCATCACCGGCTTCCACCACAGCGAGGACGGATTCAAGTTCACCGACCTCTTCGGGTACTCAAACGACGGAGATTGGAGCGCGGCCAGTACTTCTCACTTCTTCACCACAACCACCACCGGGGCCACGGACGTGGTCGAATCCGCCGGGGACAACTTCATCTTTGAAAAGCACGGGGATACCGGGGTCCTCTATCACGACCATGTGGACTCGGGAACGCACACGGGCCTGACCAGCGACGCCCAGATCGTGGCCAGCATCACCGGCGACGCTGCCCACGGGCACCCTCTGGACGTCACGGCCGTGGACCTGCACTTCACGAGCGGGGTGGCTTGAACATATTCGAACCGGCCCGTTCCCCGCACTTCGGCCAGGGGTGAGAAGGAAACTTCTCACCCCGTTTTCGTTCGGGGGCCTCCGTGGGCATTGCCTTGATCCCTCGCTAGAGGACTTGCCTGTAGATGGCTTCGGCGTCTTCCAGCTTCAGGACGCGGGGGTTGTTGGCCAGCAGGCGGGTGACTTTCATGACCCCCTTGGCCAGGTCGGGGATGTGCTCGTCGCGCACCCCGAAGGCGCTCAATTTGGCGGACACCTGGAGATCACCGGACAGGGTGCGCAGGGCCGCCACCGCCTTGATCGCCGCATCCCGCTGGGACAGCCCGGCCGTGTTTTCCCCGAGGACTTCGGCCAGCACGGCGAATTTGGGGAGATTGCCCAGCATGTTGAACTCCATGACCGGGATGAGCATGATGCTGTTGGCCACCCCGTGCGGAATGTGGAATTCCGCGCCGATGGGGTAGGCGAAGGCGTGCACTGCGGTCACGCCCGCGTTGGCAAAGGCCATGCCCGCAAGCAGGCTTCCCTCGAGCATGTCGGACCTGGCCTGGAGGTTCGCGCCGTTGGCAAAGGCGGTGCGGATGGCCCCGTGCACCAGCCTGACGGCCTGCAAGGCCAAAAGATCGGTCAGGGAATTCGCGTTCCTGGAGGTGTAGGCCTCCACGGCGTGGATGAGGGCGTCCATGCCTGTGGCGGCCGTGACCTGAGGCGGCAGGCCCAGGGTCAGCTCCGGGTCCAGGATGGCCGTTGCGGGGAAGAGGTGCGGGCTCACGATGCCTTTCTTCAGCTTCTCGTGGTGGTCGGAAAGGATGGCTATGGGCGTGACCTCGCTGCCCGTGCCCGCGGTGGTGGGCACCAGGATGAGCTGGAGCCCGGGTCTGGGCACCATGTCGATCCCGAAATAGGACGAGACCTCGCCCGTGTTGGTGGCCAGTATGGAAGCCACCTTGGCCACGTCCTGGGCCGAGCCCCCGCCGATGCCGATGATGGCGTCGGCCTTGAAGGCCTTGACGCTTAAGCTGGCCTTCACGGCCGTTTCGTAGGAAGGGTCGGCCTCCACGTCGGCAAAGCGGGAGAAGTGCAGCTTGGCTTTCGTGAGCAGGTTTTCGAGGGTATCCACGATGCCGGTCTTGACCAGACCCGGATCGGTCACCACCAGGATGCGTTTGGCCCCGAGCCTGCGGGCCTCTTCGCCGATCTTTGCGAGCGCGCCCGGGCCCATGACAATGCGTCCGGTGGTCTGAAACGTGAGACTGGCTGACATATCCTCACCTCGGGATGGTTTGGCCGCTTCGAGGAAGTGCTGTTTCCTGGGGGTTACGCCGCACAGGCTTCGCGTGGAGCGTCCCTCAATTGACAGCGGAGTTTCTGAACGCACAACAATTTGAAATTATTATTCTTATTCTTCATTCCTGGGTGCAGGTATTTCTGGAACGCGACGCTAGACCGCCAGATAGCGGCTCTGCACGCTGGCGTCCTGCCGGAAGGCCTCCACGGTTCCGGAAAAAACCGCCCGGCCCCGGTCCATGACCACCACGCTGTCCGACACGGACAGGGCGAAACGGATGTTCTGCTCGGATAGCAGAATGGTCGTGCCCTGGTCCTTCAGCCGCAAGACCAGTTGTTTCAGTTCGGCCACGATGACCGGCGAGAGTCCTTCGGTGGGTTCGTCGAGAATGAGCACCTCGGGGTTGCCCATGAGCGCCCGGCCGATGGTCAGCATCTGCTGCTCGCCGCCCGAGAGCGAGCCGCCCATGCGCTCGGTCATGCGCGTAAGCGTCGGGAAGCACTCCAGCACGCTCTCGATGTTCCAGCGCCCGGAGCGCCCCTGGATCATCCCCATTTCCAGATTTTCCCGCACGGTGAAGGGACCCAGGATGCGCCTGTCCTCGGGCACGAAGCCAAGCCCCAGCCTGGCCATCTTGTATGGCGGCAGGCCGGTGCAGTCCCGGCCCTGGAACACGATCCTGCCCGACTTCGGCGGGGTCAGGTTCATGAGCGACCGGAAGGTCGTGGTCTTTCCGGCCCCGTTCCGGCCCACCAGGCAGACGGTCTCACCCTGGATCACCTCCAGGCCCATGTCGAAAAGGATGTGGCTGCGGCCGTAAAAGGTGTTCAGCCCGCTGGCCGAGAGGATTGGGTTCATGCCACCTCCTCGCCCAGGTAGGCGGTGATCACTTCCGGGTTGGCCCGGATCTCGTCCGGGCTGCCCTCGGCCAGGAGCCTGCCGCTTTGCAGAACCCGCACGGTCTGGGCCAGGCCGAACACCGTGTCCATGTCGTGCTCGATAAACAGGAGCGTCAGGTTGAAATCCTTCCACAGCTTGTGCACCAGGTCCCGGGTCAGGTGTCGTTCCTCCGGGCTCATTCCGGAAGTCGGCTCGTCGAGCAGGAGCAATACCGGGTCAAGGGCCAGGGCGATGCCGATGTCCAGCAGCTTCTGATCCCCGTGGGCCAGCTCATGGGCCTGCCTGGCCGCGTACCCAGCCAAGCCCAGGCTTTCCAGGATTTCCAGGCCCCTGGTCGTGGCCCGTTTGAACTCGGACACCGGACGGAACGGCCTGCGGGTCTGGCCGAGTTTGGACAGGCAGGCCACCCGCACGTTGTCCAGAACGCTCTCGCCCAGGAATATGGAGGCGACCTGAAAGGCCCGTCCCATGCCCATGGCCACGATTTTCTGGGTGGGCAAACCGGCCACGTCCTGGCCGTTGAACACGATCCGCCCTCGGTCAGGCTTGAGATGCCCGGTGATCTGGTTGAACAGGGTGGTCTTTCCGGCCCCGTTCGGCCCGATGATGGCCGAGATCTCGCCCGGCATGACCGAAAAGCTCACCTGGTCCGTGACCGTGAGGCCGCCAAAGGTCTTGCACAGCCCGTCGAGTTCGAGAAGCGGCGTGGCCTGGCTCATCTTACGCCTCCCCGCCCTGGGCTCCGGCCCCTTCGGCTCTGCCCGCCCTGCCGACATACCGGGCGCGCAATTGGACGATCTCGCCCATCAGCCCCCGGGGCAGGCCAAGAACCATGACCAGCATGACCGTGCCGATGATCAGCGACCAGTATTCGGTGAAAGCCCCGACCACGTCCTCGATGGTCACGATCACCGCCGCGCCGACCAGGGGTCCGAGGAACTGGCCAATGCCCCCCAGAATGGACATCAGGATGACGTGGCCGGACGTGGTCCAATAGAACATGTCCGTGTGGATGGAGGAGTCCACCCCGCTCATCAGGGCCCCGGCCAGGGCCGTGAAGAGCGAGGAGATGATGTAGATGCGCTGTTGGTTGCGGCGCACCCTCCGGCCCAGGAAACGGACCCGGTCCGGGTTTTGGCGCACGCAACGCAAAATGAGCCCCATGGGCGAGGCCGTCAGGCGGCCGAGAAACCAGATGGACAGGCCGACCAGGGCCAGGGCGAAATAATAGTAGACCACCTTATTGGCCAGAATGCCCGGGGGGATGATGCTTTGAACGCCATCGTCACCCCCGGTGAAGGAATACCATTTGAACATCACCTGCCAGCCCAACTGGCCGAAGGTCAGGGTCAGCATGGTGAAGAAGACCCCGCTGACCCGGATGATCAGATGTCCCAGCAGCCAGGAGAGCACAACGGCGGAAAGAAGACCCAGCAGCATCCCGGGGAGAAACCAGGCCGCGCCAAGGTACTTCACGCAGAGCCCCACGCTGTAAGCCCCGAGCCCGTAATACAGGGCCTGGCCAAAGGACAGCATGCCGGTGACGCCGAAAAGCATGTTGAAGGAGACCGCGAAAAGGCCCCAGATGAACACGTGCGAGGCCAGCAGCATCTGATACTTGCTGGTCGTGCAGATTGGGACCAGGGCGAAAAGGGCCAGATAGCCCAGGATGAGCCAGGTATTTAAGACGAGCGGTTTGTTGAGCATCCTTAAGCCTTCCTGACCTGGCGGGGGGCGAAAAGCCCTTCGGGCTTGAAAATGAGCGTGAGGGCCATGACCAGATAGCTGAAGAGAGTGGCCCACTTGGGCACGAAGACCACGGCGAAGGAGTTGACCTCGCCGATGAGCAAGGCCGCGAGCCAAGCCCCCCAGAAATTGCCCAGCCCGCCCAGCACCACCACGATAAGCGAGTCGATGATCACCTCGATCCCGGCCCCGGGCGTGACCGAGCGCAAGGGCGCGGCCAGCACGCCGGTCATGCCGCTTAGGGCTGTGGCGATGCCAAAGACCAGGGTCATGGTCAGGGGCACGTTCACCCCGAGCACCGCAAGCATCTCCCGATCCAGGGCCGAGGCCCGGGCGATCCGGCCTGCCCGGGTCCTGTTGAGCAGCCACCAGGCGGCCACCACCACGACCACCCCGATGCCGATGACCGCCAGATTGTATTTCGGGACCACGATGTCGCCCAGCGATACCGCGCCCTGGAGAATGTCCGGCTTGGCCAGGGATTTGTATTCCGTGCCCCAGACGAGTTTCACGGCATCGTCCAGGATAAGGATAAAGGAGTAGGTCAAGAGGATCTGGAAGCCGCCCTCATCGGCCCGGCCATAGATCCGGCGCAGAAAGAGCAGCTCCGCCAGCATCCCGAGCAGTCCGGCGCCGACTGCTCCAGCGAGGAGGCTCAGCCAGAAACTCAGCCCCCAGACCGAGGACATCTGATATCCGATGTACGCCCCGAGCATGAAGAAGGAGCCATGGGCGAAATTGAAGACCTTGCCCACACCAAAAATGAGGGTGAGCCCACTGGCGATGAGAAAAAGGAAGGTGGCCATGGTCAGGCCACTGATCAACTGCACGAAAAAGAAGGACACATCCATGGGCCTCTCCCTGGAAAAACTGAAACTTTCTTTGGCCGCGATAGAAGGGCGCGGGCGCGGGAGCAACCCCCGCGCCCGCCTCTTGGCTTGCCCCTCAGCTATTTCTTAGCCTTCTCAACCCACTCCTTGGGAGGAAGCAGGTCCTCGGCCTTGTACACCTTCCACTGGCCGAGCATTCTGGTGGCCGGAGGAAAATCCTTGTTCGGCACGGTCACCCCGATGGCCTGCATCTGGACGATCTGGTGCGAGGCCGGATCGATATAGGAGGTGAATCCCTCGGGGTCCTCGGGCTGCTGGAACTTCATGCCCTCAAGGGCCTTGACCAGGGCGTCGGAATCGTCGGGGTTGCCGACCTTCTTGACCGCCTCGGCTATCGCATAGATGCCCGCGTAAGCACCTTCGGCGGCGTAGGTGGGATAGCGGTCGGTCTTCTTGTGGAACTTGGCCACGTAGTCCTTGTTCATGGCCGTATCGGGCCAGTTGTTGTGATGCCGGGCCGAGAGCACCAGCCCCAGGGGCAGGCTGTCGCCCATGGCGCTCATGAGTTCGTAGTTGCCGCCCGCGTCGGGGTGGAAATAGATGCTTTTTTCGAAAAGTCCGTAGGGAGCGGCCTGCTTGATGAAGGCCACGGTGTCGCCGCCCCAGAACCCGCTGACCACGATGTCCGGCTTGGCCTGGATGATCGAGGTGATATAGGAGGTGTAGTCGGCCTCGAACAGCTTGGGCCAGAATTCGCCCACCATTTCGAACTTCACGCCGAACCGCTCCAGGTTGAATTTGAGTTCCTCGAGCTGGGCGTGTCCGTAGGCATAGTCCGGGCCAATGTAGGCGATGGTCTTCCAGGGCTTGGTCAGGCCCATGTCCTTCAAATAGAGGGCTCCTGCGGCCATGGACTGAAAGGTGTCGTTGGAGAGGCGGAAATAATAGGGCTGCAGGTTCTGAACCGTCAGTTCCGTGGCGGCATGGTCCGTGCCGATGAAGATTTTCTTCTCCTGCTTGGAAATCTCGGTGACCGCCAGGCCCACGGCGGAACTGACCACACCGAACAGAAAATGGACCTTGTCGTCGGAAATGTACCGCTTGGTCACGGTCACGGCGTAGTCGGGCTTGGACTTGTCGTCGGTATTCATGAACTGGAGCTTATATCCGGCCACGCCACCCTTGGCGTTTATCTCCTCCACGGCCATTTCAGCAGCGGCCACGGAGTCCATTCCGTAGATGCCGGCTCTGCCGCTCATTGGATACAGGGCGCCGATCTTGATGAATTTTTCCTGGGCGTAAGCGGAGGATACAAGGGCCAGAAGCATGGCCAGCAGACAGAGCACGGCACTTCGTTTGAGAGAAACCATCAGTCAAGCCTCCTGTTCGTTAGAGAGTGTTGTCTCGGCGGATTGGCGGATATGCGGAACTCCCGAAGCGGTTTCATCCGAATCCCCGTGGCAAGGCGGCTGTGGACATGATCCCAGGATGAGGCTGAAGCACGGCCAGGACGGGCTAGACGCCCGAGTGGTCTTCTTTGAACCGGCTCTAGTACATAAACTTTTTTTTTACAAGGTCGTGGCCCTTCTGGCCTCGTTCGCTGGCTCGTGGGGCGCGGCCATGCATCGGCGGCAACACGCTGTGATTGGTAGGAGTGCATCGAGGAAACTCAAGCGGCTCAGGATGAAACTTGACCCTGGAGCGCATTTTACGGCAGACAGAGTTTCGGGTGGTTACGACAATTTCAGGATGAAACTTTTTTGTTCGCGAACACTCGGCCCCGGGGAGGCCCCGCGCCCGGAATGGAGGTGAACATGGCCGATAACGCGCTCAGCCTGGCCATCCTGATCGCCTGGGCCGTGCTGCACAGTGTGAGCATGTCGCCCTGGGCCAAGGCCGCGCTCTCGCGACTCCTGGGGCCGCGCTTCGCCTTTTATCGTCTGGGATTCACAGTGGTCAGCCTGGCCAGCTTCGCCCTGGCCCTGGCCCTTATGCCCAGGCTGCCCCAGTCCCTGTACCAGGCCCAAGGTCTGGCCGCCTGGGCTCTCTGGATTCTGCGCATCGTGGCGGCCGGGATTTTTGTCTGGACCTTTCAGGCCTTTGACCTGCTCGAATTCACCGGCCTGCGCCAGGTGCGGGCCTATCCGGCGGGACGGGTGGACGCCAATGGCGAAACCGCCGGTCCCCGGCGGCTCTCCCTGTCCGGCCCCTACGGTCTGGTCCGCCACCCCATGTACCTGGCCGGGTCCGTCTTCCTCTTGGCCGATCCGCACATGACCGTGGAGAAGCTCCTGTTCGCGGGCTTTGCCACGGCCTATTTCCTGGTGGGTTCCATCTTTGAAGAACGCCGACTGGCGGCCGCGTTCGGGGCGCAGTACGTCGCCTACCAGCGCTCGGTGCGCCGCTTTCTGCCCTGGGTCCTCTGACCGGCCTCTGACCCTGGGCTCAGGCCGGGCCTACTGGTCGTCGCCCCAGCCCGAGGAGCTGCCGCCGCCCCCGAAATCCCCACCCCCGCCGCTGAAGCCTCCGCCCGAGCCGCCGCCTCCGCCGAACCCGCCCCCGCCGCCGCGATTGGACAGCAGGGAGAAGAGCAGGACCACCAGGAAGAAGGGATCATTGGCAAAGACCTTGGAGGCCAGGAGCACCCCGGCGATGATGATCAGCCACACCCACCAGGGCAGGACCGAAAGCTGGGGCTCCTGGGCGTGCTTTTTCAGCCCTTCCACGGGCTTGTGCCCCAGGGCCTGCTCCATGGCTTTGATGCTGGCGGCTAGGCCCGCGCCGTAGCGCCCCTCCTTGAACAGGGGCAGGGCGATGTCCTCCTGGATGCGCTTGCAGGTGATGTCCGGCAGGCGGTCTTCCAGCCCCCGGCCCACCTCGAAGCGGACCTTGTGCTCGGCCTTGGAGAGAAGGATGAGCACCCCGTTGTTCTTCTCCTTGTCCCCCACGCCCCAGGCCCGGGCCACCCGGTTGGCGTAGTCGGCCAGGTCCTCGCCCTCAAGAGTCGGCACGGTCAGGATCACGATCTGGTCCGTGCTGGCCGCATGATAGGCCCGGAGCATCTCGGAGAGCCCCTGGCGCTCCTCGGGCCGGAGCAGGTGGCCGTTGTCCACCACCCACTGGCCGCCATTGGGCGGGATGTCCAGGGCCTGGCCCTGGACCGCAAAGCCCAGGACCAGGATCAGGCACAGGAAGAAGGCTTTTTTCACTGCTTGGCCCCGCCGAAGCTGACCTTGGGCGCGCTCTTGGCCCCTTCGTCAGCCTGGAAGACCTCCCGCTGCTTGATCTGGGACATCATGGAATTGACCAGGCTGCCCGGGAAGGTCCGAATCTTGGTGTTCAGGCCCGTGACCGCGCGGTTGTAATTGTCCCGCTCGATCTTGATGCGGTTCTCCGTGCCTTCGAGCTGGGTCATGAGCTCGGTGAAGTGCTTGTCGGCCTTCAAATTGGGGTAGGCCTCGCTCACGGCCATGAGCTTGCCCAGGGCCATGGACAATTCGCCCTGGGCCCGGTTGAACTCGCGCATCTTGGCCGGATCGGTCAGGGTGGAGGCGTCCAGCTTGACCTGGGTGGCCGAGGCCCGGGCCGCGATGACCGCGCTCAAGGTGTCCTTCTCGTGCTCGGCATAGCCCTTGACCGTCTCCACCAGGTTGGGGACGAGGTCCATGCGCCGCTGCAAGGCGCTGTTCATCTGGCCGACCATCTGGTCGCACTGGGCGTCCAGGGTGATGATCCCGTTGCTCACCGAGACCATGGAGGACACGGCCAGGACAATAAGGGCGACCACGACGCCCAGGGTGATCAGGACATTTTTCATGGAAATGAAACCTCTTTTTCAGTTGTGCCCCAGGGGCGTTCTTCAGCAGGCCGGTTTTGGCCGCAACTTTGCTCCTATATAAGACGCCCTGCCCGGTTGTCATCTCGACCGGGTCAATTTCCTTCACAATTCGTAAAGCCCCCCTTGCCCCCGAACCGGCGCATGCGCTACCCTGGCCTCCATGCAGACCCATGCCCCCATCCGACTGGGCGTCAGCGCCTGCCTCCTGGGCCACAAGGTCCGCTACGACGGGGGGCACAAGCTTGCCCCCCTGGTGCGCGACATCCTGGGACCCCTGGCCGAGTTCGTGGCCGTGTGCCCCGAGGCCGAGGCGGGCCTGGGCCTGCCCCGGGAGGTCATGCGCCTTACCGGCGACCCCTCGGCCCCCCGGCTCATAACCCTCACCACCCGAAAGGACCTGACCGAAGTCCTTCAGGCTTGGGCCTCCTCCCGGGTCGAAGCCCTGGCGGCCGAAAACCTCTCCGGATTCATCCTGAAAAGCCGGTCCCCCTCCTGCGGCCTGGCCCGGGTCCCGGTCCATGCCGAGGCGGGCGGCGAACCTTCCCTGACCGGGATAGGTCTCTTCGCCCGGGCGCTCCTGGACCGCTTCCCCGGCCTGCCCGTGGAAGAAGAGGGCCGCCTGGGTGATCTTGGCCTGCGGGAGGAGTTCATCGCGCGGGTCCTGGCCTATGCGCGGCGAGGTTGAGGGGGAGATGAGGCGGGCTCAGCTCTTGCGGTTCTCTTTTTCGTACTTGGAGGGGCACTTGGTGATCAGGGCCGTGGCCTTGAAGGTCTGCGTGGCCGGGTCCAGGCCGCCTTCCACGATGACCTCGGCCCCGGGCTTGAAAGTGTCCGGAACCGCGCCCCGGTAGTCCACCAGGATCGATTTCCCGGCCACGTCCTTGTCCAGGAGCCGGAAGCGCACGCCCAGGGACTGGGGGTCGCGGGCCAGGTCGGCCTCGGCCACGTTGCCAAAAAGCCGGGCCTGCTTGAGCTTGGCCGGGTCCATGTCCATGGCCTCGGCCACGGTGACGAAATAGACCGAGTCCTGGGAGGCCCCGGAAAAGATGAGATAACCCAGCCCGGCCACCAGAAGGGCCAGGGCCAGGACGTACAGGCCTTTGCTGCTCTTGCGCTCCACGTCAGGCTCCTTTCTTGCCGGGCTGGGGCTGATGGGCCAGGCGGCCGGTCAACTCCCGCTTGCGAGCCCGGGCCAGTTCGCGCATGTCCACGACCTGGTCGGTTTCATCAACGATTTCGCGGCCGAGAATTTCCTCCAGCACGTCTTCCAGGGTGACCACTCCGGCCAGGCCCCCGTATTCGTCCAGGACCACGGCCAAATGCTGGCGGCTGTCCAGGAACTGGCGCAGGAGCTTGTCCAGGGTGGTGCTCTCCAGGGTGAACTGCACCGGATGCATGAGTTCGGCCAGGCGCAGGTGGTGCTGGTCCTTGGCCAGGGCCTCGAAGACCTGGCGGCGGTAGACGATGCCCACCACCTCCTCGGGGTCGTCCTCGTAGACCGGGAAGCGGCTGTGGGGCCAGGCCGGGCGCTTGGCCCAGGCCTTGCCCAGGGTGGTCTGGGCGTCCATGGAGAAGACCACGGTGCGCGGGGTCATGATGTCCTGGGCGGTCTTGGTGTCCAGGGACAGGATGTTGCGGATGGAGATTTCCTCGTAGGGCTTGATGACCCCGGCCCGGCGGCTCATGGTGGCCAGGGCGCGGATGTCGTCCTCCGTGGTTTCCGGGCCCTTGGTCTTGCTGCCCACGGCCCGGCCCAGGAACCCGCAGACCCAGATCACCGGGGAGAAGGCCGCCACCATGAGGCGCAGGGGCTGGGCCAGGACCGGGGCCAGCTCCTGGTTGTAGACCACGCCCATGGTCTTGGGCAGGATTTCGGAAAAGACCAGGATGAGCACGGTGAATCCGGCCGCGAACCACAGGGCGGTGTCCTCGCCGTAGACCTTGGCCCAGGCCGCTCCGGCCAGGGAGGCCCCGGCCGTGTTGGCCACGGTGTTCAAAGTCAGGATGGCGGTCAGGGGCTTTTCCACGTCGCTGCGCAGGGTGAAGAGGATGTCCCCGGACTTGCGGCCGTCCCGGCGCAGTTGCTCGATCTTGGTCCAGGGAAAGGAGAAGAGCACCGACTCGCTCATGGAGCAGAAGGCGGCGGAAAGGGCGGCCAGGCCGACGATGAGCGCGAGTTCGAGCATGGAGTTTTGGGATGTTCGTCCGGTTGTTCTTCTTGACTGGAAGTACGTCGCCTACCAGATGGGCGCAAGGGGCGCAAGGACCGGCTTACGGACTGGATTACGGACTGGCCGGGCCGAGGTCCGGGCTTGAACTCCTCCGGTTCCTGGCCTAGGGTGGGCCGCACCCATGACCGACCGGACGCCCTCGCCCCTGACCCCCGATACCGCACCTGCTGGCCGCATGGTGGCCTTTCGGCTCGGCCATCTGGGCGACGTGGTCCTGGCCACGGGCGTCTTGGAGTACTGGCGGCGCACCCGGGGCCTCTCCTTCGTGTTCGTCACCCGCCAGGCCCAGGCCCCGATCCTCATGAATCATCCGGCCGTGGACGAGGTCTTTGTCATCCGGGAGACGGACCTCTCCAGCCCCAGGGCCTGGCTCAAGGCCTGCCGGGACATGGCCAAGCGCTACGCCGGACTCCCCTTCCTGGACCTGCACGGCACCCTTCGTTCGCGCCTGCTGTCCTGGGTCTGGACCGGCCCGGTCCACCGCTACCCCAAATCCGGCCTGGATCGCCGTTTGTATCTGACCACGGGCTGGAAAGAGGCCGGGCAGCGGCTGGCCGCCATGAATGTGCCCCAGCGCTACACCCTGGCCCTGGAGACCGCGGCCCCGCCTGCCGAGGAGTTGCGCCCGCTCATCCGCTGCACGCCCCAGGAACAGGCCTGGGCCGGGGATTTTCTGGCCGGTCTGGGCTTAAGCGGCGCTCGCCCCCTGGCCGCCCTGCACCCCTACGCCACCCACGCCAACAAGGCCTGGCCCATGGAAAGCTGGCAGGCCCTGGCCGGGCTTCTGGACCGCGAGGGCTGGGACGTGCTGGTCCTGGGCCGCCTGAGCCCGGGGCAGGAGAGCCCCTTTGCCGGACTCGGCCCCCGGGACCTGACCGGCCGCACGGACCTGCGCCAGACCTGCTCGCTTCTGGCCCGCTCCCAGGCCCTCATCACCGGCGACTCCGGCCCCCTGCACCTGGGCACGGCCGTGGGCGCGCCCGTGACCGCCCTGTTCGGCCCCACCAGCCGGGAATGGGGCTTTTTCCCCAGCGGGGTCCGGGACACGGTGCTGGAGCGCGCCCTGGTCTGCCGCCCCTGCTCCCTGCACGGCCGCAAGCGCTGCTCGCGCGGCCTGGCCTGCCTGGCGGAGATATCCCCGGAGGAGGTCCTGGCCGAGGTGCTGGGCAAGGTCCGGGATACGGGCAGACCCGAGGCCGGGCCATGATCAGGATACGGCCCCTGACCCCTGCGGACGCCGAGCGGTTCCTGGAACTGCTCCAGGCCGTGGACGCCGAATCCCCCTACATGCTCTACGAGCCGGGCGAGCGCAAATCCACGCCGGACAAGGAACGGGCGCGCATCAACTGGTGGCGCATGGCCGGCAACTCCACGGTCCTGGGGGCCGAGGCCAAGAATCTTCTGGTGGGTTTCGCCATGGTCACGGGCGGAACCGTGACCCGCAACCGCCACTGCCTGACCCTGGAAGGCCTGGCCGTGCGCAAGACCTGGCGGCGCAAGGGCCTGGGCTCGAAGCTCTTGTGCGCGGTGCTGGACTGGGCCGTGAAACAGGGCCTGCGCCGCATGGAGCTGGGGGTCATGGCCCCCAATGCCGAGGCCCTGGCCCTGTACGAGAAGCACGGGTTCACCCGAGAAGGGGTCAAGCGCCAGGCCTTCCTGCTCGGGGACCGGGCCGTGGACCAGGTGCTCATGGCCCGCCTCCTGCCTGCCGGGGGCAGCGCGTTTCTCATTGACAAGGAAAAGAACCGGGAGCTAGAGCCCTTGGAGAAATCCCCGGGGCCGGAGCCGCAATGACCGCCAGTCACCACGAGATGTTCCAGGACTACCTGGCCAGGAAACGCCTGAAGATGACCCCCCAGCGCCGGGCCATTCTGGACGTGTTTCTGTCCGTGGAGGAGCATCTGTCCTCGGAGGAGCTGTACGCCAAGGTCAAGCAGGTGGACCCCTCCATCGGCCAGGCCACGGTGTACCGGACCTTGAAGCTTCTGGCCGACGCCGGATTCGCCTGGGTGGTGGACTTCAACGACGGGGTGACCCGCTACGAGCACCAGGTCGGCCACGCCCACCACGACCATCTCATCTGCGAACGCTGCCGCACAAACATCGAGGTGGTGGACCCGGAGATCGAACGCCTCCAGGAGGACCTGGCCCGCAGGCACGGGTTCGTCCTGACCCACCACCGCATGTATCTCTACGGCCTGTGCCAGGACTGCCGGGGCAAGACCGCTCCCTAGGACTCCATGGGCTTATAGCCCCAGTACTTGCCGACCAGGGCCAGGATGTCGGCCTTGCGGCAGGGCTTGGGCATGAATCCGGCGCAGTCCGCGCTTTGCACCAGGACCTCGCCCTCCCCAGGGGTCACGGAACTCATCATGATCACCGGCACGGCCGCGCGGCCCTGCTCCCGCTCCCAGGCCCGCATGCGCTCCAGGACCTTGAGTCCGTTGGTCCGGGGCAGGTGCAGGTCCAGGAAGACCAGGTCGCAGGCCCCGGACTGGAAGCGTTCCAGGGCCTGGTCCCCGTCCTCGGCCAGCACCAGATGGTGGGGGGTGGTCTTCAAATAATGGGCGAAAAGCATCCGGCTGCTGGCGTCGTCCTCCACCAGCAGGATGGTCAGGGGAGGCGGGATGGGGGTTTGGCTGCCGGACATATGCGAGCGCTCCGTTCTTTCGACCCGGATATCCCAGGCAGGCTCCCTGGACAAGCCCTATCCTGAAAATAATCCTCACATATCATGGCCCTGGCCCTATTCCGAGGGGATTTCTTCCTGAGCCTCGGTGAGCAGGAATTTCCCGCTCAAGATCCAGTCCTTGAGCGTGTTGGCGATCTCCAGGGACAGGGTCAGGCTGGTCAGGGGCACGGTCTGGGAGCGCTTGCCGTCCAAGAGGATCTCCCCGGACCTTAAGTCCGCGTAGGTCACGTTGTCCAGGACCCGGGAGATGCCGTTGGGCACGTCGTACCCGTAGTCCCGCACGGGCATGGTGATGTCCTCGTCGGACACCCCGGTGAACCAGGCCATGTCCTCGTTCAGAATCGGGATGGGAACGCCCACGCCCACGCTCAAGGAGCAGCCATACCCGATGATACTGGCCCCGCGCAGATAGCGGGGGTCCATCTTCTTCAAGTCGCCCTTGACCATGAGCGTGCCCGAGGGGAAGAGCGGCAGCCCGCGCTCGCCCCTGGGGGGTTTGGGATTGTGCTGGGTCCCGGCCCCCAGGACATAGCCCTGGGCCCCGCCCAGGAAGATGCGCGTGCCCAGGCCGATGGTCTTGAAATAGGGGTCGTTGAAGAGCGGGGAGAGCTGGCCCGAGGTGGCGAAATTCACGTTGGCCCGCCCGGCTTTGAGCGGCCCCATGTAAGTGTAGATGGTCCGGCTGGTCAGGTTCACCGCGCAGTTGTAGTTCTGGTAGCAGTTGCGGGGGTTCAAAAGCTGGGCAAAGGGCAGGTCCTTCAAGGTGATGTCCCGCTCCAACTGGCGGCGGGGGTAGCAGTCCGTGCCGTAGGCCTCGGCCTTTAAGTGCACCACCTTGCCGCGCACCAGGTCCTCGATGACATGCCCCCCCCCGTACATGAAGGAGCCCGGGTAGACCTTGTTCAGGGGGTCGTCCTCGGCCGGCTCCGTGGCCCCGAGGTAGCTGTCCACGGCGGCCAGGCCCGCGTAGCAGGGCACGTTGTTCAGCCAGACCTTGGCCGTCTTGATCATGGGCGGCTCGGGCTGCCCGATGTTGAAGAGCAGACCCGAGGAGCACATGGGCGAGAAGGTGCCGGTGGTGACCACGTCCACTTCCTTGGCCGCCTTGACCTTGCCCAGGCGACGGACGATGTCCACCATTTCCTCGGCATTGACCACCACGGCCTGGCCCTTTTTGATGCGCTCGTTGATCTCCTGAACGGTCTTGTGCACTTCGTGGCTCATGGACGCTTCTCCCCTGGAAAATAGTGGGCGGATCATGGCTGATTTGCAGGCTGAAATCAAATCCTTTCCCGGACACCCCTCCCGCGACTTGACGCCGCCCCCTTTGGTCCCCATATATCCCTCTCGCGGGACACCCCCGCTGGGAGGACATATGGCCAAAATCGATTTGACCCCGGTCGTGCGCGACGTGGCCGAGGTTTTTCAGTTCGAACACTGGATTCGTTTCTATTTTCTGGAGGAGCGCGAGGAAGGCAAACTCTTCGTGAACATCCCCGAGGAAGTGGTCCAGATCATCCACGACCACCATGCCCATCTGGCCGGGCTGGTGGCCCTCATGAACCAGACCGAGATCGACTACAACAAATCCGTGGCCACGGTCAGCGAATACGTGGCCGCAAGGCTGGACGGGGACAAGTACGAGGCCAACAGCGTGGGCGCGGTCCTGGACAGCAAGGCCTTCAAGGTGGAGATGTACGTGTTCAACCTCTGGCTCAAGGGCCACGAGGAGATGCTGGACGAGGTGGTCTACGGGTTCGACGGCTGGGCGGACATGTACAAGCAGTGGAAGGAGGCCGAAGAGGTCAAGGCCTACATCCTGAAGCTGCACAGCTCGGGTACCGGGGCCTTGGATTTGCAGAGCGAGACCGTGCAGTAGACGAAACCGGTCCGAGGCGGTTGGAGAAAGGCCAGGCCTCGTGTCGCGTTCTGGAATGGGCCATTTCTTCCGCTGGCAGGTAAGAATAAGAAATTATTATTCTTATTTCCCATCTTCGGGCGTCTCCGGCGGGAAGGCGCCATTGTTCTGGATATCCTTCTCAAGCTCCAGAATCTCCCCCGGCTCAGGCAGCCAGGCCCGCATCCCGGGTTCGGCCGCCAGCCGGGCGGACAAGGCCGCGCGCTCCTTCACCCCCAAGGTCCGGGACAGATGCACCAGGGCCAGCCTGGGCGCTCCGGCCTCGCGGGCCAGGACCAGGGCCTCGTCCACGCTCCCGTGGCCCGGGTGGCCTGGGGCCAGGACATAGGCCTCCTGGATGACCAGGTCCGCGCCCTGGGCCAGGTCCCGGGTGGCCGGGGTGGGCCGTCCGTCTCCGGAATAAAAGATGGCCGCCCCCTCGGCCTCGGCCCGCACGGCCAGGCAGGGCGTCGAATGCTCCCCCCGGGCGAAGCGCAGGCCGAAGCCCCCGGCGAAAATCTCGCGGCCCGGCTCGGCCTCCTGGAAATTCAGGGAAAACGTGGCCCGGCCCCGGAAGCTGGGGTAGGCCAGGTCCAGACAGGCCCAGACCTTGTCGGCCACGCCCGGCTGTCCGACCACCGTGAGGGGCGCGCTGCGGCCCTCCTCCAGAAAGCGGACAGCCAGCCAGGGCAGGCCCAGGAAATGGTCCCCGTGGAAATGGGAAATGTATACGGCGGCCAGGCCCAGGGGGTCGGGCGCAAAGCGGAAAAAAGCGGCCGCGGCCGTGAATCCGCAGTCGAGCAGCAGGCTTTGGCCTGGGCCGTGCAGGTGGATGCTGGTGTTGGGCCGATCCGAATCAAAGGCCTCGCCCACCCCGCAGAACAGGCAGCGCATGGCGTTCCTCCTCCCTGGGCCGGAAACGTCCCGGATCGCGTTTCCCAACGTCCCCTGAGAATGGAAGATAAAAAGAATACGTTCTTATTCCTGCCTGTTCGCGAAAGACCCTGTCTCTCCCAGAAGACAACGTTTGCGTTGCGTCCTGGAATTCTCCCGACCCGATGCCAACGCGCAAGACAAAGAATATATTATTCTTTGTCTTCTCCTCGGGTGTGACGCGCTACCGGACTGCGACCCCACCCCTTCTCCCGCCAGAGTTCCTTGTTGCAGGTCTTGCAGAACTTCTTGCGCAGACTCCCCTTGTGGTATTTGAGCACCCGCAGCACGGTGCCCCCGCAGTAAGGGCAGGCCGTGAACCGGCCGTGGGGGAAGCTCTTGGGATGGGCGGCCTTGAAATCCTCCAGGCTCCGGCCCTTGTCCCAGGTGCGGTACTCCACGATGCGATAGGCCAGGACCGCCAGGCCGAAGACCACTCCGAGCACGAGAATGACGTTGATGTCCATGCCGCGCTCCGGGCCGAGGGCTAGACCCTCTGCTCCCCTTCCGAAGGGGCGAAATAGGCGTTGTAGGCCAGGGTCAGGGCCACCACGAACAGGGCCGCGCCCGTGCCCATGAGGCTGTCGTAATAGGCCGGGGCGGCCATGGCCAGACGCATGACCAGGGTGGCCAGGGCGTAGCCCGAATTGCGGAACACGATGCGGAAGGCCGGGAAGAAGCGTTGGGCGATGAGCACCAACAGGATGTCGCTGAAAATGAGCAAGGTGTAGAATTCCGAGAAGAAATTGAAATGGGTCTGGTCCGTGAGCGCCAGGAAGACGTTGGACCCGCCCAGACCGGCAAAAAGGACCAGAAGGACCACGGCCACCAGCTTCTTGGCTGCGACGAAGCAGTATTTGGGCACCCCGCCCTTGATGCTCGCCCGCTTCTTCACCAGCCGGGAATAGGCCCCCAGAAGCACGAAGATGGCGAAGGCCCCCAGGCCCTGGGCCACCAGCTTCTGCAAGGGCACCAAGTTGTCCATGACGTTCAGGGGCTCGGTGAACAGGGACAGTTCCTTGAAGGCGTCGCGCAGAAGGATCAGGGACATGACTTCGAGCTGCTTGCCCATGGACTTGGAGGTGGAGCAGGGCAGGGTGAAGATGAGCTCCACCACCTCCAGGATGAGCAGCAGGGTGAAGGCCACGTTCACGGCCAGAAAGCGGTTGGTTCCCACCAGCAGGCCCACGGAGCCGGGCAGAAGGTCGCAGCGGTTGAGCTCCACCAGGCCGATGATGGCCAGGAACACGCCGATGAGCACCCCGGCCACGGTGCGATGGGTGGAGTCCGAGGTCCACCGGGCGTGCAGGGGGTCAAAGACAAAGGTGGTCCAGTCGTAGACCCGGTACATGATGCTGTTTTCCTCGGGAGGACAGGTCATGGTCTAGCCGACCTCCTCGCCCAGGGCCTGGGCGATTTCCTGCTGCATGGCCTCGGCCAGGGCCAGGGGGTCCGGGGCCGCGCGCAGGGGACGCCCCACCACCACCTGGTCCGCGCCGTTTCTGATGGCCGCATAGGCCGTGGCCACCCGCTTCTGGTCATCCGCCTCGTCCACCAGATTGGCCCCGGGCCGGATGCCCGGGGTGACCAGGAGCAGGCGCGGCCCCAGGCTTTCCCTCAGGCGCGCGGCCTCCAGGCCCGAGGAGACCACCCCGTCGCAGCCGAGTTCGAGCGCCCGTTTGGCCCGGGAAAAGACCAGCTCCTCGATGGTTCCGGAAAAGCGCATGGCCCGCATGTCCTCTTCGCCGAAGCTGGTCAGCACCGTGACCGCCAGGACTTTCAAGTCCCCCTTGGCCGAGACCGCAGCCTTTAAGATGGGGTCGTTGCCATGCACCGTGGCGTAGGAGATGCCCCGGCCAGCCAGTTGCAGCACGGCCTTGCGCACGGTCTCGGGCACGTCGAAGAATTTCAAATCGGCCATGACCTTGTGGCCCCGGCCGATGATCCAGTCGATCATGGGGAATCCGGCGGCCAGAAAAAGCTCCAGCCCGACCTTGAAAAAGCCGATGCGGCTTTCCAGGGCCAGGACCCAAGCCTTGGCCTCCTCGGCGTTGTCCACGTCCAGGGCGAAGATGATGCGTTCGTTCAGGGGGATATCTTTGTGGCTCATGCGAATCCTTGGGAGTCTCGGGATACGAATTCGTACTCTGGCCCAGGCCGCCTGTTTCGTCAAGACGCGGCCTTAAAGACCCGGCCGGAAATAATCAGACCTTCACCGAAGTGTGACCGTGTTGTTTCTTGCCCTGGGGTCCCCTTAAAGATAAGGTCAGGAGATTCGCCGAAACGTCGCCTTTGTCGCCCTCCGGGCCAGGAGAATATATGAGCAGCAACGTCATGAATCGCCAAAAATCCGTTCAATATCAAAAGACTATCATCGAATTCGCGGCCAAGGAAGACGGGTACTTCTTCGTGGTCAGCCACGACCAGAACTTGGTCAAATCCTTCCGCAACGTGCTGAACAAGGAAATGGTCATCGGCACGGATCGCATCCGCACCCTGCCCGACGAAACCCAGTTCATGCAGGAGGTCAAAAGCCAGAACCTGCGGGACAAGAAGATGCTGGTCATCATCGAGCGGGTGCTGGCGGGCAAGAGCACCCTGCCCTTCATCAAGCAGGCCAAGGGCCTTTTCGCCGACTTCCGGGCCATTGTGCTCACCTCCGAGGTGGAGCGCCAGCTTCTGGTCCTGTTCCACGAGGCCGGGGCCGAGAGCTTCATCACCCGGCCCTTCTCCATGGAGACCCTGCTGGAGAAGATGGCCTTTGCCTTGAAGCCCCAGAGCAAGATCGGCCTGTTCATCGACCGGGCCAAGGACTATCTGAACCGGGGCAAGCACCAGGAGGTCCTGGACCTCTGCGACAAGATTTTGGAGATGAAGCCCGGCAGCGCGGCGGCCCTCATGCTCAAGGGCGACGTGTTCAAGGCCATGGGCCGCACCGACGAGGCGGTCACGGCCTACTCCCAGGCCGCCGAAGGCGCGGCCATGTACCTGGAGCCGCTCAAAAAGCTGGCCGCGGTGCACAAGGAAACCGGCAATTTCAAGGAACAGCTTGTCTTCCTGGAAAAACTGGACCGCTTGAGCCCCTTGAATGTCGAGCGCAAGATCGACATGGGCGAGATCCACATGACCTTCGGCGATGCCGAGCGGGCCGAGGAGCTTTTTTCCCAGGCCATCAAGAACGCCACCTCCGAGGCCTTGAACCTGATCGAAGAGACCAAGCGGGCCATTGCCGAGCGCTGCATCGACAAGAACCCCGAGCTTTCCGAGCGCTTTTTCCGCTCCATCCTGGAAGACAAGAAGGACAACTACAAAAAGGGCGACGTGGAGATCTTCAACCGCCTGGGCATCGCCCTGCGCCGCCAGGGCAAATCCCCGCAGGCGGCCCAGGAATACGAGAAGGCCTTGAAGATCTCACCCCGGGACGAGAACATCCACTTCAACCTGGCCATGGCCCAGACCGACTGCCGCAATTTCCGCCTGGCCATGGCCAACATCGATGAAGTCCTCAAGATCAATCCCGAATTTTATTCCCAAAGTGCGGGCTTGTGCTTTAACATCGGAATCATCTATTATAATGGCCAGGAATACGAGCGGGCGACCTTCTTCCTGAAGAAGGTCCTGGAACTGAACCCGTCCCATATGGAGGCCCAAAAGGCCCTCTATAATATCAGCAAGGGCGGCAAGTAGCCCCATTTTTCAAGCGAGGTTCCTGGGCATGGCGGCGTCACGGCCAGTCTGGGTCCGGCCCCATGTGGCCGGGCTCCTGTTTTTCGTGCTTTTTCTCCCGGCCTGCGGCCTGGTCTCCCTGCCGGGGACCGGTCCCTTGCCTGACCCCGAGGCCGATTCCCTGGCCCGCTTCCAGGCCCTGGCCCCCCAGGCCCTGAACCGGGCGGACCTGCCACCCCTGTACCTCCTGGCCGGACGCCTGGCCGCCCTGCCCACGCCCTTGGCCACCCCTGAACCCACGGCCCTGCCCGAGCCCTTTCCCGGCCCCCTGGCCGACCCGGCCCGCCTGGCCCCGGTGGTTCCTCCCCAGTTGGCCCAGGCCACGGGCGGGCAGCGCCATCTCTGCGGCTTCGACCTGACCCCGGCCCTGGCGCAAGGATTGCGCGCCCTGGCCGCCGGAGACCCGGAACAGATGCTCCTCTCCCTGGCCGCCTCGGACCAGGACCCGGACAATCCCAAGGCCCTGACCTGGACCGCCTCCATCCTGCGGGCCAGGGCCGAGCTTTTGCGCGGCCGCCCGGACCTGGCCGAGGACGAGGCCATGCGGGCCGAGGGCCTGGAGACGGCCCTGACCGGGTCCAACCTCCTGGCCCGGGCCGTGCGGGCCGAGGCCCGTTTCTTGGCCGGGGACTTGAAGCGGGCCTTGGCCGACGCCCTGTCCGTGACCCAGGCCCTGGGGACCTGGACCCTGTCGGCCAGCGCCTCGCCCCATTCCACCGACGACCCCCGCCTGGGCGCGGCCCTCCTGGCCCAGATCCAGGCCGCCTCCACCATCGGCGGCGCGCTCTACTCCCAAGGCCGGACGGCCGAGGCCCTGCCCTGGCTGGACCTGACCGACCGCCTGCACAACCTGCTCTTCTCCCTGGGCACCAGGGCCGACACCTGGCAGGGCTTCCCCCTGACCCCGGACCTCATGGCTGACCGTGGCCTGTCCCTGGCCTGCCTGGGCTCGGCCCTGACGGCCTTAAGCCGGGAGCCGGATCGCGCCACCGCGCTCTTCGCCCGGGCCGAACATTTTTATCACGCGGCCGGGATCGTGGCCGGGCCGGTGTATGTCGGCATGTTCCGGGCGCGCGGCCTCCTGCTGGCCGGACGCGGGGCCGAGGCCGAGACCGTGGCCCTGGCCGCCCGGACCCAGGCCGAGACCTGGGACATGATGGACGCCATCTGGCGGCTGGACACCCTGCGCGGCCTGGCCCTGACCAAGGACGGACTCGACTCCGAGGCCTCCGAGGCCCTGCGCCGGGCCCAGCGCCTGGCCGACCGCCTGGCCGGGGCCAAGGCCCTTTCGCCAGCCATCGCGCGCCTGGGGCTGAACTCCCGGACCCTGGCCCTGGCCCTGTCCCGCCTGGACGAGGGCCGGGACGACTGGGACTTTCTCTTCCAGGACGCCGAGCGAGCCAGAGCCCGGGCCGTGGCCGACCAACTGACTCAGCGCAAGGTGGGCGTGGGACGCCAGACCGAGGTGGTGGAGCGCCTGCGCCTGATGGACCGGGAGATCATTGTGGAGCGCCAGCGCAAGGGCGGCGCGGCCGGGGCGGCCGGAGGCCGGGAGCGGGACCTGCTCTACGAGCGCGAGGCTTTACTGACGGCCCTGCGCGGCCTGGACCCGGAACTGGCCGACCTGCTGGGCGTGCACACCCTGGACCTGGACGAGGTCAAGGCCCGCCTGCCCCTGGACACCACCCTGGTCTACGTCCTGCCGGTGGAGCCCAGTGAGCCCGTACGCGCCCTGTTCATCACCGACGATTTCCTGCAACTGCGCCAACTGCCCTGCGACGGCGCGGGCCTGACCGAGCGCTTGGCCCAGTTCGCGGCCCTGCGCCGGGACCGCAACCAGGCCCCTCGTCAGCGGGAGGTATTGAACGGCCTCAAGGCCGACCTGGGCCTGGACACCTGGGGCCGGACCTCGGCCCTGTTCGTGGTGCCCAGCGGGGATTTCCGGCTCATTCCCTGGGGCGCGTTGGACCTGCCCTATCCGGTGGCCGTGCTGCCCAGCGGCGGCTGGCTGGCCCGTTCGCCCTTAAGCCTGGGACCGGACCCCAGGACCACGGTCCTGGCCGACCCGGATTTCGGCGGCCTGGCCCCCCAGCTCCCGGGCGCGCGCACCGAGGCCACAGCCCTGGCCCAGGCCGTGGGCGCACGCGTGCTGACCGGGTCCCAGGCCACGGAAGCGGCCCTGCGCGATCTTCCGCCCAGCGGGGCCGAGGTGGTGCATTTGGCCACCTGGACCCTGCCCGATCCCGTGCATCCCCTGCGCACGGCCCTGCTCCTCTCCCACGCGGGCCGGGCCGCGCCCCTGTCCGCCGAACGTCTGCTGGAATATCCCCTGCCCGCGCGCCTGGCGGTTTTGACCGGCGGCCAGACAGGCGCGGGTCTGGCCGGGACAGGCCTGGCCGGAAGCGCCCAGGGACAGGCGGCCTTGGAACGGGGGTTCTTTCTGGGCGGGGCCATGGCCGTGGTCAGCAGCCTGTGGCCCGTGGAGGACCAGGCCACGGCCTTTTTCACCAGCGCCTTCCAGGCCGCCCTGCGCGGTTCAACGCCCGGCCAGGCCTGGCTCAAGGCCCGGGACCTGACCCGGGAGGCCGGGTACGCCCCGGCCGAATACGGGGCCTTTGTGCTGGCGGGCTCCCCCGGACGGGTGATCCCGGACGACTACGTGACCGGCCAGAAATCCCGGCTCACTGGCCCGTCCAAGTCCCGGCCCGGGGCCTACACGAACGCCAAGCCCAAAGTCCCGGCCCAGGAGGCCAAGCCCCAGCCCAAAGCCAAAAGCAAGACCAAGGCCAAGAGCAAGAAAAAGGGCAAGGCCAAGCCCGCCACCCCGTAAACTTGGGTATCAGCCGTGGCAATCGCATCCCTCGCCCCGCCACGCTTCCCGCCCTTCCTTGACCAGGAGCCAGACGATGGCCAGCGAGGTTACCCCATCGACCCACCAGGCCCCGGTCACGGCCTGAACGATCAATCCAACAACGACGACAGCCGACAAGTATCCGCAGGTGATGGATTCCATGGCGTCGGCCCGAAGCGCCCGGCTTCCCAATGCTTCGGCGACCCGCAGCTTGCGTCTGGCAAGCAGGGTCATGGCCGGGATGGCCGCAACGGTCACCGCAAAACCTGGCCAAGAGAACTCGGCGCCTTCGTGGCTCCACAGGCTCCAGCCCGCACTGGCCACGACATAGGCGGCCAGAGCGAACAGGAGCCCTCCGGCGATCCGACTCGCCGTCGCCTCGGCAGCTTCCGAGAAATCCTGCCCACGCTTGATCTCGACCGTCAGCCGCCAGAGCAGAACGCCTGCTGAAGCCAGTTCGATGAAGCTATCCACGCCAAAGGCAATCAAAGCGCCACTGTGCGCAGTGACCCCGGCCCAAAGCGCGACCACCATCTCGACTCCCATCCAGATGATGGTCAGCCACTCCAACAAAAAGGCTTGCCGCACCATGTCGGCGCGCGGGGGCGGGAGGGGGGCGGCCGTCTTGCATCCGCCACGGCATTCATCGTCCATCGGACAGTCTCCTTTTAGGCCTGGAGCGGATCGATCATTACGGCTGGGGCAGGTGAGTTGAGGCTACCCAACTTCGCGGCCCAGGCTGCGCAGCTTGGCCTTCAGGGCCAGGAGGCCGAAGGCGCTGTCCACCCGGCAGCGGTGCTCCGGGGCCAGGACGAACCCGGCCAGGGGCAGGACCCGGCCTTGGGCCAGGGCCAGGAGATCCCGGGCCCGTCCCAGGGCCAGGCCGCCGTCTGGCTCGTACACCGGCGGGAACATCTGGCGGCCGGAGACCACGCGCCCGGTGCGGGCGTTCACGGCCTGCAAGGTGGAAGGCAGACGCCGCCACAGGCTCCCGGTAAGCTGAAGGGGTTCGCAGCGGTCCACAGCCCCCTTGGCGGCCCGGGTCAGGGCCAGGACCGAGAAGAAATCCACCCGCTCGTTGTCCGGCGCTGGCCCCACTGCCAGGGGGCCTATCAAGGGATCAGGCCGGGAATCTGGCGGCGCGTCCTCGCCCCAGGGAATTTCCAGGGCCTGCCGCAGGTCCCGGGGGGCCAGGCGCTGTTCCTGGACCTGCTCCCGGCCCTGGCGATGCAGGGCCAGGCGCAGGATGAGGCCCGCCCGCAGCCGGGAGCGCCGGACGAACAGGGCCAGGCGGCCGGTATTGCGGTCCCGGGCCAGGAGGCAGACCGAGGCGCCCGAGGGCAGGACCGGCACGGCCAGGACCTGCCAGGGCTCGGGCAGGGCCGGGACAGGGGCCGTGCCCGGTTCAACGACCGTATCCAGCACCCGGCGGGCCTGGGCGCGGTCCTGATAGAACAGGGTGGCCCGGCGGAAGAACAGGGCCGGATCAAAGGCCTGGGCCAGGTCCTCGGGCACGAACTGGAGCCCGGCCGGATTCTCCCGGTGAGACAAGAGCGCATAGAATCCCCTGGCCGGGGGCTTTTCCAGGAAAAAGGCCGAGTCCAGGTAGAAGGGCCACTGAAAGGGGAAGGGCCGGGTGGCCGGGCGGATCGGGCCAGTCCTGGGGAACCGGAACCCGGGGTCCAGAGGGACCAGGGTCTCGGTCCAGGCCAGGGCCAGATGTTCCTGAAGCTGGATGGGATGGTCCTCGGACAGGGCCACGGACACGGCCGGACGGCCGAGGAATTGGTCCAGGTCTGAACCCGCGGGCATCAAAGCCGCCAGGGCCAGGGCCAGGGCGGCCGGGTCCAGAAGCACGTGGCGGCAGTCGACCACGGCCAGGGGCTCCCGGGCCTGGACCAGGCCTGTGTCCCGGGCCTGGGCCAGGGCCTGGGCCGAGCCTGGCGGAAGAAAGGGGCTGCCCGGGCCGGGCCGGGCCGTCTCCATGGCCAGGACCGGCAGGCCGTGCTCCCGGGCCAGGACCAGGACCTCCGGCCGGTCGCTGGCCACCACCGGCAGATCACCCGGGGAGGCGGCCAGGGACTGCCAGGCCCGGGCCACCAGGGGACTGCCGGGATGATCAGCCCTTGGGGTGGCCAGAAGGATGGCCTCCTCCTCGGCCTGGCGGAAAAAAACAGGAAACAGCAGGATCATGGCCGGGCGACGTCCTTGGCTGCGATGTTTGGGGAGCGGACCTCTCGTAAGGCCCAGCATAGCCCTTTTGCCCGCGCCTTGCCAGGGTCATGTCGCGCCTTGTCCCCTGGGCCGGGCCGTGCTAGACCCGGCCACATGATCGAGGCCCTCCAGTTCGAATTCATGCGCAACGCCATCTACGCCGGGCTCATCGCCAGCCTCATCTGCGGGGTCATCGGCTCCCTGGTGGTGGTCAACCGGCTGGTGTTTTTGTCCGGGGGCGTGGCCCACGCCGCGTACGGCGGAGTCGGCCTGGCCTTCTATTTCGGCCTGCCCGTGCTGCCCACCGTGACCGTGTTTTCCGTGATCCAGGCCCTGATCATGGCCCAGATATCGCTTTCGGCCAAGGACCGGGCCGACACCTTCATCGGGGTCATGTGGGCCTGCGGCATGGCCCTGGGCGTGATCCTGGTGAACCTGACCCCGGGCTACAACGCCGATCTCATGAGCTACCTGTTCGGGAGCATCCTGGCCGTGCCCGCCGAGGACTTAGGGATCATGCTGGCCTTAAGCGCCCTGGTCCTGGTCCTGACCCTGTTCTTCTACAAGGGCTTCGTGGCCATGTCCTTTGACGAGGAGTTCGCCCGCACCCGGGGCGTGCCCACCCGGTTCCTGTACTTCCTGCTCCTGGGCCTGGTGGCCTTGACCGTGGTCATGGTCATCCACGTGGTGGGCCTGATCCTGGTCATCGCCCTGCTCACCGTGCCGCCCTTCATCGCCGAGCGCCGCACCCGCTCGCTTTTGTCCATGATGATCCTGTCTGCGGTATTAAGCGCCGTGTTCTGCCTGGTGGGCCTGGCTTTGTCCTACTCCTTGAACATCTCCTCCGGGGCCACCATCATCGCCGTGGCCGCCGTGGGCTTCTTCCTCTCCCTGCCCCTGGGCCGGGCCAAGGCCAAATAAGGGCTTTTCGCGAGTTCGTGAAAATGGGCGCAAGCCCTTGCCCCACCTTGCCTTCGGCCGCCAAGGCCCGGCCTGCAGCCCACATTTGACCAATTTTTTCAGCGGGTCGGCTTGACCTTTCGCGCGCCTTTGGAATATTGACACCCGAGTTGCGCCCAATGATGAAAGGCAAGAGGAAGCAGGGAAAACATGGATCTGGAACGTCGTTTGGCCGAGGACAAGGAAGAACTGGCCCGCAAGTGGTACGATCTCCTGCTCGGCGCCTATCCCCCGGAGACCCAGAAAATCTGGAAGGCCCAGTTGGACGGCTTCCAGAATCCGGTGGGGGAGACCATGAAGGAGGCCACGGCCAAGCTCGTGGGCCTGATCCTTTCCTGGGACGACGCCGCAGCCATCGGCCATGAACTGGACCGGATCATAAAAATCCGCGCGGTCCAGGATTTCAAGCCCTCCCAGGCCCTGGCCTTCGTGTTCCAGTTCAAGAAGCTCCTGCGGGACACCTATCTGGACGAGGTCAAGAAAAGCGGGGAGTGGGACGCGCTGCTCGGTCAGGAGGCCAAGATCGACAATCTGGCCCTCATGGCCCTGGACATCTACTGCAAATGCCGCCAGCAGGTCTTTGACTTGAAAGTCGCGGAAATCAAGCGCGCCCAGCACAATCTTCTCATTCGGGCCAACATGATCGTGGGCAATCCGGCTTAAAGCGCCGGTAAGCATCGGGTAAGCATCAGACGAGCATCAGGCAAGCATCAGATCAGTATCAAGGGCAGGGGTCTCAGGGTTTTGCGGTTTGCAACCAGAAGCGAGGTGATGGTAGGATGAATGCGATCTATTCACTCGTCTTCGTCTTCGCGCTGGTGCTTATTCCCCTTTTCGGGGTCGGCGCGGCGCAACAGACGTACTTTTTCGGGGTATGCGTCCCCTGGACGGCATTTTTGATCTTTCTGGTGTTCTTCACCGCCAAGATCATCAAATGGGCCAGTCGGCCCGTGCCGTTCAGCATCCCCACCACTGCCGGGCAGCAGTGGAGCAACCTGGATTTCATCGTACACGACAAGTACGACAACCCGGCCACCACGGGCCAGACCTGGATCCGCATGATCCTGGAAGTGTTCGCCTTCCGCTCGCTGTTCCGGAACACGAGCATGCGCGTGGCCATGAAGGACGGGAAGCCTATCGTGGGCTACTTCTCGGCGAAATGGCTCTGGCTCTTCGCCCTCATGTTCCACTATGCCTTCTTCACCATCGCGGTGCGTCACTTAAGGCTCTTCCTGAACCCGGTCCCCAAGGTCTTTGAGATTCTGGAGACCCTGGACGGGCTTTTGCAGATCGGCATCCCCCGTCTGTACCTGACGGACATGGTCATCGTGGCCGCGGTGATGTTCCTGCTCCTGCGCCGGGTGGCCGTGCCCACGGTGCGCTACATCTCCCAGGTGGCCGACTACTTCCCGCTGCTGCTCATCCTGGCCATCGCCGCTTCGGGCATCTACATGCGCTACTACGCCAAGGTGGACGTGGTGGCCATCAAGCAGCTCATCCTGGGCATGGTCACCCTGCACCCGGTCAAGCCCATTCCGGCCACCATCGACATCTCCTTCTTCATCCACCTCTTCCTGGTGAGCACGCTGATCTTCTACTTCCCGTTCAGCAAGCTCATGCATCTGGGCGGCGTGTTCCTCTCTCCCACCCGGAACATGCCCAACGACTCCCGCTTCGTGCGTCATGTGAACCCCTGGAACGATCCGAACATCAAGCCCCATTCCTATGCGGCTTACGAGGACGACTTCCGGACGCCCATGATCGCGGCGGGCCTTCCGGTGGATAAAGAGGCCTAGGACCCGACGAGAAGATTCGAAGACAAAACACGGAGAGGAAGAGACATGGCTAAGGTCCCCAATCAAGCCGACCTGCTGCAAAGCATGAACTACACGCCCCCGGCCAAAGGGTGGATGGATGTTCCGCCCAATTTGGCCCCGGGCAACTGGGCCTATCCGGCCAAGGCGGAAAAGGTCGAATATCTCGGTTTTCCCAATCCCCGGCAATGGTCCCCGGCCGACGAAGACTGGAAACTGCCCCCGGACTGGTGGCAGCGCATCCATGAGGGCTTCAAGGAACGCCTGGGCAAGTACCGCTCGCTCCAAGTGTTCATGGACATCTGCGTGCGCTGCGGCGCCTGCGCGGACAAGTGCCACTTCTTCATCGGTTCGGGCGATCCCAAGAACATGCCGGTCTTGCGGGCCGAGCTTTTGCGCTCGATCTACCGCAACGACTTCACCATGGCGGGCAAGATTCTCGGCCGCCTGGCCGGAGCCCGGCCCCTGACCCTGGACGTGATCAAGGAATGGTTCATCTACTTCTACCAGTGTACGGAATGCCGCCGCTGCTCGCTGTTCTGCCCCTACGGCATCGACACGGCGGAAGTGACCATGATGGCCCGGGAGCTTTTGCACCTGGTGGGCGTGGGCATCAACTGGATTCTCGAGCCCGCCTCCAACTGCAACCGCACCGGCAACCACTTAGGTATTCAGCCCCACGCCTTCAAGGACATCGTGGATTTCATGGTGGACGACATCGAGGAGATCACCGGGGTGCGGGTCAATGCCCCCTTGAATGAAAAGGGCCACGAGGTCCTGTTCATCACCCCCTCGGGCGACGCCTTTGCCGATCCCGGCATCTACACCTTCATGGGCTATCTGCTCCTCTTCCATCACATCGGGCTGGACTACACCCTGTCCACCTACGCCTCCGAGGGCGGCAACTTCGGTCTGTTCACCTCGGCGGACCTGATGAAGAAGATCAACGGCAAGATGTACCACGAAGCCAAGCGCCTGGGCTCCAAATGGATCCTGGGCGGCGAGTGCGGGCACATGTGGCGGGTCATCAACCAGTACATGGACACCATGAACGGCCCGGCCGACTTCCTGTCCGTGCCGACCAGCCCCATCACCGGCACGGTATTCAAGAATGCGGCCCAGACCAAGATGCTGCACATCTGCGAGTTCACCGCCGACCTGATGAAGCACGGCAAGCTGAACATCGACAAGAGCCGCAACGCAGGGAAAGTGGTCACCTTCCACGACTCCTGCAACCCGGCCCGGGCCATGGGCCTCTTGGACGAACCCCGCTACGTGATCAAGAACGTGGTGGACACCTATGTGGACATGCCCGCCCAGACCATCCGCGAACAGACCTTCTGCTGCGCGGGCGGATCGGGGTTGAACACCGACGAGATCATGGAAATCCGCCTGCGCGGCGGCCTGCCCCGGGGCAACGCCCTGAAATACGTACAGGACCGCTACGGAGTGGACACCCTGGCCTGCATCTGCGCCATCGACCGGGCCACCCTGCCGCCCCTGGCCGACTACTGGGCCCCGGGCGTGTCCGTCACCGGCGTGCACGAAATGGTGGGCAACGCCCTGATCATGGAAGGCGAGGGCGAGAGGACCATGAACTTGCGCCAGGAGCCTCTGCCTGGAATGGAAGAGGAGGAGGTCTAGCCCATGAAATTGTACAACGGTGGAATCATACTCGCGGGCCTGGTCATCTTTCTGGGCCTGGTGACCATGCCGGTCTGGGCCAATCTGGGCAAGCCCGCCTATGTGCCGCAAAAGCTGACCATGCCTGCCGCGCCCAATGACAAGGCCTGCATCGAGGACAAGGAAATCATGCGCAACACGCACATGCAGATCCTGGACTCCTGGCGCGACGCCGTGGTCCGGGACGGCAAGCGCGTCTACATCAACAGGCACGGCAAGCAGTTCGCCATGAGCCTGCAGAACACCTGCATGAAATGCCACAACAACAAAGAAGAGTTCTGCGACAAGTGCCATCTCGAAGCGGCCGTCACTCCCTACTGCTGGGACTGCCACATTGCGCCAAAGGGGAAGAAACAATGAAACAGAGCAGAAGAAACTTCCTGAAATTCGTTGGAATCTCCGCTCTGGGCCTGGGCCTGGCCAAGGTCGCGGGCGTGGAGGCCGCCGGAGGGGGCGGGCATGGCCCGGTCATGGAGCCCCCGCACGACGCGCTGCACGCCAAGCGCTGGGGCATGGTCATCGACACCCGCAAGCTGAACACCGCCGAGGCCATCGCGCCCCTGGCCGAGGCCTGCCACTCGGTGCACAACGTGCCCACCATCGCGGCCCCGCGCGAGATGAAATGGCTCTGGGCCGAATCCTTTGACGGGTCCTTCACCGAGATGGAGAACGACCGGTTGAATGATGAAATCGAGCACCGCAAGTTCGCGCTTCTGTGCAACCACTGCCAGAATCCGCCCTGCGTGCGCGTCTGCCCCACCAAGGCCACCTTCAAGCGCGCCGACGGCATCACCATGATGGACATGCACCGCTGCATCGGCTGCCGGTACTGCATGGCCGCCTGCCCCTACGGCGCCCGGAGCTTCAACTTCGGGGACCCGCAGAAGTTCGTGGCCAAACCCAATCCCGAGTATCCCATGCGCATGCGCGGGGTGGTGGAAAAATGCACCTTCTGCTCGGAACGGCTGGAAGCCGGCAAGCAGCCGGCCTGCGTGGAGGCCTCCCAGGGCGCCATGCTCTTCGGCGATCTGGAGGACAAGAACTCGCCAGTCCGCAAGGCCCTGCGCGAGAACTTCACCATCCGGCGCAAGCCCAGCCTCGGCACGCAGCCCAGCGTCTATTACATCATCTAGGGGGCAGACATGCTTGAGAAAGCGCTTCAAGGGAGTCCAAAATATTGGGGATGGCTGGCCTTTCTGGGCCTGATCATCGCTGCAGGCGGGGGCGTGTACATGACCCAGCTGCAGGACGGCTTGCAGATCACCGGCATGAACCGGGACGTGTCCTGGGGCTTCTACATCGCCCAGTTCACCTACCTGGTCGGCGTGGCCGCCTCTGGCGTCATGGTGGTTCTGCCCTACTACTTCCACCACTATAAAAAGTACAAGAAGATGGTCATCATGGGCGAGTTCATGGCCATCGGGGCCGTGGTCATGTGCCTGGGCTTCATCGTGGTCGACATCGGCCAGCCCCAGCGCATGCTGAACGTCATGCTCCATCCCACGCCCAACTCCATCCTGTTCTGGGACATGGTCGTGTTGAACGGCTACCTGTTCCTGAACGTCATCGTGGGCTGGATGAGCCTGCAGTCCGAGCGGACCCGCATCGATCCGCCCAAATGGCTCAAGTACGTGATCTACACGTCCATTGTCTGGGCCTTCTCCATCCACACGGTCACGGCCTTCTTGTACCAGGGCCTGCCCGCGCGCCACTACTGGCTCACGGCCATCCTGGCCGCGCGCTTCCTGGCCTCGGCCTTCTGCTCCGGCCCGGCCATCCTGCTCCTGGTCATCATGCTGGTGCAGAAGCTGACCAAGTTCAACCCGGGCGAAGACGCCTACAAGACCCTGGCCAAGACCATCACCTACGCCATGTGCGTGAACGTGTTCTTCTTCCTTCTGGAAGTGTTCACCGCCGCGTATTCGAGCATCCCCGGCCACATGCACTCCATCGCCTATCTGTTCGTGGGCAGCCACGGGCACACGGGCATGGTCCCCTGGATGTGGTCCGCGGCCTTCATGGCCATCTTGAGCCTGTGCCTGCTCATTCCGCCCGCGCTCAGGGACAACATGAAGCTGCTGCCCTGGTCCCTGGCCATCCTGGTGGCCGCCACCTGGATCGACAAGGGCCTGGGCCTTCTGATCGGCGGCTTCACCCCGAACATGTTCGAGGGCGTCACCGAGTACTGGCCCACGGGCAAGGAGCTCATGGTCTCCCTGGCGGTCTACGCCACGGGCGCCCTGGTGCTGACCCTGCTCTTCAAGGTGGCCACGGGCATCCGCGAGGAGACCGACAACCTCTAGGCCGCCCGCCATTGCATCATCAAAGCCCGCTCTTCGGAGCGGGCTTTTTTTTGGGCCGGTCCCGGCCTCTTTTCACCCGGCCCAAAAAGTGCTACCCCGGCGGCCATCGCCCCCACGGCAAGGAGCACCAACCGACCATGCGAGCCACCCGTTTCCTGACCTCCCTTCTGTCCAAGATCGTCATTGACCTGGGCTACCCCTGGCCCGACCGCGCCCAGCTTGATCCGCCCAAGGACAAGCAGTTCGGGGACATGGCCTGCAACGTGGCCATGCTCCTGGCCAAGGACTTAAAGAAGAACCCCCGCCAGGTGGCCGAGGAGATCAGGGCCAAGGTGGACACCCCGTACGTGGACAAGGTGGAGGTGGCTGGCCCAGGATTCCTGAATTTCTTCCTGTCCAAGGACTTCTGGCAAAAGGGGGTCCTGGACATCTTGACCGCAGGCGACCGCTACGGGGACTCGGACCTGGGCCAGGGACGCAAGGTCATGGTGGAGTACGTGTCCGCCAATCCCACCGGGCCACTGCACATAGGCCACGGCCGAGGCGCGGCCCTGGGCGACTGCCTGGCCCGCATCCTGCGCCGCACCGGGCATGAGGTGAGCACCGAATACTATATCAATGACGCAGGCCGCCAGATGATGCTGCTCGGCCGCTCCATCTGGTACCGGGCCATGCAGTCCCTTGGCCGGGACGTGGCCGAGCCCGAGGACTACTACAAGGGCGAGTACATCAAGGACTTGGCCGGGGAGGTCCTGGCCGGTGACATTGTGGCCGGAGGGGGCGCCGCCCTGTTCGACGGACCGGAACAGGCCGCCCTGGATATCTGCCAGAACCACGGGGTGGACAAAATCATGGCCGGGATCAAGAAGGACCTGGCCGACTTCAAGGTGGAGCACCAGGTCTGGTTCTCGGAAAAATCCCTGGTGGACCAGGGCCTGGTGGAGCGCACCTTCCAGAGCCTTGCGGCCCGGGACCTGGCCTATGAAAAGGACGGGGCCTTGTGGTTCCGCAGCACGAACTACGGGGACGACAAGGACCGGGTCCTGCGCAAGCAGAACGGAGATCTGACCTATTTCGCCTCGGACATCGCCTATCACGACGACAAGTACCAGCGCGGCTTTGATCTGGTGGTGGACATCTGGGGCGCGGACCACCACGGGTACGTCTCCCGCATGCAGGGCGCGGTCAAGGCCCTGGGCCAGGACCCGGAGGAGAATTTCAAGGTCATCCTGGTCCAACTGGTGAACCTGCTGGAGGCCGGGGAACAGGTGGCCATGTCCACCCGGGCCGGGAAGTTCGAGACCCTGGCCGACGTGGTGGCCGAGACCGGCGCGGACGCGGCCCGGTTCATCTTCCTGTCCCGCAAATCCGACTCCCACCTTGACTTTGATTTGGAACTTGTTAAGAAAAAATCTATGGAAAATCCGGTCTATTATGTCCAGTACGCCCACGCGCGCATCTGCTCGGTGCTGCGCAAGGCCCAGGAAGCTGGCGTGGTCACCCCGGATGGCCTGCCCTCTTCCCAGGACGTCGAGACCCTGGCCCTTCTGGACACCCAGGAGGACCTGGACCTGCTCGGCCTTCTGGACCAGTATCCGGACACCATGGAGGCGGCGGCCAAGAGTTTGAGCCCCCATCTCTTAAGCTTTTACCTGCGCGAACTGGCCCAGGTCCTGCACCGCTACTACACGGTCAATCCCGTGATCTCGGCCGAGGCAGGGCTGCGCCAGGCGCGTCTGCTGCTGCTGTCCGCAGTGGCCCAGACCGTGAAGAACGGCCTGGACGCCCTGGGGGTCCAGGCCCCGGAACGGATGTGAGGGGCCAGGGAATTCGGCCAAGGAAGGACCCATGAACACGCTCAAGAGGAACGGATCGTTCAAGACTCCCCGAAGCTTCAATCTGACCCTGACCATCTCGGGCCTGGCGGCCTGGGGCATTGGTCTGGTGGTGGTCTTGAGCTCCTTCTTCGCCCTGGGCGTGGTGGTGGGGCGCAGCTACCGGCCCAAGCCCGTGGTCATGGTCCAGGCCCCGGCCGTGGACTCGGCCGCGGGCAAGATCCTGGTGGCACCCACCGAATCCCAGCCCAACGCCACCTCTCCGGCCAATCTGCCTGGCCAGCAAGCGGGCAAGAACGAAAGCGTGCTCAAGCCCGAGGAGCTCCAGTACATGGAGCGGCTTAAAAACAAGCCCGAGCCCGCCCCGGCACCAGCCCCGGCCGCAAAGGCCGTGGACAAGCCCCAGGCCGGGACCAAGGACGCGGCCAAGAAGGCTGAAGCCGACAAGAAGGAACTGACCAAGGAACTGGCCAAGGACAAGTCCGATCAGGACCAGCAGATTTACAACTACCAGTACCAGGTGGCCTCGTTCAAGAAGGCGGACTTGGCCGAGGACATGCGCAAGAAGGTGGCCAAGCTGGGCCTGGACACGGCCGTGCAGTCCGGAGCGGACAACGGCCAGCCCTGGTTCCGGGTGGTGGTGCGCTTTGCCGGCAAGCCCGAGGACACCCGGGGCATGAAGGAAAAACTGGCCACCATCGGGGTGACCAAGCCCATCCTTTTGAGCAAGCGGGCCAAATAGACCAAAGAAAAAGGCCGCCCCACACAGGAGCGGCCCATCATGCATACTCTTGGAAAGGGGAGGCCAGCGGGCTTCCCCTTTTTTCTTATTGGGCCAGGGTCAGGGCCGGGGCCGGTTCCTTGGCCACCACCACCATGTTCCGGCCATTGGCCTTGGCCTGGTACAGGGCCTGGTCCACCTTGAGCACCAGGTCGGCCTCGCGGTCCAGTGCCCCGGGGGTGAGGGAGGCCAGGCCGATGCTGGCCGTGACCCGGAAGCGTTTGCCCCGAGCGTTGAAGTTCTTGCCCGCGATCTTGCTGCGGATGCGCTCGGCCAGGATGGTGGCCTGGTCCGCGCTGGTGTGCGGCAGAAGGACCACGAACTCCTCCCCGCCGTAGCGGGCGGCGAAGTCCGTGCCGCGCAGGCTGGCCTGAAGGATGCGGGCCGTTTCCTGGAGGACCGTGTCCCCCATCTGATGGCCGTAGGTGTCGTTGATAGCCTTGAAATGGTCCAGGTCCAGCATGAGCAGGGTCAGGTGGTGCCGGTAGCGCTGATGCCGGGACAGCTCTTCCATGAGCCGCGAGTCAAAGGTCTGACGGTTGTAGATGCGGGTCAGGGCGTCCCGGTCGGCCTTGTGCTTGACCTCGGTGAACAGGAGGGCGTTGCGCAGGGCCAGGGCCAGGCAGTTCACCGCAGCGGACAGGGTCTGGGTCTGATCCTTGGCCAGGCGCAGGGCCTTGGGGCTCAAGATGTTCAGGCAGCCGATGGCCTGACCGGCAGCCACCAGGGGGAAGGAGGCCACGTTCCCGGGTTTGGGGACCAGTTCGGCCGAGGGGGCCGGGAGTTGGTCCAGAAAGGTCAGGCGGAAGCTCTGCACTGCCGCCCCGGCGGTTTTCACGGCCTGCTCCAGCAGATGCTCCACCCACAATTCCTGCAGGGGAGGCTCCAGCCCGGCGTGCACAAAGACCTCGGCCTCGATGAGCCCGGTCTGCTCCTCCTTGCGCCAGAACACGGCCTGCATGGCCGAGACCGGCAGGAGCACCTGGAGGTCCTCCCGGGCTGCGGTCAGGATGGCCGCCGCGTCCAGGGATTCGGCCGAGCGGGCCAAAAGCTTGTTCAGGAACAGGAGCTGGTCCGTCTTGCGGGCCAAAAGTTCGCGCTCCAGAAAGATTTCCTCGGTCATGCGGTAGATGTCGCTGTACAGACTGACCACTTCCTTGGCCCGGAACAGGGAGTCCTGGACCTTGACCTTGGTCAGGGGCGTGCGGATGGCCGTGAGAAAGCCCTGCTCCAGGACTTCTTCGAGGGTGATCTGGCCGTCTTTTTCATCCTCGATGAGGATGCGGGGGATGTCCTCGTGCTCCCGGTAGGCCTCTTTGCGCTGCTCGGACAGGGTCCGCCACACCCGCCAGGGGATCCAGGCCACCGTGGGCTTGTCCTCGTCCGGGATGTCCCGGGTGCCGGGCAGGGTCTGCTCGGTGAAATTGCGCAGGAAGAACCCCGGTCCCACGGCGTGTTCGATGCGGGACTTCTCGACCTCGGTCAGTCCAAGGCCCCAGAGCAATTCGGGCCGTTTCCCTCGTTTCATGATGCGCCTCCTGATTCATTGACATGGTCGCGCGAGAATGGACATGCAAGATAAAGACCAGGGCTGGTTTAGCGCGTCCGGCCAGGGGCAGGCGGCAGATAATGCCCGCTTTCGCCCGATGCCGGGGGGCTGATTCTGCCGGGGCCAGGCCCGGGGCATTTGACAAAGGTCCGTGAGTATGGCTTTTCACTGGGCATGGCAGCCCGGATTTTCGCAACCCTGGACCCCTTTTACGAGCCGGGTCCGATCCTGGGCCGCCGGGTGGCCAATGTGGGGTTCCTGCGCGGGCTGCTGGCCGCCGACCCCTTTGACCAGTATCATTTCTTCCTGGCCGACCAGCGCGCGGCCGCAAGCCTCAAGGAATTCCTGGACCGGGAGTTCCCCTCTCTCGCGGGCCGGGTGGCCCTGCCCCATCGCCTGACCCTGGCCCGGGCCGTGTCCGAGACCCCCTATTTCTGCTTCCACCAGTCCGACTGCATCCGCCTGCCCGCCTTTCTGGCCCAGGTGCGCAACGCGGCCAGCCGGGAGCTCTTCCCCATCACCAGCCTGACCCATTCCCTGAACTACGCGGACTACGGCCAGGCCTTTCTCAAGCATCTCTGGCCCGGGGCCACGGCCCGGGACGCCGTGGTGGCCAGCTCTCGCCCAGGGGCCGAGGTGGTCCGCCGCTTTTTCGCCGCCCTGCGCCAGGGCTACGGCCTATCCGAAGCGAATTTCCCCGGCCCGAGCGTGGCCCGCATCCCCCTGGGCCTGACCCCGGCCGAGTTCCCGGCCCTGTCCCCTGACGACAAGGCCCAGGCCAGGCAGGCCCGGGGCCTTGGCCCGGACCAGGTGGCCCTGCTCGTTTTCGGCCGCATCCAGCACCATTCCAAGATGGATGTCCTGCCCCTGTTCCGCGCCCTGCAGCGGCTCTTTGTCCAGGGCCTGCCGCGTACGGGCCTGCGCCTGATCCTGGCCGGGTGGACCGAGGACGAGGACGACCTGCCCGAGACCCTGGCCAAGCTTGCGGCCAACATCGGCCTGGACCTGGAGCTGATTCGGCGGCCCTCGGACCAGGTGAAGCGCGAGCTTTTCGCGGCCGCCGACCTCTTCGTGTCCATTGCCGACAACCCCCAGGAGACCTTCGGCCTGACCCTGCTGGAGGCCGGGGCCGCCGGGCTGCCCGTGCTGGCCTCGGACTACGACGGGTACAAGGACATCGTGGTCCCGGAACAGACCGGGCTGCTCGTGCCCACCATCGGTCCCCGGGACACCGGGCCGGTGGACCGCCTGGCCCCCCTGCTCTACGACAACCAGTACCACCTGCTCCTGGCCCAGCAGACCGTGGTGGAGGTCCCGGCCCTGGCCCAGGCCCTGGCCCGGCTCATTGGCGACGCCGACCTGCGCTCCGGCCTGGGCGCGGCCGGGCGGGCGCGGGTGGAGGCGGAATTCTTCTGGCCGCACATCATCGGCCGGTACGTGGCCCTGTGGGAGGAACTCTGGGCACAGCCTGTGGACGAAACAAAGGCCCGCGCGGCCGTGCATCCCCTGGGATTGGCCTACGGTCAAATTTTCGGCGGCTACCCCACGGCCCTTCTCGATTCCGGCCTGGTTGTCGCAGCCAGTGCGGCGGGCCGGGCCGTGTACCAGGGCCGGGAGTTCCCGCCCATCTACGCCGGGCTGGAGGACGTGGCCGACGAGGCGGGTCTGAAGCACCTGCTCTATCTGGCCCGCAAGCCCGTGGCCGCCGGGGATTTGGCCGCCCGGCTCACGGACTGGCGGCGGGAACAGGAGCCGGATCGCCTGGTCCTGGCCCCCGAGGCCCAGGCCCGGGCCGAGGCCCTCATCCTCTGGGGACTCAAGCAGGATTATCTGGAGCGCGTATGACCGGGCTGCGCGTGTTCTGCCACACCTGTCTGGAGCAGCGGGGCGGCGCGGCCCGGGTGGCCGAGTTGGTCCGCCAGGGCCTGTCCGACCCGGCAGGTTCGGACCAAGGCGTCACCTTTTTCCACAGCTTCGAGATCAGCGAGAGCGGCACCGGCCCCGCGACCGTGGCCCCACGAGACCTGGGCCGCGCGGTCCCGGCCGGGGGCCTCCTGCACGTGCACGGCACCCAGGACTGGGAAGCCCTGCTGGCCGGGCTGCTCACCGCCCATCCCCAGGGCCTGCCCCTGGTCATCACCGCCCACGACGCGGGCTTGGTCACCGGCGGCTGCCCCTATCCTTTGGATTGTCCGGCCTTTGCCTCCGGGTGCCCGGACCCCTGCCCCCGAGGGTTCGCGGACAGCGGCCGCACCCGGGCAGCCAAGGCGGAGCTGCTCACCGCCCTGGCCCCGGTGCTCCTCTCGCCCTCGCGCTGGCTGGCCAAGCTCATGCGGCCCGTGCTGCCCGATCTGCCCGCCAAGGTCCTGCCCAACGGCGTGCCCTGGCCCGGGGTGGACCTACCCGAGCCCAAGACGCCCCGGGCCGAGCTGCGCCGCGCCCTGGGCCTGGACCCGGCGGCCCGGGCCGTGCTCTTCTGCGCCCACGGCGGATTTCAGGCGGCCTACAAGGCCGGGGACCTCTGGCAGACCTATTTTGCGGACATCAAGGCCCTGGAGCCCCGGGCCGTGGCCTTCATGGTCGGGGGCCAGGAGGCCCGGAAGGAGGGGGACACTGTCTTCTGGCCCTACGTGCCCCAGGAGAAGCTCCTGGACCTCATGCGGGCCGTGGACGTCCTGGCCTACCCCACCCATGCGGACAACCACCCCCTGGTGGTCTTGGAGGCCATGAGCGCCGGGCTGCCGGTGGTGTCCTTCGCCGTAGGCGGCCTGCCCGAGCAGGTGGTCCCGGGCAAGACCGGTCTTCTGGTCCCGCCCGGGGATCATTCGGGCCTGTCCCAGGCCGTGGCCTGGCTCCTGCATAATGATTCCTTGCGCCGGGGCATGTCCCGGGAGTCCCTGGCCTACGGCCGGACCCGCTTCACGGTCCGCCGCCTGGCCCGGGAGCACCGCAAGATCTACGAGACCTTGGCCAGTCCCCGGGCGTAGCGTTCGGCCACGATGGAGCAGGCAAACAGCTGCAACTGGTGGTAGAACATGATGGGCAGCACGATCATGCCCAGGGCCGGGTGCGCGCCGAACAGGAGCTTGGCCATGGGCACGCCCGAGGCCAGGGTCTTCTTGGACCCGCACATGACCGTGGTGATGCGGTCCTCCCGGTCAAATCCCAGGGCCTTGGCCGCCCGGCTGGACAAGAACAGCACCGAGACCAGGATGACGCTGGTCACGGCCACGGTGAGGGCCAACAGTCCGAGCCCGTAATTGGTCCACAGGCCCGAGCGCACGGAGTCGCAGAACGAGGCGTAGACCAGCATGAGGATCACGCACTTGTCAAAGGAGTTGATGTAGCGCTTGTACCGGGCGAACCACTTGCCGAGCAGGGGGCGCACGGCCTGGCCGATGACAAAGGGCAGGAGCAGCAGGCAGGCGATCTTGAAGATGGCGTTGCCCAGGGACAGGGCCTCGCCGGTTCCGGAGGTCACCAGGCTGATGAAGAAGGGGGTCAGGAACACGCCCAAAAGGCTGGAGAGCGTGGCGTTGAAGATGGCCCCGGGCACGTTGCCCTTGGCGATGGCGGTCATGGCCACGGACGAGGAGATGGTCGAGGGCAGGGCGCAGAGGTAGAAGAACCCGAGCATGAGCCCCTGGGGGATCAGGCCGCCCAGGGTGGCGTTCAAGCCCAGCCACAGGAGCGGGAAGAGCCCGAAGGTCAGGAGCTGGACCACCAAATGCAGCTTCCAGCGGGACATGCCCGACCACATCTGCTCGGTGGACAGGCCCAGGCCGTGGAAGAAGAACACGGCGAAGATGCCGTAGTCGGACAACTGGTCCGCGTGGATGGTCCCGCCCGTGCGGCCCACCTCGGGAAACAGGGTGGCCAGGGCCACGGCCGAAAGCATCCCGGCCAGAAACCAATCCTTGCTCATGCGTGTCAGAATCCTGGAAATCATGGGTCCTCCCCGGCCGCGCTCCATGAAAGGCGGCCGTTCTTTTTCTGGGAGATAGGTCCTGGGGGGCTGTGCGTCTATCGCACAAACAGCAAGATATAGCGCGAATCGGACAGACCGGCCCTGATCCGGGCTTTTGCACCCGCCCAGAGGGCGGCCCAGGCCGGGCCCCGGGTTTTGACAATGGCCCCCTGATGGTCTAACCACGGGCGTTTGAGCCCATGAGGGGCCTTTTTTCCACCTCATCCGCTGGTTGGTGCATGGCTGACATCCAAAAAATCAAGGGCTTCGTGGACCTCTTCCCCTCGGAGAGCGACAAATTCACCTTCCTGGAGCAGACCGCGCGCACGGTCTTTTCCCGCTACGGTTTCGGGGAGTTGCGCACGCCCATCCTGGAGAAGACCGAACTCTTCTGCCGGTCCATCGGCGAGGAGACCGACGTGGTCCAGAAGGAGATGTACACCTTCCTGGACCGCAAGGACCGCTCCCTGACCATGCGCCCCGAGGCCACGGCCGGGGTGGCCCGGGCCTTCATCGAGTCCGGGCTCTGGCAGCCCGGCCTTATCAGCCGCCTGTACAGCTTAGGTCCCATGTTCCGCTATGAGCGGCCGCAAAAGGGCCGCCAGCGCCAGTTCCATCAGGTCAATGCCGAATTGATCGGGCCGGTGGAGCCCCAGGCCGACGCGGAAGTCATCCTCATGCTGGACGCTTTTTTGAAGGCCATCGGCCTGCAAAAGCTCACCGTGGAGTTGAACTCCCTGGGCTGCCCCGAGTGCCGCCCGGTGTTCAAGCACGCCCTCAAGGAATTTTTCGCGGGCATCGACGCGGCCGGACTGTGCGAGGACTGCCGCCGCCGGGCCGGGACCAACCCCCTGCGCGTGCTGGACTGCAAGGTCCCGGGCTGCAAGGCCCTGACCAAGGACGCGCCGTCCATCCTGGACCATCTCTGCGACCACTGCGTGCCCCATTTCGAGACGGTGAAGACCGTCCTGACCCGGGCCGGGCTGCCCTTCACCCTGAACCCCCGGCTGGTGCGCGGGCTGGACTACTACCAGCGCACCACCTTTGAGATCACCAGCGCGGACATCGGGGCCCAGGCCTCCGTGGCTGGCGGCGGCCGCTACGACGGGCTGTTCAAGGCCCTGGGCGGGCCGGACATCCCGGCCGTGGGATTTGCCTGCGGCATGGAACGCCTGGCCCTGCTTTTGGGCCAGATGGAGCGGCCCAGGCCGGACTTCTTCGTGGCCGTGCTGGACGAGCGGGCCGAGGATGCGGCCGTGCTCCTGGCCCAGACCCTGCGCGAGGCCGGTTTCAGCGGGGAGGTCTCCTACAAGGCCGGGAGCATGAAGAGCCGCTTGCGCCAGGCGGACAAGAGCCGGGCGCGCAACGGCCTGATCCTGGGCGAGAGCGAGATTGCGGCCTCCCAGGTGACCATCAAGAACATGACCGTGGCCGGTGAGCAGAAAACCGTGCCATGGGCACAAGTTATAGAAAATCTTTACTAATTCTACCATATTTTGAGAGGAACCCGAGAATGACTGAGCCACTGATCGAGGAACGGGACTACGACCAATACCGCACTGTGGAAGACCTGGGCGGCTGGACCCGCACCCATCATCTGGGCGAACTGACCGCCGCCGACGTGGACCGCGAGGTCTGCCTCATGGGCTGGGTGCAGTTCCGCCGCGACCACGGGGGCCTCATCTTCATCGATCTGCGCGACCGCATGGGCTTGACCCAGATCGTGTTCGGCGCGGACTACGGCCTGGACGCCCACGAGCGCGCCCACGCCATCCGCTCGGAATACGTGCTGGCCGTCAGGGGCACGGTCAAGGCCCGGCCCGAAGGCATGGCCAATCCGGGCATGCCCACGGGCCAGATCGAGGTCCAGATCAGCGGGCTGAAATTCCTGGCCCTGTCCAAGACCCCGCCCTTTGAGATCGAGGACCGTTCCGAACCGGCCGAGGTCCTGCGCCTGAAATACCGCTACCTGGACCTGCGCCGTCCCAAGCTGGCCAAGAATTTCATCCTGCGGCACAAGGCCGCCCAGAGCGTGCGGCGCTATCTGGACGGCCTGGGCTTCCTGGAGATCGAGACCCCCATCCTGACCAAGAGCACCCCCGAGGGCGCGCGCGACTTCCTGGTGCCCAGCCGCCTGAACCAGGGCTCCTTCTACGCCCTGCCCCAGTCCCCCCAGCTCTTCAAGCAGCTGCTCATGGTCTCGGGCCTGGAGCGCTACTACCAGATCGTCAAATGCTTCCGCGACGAGGATTTGCGCGCCGACCGTCAGCCCGAGTTCACCCAGATCGACATCGAGATGAGCTTCGTGGACGAGGAGCAGGTCATGCACATGGCCGAGAACATGGTCCGCGCCCTGTTCCGCGAGACCATCGGCGTGGACCTGCCCACCGCCTTCCCGCGCATGCCCTTTGCCGAGGCCATCAGGGACTACGGTCTGGACAAGCCCGACGTGCGCTTCGACTTGAAACTGAAAGACGTCACCGAGGTGGTGCGCGGCTCGGAGTTCAAGCTCTTTGCCAAGGCCGAGCTGGTCAAGGCCCTGCGCGTTCCGGCCGGAGGCGAGCTCTCCCGCAAGGAGATCGACGACCTCACCGAATTCGTGAAGATTTACGGGGCCACGGGCCTGGCCTGGATCAAGATCAAGGAGGACGGCGAGTGGCAGTCGCCCATCGCCAAATTCCTGTCCCAGGCCGAGCGCGACGGACTGACCACAATCTGCGGACTCGAGGTCGGGGACATCGTGTTCTTCCAGGCCGCCAGCCCTGACGTGGTGAACACCGCACTCGGCCAACTGCGGCTCCAACTCGCCGAGCGTTTCGGGCTCATCAAGGACGGGACCTTCGCCCCCTTGTGGGTCACGGATTTCCCGCTGCTCGAATACGACCCCGAGGACAAGCGCTGGGTGGCCCGCCACCATCCCTTCACCTCGCCCCAGCCCGGCCAGCTCGACCTGGTGGCCACGGACCCGGGCGCGGCCCTGGCCCGGGCCTATGACCTGGTCTTGAACGGCAGCGAGATCGGCGGCGGCTCCATCCGCAACCATACCATGAGCATGCAGCAGGCCATGTTCACGGCCTTAGGCATCGACCAGGCCGAGGCGACCGAGAAATTCGGCTTCCTCCTGGAGGCCCTGGAATTCGGAGCCCCGCCCCACGGGGGCATTGCCTTTGGATTCGACCGCCTTATCATGATCCTGTGCGGGGCCAAATCCATCCGCGACGTGATCGCCTTCCCCAAGACCCAGAAGGCCACCTGCCTCATGACCGAGGCCCCGGGCGAGGTGTCCAACCGCCAGTTGCGCGAGTTGGGGATACGGCTGCGGGAAAAGAAGGACTAGAGGCCCCCTGGCATTGACCACAGCAAGGCCCCGGAAGGTGGCCTGAAGAACGAGATTGACCCATGGTCCTGAATATTCTGCATTATCCTGACCCGATCCTGGCCCAGAAGGCCAAGCCCGTGGACAAGCTGACCCCGGAGCTCAGAGCCCTCATCGGGGACATGGTGGAGACCATGTACGAGAAGGAGGGCGTGGGCCTGGCCGCGCCCCAGGTGGGCCATTCCGTGCGGCTCATCTGCCTGGACCCCACCGGCCCCAAGGAGCGCACCAACCTCATGGTGGTCTTCAACCCGGAGATCGTGGCCCGGGAAGGGTTTGTGGAGGACGAGGAACGCTGTTTGAGCGTGGCCGAGACCAGTTGCAAGATCATCCGCAGCGACAAGATCACCGTGCGCGGCCTGGACCAGACCCTGGCCCCGGTGCGGTACGAATGCGACGGGTATCTGTCCCGGGTCTTCCAGCACGAGATCGACCATCTGGACGGCAAGACCATCGTGGACCATATGAGCCGCTTGAAGCGCACCATGTACGAAAAAAAAATAAAGAAATGGCAGATATAGGCGCACCACCCCTGAACATCGTGTTCATGGGCACCCCGGACTTCGCGGCCACCATCCTCAAAGGCCTTCTGGCCTGGGAGGGAAGCAAGGTCACGGCCGTGTACACCCAGCCCGACCGGCCCAGCGGACGCGGCCTGGCCACCAAGCCCTCGCCGGTCAAGGCCCTGGCCTTGGCGCAGCATCTGCCCGTGCTCCAGCCCCTGAATTTCAAGGACCCGGCCGAGGTGGCCCGCCTGGCGGAGCTGGCCCCCGACGTGCTGGTGGTGGCCGCCTACGGGCTCATCCTGCCCCAGTCCGTGCTGGACGTGCCCCGGCTCGGCCCCTACAACGTGCACGCCTCGCTCCTGCCCAAATACCGGGGCGCGGCCCCCATCCAGCGGGCCATCCAGAACAACGAGCGCACCACGGGCGTGTCCATCATGTGCATGGAGGCGGGCCTGGACACCGGGCCGGTGGTGCTCCAGCGGGCCATGGTCATCGGAGCGGACCAGGACGCCGGGAGCCTGCACGACGATCTGGCCGAGCTTGGCGCGCACATGATGGTGGACGCCCTGGTCCGCCTGAGCCAGGGCCGCCTGGGCCTCTTCCCCCAGGACGGGGCCCAGGTCACCTACGCCCCCAAGCTCAGCAAAAACGAAGGGTTGATCGATTTTGCCAAACCCGCACAATTGGTGCATAGTCACATCCGGGCCATGCATCCCTGGCCGGGCGCGGCCTTTGACTGGACCCACGCGTCCAGGAAACTGCGCCTGATCCTGTCGCCCGGGAGCATCGGCGGGGTCCTGCCGCCGGAGACCCGGCCCGGAACCGTGCTGGGCCTTCAAGGCCAGGCCCTGGCCATCGCCTGCGCGGACCTGGCCTATCTGGTGCGCGCTGTAAAGCCAGAGGGCAAAAAGACCATGACCGCCCAGGAATTCGCCAACGGCTATTTGCGCCTGCCCGAGACCCCGGCGGCGTCCTGATTCGGAGAGTCCATGTCCGAGAACGATAAAGAACCCAACCTCGACCACATTGACGAGGACGCCAGCGGCCGGGTGGCCCGCAAGCGCCTGTTCATCGGGCTGACCTGCGCCACGGCCCTGTTCCTGGTGGCCTGCCTGGTCCTTCTGTGGGTCATCCCCTACTACGGGCTGACCAACATCCACCCCTGGGCCCCGGCCCTGTTCGGGGCTTTTGTGGGGGTGCTCATCCTGGCCGTGGGCTGGTCCTTCGGCGGGCTCATCCTGAACATCCTGCTGGGCCGCTCGGTGCTCTACTCCGGCCGCATCCGGGGCCTGACCATCAAGCTCTTCCTGCCACTCATGACCCTGCTGGGCCGGGCCCTGGGCATCTCCAAGAAGGACATCCGGGCCTCGTTCATCAATGTGAACAACGAACTCGTCCTCTCGGAAGCCAAGACCTATCCGCCGGAGAAGATCCTCCTGCTCATGCCCCACTGCCTCCAGATGAGCCGCTGCGACATGCGCCTGACCTACGACATCAACAACTGCAAGCGCTGCGGGATGTGCCCCATCAAGGGCCTCCTGGAGATCACCGAAATCTACGGGGTGCACCTGGCCATCGCCACGGGCGGCACCATCGCCCGGCGCATCGTGGTCCAGAAGCGGCCCAAGCTCATCGTGGCCGTGGCCTGCGAGCGGGACCTGGCCGAGGGCATCCAGGACACCTACCCCCTGCCGGTCTTCGGCGTGCTCAACGAGCGGCCCCACGGCCCCTGCCTGGACACCACCGTATCCCGGGAGAGCGTGGAGGCGGCCCTGGAACGCTTCATCGACCCCTCCTTCCAGGCCCAGATACAGGAACGCAAGGTCCAGGCCGCCCGCAAGCCCAAGAAGCCCCGGCTCAAGCCCCTGGACATCACGCCTGATCCGGCCCCTGCGGCCGAACCGGCCCAGGCCCGGTCCGAGGCCTAGCTGTCGCGAACGCCAGACCCATACCGAGCTCATGGAGCAAGAATGAAGAATAAGAATAATTTTTTCTTATTCTTACGTCTTGTTGGGGTTCTTTTCCACGCCACGTGCCATGACTGAAGACAAGACCACAAAAGGCCACAAAAAGGCCTCCACGGATTCGCGACCGCCCGGGAACAAGGCTGCGGCCACCCCTCCAGCCCGACGACTGGCCCTGCGCGTCCTGGCCCTGACCCTGGACAAGGGCATGGACCTCCAGGCCGCCCTGGATCAGACCCTGAATCAATCCCAGGCCAAGGCCCAGCGCCAGGACCAGGCCCCGCCAGACCCCCGCGACGCGGCCCTGGCCACGGAACTCTCCTACGGATTCCTGCGCCTCAAAGGCCGGGTGGAGTTCGTGCTCTCGCTTTTCCTGAAAGACGCGGCCCGGCTCCATCCGGCCATCCGCCGGGCCATGGCCCTGGCGGCCCACGAGATTATGCACCTGGACTTTGTCCCGGCTCGGGCCTCGGTGCACTGGGCCGTGGACCTGGCCAAGTCCCTGGCCGGGCCGCGCCTGGGGGGCCTGGTCAACGCGGTGCTGCACAAGGTGGCTGACCTCGGCCCGGCCGCCCTGGACCCGGGCCTGTACCGCAAGGACCAATGCCCCACCGCGAAATATTTCAGCCGCTACTACTCCTGTCCGGAATGGATCGTGGACCTCTGGGTGAGCACCCTGGGCGAGGAAGGGGCCGAAGCCTGCCTCAAGGCCCAGATTCAGGCCCCTCCCCTGGGTTTGTGGGTGCCTTCGACCGGAGCCGAGGCCGACGCCCTCCTGGAGCGCCTGGCCGCCCGGCCGGACTGCCTGGTCCGCCAGGGCCGGGGCCTGGCCTTTGCGGCCGGAACGAGTCTGGACGACCTGGGCCTGAGCGGGACCGATGTCGCCCAGGGCCGCGTCCTGCGCCAGAGCCTGGCCGCCCAGGAGGCCCTCTTGTCCTTCGGGCCAGAGATTTTCGCCGGTCCTGGCCCGGTCTGGGACTGCTGCGCGGGCCGGGGAAACAAGACCCGGCACATCCTGGCCCTGGCCAAAGGGCCGGTCCTGGCCAGCGACGTGCACGCCGGGCGGCTCAAGGTCTTGCGGCAGGACCTGGGCCAGGCCGAAAACCTCCTGGTCTTCCGCGCCCGGGCCGACATGCCCGCGCCCCTGGCCGCCCACCTGGCCGCCTCCCAGGCAAAGGCGCCCGGCCTCATCGTGGTGGACGCGCCCTGCACCGGCCTGGGGGTGCTCTCCCGGCGGCCGGACAGCAAATGGAAACGCACCCCGGAGGACGCCGACACCCTGGCCCGGCTCCAGGCCCACGTCCTGCACGAGACCTTTGCCGCCCTGGCCCCGGGCGGGCGGCTCCTGTACCTCACCTGCACCCTGAACCCGGCCGAGAATCAGGACCAGGTCCAGGCCCTGCTAGCCCAGGTCCCGGGCGCGCATCTGGCCGGCCAGTGGTCCACGCCCCTGGATTCGCCCTTGCGGGAGTTCTTTTTCACCGCCCTGGTGGAAAAGGGCCGCTGAAAAGCGGTTGCGAAAACCCAGGCCCCAGGGCTAAATTCCATCCCGCCACTACTTTTAGCCCCTTCGGCCCATCGGAGCATCCATGCCCACGGTTTCCTTCATCGGCGCAGGCCCCGGCGACCCCGACCTCATCACGGTCAAGGGCGCGCGCCTCATCAGCCAGGCCGATCTGGTGCTCTATGCCGGGTCCCTGGTGCCCCTGGCCCTGGTGGAATCGGCCAAGGCCGGGGCCAAGGTGGTGGACTCGGCCCCCCTGACCCTGGAGGCCACCCACGCCCTGATCCTGGAGACCGTGGCGGCAGGCGGCGCGGTGGCCCGGGTGCATACCGGCGACCCCTCGCTCTACGGGGCCATGCGCGAGCAGATGGCCCTGCTGGACCGGGACAACATCGACTACGAGGTGGTGCCCGGGGTCACGGCCGCATTCGCCGCGGCGGCCGCAGCCGGGCTCTCCTTCACCGTGCCGGAAACCACCCAGACCTTGATCCTCACGCGGCTCCCCGGCCGCACCCCGGTGCCCGAGGCCGAACGCCTGCGCGAGCTGGCCCGGCACGGGACCTCGCTGGCCGTGTACCTCTCGGCCGGGGACGTGGACGCCTTGCAGACCGAACTCCTGGCCGCCGGACTGCCGCCGGACACCCCGGTCCTGGCCGCCCAGGCCGTGGGCTGGCCGCACCAGACCCTGGCCCGCACCACGGTGGCCCAGGTGGCCGCCTGCGCCCGGGAGCACGGCTTCACCCGCCAGACCGTGTTCCTGGTCCTGCCCGGGGAGAAGAACAAAGAGGCCGCCCGGTCCAAGCTCTACGATCCTGATTTCAAGCACGGATATCGGGAGGACTAGCATGGAAACCTTGCGCGTACGCACCACGGCCCATGAGGAAATGGCCGACGTCACGGCCGAGATTCAGGGGATCATCCGGGCCAGGGCCTGGAAGAACGGAGCAATGCTGGTGTTCTGCCCGCACACCACCGGGGCGGTGACCATCAACGAGGGCGCGGACCCGGACGTGGTGCGCGACATGCTGGTGAATCTGCGCGGGCTCATCCCCCGCACCGGGGACTATCGTCACGCCGAGGGCAACAGCGACGCGCATATCAAGTGCAGTCTGGTGGGGCCGAGCGTCCTGGTCCCGGTGGAAGCAGGCCGCCTGGCCCTGGGGACCTGGCAGAAAATCTATTTTTGCGAATTCGACGGCCCGCGCGAACGCAGCCTCTGGCTGACCTGGCTGCCCGGGGAATAGGGCTGCGGATCAGCCTTTGAGACCGGCCTTGGGACTGGGCCGCTGGCCCCGCACCCGGCGCTTGCGGGCCGAGCGGGCCGAATGAATGAGGTCCATCCCGGAATGTTCCCGGGCCAGGGCCACGGGCGCTTCGGATTCCGGCCGGTCAGCCACCTGGCGCAGCAAGGACCGGCAGCGGGCCAGGCCGCCCAGGACCTCACCCAGGCGCTGGCCGCCTAAGGATCGCCCCGCGCCCTTGAGGCAGACCCGGTAGCAGAAGAGTTCCGCGCCGCGCAGACGATCCTTGGCCGCGGCCAGCATCTCCTCTCCGGCCCGGCGCAGGGCCTCGGAATAGTTCGCGCCCCGGCGCTCGTACCGGGCGGCCTTGCTGGCCAGCAGCTCTTCCAGAAGCTCCAGGTGCATGGTATCCACCTCCGTGAAACGAGGCCCCTCCCATTCAGGGCCAAAAACCAAACCAGAACCGATAGCGAATCATGAAGCAAAAACCAGGCCAGCCACCAATTTTGCCGGACCCCGCCGCAGCCGTGGAGCCCCACAGCCACCGGTTCTTCCGCAACACGGCCTGCCGCTACTTCCCCTGCCACCAGGGGGTGGCTCCCGAGGAATTCAACTGCCTGTTCTGCTATTGTCCGCTGTATTTCCTGAAGGATTGCGGCGGGACCCCGGACATGAGCCGGGGGATCAAGGACTGCACCCCGTGCGTGAAGCCCCATGCGGCCGGGGGGTATGACCGGGTGCTGGCGCGGTTGAAGCGGGAGTTTGAGAAGATGCGGCAAGCCACAAAAAAATCCCCTGGGTCAGAGCCCCAAGGGGATTCAAGCCCGCGTTGATCGGTCCACGATTCCGGGAAGACCGACCGGACGGGTCACGTTCCGGGACAGACAGTCCCAGATTGGCGCGCAACGGAGAGAATGAACTCTTTTTATTCCTCTTTCTTGGTTCCTGATATCCCAGGAACTCCCCCCTAGAACACCTCGGCCTCGAACCACAATATCTCCGTGTCCGGCTCCTTCCAGCAGTGCGGGCCAAGGCCCGCCTTGCGGCAGGTGTGCTCCAGAAAGGCCTGGCGGTCCCAGTTCCATTCGATGGGCACCTGGGGCAGGAGCAGGCCCGAGCGGCCGTGCTGGCGCATGATCAGCCCGTGGCGGCCCACCTCCACCAGTTCCGGGTCCGGGCAGGCCGTGACCGGGCTTAAGATGGAGATCTCGATCTCGGCCTGGTCGAACTCGGCCTGGGTCAGGGGGGGGAAGCGGGGGTCTTCGAAGGCCGCGGCCTGGGCCATCTCCTGGATGGTCCGCCATACCGGGCGGCCGCCGTGGATGAAGCCGATGCACCCGCGCAAACGGCCCCGGACCTTCAAGGTCACAAAGGCCCCCAGATGCTCCGTAAGCCGCTGGGTCGGAGGCTTGGCGGGCAGGTCCACGGTCCCGGGCGCGAGGCGGCTCACTATGGCCCGGCGCACCAGGTCCTTGAGAAAGGCCTTTTCCTCGTCGGTCAGGGTGAAGCGGAATTCCTGGGCCATGAGTCCTCCCTGATCTCTATTTGAGCATCCGCCGCCAGTTGTCCAGAATCCCTTTTTCCTGAAGCACTCGCTCGCTCTTGGCGTTGATCTTCTGGGCCTCGGCCACGGACCTTGCGGCCTCGTCCATCCAGCCGCCCTGGCGCAGGCTCTGGGCCGCCAGCACGTACATGTTCTCGGGCTTGCCCTTGTAGATGGAGGCGGTCAGGTGCTCGTACTCCTCGCCGAACACCCGCCGGACCAGCTCGTTGTCCGTGAAGATGAAGCGGGCCACCAGGGGGTTGGCCGGATGCCCGGCCAGATATACGGGCAGGAGCTTGCGGCACTGGGCCATGATGAAGCGGATGCGGTCGATCTCCCGGCGCATGCTCTCCTTGGTCTGGGACAGGACCTTGAACAGCTCGTCGCCCACCCGGGTCTCCAGTTCGGGCAACGGAGCGCGCAGGAGATTCTCGAACATGGGCGCGTAGTTCAGGAGCTGGTAGGAGTCCTCCTTGAGCTTCATGGTCTCGTGGAAGATGTAGCCCATGCCCCAATCCAGGAAACGCCCCACGGCCGTGCTCTCGGGCTTGTTGCGGAACACGTGGTGGGCCGAGTCCTTGAGCCGCCACAAGAGCCCCTTGTTGGTGGGCTGGCCCAGAAGCTCGTCCAGGACCTTGAACTCCACCCGGGTCTCCAGGTCGAAAAGCCGGGCCTGACTCTCCAGGCACTCTGCCGCCAGGCAGAAGCCCCTGAACACGTCCCGGATGAACTCCGGCTGTTTGTCCCTCAACCAGGCGCTGGACATGGCTCTCTCCTATCTCTTGCGTCCCTTGGTCTCCATGCGCAGGGCCAGGACGGCCAGCTCGGCCAGGCGTTCGTCCACCAGCCGGAACAGGGAGTTCTTGGGAAAGCGGTTGTTCTTGCCCTTGCGGCCTGCGGGCAGGCCGGTCAAAATCTCCATGGCCTCCTCGATACTTTTCACCGGGGAGACGCTGAAGGTCCCGAGCGTCACGGCCTCCAGCACCTCGGGCTTGAGCATCAGGTTGGCCACGTTGTCCGCCGGGATGATGACCCCCTGGCGGCCGGTCAGGCCCCGGCGGCGGCAGACCTCGAAAAATCCCTCGATCTTGCGGCTCACTCCGCCCACGGCCATGATGGTCCCGGACTGGCTCACGGCCCCGGTAAAGGCGTAGGACAGGTCGATGGGCACCTGGCCCAGGGCCGAGAGCAGGGCGGCCAGTTCCGCGCCCGAGGCCGAATCGCCCTCGATGCCCGCGTAGCTCTGCTCGAAGCAGAGGTTGCCGGTGAGCACGATGGGCTTGTTCTGGGCAAAGCGGCTGACCAGATAGCCCTTGATGATCATCATGCCCTTGGTGTGGATGGGACCGCCGAGCTGGGCCTCGCGCTCCAGGTCCAGGATGCCGCCATGCCCCACGCCCACGGTGCAGGAGATCTGATGCGGCAGACCGAATTCGTAGTCCCCGAACAGGGTCACGGACAGCCCGTTGGCCCGGCCCACGGCCTGGCCGCCGGTGGCCACCTTGATGACCTCCCGGTCGTAGTCGGTCATGAACTCGGCCTCGAAGAGGTTGGAGCGGAATTCCCGGCTCTGCACCGCATGGCGCAACAGGTCCTTGTCCACCATCTTCTGCCCGGCCATGCGGGCCAGGGCCGTGGCCTCGATCATGCGCTCGCGCAGCAGGGGGAAATGCAGGGAGAGCTTGCTCTGGTCCTCGGCCAGGCGGCAACCAAGTTCCAGCAGCCCGGCCAGGGCCTCCCGGTCAAAGGGCAGAAGCTCGGCCTCCCCGATGATCTGGGCCAGGGCCTGGAGGTAGCGCTTGACGTTCACCGGGGTGCGCTCGGCCGTGGACTGGAGATGGGCCTTGAGCTTGAAGAATTTGGAGAAACGCTCATCCCCGTAGAGCAGGGTCTCGTACATCTCGTCCGTGCCCACCAGGATGACCCGGGCGGAGAGGGGCACGGCGTCCGGCTCGATGGTCTTGGCCCGGACCTGGTCCGGATCGCCCGGGTCCTCGATGCGGCTCTTTCCCGTACGCAGGGCGCGCAGCAGCCCTTCCCAGGACTGGGGGTTGCCCAGCACGTCCTCCAGATTGAGGATGAGAAATCCCTGGTTGGCCTTGTGCAAGGCCCCGGCCTTGATCAGCCGGAAATCCGTGTACAGGGCTCCCATCTCGGTCTCGCGCTCGATGCAGCCCAAGAGATTGAAATGGGTGGGATGGTCCTCCTGCACCACGGGCGCGCCCGTGGTCTTGGAGTTGTCCACGAACAGGTTCACCTCGTAACGCCAGAAGACCTCGTCGGCCGCATGGGGATCGGGCGGCGGGCCGGACTGGGTGGGCGCGGACTGGGGCTGGGACTCCTTGGGCATGAACAGTTCGATATGCTCCAGGATGTCCTGGCGCAGGGCCTTGAAATAGGCCATGAGCCGCTTCACCGGACGAAATTTGGCCGCCAGGGGGTTCAAATGGCCCGAAAGCACGGATTCGGCCGTGTCCCGGTGCAGGGACAGCTCGTCCTTCTTGAACCAGTCCTCCTTGCGGTTCATGCGCCGCAAAAGGGTGGTCATGCGCGAGAGCAGGTTGTCGCCCTGGAGTTTGAGCTTCTTGCGCACGGCCGGGGCCAGGCGGTCGAAATCATCCTGGCTGATGGTCTTGCCCTCGAGCACCGGGGTCAGGATGAGCGCGCCCTGCTCGTCCATCTCCAGGTTGAAGCCCTTGCGCCCGGCCATGTCCTCCATGCGATTCAAGAGCTTGTCCCGCTCGCTCTGGTAGCGCCGGATCAGGTTCTCGTGCTTTTTTATGTGCGCTTCCTGGGCCAGGCGGGCCGGAATCTGCTTCTTGATCTCGGACACGGACTTGGCCAGAAGCGTTTTCAGCTCCCGCCCCTGCCCGGCCGGAAGGGACAGGGCCGTGGGCCGATCCGGGTCCTCGAAATTGTGCAGAAAGACCCAGTCCGGGGGCTGGGGCAGCTTGGCCACGATGGGTTCCAGGAAATTCTTGACGAAATAGGTCCGGCCCAGGTTGGCCTCCCCAGCCACAAAGACGTTGTACTCCCCGCCTTTTATGGTCAGGGCCAGGCGCAGGGCCTGCAAGGCCCGGGGCTGGAAGGGCAGGGGGCCGGAGTTCCGGGGGATTGACCTGGAGTCCGGAAAGGGTATCTTCGCGGGGTCGAACACCCCCCGGAGCTTGTGAGCGGGCAGGGTCTTGATTTTGGGCATGGACAGGGCACTCCGAAAAAAAAATTGGGGCATGTCCCCAGGTCCGAGAGTACGGAGTTTGCGCCAAAATGTCACTAGGAAGCGGCCCCTTTCATTCCGGCGGTCCGCGCCCTGGCCTGGGCCGGGAAATTCCCGGACGGGAAATCCCGGGGAAATCTCCATGCTTCGGCTTTTTCCCGTTGACGGGGACTGGCCCTTGTGGTAGTTGCCGCGACTTGTGAAGGATGGCGCAAAGCCCCTCGGGCACGGGGAAAGTCCTGGAGGATTTGAGCCATGGCCTTCAAGATCTTCAAGGAAAAAGCCGCGTGGGACATGATCGGCACGGCCAGCACCATGGGAATGCACATGGTGTCCGGGACCCTGGTCGGATTGACCATGGGGTATTTCCTGGATCGCTGGCTGGGGACCGAACCCTGGCTTTTGCTGAGTTTCTTGCTGGTCGGCATCGTGGCTGGGTTCAAGATGGTTATCGAAGACTCCCAGCGCATCCTGCGCAAGCAGAAGGACGAAGACGATGATAAAGGCGTTTGAGGGCATAAACCGGAGCGTGGAGACCTTCCTGTTCCGGCATGGGTTCCAGAGGCGGGAAGTACGCGAACTGGTGCGGAACCAGGTGTACCTGTCGGTTCTGGCCAGCCTGGCCCTGGCCCTTCTCACCGGATTCTCCCTGTGGAGCGCGGGCTTTGCCGCCGGAGCGGCCCTGGTGACGCTCAATTTCTGGGCGCTGGCCCGCGTCGCCCCGGAACTTGTCAAGATGGAGAAGGGCGCTGTCCTTCCCCTCTTGGTGCAGTTCTATGGACGATTGATTGTGACCGGCGCCTGCCTGTTCGTGCTCATCGTCTGGGTCAAGGTATCGGTCTCGGCCCTGCTTGTGGGGATGGCCACAGTGCTGGTCAACGCCCTGTCCTGGGGTCTCATGTCTCGCATCGGGCAAAAAGTGAAGGAGGCGTAAGGGTATGGCTGCTGGTGGATTGCCTCATCCGTTGATTTATTTCAACGAACTCAACCACGCTTTGGGGCTGAACGTGCCCATTCATGTCTGGTACACCTGGGCCGTCATGGCCATTTTGTTCACCCTGTCCCTGGCTGTGCGGGGCAAGCTGGCCATGGTTCCGGCCGGGCTCCAGAACTTCTTCGAAGTGGTCATCGGGGGGCTCGAGGACTTCGTCGTCGCCAACATCGGCGAGAAAGGCCGGACGGTTTTCCCGATCATGGCCGTGATCTTCATCTTCATTCTGGGCATGAACCTGACCGGGCTCGTTCCCGGCTGCGACGCGCCCACGGCCAACGTGAACACCAACGCGGCCATGGCCGTGTGCGTGTTCCTCTACTACAACTATATCGGCTTGAAGACCCACGGCGCGGGCTACATCCACCACTTCATGGGTCCGGTGAAGGCGCTCTCCCCGCTCATGCTCGTCCTGGAGACCGTGTCCCACCTGGCCCGGCCGCTCTCGCTCACCCTTCGACTCTTCGGCAACATCCGGGGTGAGGAAATCGTGCTCATCCTGCTGTTCACCCTGGCGCCGGTGGTGGGCACCCTGCCCATGTACTTCCTGTTCATCCTGGCCAAGGTGATCCAGGCCTTCATCTTCTTCATGCTGACCATGATCTACTTGAAGGGTTCCCTGGAACACGCCCATTAATCCTGGGGGAAATGGTCTTTCGACCACAACACTATACACTGTAAGGAGTTTTTATTATGCGCAAATCCATGAAGACCGTTCTGAGCACCGTGGCCATGGTCCTGTTCGCCTCTGTCGCTTTCGCCGCTGACGGCGGCGCCGTGGGCCCGGTCTCCGCTTGGGCCACTGCTTGTGGCATGGCTTTCGCCGCCGGCCTGTGCGGCCTCGGCCAGGGCATGGGCCTGAAGGCCGCCTGTGAAGGCACCGCCCGCAACCCCGAAGCCGGTGGCAAGCTCACCGTGACCCTGATCCTGGGCCTGGCCTTCATCGAGTCCCTGGCCATTTACGCCCTGGTCGTGAACCTGATCCTCCTGTTCGTGAAGCCCCTGGGCGCCTAGTCCGAAGCCTTACGTGATCGCAAGAGGGAGGCCCCCGGGGCCTCCCTTTTTTCCACTTTGATTTTGTTACTTTTTTCACAAATCAGCCGCCCTGCAGCAGGTCCAAAACACCCCTTCCAACCAGGACGCGAGACGTGAAGAGCGAACACATCCCCAAGGCCACCATCGAACGGCTGGCGGTCTATCTCCAGATTCTGGGCAACCTCGGCCGGGACGGGGTGAACATCATCTCCTCGGACAAGCTGGCCCAGGCCTGCAAGGTGAATCCGTCGCAAATCAGAAAGGACTTGGCCTACTTCGGCGAGTTCGGAGTGCGCGGGGTGGGCTACTACATCCAGGAACTCATCACGGCCATCAAGCAGTCCCTGGGCATCGACCGGCACTGGTACTGCGCCCTGGTGGGCGTGGGCAACCTGGGCCGGGCGCTTTTGCGCCACAACGAGTTCGCCCGCCGGGGGTTCATCATCCGGGGGGCCTTTGACTGCGACCAGGACAAGATCGGCAAGGTCGAGTCCGGCCTGGAAGTCATCTGCTCCAAGCGGCTGAAAACCAAGGTCCGGGACTTGGGCCTGGAGATCGGCATCATCACCACCCCGCCCGAGCGCGCCCAGCGGGCCGCCGACTATCTGGTGGAGTCGGGCATCAAGGGAATCATCAACTTCGCCCCGGCCCGCATCGCGGTTCCCGAGCCCATTCCCGTGGAATACGTGGACTATTTCCACCAGTTCTACGCCCTGGCCTTTCATATCACCTTGAGCCAGCACCGCGCCTAGGGTCGTTCGCAACAAACGATGCCCCAAGACTGAAGAATAAGAATAATAATTTCTTATTCTTGCGCGCCCGTGCAGGCTGCCGCCCAGTGCGGAGCACAACACGGGTGGCCCCTGCCAAGGCCGGGTCATGCACTTGCACCGCGCCCGGCATGGGGCTATCCTCTCTTCCCGTTGATCCTGCCCCGTGCGGCCGGATCGTTTCTTCACCCCTTGATCCACGGATTGCTTATGGCTGTGTCCCCTTTTCAGCAGTGGTTCCGCAAATTCAGCTATTCCGTGCCCTGGAATGTGGGCCTGATCACGGCCGGCGCTGCCCTGGTGGCCGTGGCCATCAAGTCCGTGATCATCCCCCACGGATTTCTGGCCGGAGGCATCTCGGGCCTGGGCGTCCTGGCCTACTACGTGTTCGGCGGGCTTTCCCCGGGCGTGTGGTTTTTGGTCCTGAACATCCCGGTCTTTCTCATGGGCTGGGTCTTTGTCAGCCGCCGCTTCTTTTTCTACAGCGTGTACGGGACCCTGGCCGTGACCCTGCTCATGGAGCTCATCACCTTTCAGATGCCCATTGCGGACAAGTGGCTGGCCGTGCTGGCCGGGGGGGTGCTCCTGGGCTCCGGAGTGGGCCTGGCCCTGCGCTCGCTCGGGTCCACGGGCGGGGTGGACATCCTCATGGTCATCTTCTTCCAGAAATACAACCTGCGCATGGGCCAGTTCGAATTTTTGTTCAATCTCCTGGTCTTTGCCGGGGGCCTCATCTGGCTGAACCTGGAGAGCGTGCTCTATTCCCTGGCCCTTATCGCGGTCATGTCCGCGGTCATCGAGCATTTCCTGTCCATGTTCAACGAGCGCAAGATGGCCCTGGTCATCTCGGACAAGCCCGAGGAACTGGCCCAGGAGATCATCGCCTCCCTCGGCCGGGGCGTGACCTTCATCGACGCCGTGGGCGCGTACACCGGCCAGCCCCGCAGGGTGATCCTGACCGTGGTGCACAACCACCAGCTCAAACGGCTGGAGGAGCTGGTCTACGACTTCGACCCGGCGGCCTTCACCATCATCGGCTCCACCTTCAATGTCCTGGGCGAAGGCTTCGCCACGCGCAAAATTTATTGAGACCAGGAGACCACCCATGCCCCGCTTCCTGAACGCCCTGGGCTTTCTGACCCGGCTTGGCCCCAGCCGAGGCCTGGACCCGAACCAGGCGGCCGGAAGCCTGGCCGCCTTTCCCCTGGTGGGCCTGGTTCTGGGCCTGATCCTGACCGCTGTTCCGGCCCTGGGGCTTTTTTCCGGCCATTCCCAGGTCCAGGCCTGGATCATGGTCCTGGCCGGGGTCTGGCTGACCCGGGGCCTGCACCTGGACGGGGTGGCCGACCTGTGCGACGCCGTGGGCGCGGTCCTCGACCCCGCACGCTTCTGGACCATCCTCAAGGACAGCCGCACCGGGGCCTTCGGGGCCTTGGGCCTCATCCTGGCCCTGACCGGACAGATGGCGGCCTTAAGCGGTCTGATCGAAGGCCGGGCCTATGGCGCGCTCATCTTTGCCCCGATCCTGGGCCGCACTGCGGCCGTGCTCCTGGGGACCTTCAGCCGGGACCTGCTGCGGCCGGGCCTGGGCCAGTTCTTCATGCAGATCGTCCCCGAACAAACCCTGGCCCTGGTCCTGGGCCAGACCGTGCTCCTGGGCCTCTTCCTGGTCCCGGTGAAGGCCCAGATCACGGCCTGGGCCCTTATGGCCGCCGGGCTGGCCGTTCTCCTGCGCCTGGGCCGCAGGGTGAACGGGATCAACGGCGATTTCCTGGGCGCGGCCATTGTCTGGGGGGAGATGGCCGCGGCCCTGGCCTGCCTGGCCTGGCTTTGATTCTGCCCCGGCCCATTTTCCGGGCCAGGGGGGTTTTCCTTTCACACTGAATTCTGCTATTATATTTTTTGTAATGCCGGAGCGGTGCTTCCGCTGGGAACGAGCCTTCATCCAGGGCGAGGAAATCTGTGCAGCAGACCAAATCAGCCGGGTATCTGGTCAAGACCTTCCTCAAGCACAACGTGATCTTCACCGAGGGTTCGCGCGGGGAGCACGCCTTTGTGCTCACCCAGGGCCGGGTGGAGATCTCCGGCATGGTTTCGGGCCGGAAGAAGGTCTTTGCCGTGCTCAAGCCCATCTCCATCTTCGGGGAGATGGCCCTGTTCCTGGACAACCAGCAGCGCACGGCCACGGCCATGGCCCTGGAAGACTGCAAGGTGGTGGTCATCAACAAATACGACCTGGACCAGTTCATCGCCAGCTCCCCGCCCATCGTGGCCACGCTCATGAACGTCCTGGTGCACCGTTTGAAGACCGCCACCCAGAAGGCCCTGCTCTGCCCCAACGTGCCCCTGGGCATCTGCCGCATCCTGGACCTCTTCGCCCTGAACGGGGTCATGGACCTGGTCTACGAACCGGCCATCCGGCACATGTCCGACGTGTTCGTGGCCACCCCGGCCCAGATCGAGACCTATCTCTCCAATCTGGAGGCCAAGAAGCTCCTGTCCGTTGAGGAGCGCGAGGGCGGGACCCGCCACATCGTGCTCAAGCAGGCCAAGTTCATGGAATCCGTGCTGAAGCAGATGCGCGAAGACGAATAGCGCCCTCGCTGACCTGAACATCCCCGCCTTTCGCCCCTGCCCCCTGCCCTGGCCTGAAACCCGGCCCCCCAGCCCCATGAAAAAAAGGACGCCCCACTGGGAGGCGTCCAGGCCGTCCCCTCGGGGAACGTTGCCTACGGGACCATGGTCCCTTGTTGTGACGTGACATCTGATACGTATCCAGGCACATATATATTGTCAATACATATTTTATATTGTAACATGTATCGTTTTGTCTTATGATGGTTTGGTCCTTGGGACATACGGCGGTCACCCCCCCCATGAGCAAAGACCATATCACCCTGCTGGGCCTGGACATCGGGTCGAATTCCGTGGGCTGGGCCCTGGTCCGGGCCGGTTTCGTCTTGGGCGCGCTCCGGCCCCTGGGGCTCCTGGCCCTGGGCGTGCGGGTCTTTCCCGAGAACTGCGACGGGGACCGCTCCCTGGGCCAGGACGCGCCCCGCAACCGGCAGCGCCGCGAGGCCCGGAAACGGCGGCGCATGCTGGATCACCGCGCCCGCCGCCTGGCCGTGGTGGCCAGCCTGCTCCAGGGCCAGGGGCTCCTGCCCTCGGGACCCTCGTCCAATGGCCCGGATCGCCACCGCCTGCTCAAGGACCTGGACGCCCGGCTCTGGACCCGGCAGACCCAGGACCGGACCATCACCCCGGATCGGTCCCTGCGCCCGGCCTTGCTGCCCTGCCTCCTGCGCCACCAGGCCCTCAAGCGGCCCCTGGAGCCCTTTGAAATCGGCCGCGCCCTGTTCCACCTGGCCCGGCGGCGGGGCAGCCAGGATCTGGACCAGGCCCGGGCTTGGGCCATGGGTGCGGGCCAGGTCATGGCCGCCCTGGACGAGGCGACCCTGGCCCGGGAGGGGAGGGGCGAGACGCCGGGGAGTTATCTCTCCCGGCTGGCCCGGGATGGCCACCCTGCGCGGGGCCATGTGTTCAGCCGTTGTTCCCTGCGCCAGGAGTTCGAGGCCATCTGGGCCATGCAGGCTGTCCACCATCCCCGGCTCCTGGACGAACCCTTCCGCCTGCGCCTGGCTGCGGCCATCTTCGCCCAGCGCCCCCAGAAGAAATCCAGGACCGGGGCTGGCCCCTGCTCCCTGGAAAAGGACCAGCGCCGCGCGCCCTGGTCCCATCCCCTGGCCCAACGCTTCCGCCTGCTTCTGGGCCTCAATGACCTGCGCCTCCTGGACCCGGCCCGCCTGACTCATCAAGCCCGGCCCCTGGACCCGGACCAGCGCGCCCGCCTCCTGCTTCGCCTGGAGACCGCCGGGGACGCCAGTTGGACGGAAATCCGCAGCCTGCTGGGCCTGTCCCCGGACACGCTCTTCAACCCGGAGGCCACCGGCAGCCGAGGACTGCCCGGAGACCGCCTGGCCCAGGCCCTGCTCCCGGTCTTTGGCCCGGCCTGGCTTGATTTTGATTTGGCCCAACAGTCCCGGGTGGCCGAGGACCTGCGCGGCATGGTCAAGCCCGAGGCCCTGGCCGCCCGGGGCCGCCTGGTCTGGAGCCTGACCCCGGACGCGGCCCAGGCCTTGTCCCGGGTGGTCCTGGAGCCCGGGTGCTGCGCCCTGTCCCGCAAGGCCCTGGCCCGGATTCTCCCGCACCTGGAAGCAGGCCTGCCCCTGGCCCGGGCCGTGGCCCTGGAATACCCGGACCAGAATCGGGAAGAGCCCCGCGACCGCCTACCCCCCCTGTTCCTGGCCCTGGACACGGCCGCCAACCCGGTGGTGTCCCGGGCCTTGGGCGAGATGCGCAAGGTGGTCAACGCCCTGATCCGGGAGCACGGCAAGCCCGGGCTCATCCGGGTGGAGCTGGCCCGGGACCTGGGCCAGGGCCGAGGCCAGCGCCGCCGGGAGTTCGAGCAAAACCAGAAGGCCCAGGCCGCCCGCGAAACAGCCGCCCGAGACATCCTGGCCTTTCGGGGACATATGGACCCCCCCCGGGCGGAGGTGAAACGGGTGGCCCGGGCCGAGGTGGAGCGGCTGCTCCTGGCCCGGGAATGTCGCTGGGCCTGCCCCTACACCGGCCAGGCCCTGGACATGGCCGCCCTGTTTGGCCCGGAGCCGGGCTTTGATCTGGAGCACATCATCCCCCTGTCCCGGCGCTGGGACACCTCCCTGGCCAACAAGACCCTGTGCGCGGCCACGGAGAACCGCCTGCGCAAGGCGGCCCGGACCCCTCGCGAGGCTTACGCTCACGATCCCGAGCGCTATGCCCGGATTCTGGCGCGGGTGGAGGGATTCGACGCGGACCCGGCCCTTAAGGCCGCCAAGCTGCGCCGGTTCCTGGCCCAGGACCCGGCCGACCTTCCCCCCCCGGCCGGGCGGCTCCTGTCCGACGCGGCCCAGGCCGGGCGCAAGGCCCGGGAATACCTGGGCCTGTTGTACGGGAGTCAGGCCCAGGCCCGGGTCCAGGCCCTGCCCGGCCGGGCCACGGCCCGGATGCGCGCCGCCTGGAACTTGAACGCGCTCCTCGGTCCCGGGGGCAAGAACCGCCAGGACCACCGGCACCACGCCCTGGACGCCCTGGCCGTGGCCCTGTGCGGACCAGCCGAGTTGGCCGAATTGGCCGAGCCCTGGCCCGGATTCCGTGGCCAGGCCCGGGAGATGCTCCAGGCCTGTCTGCCCTCCCACCGGGTCTGCCGCAAGGCCCGGGGGGAGCTGCATCAGGAGACCCTCTATGGTCTGCGGGCCGAAGGACCCCACGGGCCGGAAGTGGTCCTGCGCAAGCCCCTGACGGCCCTGCGACCCGGGGACATCCTCTCGGATCGGGCCATGCCCGACCGGGCCGTGCGCCAGGCCGTGCGCGAACAGTGGGAGGACGGCGGACGCAAGGCCCCGGCCCGTTTTTTCGCCGATCCGGCCAATCTGCCTCCCCGGCCCGGGGACCCGGAGGCCTCCCTGCGCCGGGTGCGTGTGCCCCAGTCCGTGCGGGTGGTGTCCGTGGGCCAGGCCCCGCACGCACGCCTGGTGCATACGGCCGCCAACCATCACTTGGCCGTGTTCGAGGGTCGGGTCGGGGACAAGTCGGTCTGGCGCGGCCAGGTGGTCACCCTCCTGGAGGCCATGGCCCGCAAGCGTGACGGCCGGGCCATCGTGGACCGCCAGGCCGGGCCAGAAGAGCGCTTCCTCTTCTCCCTGGCCAGGTCCGAGGTGCTGGAGATCCGCCTGAACGGGATCACGGAATATTTGCGGCTGCGCACCTTCTACCCGGACCCGGCCGGAGGGGCCAGGCTGGAGCTGGTGCGTCTCACCGACGCCCGCAGGCAACGGGACATGGAGAAAAAGACCCGGGACAACGGCTGGTTCAAGTTCAGCGTCAAGCAGCTCGGGGGCCTGCCCTGCCGCAAGGTGCGCATCACGCCGCTGGGCCGGGTGGTCCCGGCCAATGACTAAAGTTGTGTTCCTCGAATAAGACCCGACAGGAAAGAAGCATATGAATCATTCTTTCTCATTCTTGCGCTCCTCTGCCAGAGATTGCCAACTCCAGAACGCAACACAAAGAATATATTATTATTTTTCTCTGGGTCCTCTTTCGCAGACGCAACGCTAGAACAGCCCCTCCTGGACCAGGTCCCGGACCATGGGGGCCATGCTGACCACCAGGAGCAGGGCCATGCTCACGTTGAACACCCGGAGCCGGGTGCGGTCCTGCAACAATCCGCGCAGGGCCGTGCCCAGGGCGGCCCAGGCCCCCACGCAGGGGAAGTTCACCACCAGATACACCCCGCAGATAATCAGGACCCCCAGGGTGGGATGATCCTTGGGAGTGAACGTGCTGGCTGCGGTGATGCACATCATGAGCGCCTTGGGATTCACCCACTGGAAGGCCGTGGCCTGAAGGAAAGTCATGGGCCGCGCGCCGACGGACCTGGACCCTGGCCTTTGGGCCGCGCGCTCCGGGACGGCCGGGGGCGTGGAGGCCGCGATGCGCCAGGCCAGATAGAGGAGATAGCCCGCCCCGGCCACGCGCAGGATGGTGTACAGCGAGGGAAAGGCCTCGAAGGCCAGGCCCACGCCCAGGCCCAGGGCCAGTTGCATGAAGGTGAAGCCGATGCTCACGCCCAGGATGTGGGGCAGGGTGCGCCTGAGCCCGAAATTCACGCCCGAGGCAAAAAGCATGGCGTTGTTCGGCCCAGGGGTGATGGAGGTCACAAAGGCAAAGGCGATGAGTGAGACAAGGGTTTCCGGGGTCATGGTCTTCTCCTGATGCGGTCCTGATCGCGGATGGATACAATATATAATTGCCTCCATCCGTGCTCCGGCCATATTCCATTTACATTCAGCCATGCTGGCCAATTCCGAACAGCCCAAGCCTATGCCTTGACGGAATCGCACGGTCAATGTATTTATTGTCACCATGACAATATGGACGCCGCAATTGACCGGAGACCGCCCCATCTCCCTGGGCCTGGCCGAGGCCATTGCCGCTGAAGTGGAGCGCGGGGGCCTCAAGCCAGGCGACCGCCTGCCCACCCACCGGGATCTGGCCGATCTCCTGGGCGTGTCCGTGGGCGCGGTGACCCGGGGCTATGCCGAGGCCGCCCGGCGGGGACTGGTGCGTGGAGAGGTGGGCCGGGGCACCGTGGTCTGCGGGGTCCAGAAGCCCGGCCTGCCCTGGTGGGGCCAGGCCGACTCCGAGCCCGGGCTGGTGGACCTGGGCCTGGTCACCGGCATGTACGGCCTGGACCCGGACCTGGGCGAGGCCTTGCGTCGCCTGGCGGATTCCGGCAACGCGCAGGACCTCCTGCGCTATCAGCCGCCCCTCGGCATGCCCCGCCACCGCGAGGCCGGGGCGGCCTGGCTCTCCCGCTTCGGGCTGCGCGTGGAGCCCGAGCGCGTGCTGGTCACCAGCGGCGGCCAGCACGCCCTGGTGGTCCTCTTCTCCTCCCTGTTCCGGCCCGGGGACCGCATCGCGGCCGCCAGCCTGAACTATCCCGGCCTCATGTCCGCAGCCGGAATCCTGGGCCTGAAACTCGTGCCCCTGGAGTCCGACCACCAGGGCCTCCTGCCCGAGGCCCTGGCTGCGGCCTGCGACCGGGAGCCCTTGCGCGGCCTGTATTTCATGTCCGGGATGCACAACCCGACCACGGCCAGCGCCGGGTCGGAGCGGGTGGCCCGCCTGGCCGAGGTGGCCCGCAAACACGGGCTGCTCGTGGTCGAGGACGGGGCCTATGCCTTGAGCGCGGACGAGCCCTGCCAGACCCTGGCCGGGCTTGCGCCGGAACGGACCTTTTTCGTGGCCAGCGTGTCCAAGATGCTGGCCGGGGGCTTGCGCGTGGCCTATGTGGCCAGCCCGGCCGAACACCTGGAGCGCCTGGCCCTGGGCGTCACCAGCACCACCTGGATGGCCTCGCCCCTATGCGTGGAGATCGCCAGCCGATGGATCATGGACGGCACGGCCGATGCGGTGCTCGGGCGCAAGCGGGCCGAGGCCCGGAAGCGGGCTACCCTGGCCCGGGAGATTTTCGCCGGGCAACGCGCGAGCCTCGGCCGCCAGGGCTATTTTTTGTGGCTTCAACTGCCCGAGCCGTGGCGGGCCGCTGATTTCGAGCGGGCGGCGGCCAAGCGCGGGGTGCTGGTCATTAGCGGGGACGCCTTTGCCCTGGGCCAGACGCCAGCGCCCATGGCCGTGCGGGTGTCCTTGAGCGCGGCCCGCAGCCGGGACGAACTGGCCCGAGGACTCACCATCCTGGCCGCCCTGCTGGAAGAATCGCCCCGGCCCGGCCGCGCCATTGTCTAGGGTGGCCTTCCAGAGCCATGATCAACCAGAAATAAAAATAAGAATAATTATTTATTGTTGTTGCGCAGTCTCGAAAGAACCAGCCTCTTGCGGAGCACGACAGGAGGTCCGAAGCCGCACCAGTCAAGGTTCAAATATTACCCGGGCAAAATCCTTGACAGGATGATTATACCCGGGTAATATCATCCTCCAGATCACTTCAGGAGGAAGACCCCATGAACGCATCCGAGCACCCCTTTTGCACGGCCTTTCAGGAGGCCGTGGCCATTGCCTCGGGCCATCTGGCCCAGGTGGCCGTGCAGGCCAAGGCGGCCATGGAGGCCGAACCCCAGGCCACCATCCTGGTCTTTGACGACCAGACCGGCGAACAGGTGGAAGTGGATTTTCGGGGCACGGCGGAGGATGTCCGGGCCAGGGTCGAGGCGCGGACATTTCCCGAGCCCGATCCGGCTCCCGTCCCCGGGGACCAGAAGGCTGGGCGCGGCCCGGGCCGCCCCAAACTGGGCGTGGTCTCCCGGGAAGTGACCCTGCTCCCCCGCCACTGGGAGTGGCTGAACGACCGCCCGGGCGGGGCCTCCGTGGCCCTGCGCAAGCTGGTGGAAGAGGCCAAGCGGGCCTCTGTTGAAAAGGACCAGGTGCGTAAGTCCCGGGAGGTCTGCTACACCTTCATTTCGGCCATGGCCGGGAACCTGCCCGGGGTCGAGGAGGCCACGCGGGCGCTGTTTGCCGGGAACAGGGCCGGTTTTGAGGAACACACCCGGGCCTGGCCCGTGGATGTCCGGGAATACGCCTTGAAAATCTCGGTCGCGGCCTTTGAGGACCCCTCCCCCGAAAAGGCCGGATAGACCGGCCCCGGACTGACCCCGGATCGGTCCCGGGCAGACCCCTACCGCCCGGGAATCTTCTCCTCGCCCAAGGCCCGCATGACGTATTCCGGGATGGGCACGCCCGCCCCGCGCAGGTTGTGCATGGCCGTACGGGCCATGTTCTCGGGCACCCCGTGCTCGGCCCAGTAGCGGGCCGGGTCCTGGATGAAGGCCTCGATGATGGCCAGGCCCTCGGCGTAGGTGCGCACCAGGTGGCAGCAGTTCACCACCCAGGCCGGACCCAGGGGCTCGATGGTCAGTCCCCCGACCTGCTTCTCGGCCACGATGGTGTGGAACTGGCCGATGGCCTGCTCCCAGATGTGCCCGCCGTTCACCCCCAGGCCCAGGGGGTCCACGAAGAGGTAGGGCGCGGGCAGACAGTGGCAGATCTTCATGAAGGTCAGGGCCATGTTGATCTCGTAGCAGGTCCCGTATCCGCCCACGTTGAAGACCTTGAAGATGGAGTGCCGGTCCAGGATGTCCTGGCGGGTGTTCAAGGCCAGGTTGGTGAACTGGACCAGGGCCTCGGGGGAGAAATTCGAGCGCTGGCCGATGGTTTCCGCGTCAATGCCCACGCCGATGCGGAAGATGCCCAGCTCGGCCGCCACCTCATCCACCACGCGCATGATTCCCGGCCCGCTCCCGTGGGCCACGGCCAGGCCCTCGCCCAGACTGGGGTTGCGTTGAAGCCCGGCCAGGAACTCCCGCAGCTCCACGCGCAAAGGCTCCTGCATGCTCTCCACGGCCGAGCCGAACATGGCCACCGTGGTGTGCATGCGGCCCTGGCGTTCCTTGCCCTCGGCCGTGACCCAGGTGCCGTTGCGGAACTCGCGCACATGGGGCTTGTCCGCGCTCTCCAGGGGGATGTAGAAGCGCATGCCCTCGCGCTCCAGGCGCACCAGCTCCTCGTAGGCGGTCTGGTCCAGGCGGAAGGAGGGCTTGGTCCCGTTGCCCAGCCGGGGGTTTAACGAGCGCACCACCACCACGCCCACCCGGTTGCGCTTGAGCACCCGCAGGGTGTCCACGGGCGGCAGCCAGTCGGCCACAAAGACCTGGCGCAGGTTCTGCTCCCCGCCCACATAGGTCAGATCGTCCTGAAAGGCGCGGAAGCGCAGGGGAATCTCCCCGGCCGTCAAGGACCCGTCAGACAGATTGCCCCGGGCGTATTCATAGACCAGTCGCCACTGGAATTCCGGCATCCAGCGGCCGTGCTCCTCCTCCCAGGGGATGTTGATCATCCGGTCGGGCATGAGGATGCGGCCGTAGTAGCCGCCGTGCTTGGGCGAGACCGTGATCTCGTCGAACAGCCCGGCGCAGGTCTCCACGGTGAACACGTCGGTCAAATCCGCGAAATCTACCCCGCGCTCCAGGATGGTGGCGGCCCGGGCCGGGGTCAGGATGCGCTTGGCCAACCGGGCCACCCGGTCGTCGGCCGGGTAAAGCCGCATGCGCACCCAGAGGTCGGCCGGGTCCACGGGGCTCTCGCCCTGGTTGTAGAGTTCGAGCTGGCGCAGGGTGCCCATGCCCGTGGTGCGGATTCCGTCCAGGAGCCGGGAGGCCAGGTGGAAGACGTCCGGGTGGCTCATCTGGCGCTCGATGAAGGCCGTGTACGGCCCCAGCGAGATGCGCATGGCGCTGACCAGGAATTCCTTGGGACCCACGGGCTCGGACAGGCGCAAGGGCGAGACGTTCTGGCACAGGCTTAACCCGTGCTTGCCCTTGACGATCATCTCCGCGAAATTGTTGGCCACGCCCAGGAGCCGGGGGGAGAGGATGTAGCGGACGTTCTCCAGGGGCAGTTCGATGATCCCGTCCTCGGTGATCCGGTGGCGTTCGGGCAGAAGGAGCCACTGCTTGGCCATGGCCTCCTCGATCTCGGCCCGGGACAGGGCCTCGCTCAAGGGGATGAACACCCGGGCGATGTCCACCCGTTCGCTGGCGGCCAGGCGGCGCAGGTCGGCCAGGGACTCGGCCAACATGGGATTCAAGGCCGTGACCAGGATGGGCAGGTCGATGGTTTTGTCCAGGTCCGCGATCCGGGGCATCCCGTCTTCCAGGCTGACATCGATGCCCACCTGGGAATGCCCGCTGCGGCCGCTCACGTCCAAGAAGGCGGACACGGGACGTTTTTCCCGCTCGGCCCGTTCGCAGATGTCCCGCACCAGACCCCGCATGGAGTCGCCGGTGTTGTGGAAGCGCATGGTCCCGCGCACCTGGGGCGCGGCCAGGGTCTGGTTGTAGTGCACGTCGCCGACGTCCAGGAGTTGGCCGTCGCCGCTGATGAAAGGCGCTTTCTTCATGGTGGTGTCGTCCGCTGGAGGCCCGTAAGGCCCCCGGTTGATTCATCCCCGCTGAAAACCCTCGGGTTCAGGCCCACTTGTCCCAATCCCCGCCTTGCGTCAAGACGGGTATTGGAGCCAGGGACGCCGAAATCCCGTCATGTTCAGGAATGATGCAATTCAGGGGCCGGGTGGAAAAACCACCCATGGGCGCGGGTCAGGAGGACGAGGGCGAGGAGGTCCCCTTGCGGGCGTAGTCCGTGACGTACCAGCCCGTGCCCTTGAGCACAAAGGCGCTGCCGGAAATGACCTTCTTCAGGCGGCCCGAGCAGTCCGGGCAGGGCTCGGCAGCGTCTTCGCAGCGCTTCTGCCATTTTTCCACCACGATTCCGCACTGCTGACATTCGTATTCATAGATGGGCATGTGTTCCTCCTGGCCTCCTGGCGCGGTCACAGAGATAATCCCCCGGCCAGGCATGTCAAGGGGAAGCGCGCCGGGCCAGGACCCGGGCCATGGCCTGGCGCAGCCGGTCCAGGTCCAGGGGCTTGGACACATAGTCGTCCATGCCCCCGGCCAGAAACCGTTCCCGGTCCCCCTGCACGGCGTGGGCCGTGAGCGCGATGATCGGCAGGGCCGGGTCAATGCCCGGGGCCGCCCGATCCCGGATCAGCCGGGTGGCTTCCAGCCCGTCCATGACCGGCATCTGCACGTCCATGAGCACCAGGTCGTGGGGCGCCTGGGCCAGGAGATTCACGGCCTCCAGGCCGGTAGAGGCCTGGGTCACAAAGTGTCCGTCCAACTCCAGCAGGCGGGCGGTGGTCACGCGGTTGATGTGGTCGTCCTCGGCCAGAAGAATCCGCAACCCCGGCCTGGGTTTCAGGGGTTGAGGAACAGCGGCCGCATCCGGCGAGGGTCCGGTCCCCGGCCGACCCTCTCCGGCCGCCTTGAACAGGGCCTCGAAACTGACCGTGGTGCCCTGGCCCAGGGCGCTCTGGATGGACACGCTCCCGCCCAAAAGCCCGACCAGGCGGTTGACGATGGACAGGCCCAGGCCCAGGCCCTGATAGCGCCGGGAATAGGTGCCGTCCACCTGGGTGAAGGGGTCGAACAGGGTCTCGATCTTCTCCGGCGGAATGCCCACCCCGGTGTCGCTCACGGACACGGCCAGACGCAGCATGCCTGGGCCGTCCCCAGGCCGGGCCCCGGCAGGGCGCAGGGAGATGCGCACCTCGCCCTGGCTGGTGAACTTGACCGCATTGCCCACCAGATTGAAGAGGATCTGGCGCAAACGGCCCTCGTCCCCGATCAGGACCTGGGGCAGGCCGGGGTCTGTGTCCAGGATCAGGGCCAGGCCTTTTTCCCGGGCTGGCTTGGCAAAGGTGGCTTGCACGGAGTGCAACAGGTCCGCCGGGATGAAATCGTACTCCCTGAGCGCCACCTGGCCCGTGTCCATGCGGGAAAAGTCCAGGATGTCATTGATGACCGTGAGCAGGCCCTGTCCCGAGAGAAAGGCCGTGTCCACATACTCCTTCTGGTCCCCGGCCAGGGGGGTGGTGGACGTAAGAAGGTGCAGCGCGCCCAGGATTCCGTTCAAGGGGGTGCGCACCTCATGGCTCATGTTGGCCAGAAATTCGCTCTTGGCCTGGTTGGCCTGCTCGGCCACCAGCCGGGCCTGATGGAGTTCGCTCTCCATGCGCATGCGGGCGTCGATGTCCAGATGGGTCCCGGTGATGCGCACCACCGAGCCGTCCTCGGCCCGCTCCACCACCCGCCCCCGGGCCAGGGTCCACTTGTAGCGCCCATCCTTGCCGCGCTGCCTGTATTCGGCCTCGTACATGGGGGTCTTGCCCTGGAAATGCTCCAGACGCAGGGCCAGGACCCGGGGCAGGTCCTCGGGGTGGATGAGGCTGTCCCAGAAGGCCAGATCGTTCCCGATCTCGGCCGGGTCGTATCCGGCCATTTCCGCCATCCGGGGCGAACCCACCATCTTGCCCGTGCGGGCGTCCCAGTCCCAGGCGGCCTGGTCCGCTCCGGCCAGGGCCAGCTCCAGGCGCTCCCCGCTCTCGCGCAGGGAGGCCTCCACCTGCTTGCGGGCCGTGATGTCAAAAAAGAACCAGACCACGCTTGGCCTCTCGCCCCCGGGGACCAGGGACACGGCGGACAGCTCGCTCCAGAGCCAGGTCCCGTTTGTGCGCAGCAACTGCCGTTCGGCCCGCACCCGCTGCCCTGGCCCGGCCGCCGCCTGAAAGTCCCGGCCGTCCGCTGGATGGAGAAAGATGCGGTGCAGGGATTGGCCGATCAGCTCCCGGCCCGGGCAGCCGAGCATCTCGCCCAGGCGGCCATTGGCCTCGGCAATGGTCAGATCTGCCCCGGTCACGGCGATGCCCGCGGAACTGGCGTCCAGGATGGCCTCTTTCCAGGACAGGGCCTCCTGCATGCGGGCCTGGCTCTGCTCCAGGTCCGTGCGGGTCTTGCGGGCCTGGTCTTCCCGGGTCTGCACCAGCTCGGCCATGGCGTTGAAACCCTGGGCCAGGTCCCGGAGCTCCCGGCAGACGCCGGTCGGGGCCACCCGGGCCGAGAGGCCTCCCTGGCCCAGGTCCCGGAAGGCCAGGACCAGGGACTCCAGCCCCTGGACAATGGCCCGCTCCCCCACCCACCGAGCCGAGAACAGGGCCAGGAGCGTGGCCCCGGCCAGGAAGAGCAGGAAGCGCAGGGCCAGGGCGTCGGCGTCTTTGAAGGCCTCGGCTTCGGCCAGGGACATGAGCACGGTCAGGTAGGGCTCCGGAGCTCCGGCCAGACGCAGGCGTCCATAAGTCCGCAGCATATTTCCCTGGGACGGGGTCTCGTCCAGGAACCAGCCCTCGTCCTTGCCCTCTGTATTCAGGCGGTCCCAGATGCGATCCGCGATCCGCTCTCCCGGCGCCCGGTCCCTGGTTTCAGGATAGCCGAAAATCCGAACCCCGTCCGCGTCCAGAAAATCCACCCACGCGCCCGGGGGCAGATCGGCCTGGGCCAGAAACCGCCGGTAGGCGTCCAGGCGGAAGGCGGCCATGAGCACGGCCCGGGGGGTCTGGTCCGGCCCGAAAACCGGCAGGGCGAAGGGCAGGGCAGGGACGGTGGCATGGCGGCCCAGGATGTAGCCCCCGGCCGCAAAGCCGCCCACGGACAGGGCCTGGCTGAACTGGCGGCGGTCGGCCAGGCTGACCGGCCCCTCCGAAGCCAGGGACGAGGGCACGGCCGTGACCGTCACCAGCCCGGACAGATCGGTCATGAGGATGTTGGCGTAGGCTGGATTTTCCCGCAACTGGGCCTGGAAGATGGGGGTCAGGGCCGCCCGGTCCTGGTTCTGGGCCTCGGGCAACAGGGCGATGACCCCGAGCATCTGGCGCAGCCCCTCGGTGGCCGAGGCCTGCTGGGCGGCCAGGCTGCGGACCAGGGCCAGACCCTGGTCCAGGGCCTCCCCGGTTTCATGGTGGCGACGCTCCAGGCTGACGGCCACGACCAGGATCAGGGCTGGCAGGAGGGCCGCCAGGGCCAGCAGGCTCAATATCCTGCGTATGGGCCAGGACACGTCATTTTTCATGGCCACTCGCCTGGTTGCGTCCCGGATGCGCCGGATCGCTCATTGCTGCACACCCAAGCCCCCCTGCCTGGCGAAGGGCCGGGGGCTATCTGGCCCCGCAGCACTTCTTGTATTTCTTGCCGCTGCCGCAGGGGCAGGGGTCGTTGCGGCCCACCTTGGGTTCGGCCCGGCGGGTGGGCTGCTTCTTCTTGGCCTCGGCGTCGGCCTCAGGCCCGGAATAATCCAGGTTCTTCTCTTCCTTGTGCTGGAACTCCTCCTCGGACAGCTCCTTGCGGATCTGGAGGTGGGAGGCGGCCCGCACCGTGCCCTCCTTGATGGTGTAGAGCATCTCCTGAAAAAGTTCAAACCCTTCGCGCTTGTACTCCTGCTTGGGGTCCTTCTGTCCGTACCCGCGCAGGCCGATGCCGTCGCGCAAATGGTCCATGCTCAAAAGGTGGTCTTTCCAGCAACGGTCCAGGGCCTCCAGCAGGAAATAGCGCAGGATTTCCTGGTAATGGTCCGGGGCGTCGGCCTGAAGCCGGGCCAGGATCTTGCGCACCCAATCCAGGCACTGGTCCACGTCCGGCAGCCCCTCGGCGAATTCCGGGAACTGCTCGAAATTGAAGGTCTCCTCCAGCCGGGACTTCAGGGCCTCGACGATTTCCGGGTCCGGATCGCCCTTGACCCGGTCGGCCCCTTCCAGGATGTCCTCCAGCAGGTCCTGGGCGAAGCTCTCCACCATCTCGTCCACCCGTTCGGCCTTCATGGCCTCCCGGCGCTGGGTGTAGATGACCTCGCGCTGCTGGTTCATGACGTCGTCGTATTCCAGGAGCTGCTTGCGGATTTCGAAGTTGTGCCCCTCCACCCGCTTCTGGGAGTTCTCGATGGCCTTGGAGACCATGCGGTTCTCGATGGGCACGTCCTCTTCCATGCCCAGGCGCTCCATGAGCCCGGCTATGCGGTCCGAGCCGAACAGGCGCATGAGGTCGTCGTCCAGGGCCAGGTAGAAGCGGCTCTCGCCCGGGTCGCCCTGGCGTCCGGAACGGCCGCGCAACTGGTTGTCGATGCGCCTCGACTCGTGCCTCTCGGTGCCCAGGATGTAGAGCCCGCCCAGGTCAACGACCCCGGGGCCGAGCACGATGTCCGTGCCGCGTCCGGCCATGTTGGTGGCGATGGTCACCTTGCCCGGCTGCCCGGCCTCGGCCACGATCTGGGCCTCTTTCTCGTGCTGCTTGGCGTTCAGCACATTATGCGGCACGGCCTTGTGCTTGAGCATCTCCGAGATGAGTTCGGACTTCTCGATGGACACGGTGCCCACCAGCACGGGCTGGCCCTTCTCGTGCAACCGGGCGATCTCCTCCACGATGGCCTTGAACTTCTCGCGCTGGGTCTTGTACACCAGGTCCGGCTGGTCCAGGCGGACCATGGGCCGGTGGGTGGGGATGACCGTGACTTCCAGGTTGTAGATCTGCTTGAACTCCACGGCCTCGGTGTCCGCCGTGCCGGTCATGCCCGCCAGCTTCTCGTACATGCGGAAATAGTTCTGGAAGGTGATGGAGGCCAGGGTCTGGTTCTCGGCCTCGACCTTGACCCCTTCCTTGGCCTCCAGGGACTGGTGCAGGCCGTCGGAAAAACGGCGGCCGGGCATGGTCCGGCCGGTGAACTCGTCCACGATGACCACTTCCTCTTCCAGCACGATGTAGTCCACGTCGCGCTTGAACAGGTGGTGGGCTTTCAAGCCCTGCATGACGTGGTGCTGGAAGGTGATGTTCTTGGGGTCGTAGAGGTTGTCCAGGTTCAGGATTTTCTCGCAACGGCCCGTGCCCTCGTCGGTCAGGTGCACGGTCTTGGCCTTCTCGTCCACCTCGAAGTCCCGGTCCCGGACCAGGGAGGGGATGATGGAGTTCACCCGGCGGTAGAGCTGGGTGGACTCCTCGGCCCGGCCGGAGATGATCAGCGGGGTGCGGGCCTCGTCGATGAGGATGGAGTCCACCTCGTCCACGATGGCGTAGTTCATCTCCCGCTGCACCAGGCTCTCCTGGTAGAATTTCATGTTGTCGCGCAGATAGTCGAAGCCGAACTCGTTGTTGGTCCCGTAGGTGATGTCCGCGTCATAGGCGGCCTTGCGCTCCTCGTCGTCCAGCCCGTGCAGGATGGTGCCCACGGACAGACCCAGGAAGCGGTATATCTGTCCCATCCATTCGGTGTCGCGGCGGGCCAGGTAGTCGTTCACGGTGATGACGTGCACGCCTTTGCCGGACAGGGAGTTGAGCACCGCGGGCAGGGTGGCCACCAGGGTTTTTCCTTCGCCGGTCTTCATCTCCGCGATGCGGCCCTGGTGCAGGACCAGGCCGCCGATGAGCTGCACGTCGAAATGGCGCATGTTCAGCACCCGCTTGCCGGCCTCGCGCACCAGGGCGAAGACCTCGGGCAAAAGCTCGTCCAGGCTGCGGCCGTTGTCGGCCTGAAGACGGTACTCCACGAGTTTGGCGACCATGTCCGGGTCGGACAGGGCCTGCATCTGGGGCTCCAGGTCGCCGATGCGGGCCACCATGGGCTGCATGGACTTGATGAACCGCTCGTTCTGGGACCCGAGAATCTTGCGCATGATGTAACCAAACATGAAATGCTCCTCATAGGAAAGTGCGTGGGACTGTATCCCGTTACGCGAGAATATCAAGCCAGTGCCCGGCCGCCACCCCTGCGGGGGCGGTCTGGGCCAGGCGCAGGGCGCAGGCGGCGCAGCCGGTCAGGACCTGGGACCCGGGCGCGGGGCTGGCGGCGGACCAGAGCCGGGCGTTCACCCGGTCGGCCAGGGCCGGAGCGCCCAGGCGCAGCACCCCGCCGAATCCGCAGCACTGTCCCTGGCCCGTGGTCTGCACCCGGCCCAGCAGGGCGCGGCGCAGAAAGGCGAAATCCCCGCCCCCTTCGTCGTGACAGGGAACGTGGTAATACACGTCCCGGGGCGCGGACTCAAGGCTGAGAAAGGCGGTCTCCTCCAGGAGCCCGGTCAGGGGGACCAGGGCCGCTTTCCATTCCTGGCCCGCCTGGGGATCGGCCGCGTACCCGCCCAGGGTGTGCTGGCAGGAGGCGCACAGGGTGGCCACCAGGGGACGTCCGGCCTCGCGCCAGAGGGACAGGTTGCGCACCCTGGCCCGGTCTTTCAAGTCCGGCTGCCCGGCCTGGCCCAGGGTCCCGCCGCAGCAGGTGAAGTCCAGGCTGAGCAGGGAAAAGCCCAGGCTGGCGAGGAGCTGTTCGGCCCGCTCTTTCCAGCGAGGCCGGGCGTAGAGCGCCGCGCATCCGGCAAAAAGGGCCAGGGGTCGGCCCTGGCCCGTGGCCGAAAAGGCCTCGACCGTGAGCCAGGGCGTTTCGGTCCAGACATCGGCCATGGATTTGAGCCCGCTGAAGGCCGTGGCCAAAGCGCCCAGCCTGCTGGCCAGCCCCTCGGGAAGATCGGGCAGGAGCCGGGCCAGCCCGGCGGCCCGGGGCCAGAGCAGGGGGGCCTTAGCCACCCACTGGGTCCACAGCCAGGTCGCAAAACCCGGGTGCGCGGCCCGCAAGGCCGCCACCAGGTCCGCACCCTTCAAATCCTGGGGGCAGACCGAGGCGCACCGGCCGCAGGACAGGCACAGGCCAGCCAGGTCCGCGCAGGCCTTTTCCGAAAGTTTGGTCCCGGGTTTGGCCAGGGTCTGGGTCAGAACGAATTTGGCCCGGGGGGAGAGTTCCTCCTGCCCGGTGGCTAAAAACAGAGGGCAGACCTCCAGGCACCGGCCGCACAGGATGCACTCCCGGCCAGGGTCCCGGCCGCCCGAGGTCCAGGTCGGCGCGCCCGCCACTAGAACAGTTCCTTGCCCGGGTTCATGATCCCGCTGGGGTCAAAGGCGGCCTTGATCTGGCGCATGAGGTCGCGCTCCACCTCTCCGAGCTGGCGGGCGGCATAGGCGGCCTTGGTCAGGCCCGTGCCGTGCTCCCCGGACACCGTGCCGCCCAGGGACAGGGTCAGGTCCAGGACCTTGGCCTTGGCCTTGGCCAGGCGCTCCAGATCCCCGGGTTTGGTCGCGTCGTACATGATGTTCACGTGGATGTTCCCGTCGCCCAGGTGCCCGAAACACAGGATGGGCAGGTCGGCCTCGTCGGCCACGATCCGGATGGCGGCCAAGGCCTGGCCCACCCGGCCCCGGGGCACGGCGATGTCGTCGGCCGCCTTGTTGGGCCGCACGGTGAACGCGGCCGGGTTGATCAGGCGACGGATCTCCCACAGGGCCTCTTCGTGCTCCGGCCCCACGCCCACGGCCTGGTACGAAGGCTCGGACTGGGCCACGGTCTCCTGCAGACGCTTGAGCTCCAGGCCCAGGCCCAGGCGCGAGCCGTCGGTCTTGATGAGCAGGGCGGCCTGGCTGTCCTTGGGCCAGGGCGTGTCCCTTAAGTTCTCCAGGGCGCGCAGGGTGCCGTGGTCCATGAGCTCCAGGGCCACGGGCAGGATTCCGGCCCGGAACAGGCTCTTGGCCGCGGCCAGGGCCTTGTCCAGGGTGGGGAAGCAGGCCAGGACCGTGGCCGAGGCCTCGGGCAGGGGCAGAAGTTTCAAGGTCAGGCGGGTGAAATAGGCCAGGGTGCCCACGGAGCCCACCAGGAGCCGGGTCAAGTCCAGGCCCACCACGTTCTTGTGCGCCCGGCCGCCCGTGGTCAGGACCCGTCCGCCGGGCAGCACGGCGTGCAGGCCCAGGACATAGTCCCGGGTGACCCCGTATTTCACCGCGCGCATGCCCCCGGCGCAGGTGGACACGCTCCCGCCCACGGTGCAGACCTTGAAGCTGGCCGGGTCCGGGGGATAGTACAGACGCCGGGAGGCCAGTTCGCGCTGGAGGTCGCCCACCACCACCCCGGGCTCCACCTCGGCCACGAAATCATTCTCGTCCATATCCAGGATGCGGTTCATCCCCAGGCAGGACACCACCACCCCGGGCTTGACCGGCACGCAGCCGCCCACCACGTTGGTGGCCCTGGCCCGGGGGTAGATGGGGATGCGCCCAGCCTCGGCCCAGGCCAGAAGCTCGCGCACCTGGTCCTGATGCGTGGGCCGGACCACGGCCAGGGGCGGGGCGGACAGGCGGCTGGCGTCCATGCCGTAGACCAGGGTCTCCTCGGCCGAGAAAAGGGCCTGGTCCCCGGGGAAAAGTCCGAGCAGGAAATCGCGCTGGCTATCGGTCAGGGTCATGGGTTGTCCTTGGTGGAGGGGCGGATTCACGGTAAGCATTCAGGGCCGGGAAGGCAAGCGGGGCTCTCTCGCGGTCAGGGCAGGGGGAAGGAGATGGCAAAGCGGGTCCCGGGCGAACGGCGCACCGCAAGCGTCCCGTGCAGTTGCTCCACCAAGCTCTGCACCAGTTGCAGGCCCAGGGTTTCTGTTTCGGGCAGGTCCAGGTTCTCCGAGAGGCCCGTCCCGTTGTCCTCCACGGTCAGGACCAGGATGTCCCCCTGGCGGACCATGCCGACCTGAATCCGTCCCTCCTCCCGGCCGGCAAAGGCGTGCTTCAGGACGTTGGTCAGCAGCTCGTTTAAGATGAGCCCGCAGGGCACGGCCGCGTCAATGGGCAGTTCGATCCCCTGGGCCGCCACCTCCAGGGTGAGGGAGCGGTCCCGGTTCAGGGCGAACAGGAGCTTGTCCCCCAGGCTGCGGGCGTAATGCCCGAAATCGATGCGGGCCTGGCTGCCCGAGCGGTACAACTCCTCGTGCACCAGGGACATGGACATGACCCGGCCGCGAGTCTCCATGAACAGGGCCAGGGCCGCCGGGTCGCGCACCTGGGAGGCCTGGAGGCCCAGCAGGCTGGACACGATCTGGAGGTTGTTCTTCACCCGGTGGTGGACCTCCTTGAGCAGGATCTCCTTTTCCTGGAGCGAGGCCCGGATGCGCTCCTCGGTCAGCTTGCGCTGGGTCAAGTCCACGTTCACGCCCAGAATCCCAGTGATGACCCCCTGATCCCGGATGGGGGCCACGATGTTGTGGAAGCTGCGCCGCTCTCCGCTGGGCAGGGTCATCTCCACCTCCTCGCGCAGGGTCTCCCCGGCCAGGACGCGGCGGTTGTTCTCCGCCCATTTCCCCAGGGTCTCCGGGTCCTGGTCCTGGCTGTTGAAGGCGGTCTGGCGCAGGTCCCCCCAGAGCTGCCGGGAGATGTCGCTCTGCATGATGCAGTTCAGTTGGGCGTCCCTGGCCCAGAAATCCACGGGCAGGTTCTTGAGCAGGGAACCCAGCAGGACCTCCCGCTCGCGCAGGGCCTCCTCGATGACCTGGCGCCGGGCCTCCTCCCGCTGGCCGAGATAGACCCGGAACAGGGAAAAGGCGGCCACGGCCGAGGCCAGGACCAGGGCCAGAAGCATCATGAACCAGCGGTCCCGGAAACCGGACATGAAGGACAGGGCCTCTTCCTCGGGCGTGGTCACGCAGATGGACCACCAGGTGTTCAGGAGATGGACGGGCCGGAACACGGCCTGCTTGCGCAGGCCCGCTCCCGGGGGGTCCTGGACCACATTGGAGAGGTACGTGGCGCTGCCCTGCTCCCCGGCCATCATCCGGCGGGCCAGGTCCCGGGCCGAGGCGGATTCGTGGCTGTTTTCGACCAGGGTCCTGCCCGCGTGGCCAGGGGCAGGGCTGTACAGCTCCACCCCGTCCCGGCTCAGGATGAAGGCGTAGCCCGTGCGCCGCACGGAAATCTGGCTCACGTACTGGCGGCAGATGCGCTCAAAGGGAAAAAGCAGGGCCAGGGACCCGTCGAACCGCCCGGCCTTGAGCACCGGCACGTGCAGCACCACGCCCGTGGGACCCTGGACCGAGGTGAACACCTCGCTGACCACGGGCTGATGGGTTTTCAGCATCAGGGCCACATGGGGCTGGGCCGAGATGTCTCGGCCGCTGGACTGTTCCTGGGGAGAGACGAAGATGAGCCGCCCGGAAGCATCCATGCGGGCCAGGGACAGGATCTTGTCCCCATGCACGGAAGTGAAGGCCCGCAGGAGGTCCCGGCCGTCCTCGTCGAAATCCGCGATGTGCCGGTCCCGGGCCAGGCTGGCCAGGATGTCCTGGTAGGAGGTGAACAGGGTCTCGATGCCCTCGGCCGCCTGCTGGGCCAGGATGGCCTGCTGGGTGTTCAGCCGCTCGATGGCCTCGCGCTTGGCCTCGTCATAGGCCCCGAACAGCAGCAGGAGGCTTATGCCCGTGAGCACGATGAGCAGCAGGACATGCTTGGCGAAACGCATGGGTCAGCCTCACAAGGATGGCGAAAATTCGATCCGGCCCGGGCCACGTTTTCCTGATCGCAAGCCCGCAAAGGCCCAAGCCGCCCCACTTGCCACCCTACATATATTTACCGGGGAGAACAAGCGGCTCCCTTGTTCAATAAAAGCCCTTCATTGCCCTGGGCCCAGTCCGAGCCGGACCAGGCCGCTCACCACCGCACCGCCCGGGATTCGCATCCCAAGGCCCCCGGAGGGCTACCCTTTTGCCCCTGTTCGTGGCATGGACCGGGGCGGGTCCTGGGCTCGGATTCATTCCTGGCCCGAGCCACGCCCTTGCCCCCAAAGGATTCTTTCATGGACATACTCTCCATCGGTCTGGCCTTTTCCCCGGTGCTCCTGGTTCTGGCCCTGCTGGTCGTCTGGCGTCTGCCCGCGGATTCGGCCGGGGCCATCGGCTGGGCAGCGGCCACGGCCGTGGCCTGCCTGTACTTCCACACCGACCCGGTGGTGGCCCTGAAGGCCGGGCTCTCGGGCCTGGTGGCCTCCTTTCCCATCTCCCTGGTGGTGGCCGCCTCCATCTTCCAGATCACGGTCATGATCGAGTCCGGGGCCGTGGCCCGGGTGGTGGCCCTGATCAAGACCGTGGCCCCTGGGGACCAGATCGTGCAAATCATGCTCATCAATGTTGGGTTCGGCACGCTGATCACCTCGCTGGGGGCCGTCCCGGTATCCATCCTGCCGCCCATCATGCTGGCCCTGGGCTATTCCTCCTTCGCCGCCATCATGCTCCCGGCCATCGGGTACGACGCCCTGTGCACTTATGCCCTGCTCGGCATCCCGGCCGTGGTCTTCGCCAATTTCACCGGCCAGGTCGTGACCGAGGTGGGCATGCTGTTTGCCCGGTACATGCCGGTGATCAGCACCTGCATCGCCCTGTCCATGCTCCTCCTGGCCGGGGGCTGGGACATGCTGCGCCGAGGGGTCAAACCGGCCATCCTGGCCGGGGTCACGGCCGGTCTGGTGGCCATGGGCATGGCCCTTCTGGGCCTGGTGACCATCACCGGCATCGCGGCCGGGCTTGCGGTCATCGCGGTCATGCTGGTGTACTTGAAAGCCACGGGCCGCCCCCTGGTGAACCGGGCCGCCCTGACCGAGAAGGACCTGGAGGCCGAAAAACGCCTCTCGCTCTGGGCCGCGCTCTCGCCCTGGGTGATCATGAGCCTCATCTCCGTGGTGGTGAACGCCCCCTTTCTGCCCTTCTTCGACCTGACCTTCAAACAGTGGGACATGCCCCTGACCATCATTCCGGGCGCGCCGGAAAAAATCCGCCTGTTCTGGCAGGCCTATTTCTGGGTGCTTACCTGCACCCTGATGTCCCTGCCCCTGCTCAAGCTGCCTTTGAGCGACCTGGGCCGGGTGGCCAAAATCTCCGTGCGCCGCTCGGCCCGCCCGGCCCTGTCCGCCGGAATCTTCTTCGCCATCGCCTACGTCATGAACCATTCGGGCAAGGGGCCGGACTGGGCCTTGACCGCGCCAGCCCACAACATGATCTACATCATGGCCGACGGCTCGGCCCGGGCCTTCGGAACCCTGTACCCCCTGGTGGCCCCGTTCCTGGGCCTCCTCGGCGGCTTCATCAGCGGGTCCGAGTCCTCCTCCATCGCCATGCTCACCAAGCTGCACCTGTCCACGGCGGACAAGATCGGGGCCTCGGGCCTCATCGTGGCTGCCGGAAGCGCCATCGGCGGCGGCCTGGCCAGCGTCATCTCCCCGGCCAAGCTCCAGAACGCGGCAGCCAGCATCGACCGCATCCGGGACGCCTCCCAGGTCATCCGGCCCGCCTTCATCATTTCCCTGTGCATCACGGCTGTGTGCGCGGTGATGACGCTTTTTTGGGCTTTTTAGGGGGCCGGGGCATACAAACTTGGCCAAACGAAGGTAAACGGCATGTGGCAAAGTCTATTCGGCCTGGTCTGCCTGGTGGGCCTGGCCTGGGCGGTGAGCGAAAACCGGCGGCGGTTTCCCTGGCGCATCGTGGTCTCGGGCCTGCTGCTCCAGGCGGCGGTAGCGATTTTCATGTTCAAATTCCCGCCGTTCCGGGCCTTTTTCCTGGCCTTGAACGGCCTGGTCTCGGCCATGGAAGGGGCCACCCGGGCCGGGACCTCCTTTGTCTTCGGGTATCTGGGCGGCGCGCCCCTGCCCTTTGAGGAGGCCTCGCCCGGCGCGGCGTACGTGTTGGCCCTGCGCGCCCTGCCCATGGTGGTGGTCATGGCCGCCTTGGCGGCCGTGCTCTATTACTGGAAGGTGCTGCCCTGGGTGGTGCGGGGTTTTTCCTTTGTGCTGAAAAAGACCATGGGCCTGGGCGGGGCCTTGGGCGTGGGCGCGTCCTCCACCATCTTTCTGGGCATGGTGGAAGGCCCGCTCATGATCCGGCCGTACTTGAAGACCCTGACCCGCAGCGAGTTCTTCGCCCTCATGGCCTGCGGCATGGCCTGCATTGCCGGGACCATGCTGGTCATCTACGCCGAGGTTCTCAAAGCCGTGGTCCCGGACTCCATGGGACACATCCTGACCGCCTCCATCATCCACGCCCCGGCCGCCCTGGTCATCGCCTCGGTGATGATCCCGGAGACCGGGCCGCTCACCGTGGGCGAGGACCTGCCCCCGGCAGCGGCCGAGAGCACCATGGACGCCGTGGCCAAGGGCACGGCCGACGGCATGCACATGTTCCTGGGCATCGTGGCCATGCTGGTCAGCGTCCTGGCCCTGGTCAAGCTGGTGGACCTGGGGCTGGGCCTGTTCCCGGATCTGGCCGGAGCCCCCCTGAGCATGGAGCGCATCCTGGGCACGGTCATGGCCCCCCTGGCCTGGCTTCTGGGCGTGCCCTGGGCCGAAGCCCGCACGGCCGGGGCGCTCCTGGGCACCAAGGTGATATTGAACGAATTCCTGGCCTACATCCAGATGTCCAAGCTGCCCGAGGGCACGCTCTCCCCGCGCTCCCAACTGATCATGACCTACGCCATGTGCGGGTTCGCCAACCTGGGCAGCCTGGGCATCATGCTCGGCGGCCTGGGGGCCATCTGTCCTGAGCGGCGCACGGAGATGGTCGGCCTGGGGTTTAAGGCCATCCTGGCCGGGGTCCTGGCCTGCTCCATGACCGGGGCCTTGGTGGGCCTGTTGTATTAGAAGCGGCCTTGATTCTTCGGGCCGAAACAGCTACCCAAAAACAATGCGCAAACCCCGGGCCAGGAGGCGGCAGTCGTGAAATACATCATGTTCGAGGATTTTACCGGCCATCCGGTGCCGGTGATCTTCCCCAAACGCATCGCCCACGACGAGATGCGCGAGCAGATCCTCTACTCCAAGGTCCTGTCCGCCGGGTACGTGCAGCTCAGCGGGGGGCAGGTGGTCTGCCACGGCGAGTCCCGGGAGCTGTCGGCCAAGGCCCGGCCCGAGGACGCCGAGATCATCACCGAGAAACTGTCCCGGGCGGATACCTGATCCGGCCGTGACCGCCCGCCTCCTGCCTGACACGGCCGGGTTCAACCTCTGCCTCGTCTCCCCGGCCGGGGACGTGTCCACCCACTGTTTGGCCGAAGTGGCCATGCTCCTGTCCTCGACTTTGGCCAGCTTGGGCCATGACTGCGTGTTCACGCCCAACGCCTTGATGCCCGACCGCGTCAACATCCTCCTGGGCTACCAGGCCCTGCCGTACACCCCGGATCTGGCCCGGTTCACCTACATCCCCTATCAGCTCGAACAGCTCCACGCCCAGACCGGCCTTTTCAACGCCAATGCGGCGGCCATCCTGTCCAGCGCCGCCGAGGTCTGGGACTACTCCCCGGCCAACATCGCCTTTCTGGCCGAGCGGGGCATTGCGGCCAAACACCTGCCCCTGGGCTGGCACGAGGATCTGCACCGCTTCGACCAGGCCCCGGATAAGGACATCGACCTGCTCTTCTACGGGATGATGAACGAGCGCCGCATGGCCGTGCTGCGCGCGGCCCACGATCTGGGGCTGAAAGTGGAGGCCCTGTTCGGGGTATTCCTGGCCGAGCGGGACGAGATGATCGCCCGGGCCAAGGTGGTCCTGAACATGCACTACTACCCCATGCGCATCTTCGAGGCCGTGCGGGTGTCCTATCTGCTGAACAACGCCTGCTTCGTGGTCAACGAGGAGTCTGAGGACAACCCCTATCCCCGCTGCGGGCTCATCTTCGCCCCGGCCGAGGACCTGGCCGAGACCTGCAAGTATTTCGCGGATCGGGCCGAGGAGCGCGAGGCCCTGCGCCTGCGCTCCCACCTGGCCTTCAAGACCCATTACCCCATGACCGCCCATCTGCGGGCCGTACTGGAGGCGCGATGACCCTTCCCCTCCCCTTGAGAATCAACCTGGGCAGCGGCCGGGATTTCCGGCCGGACTGGCTGAACATCGACCACTCGGCCTTCTGGAAGCCCGACCTGATCCTGGACCTGAACCAGCCCTTTGCCGGACTGGGGCCGCTGGCTTCGGAGCGCTTCGGCCCGGTGATCCTGACGCGGGGCGCGTTCCAGGAAATCCTGGCCCAGGACCTGCTCGAACACCTGCCCAACCTGGTGGGGGCCATGACCTCCTGCCTGAATCTCCTGGCCGTGGGTGGAATCCTGCGCCTCAAGGTCCCCTACGACCTGTCCTACGGGGCTTGGCAGGACCCCACCCACGTACGGGCCTTCAACGAGCAGAGTTTCGGCTATTACACGGAGAATTTCTGGTACCTGGGCTGGACCGAGGCCCGCTTCGACCTGACCGAGCTGCGCTTCGGCATCAGCCCCCTGGGCCGGGAACTGGCCGAGAAGGGCCTGCCCCCGGAAGAGGTCCTGCGCACCCCCCGGGCCATCGACAGCATGGACGCGGTGCTCACCAAGCGCCTGCTCCCCACCGAGGAGCGCCAGCACGCCCTGTCCTTTGGGACCCGGGCCTGACCATGGACAATCAGGACTCTTTAGGAAAATAGCAGGAAGGAAACAGAAGAAAATTTCATATTTTCTTCTTGGTGCGCCTCAGCCCTGGGGCTTACGTGCAAAGTCCTGTGCAAACCCTGCCCTGTTGTGCAAAATATTTCGTATTGATGTGCAAAGGGTGGCGCACCCCGGACCATGCCTTCCCAGGGACGATGCCGAACCCCTTCATTTCCCATTCTTTTTCTCAAACAGCCCGGGATTCTCCCCTTTGGTACGGGACTTGAAAGGACCCCCTGCCATCCAGGAACAAGGAGGATGTTCGTGAAAACCAAAATTTTGCTGCTCTGCCTGGGTCTGACCCTGGGCCTTACCCTGGCCCTCATGCCCGTGAAAGCTTGGGCCCTGTTCGGATTCGGTGGAGGACCGGAAGAGGTCAAGCCTGTGGACGGAGTGGTGCGTATCCCGGCCGCCCAGTTCAAGGACGGCAAGGCCCGCTTCTACAAATTCGCCAGCGAAGGCAAGGAGATCACCTTCTTCGCGGTCCAGAGCAAGGACGGGACCGTGCGCACGGCCTTCAACGCCTGCGACGTGTGCTGGCCGGCCAAGAAGGGCTACACCCAGGACGGCGAGTACATGATCTGCATGAACTGCGGACAGCGCTTCCACGTCAGCCGGATCATGGAGGTCAAGGGCGGGTGCAACCCCGGCCCCCTGGTTCGGACCATGGACAAGGACACCATTGTCATCAAGGTCGAGGACCTGGCCGCCGGAGCCCACTATTTCTGAAACTGACCGAAGCTTGAAGGATCGGTGACGGCCATGTTTTCCATCCTTTCGTCTCTCGTCATTGCCCTGTTCCTGGTCATCGGCCGCCCGGGCGGCCCCCTCCAGCCCGTGCGGGTCAAGGCGGAGCGGAAAAACCCGTGAACATCCTGACCATCCCCCTGCGCAATTTGCGGCGCAAACTGGCCCGCACCCTGCTCCTGCTCCTGGTCTTCGCCCTGGGCGTGACCTCCATCGTGGCCCTGAACCACGTGTCCACTGTCGTGGGCGAGAGCCTGGAAAAAAAGCTCACGGCTTACGGGGCCAACATCCTCATCGCGCCCAAGGCCGAGACCCTGACCGTGAGCTACGGCGGGTTCTCCCTGGGCGACCTGCTCTTTGACCTGCACTATCTGTCCGAGGCCGACAGCGTGGCCAAAATTCGAAATATCCACATGAAGGACCGCATCAGCGCCGTGGCCCCCAAGCTGGTGGTCCTGTCCAAGGTGGGCGAGGCCAGCCTGGGCCTGGTGGGCGTGCGCTTTGCCGAGGAACAGCTCATCAAGAGTTTCTGGGCCGTAAACGGTCGCATTCCCGAAGCCAAGGGCCAGGTCCTGGCCGGGGCGGACGTGGCCCGCACCTATGATCTTTCCCCGGGCAAGGCCCTGACCACCACCCTGGGGACCTTCACGGTCTCCGGGGTTCTGGAGCCCACGGGCGGGGACGACGACCACGTGCTTCTGATGGATTTGGGCGAACTCCAAACCCTGGCCGGAAAGCCCGACGCCGCCAGCTTCATTGAGGTGGCCGCCCTGTGCTCGGGCTGCCCCATTGACGAGATCATCACCGAGATCAGCCACAACCTGCACGGGGTGGAGATCAAGGCCTTGAGCAGCATCATCAAGCAGCGCATGTTCTCCATCACCTTTGTGCAGCGCCTGGCCCTGATCTTAAGCCTGGTCATCCTGGTCACGGCCTGCTCCATGGTCGGGCTGTCCATGCTCTCGGCCGTGAACGAGCGCAAGAAGGAGATCGGCATTCTGCGCTCCCTCGGCTACTCCAAGGCGAACATCTTCAGCATTTTCAGCTTCGAGGCCCTGTTCCTGGGACTCAGCGCCGGGGTCCTCGGCTATGTCTCGGGATTTCTTTTGAGCTTCCCCATCCTGGACCTCCTGGGCATCCCGGACGAGGGACGGCTGGTGTTCAGTTGGGCGGCCTTTGCCCTGGCCTGCCTGCTCATCGCAGCCGTGTCCGTGCTCTCGGCCGCGCTTCCGGCCTACAAGGCCTCCCGGGTGGAGCCCTCGGAAGCCCTGGTCACCCTGTGAGCGGTTGGCCGCAGGAAGGCGAAAGGCAGAAGATAAGAAAATGAATTTTATTGATAAAAAAAATTCCGGGTGTCGCGGGGCAGACCCCAGGTGGCGCGACGTGGGAAACGGCCCCAGTGCCGGGAGAAACCAATGCTAGAAGCCAAGAACCTAGTGAGGCGCTTCGCCTCGGACGGAACCGAGACCCTGGTCCTGGACGACGTGTCCCTGGACGTTCCGGCCGGGCGCTTCGTGTCCATCGTGGGCCGCTCGGGCTCGGGCAAGACCACGCTGCTCAATGTCCTGTCCACCCTCCTGGCCCCGGACGCGGGCCTGGTTCAGTACCAGGGCCGGGACCTGGCCCGCATCCCGGAAAAGGACTTGAACGCCCTGCGCCGCCAGGATTTCGCGGTGATCTTCCAGTTCCACTACCTCCTGCCCTATCTGACCGCCCTGGAGAACACCCTTCTGCCCTTCATGGCCGGGCTTGCCCCGGTGTCCCGGGCCAGGCGCGAGGAGGCCCGGGCCAGCCTGGCCCGGGTGGGCCTTGCGGGCAAGGAGGACCGTTTGCCCGGCCAGCTCTCGGGCGGGGAGCAGCAGCGGGTGGCCATTGCCCGGGCCCTGGTCAAGAAGGCCAAGATCCTGTTCGCGGACGAGCCCACGGGCAGCCTGGACAAGAAAACCGGGGAGAGCGTCATGGGCCTGATGAAGGACCTGAACCAACAGGAAGGCCTGACCGTGGTCATGGTCACCCACGACCTGGGCTATGCGGCCTACGGGGACCAGGTGGTGGAGATCGAGGACGGGCGGATTACCGGGGTGCGGGAGGTCTAGACCTTTTCGCTCAGCCCCCGCCTTCGCCTGACCCAGCCCACAGCCTTTTTCACCACCAGGGGGAAGAGGCCCAAGGCGGCGAAGGACAGGATAAGCCCTGGGGAGAGGATGCCGGACAGGGAGTCCAGGCGGCCCAGTTCACTGCCTGCGTTCAAATAGACCAGGGTGCCGGGAAGCATGCCCAGTTGGGACACCCCGTAGAAGGTGGTCAGGCGCATGGGGGTCAGGCCCACCAGCAGGTTGATGGCGAAAAAGGGAACCACCGGGATGAGGCGCAGGGTGAAGAGGTAGAAGGCCCCTTCGGCCGCGATGCCCTGCTCCACCTTGGCCAGCCGTTCGCCCAGGCGTCGGCGCACCCAGTCCCGGAACAGGTAGCGGGACAGGCCGCAGGCGCACGTGGCCCCGATGGAGCTGGCAAAGGACACCAGGACCGTGCCGGTGACCAGGCCGAACAAGGCCCCGGCCGCCAGGCTCATGACCGCAGCCCCGGGCAGGTTCAGGGCCACCACCACCACGTAGAAGAGGAAAAAGCCACCGAGCACGGTGACGGGGCTTTCCGCGTACAGGGTCTGGAACCCGGCCTGTCCGGCCTTGAGGGCGGAGAGCGAGAGGTGCCGGTGCAGGCCCAAGCCGAAGAACAGGGCGATCAGGGCGGCCAGTCCGGCCAGCACCGCCATCCGCTTCCACTGCCCGCTGTTCATGCCCGTTGCCCCGCACGTTTCGTTTGCCGCCTCGGTTCGGATAGCACGGGCGGTATTCTCAGCCTGGCATCCCCCCGAAGACGGGGAGAGAAATAAACTGAGTAACTATTTAATTATTTTAATTTATTTTCTTCTTTCTTGGGCGGCCCAAGCCTGCCCGCCCCTACCCGATCTTATCCGCCAGCCTCCGCAGAAGCGCGGCCAGGAACGAGGGCTTGCGCTCAAGGCCCTGAATGTCCATGCCCTCGGCCAGTTCCGGCCTGCGCTCCAGGATGAGACGGGCGGCCGTCTCCCCGGCCTGGCCGGTGAAGCCCGCGCACTGGGTGAAATGCTCGGTCGAGCCCTGGACCACGTCCTTGCACAGCACCCGGCAGCAGGTGGCCTTGTTGGCCGCCTTGAAGGCGTCGTGCAACTCGTGGGCGGCCTTGCGCACCTCCCGGCGCGGCCCGTGCCCGGCCAGATACAGGCCCAGGCCCAAGGCCCCCCCGCTCACGGCCCCGCACACACAGCCCGCCCGGCCCAGGCCCTCGGGAAAGGGCGCGGCCAGACCCAGGGCCTGCTCCCGAGTCAGGCTGCCCCCAAAGGCCTCCACCAGGGCGGCCAGAATGGCCTCGGAGCAGAGCATCTCCCGGCTCTGAAACAGGGCCTTGGCCCTCTGCCCAACCGCGTGCGCCGGGTCAGACGACAGGGCGGCTCTCTCCTGTGGCGAGTCGGCCGCAGGGACCTGAGCTGTTCCGGGCGCGTCGGCCATCATCAGGCCAGGATTTCCTTTTTGGCCACGGCCTCGGCCTTGATCCGGTCCAGAAGCTCGGACAGGGCGGCCTTGACGTTCTCGCGCAGGTCTCCGGCCACCACCAGGAACAACAGGTCGTCGCCCGGGACGAACCGGCCGGTGCGGGCCTCGGCCAGGACCCGGAAAATGCCCGGCCTGGACTCGAACTCCTTGCGGATAGCCTCCACCTTGGCCTGGTCCGGGGCGATCTCCACGGCCACGACCTTGCGGCCGTCCTTGCGCGAGGTGCCCCGCACCACCCCGTTGTGCACCAGAACCATGCCCACCTTTTCCGTGAATCCGGGCTCTTTTTTCAGAGCCGCCAGGGTCGCGCTGATATCCATGTTGGTACTCCGGTTTCCCGATAGCTAATCCGCCCGTGCCCCTGGGTCAAGGGCATGGGCTGGTATGGGGTCTTCAAGGGGGAATGGGGACTACCTGGCGGCCAGGGCCTCTTCGTCGGTGTCGTAGAGGTTGACCAGTTCGGTGATGCCCACGATGGTGAACACCTTTTTGAAATTCTCCGAGAGCCCGGCCAGGGCCATGTCCCGGCCCTGTTCCCGGGCGTCCAGGAGGATGTGGGTCAGGATGGCGATCCCGGCCCCGTTGATGGAGGCCGAGTCGTCGAAATGCAGGAGGATGCGGTCCTTGCCCAGGGCCACGGCCTCTTTGTAGGCGCTCAGCAGAAAGGCCTCGGACTGGGAGGTCAGGTTGCCCTTGATGGAGATGATGGCCGCGCCGCCGTAGGTGGACACCTCCACCTCGTTCATCCGGCTCTGGGCCAGGGCGAGGCGCTCCTCGGCCCGCTTCAGGGCCTGGCTCAAGGTCTGGCGCTGGATGGGCTTGTTGATGAAGTCCGTGGCGTCCAGGTTCAAGGCCCGGATGGCCAGGTCCATGTCCCCGTGCCCGGTGATGACGATGACCTCGGCCCGGGGGTCGCGCTCCTTGATCTGGCGCAGAACCTCGATGCCGTCCATGCCGGGCATCTTGATGTCCGTCAGCACGATGTCCGGGGCGTCCCGCTCAAAGGCCGCCAGACCTTCCTCCCCGTCCCGGGCGGCCAGGACCTTGTAGCCGTAAGCCTCGAGCATGAGGGAGAACATCTCCAGGGTGGGTTCTTCGTCGTCGATGATGAGCACGGTCTTTTGCATGAATGATCCTTCGCGGACGTTATGCGGCTGCCGGGAAGCGTACGGTGAAGGTGGTGCCTTCCTTGACCTTGCTGTCGATGGTCAGCACCCCCCCGTAGTCCTTGACGATGCCGTAGATGATGGCCAGGCCCAGGCCCATGCCCTTGCCCGCCTCCTTGGTGGTGAAGAAGGGCTCGAAAATCTTGTCCCGCACTGCGGCCGGGATGCCCACTCCGGTGTCCTTCACGGAAATGCACACCGAGGCCCCCTCCACCCAGGTGCTCAGGGTGATGACCCGGGCCACGGCCTTGTCCTCGCCCTTTTCGTTGATGGCGTCGCGGGCGTTGGTCACCAGGTTGAAGAAGACCTGCTGGAGCCGATTGTCGTGGGCCAGGACCGGGGGCGCGTTCTCGGCCAGGTCCAGCTCCAGGCGGATGTTCTCCAGTTCGAGCTGCTTGCGCACGATGGTCAGCATGCCCTGGATGGCCTGGCTGACGTTCACCTTCTCCTTGAGCAGTCCCGCCTTGCGGCCAAAGGAGCGCAGGGTCTGGATGATCTCGGCCGCCCGGTCCACCTGGGCGCTGATCTGGGTGACCACCCGGTAGAAATTCTCCTTGGGCACGTCCATGTCCCGCTCGTTCATGAGCATGAGGAACTCGCTGCCCATCTTGATGGCGTTCAAGGGCTGGTTCAGTTCGTGGGCGATGCCCGCGCTCATCTCGCCCAGGGACTTCATCTTGCTGGCCTGGATGAGCTGGGCATCCTTCTCCATCATCTCGGTCACGTCCGTGGCCGCGATGATGATGGCCGCCTGGCCCCGATAGGTGGTGGAGCAGGCGTGGATGTTCACGAAAAAGGGGCGCTGGCCCTTTTTGTAGTGCAGGAGCTTGGGCGCGTTGATGCAGGCCGAGCCCATGTCCGGCCGGTCGAAATAGGCCAGGAAATCCAGGTTCTGCTCCGGTCCCAAATCCACGAAGGAGCGGCCCACCAGTTCCTCCTTGGCGAACCCGTAGATCTCCTGGGCCCGGGGGTTGGCGTCCAGGATGGCGTAGGACTTGAAATCAATGACAAAGATGGGGTCCGGCCCGGAGTCGAACAGGGAGCGGTACTTCTCTTCGGACTCGCGCAACCTTCGGCGGTAGAGCTTGATGCTCCAGACCATGTTCCGGAAGGAGTCGGCCAGTTGGACCACCTCATCCCCCCGGCGCTTGCGGTAGAACACGCATTTCTTGCAGGTGCGCAGGGTCTCGGGCAGGGCCTGCTGACTGGCGGCCGCAGCCGAGAGGTCGAAACTCCAGCAGGGCAGATCGGTGTTGGTGTAGGCCGGGCAGGCGGCCGTGTCCCAGCCCTCGTCCTGTCCGGTCAGATCCAGCTTGATGTCGAAATTGCCCCGGGACAGCTCGTCCGCCACCCGGGTCAGTTTGGAGATGGGCATGGTGATGTGCCGGGAGATGCGCGTGCTGATGAAGAAGATGATCAGGATGATGGCCGAGATGAATCCCAGAAAAGTGAAGCGCAGCTTGGCGATGAGGCTGTCGATGTGCTTCATGGACAGGCCCACGTGCACGGTCCCGATGCGATACAACCCCTCGCTGATGGGCACGGAGATGTCCGTCACCGGCTGGTCCTCCAGCACCAATTGGCGCACGTTCCTGGTCTGGTCCGCCGGAAATTCGCTGCTGGACAAAATCTCCTTGGGAAAGGCCCGCACAAAGGAGTGGGAAAGGATCTGGCCCTTGGTGTCCGTAACGTAAATGTAGGAAATGAGGTACTTGCGCTCGCGGAGCATGGCCTCGTCAAAGATCAGGGCCAGGAGCTGGGGGGAGTTCTTGTCCAGGATGAAGGCCCCGCCGCGCTCGGCAATGGACCCGGCAATGGCGCTGCCGCGCATCTCCAGCTCGCCCGTCAAGGAGGAGACCAGGATGAAGCGGGTCAGGAAGGCGATGGCCACGCTGATGGCCACGATCACGGCCAGGATGGAGAAGACGATCTTGTTCTTCAGGCTGATGTTGGTGAGTCGTTTCATGGGGTCTTCCCCCCGGCCAGGCGTTCCTTGCTGCGCTCAAAGGCCTGGCGCACGCCCTGCCAGTCCCCGATAAGAGTGAAACGCTCGTTCTCCAGCCGGGTCAGGTACACCCGGTCCATGCCCTGATGGTCCGTGGCCGAAAAGCTTATGTCGATGTCCGGGCCAGGCTTGAAGGCGTGCATGGACTCGATGGCCTCGATGAACCGCTCCCGGGTGATCTCCCGCCCGGCGCGGCGCAGGCCCTCGACCAGGACCCGGGCGTTGATGTAGCCCTCCAGGCCCACGTAATTGGGGGTGTCGTCCGGGAAGGAGCGCTTCAGGTGGGTCATGTACTCCGAGGCCCCGCCCGGCCGATCCGGCGGGGGCACCACCTGGGACATGATCACGATGCTCTTGTCCGTCGGCCCCAGCCTGCGGGCCAGTTCCTCGGCGCCCACAAAGGACACGGTGTAGAAAATGGGGGCAAAGGCCCCCTCCTCGGCCAGGCGGATGAACCGGGCGCAGGGATCAGCGGTCCCGATCATGACCACGGCCTCGGCCCCGGACTTCTCGATGCGGGCGTAGCCCTCCTCCACCTCAGCGGTCCCGCGCACATAGGACCCGCGGGCCACGGGCTCCAGCCCGAAGCCCTTCAAGGCCAGTTCGGCCCCGGTCAGCCCGTCGAACCCGTAGGCGTCATACTGATAGAAGACCGCGATCTTCTTGATCCCCAAATCACTGACCAGATGGCGCACGGCCGTGGCCGTCTCCTGGTAGTAGGAGGTGCGCACGTTGATGATGTGCCGGTTGAAGGGCTCGCGCAGGGCCTTGGCCCCGGTGAACATGCCCAGAAGCGGGATGCCGGCCTCCTCCACCATGGGCAGGATCTTCACCGTGGTGGGCGTGCCCACGTAGCTGAACAGGGCGAAGACCTTGTCCTCCACGATGAGGCGCTGGGTGTTGGCCAGGCAGCGGGGCGGGTCATAGGCGTCGTCATAGGCCTTGACCCTGATCTTGCGGCCGAAAACCCCGCCCTCTTCCTCGTTCACGTGATTGATGTAGGACAGAGCCCCGCGCAGGGTCTGGGTGCCCAGATATCCGGCGTGCCCCTCCAGGGCCAGGGAAGAGCCCAAAAGGATCTCGGAGTCGGAAACGCCGGGCGTGATCTGGTCCGGCTTGACGGCCCGATCCTGGCCCTCGCAGGCCGCCAGGGCCAGGAAAAGGAGCAGGCCCAGGGCCAGGGGTCTGAATTTCACTGAAACAGGCTCCAGCTTCGCAGGATAATGGAGCCACCCCTACACCAAAACCCCGGTCCAGACAATGCGCCCAGGGAGAAAACCCTTACTCCTCTCCCCTGGCTTGCGGGTTGGCCCGGCCAGACCCCAGAGTTTCATGTATTGATGACTACACGATTTCTTATTGAATTTTTCGTGCTCCCCTTCTATGCACCAGGGACAGACAGCGACGAGTGCAAGGTGAGAAAAGGTTTTATTGTGACCTGACACCATCCGCCCCTGGGCGGACCAAGGGATCACCCCTGTTGCAAGACGTGACGGAATTGCAGAACTCATCCTTGCCCGCCGTCCTGGCCAAAAGTACTCCCTCCCCAGCCCGTCTTTGCTGTTCCAAAGACAGTACTTCGATAGCGTATTCGCCCTGCATCAAGTTTCATTAAATAGTACATGGTACGTTTATTTTTAAAAATCGGCGGCAAAAAGCGGACGAGGCCTCCGGTCCAGCCGGGCCTTTTCCCAGGCCCTGGCTGTGCGGGCCAGGGCCGCATTGACCTGGGCCAGGGTCGTGTTTATCATGGCCGCCCAGGGGCTGTCCCTCCCCCGGGTCGCCGCGCTGAAGGAACGTAAAGGCCATGGCCGAGAGCACCGAGAGCAAACAGCCGCCCAAGACAGAGCCCCCCAAATCCGGGCTGGGGGGTTTCGGCTGGCTTTTGACCGACTCCGAGCAGCGGTCCCTGCTCAACACCATGGCTATCGGCATCATCCTCATCGAGTTCGCGGTCACGGTTTTCGCCGTGGGGTCCTGCATCGCCAGCGCCCAGACCCTGGCCGACGGGTCCGTAAGCTTCCGCTTCCCCTGGGCCGCCTATCTGGTGGCCGTGCTCCTGGCCCCGGTGGCCGTGATGTTCGTGGCCCACATCATCGACCTGGGATTTTCCCGCATGGTCAAGGGCGATCCGGCCCTGGACCCGGAAAAGATGAAGACCCTGCCCCTGGGCCTGCAGAAGCTCATCGCCCTGGTGCACGGCGCGCCCACCATCATCCTCCTGGGCGGGGTCCTGGTCCTGGGCATCCTGCTCTACTACCTGGATGCGGTCATGGGCTTTGTGGTCCGGCTGGGGGACAACGCGGAGAAAGTGGCCCTGTGGGCCACCATCGGCCTGGTCACGGCCTGGTGCGTGAGCTACCTGGCCCGCATGTGGTTCTTGTACAAGACCCGGCGGATGCAGGAGGAATACGCCTTCCGCCGGGAGGTGCTGGAGCGCACGGGCATTGTCATTACCGACGCGGCCTCGGTGGCTTCGAGCCGTCCGGCTCCGGCCCTGGAGGAGGCCACGGTGCAACGGGCCATTGACGTGTCCCCGACCCCGCGCAAACGGCTGCCCCCGGGTCCTGGTCCCGAGGCCGATTGACAGGGCAATTTTGGCCCGCTAGGGTGGCTTCCTCCAAACAGCCCCCTGGGAAAAGAAGAAAAAGATAATATTTTCTTTGGATTACCCACTGTGGACGGCAACGAGGGGACTTGCGGACGCGATGCGGGTTTTGTAGGGCCAGCGCGTTCTGAAAAAACCGCCCAGCGCCGGAGGACCGTTGCCCAGGACCATTTCCAGGGATGAGCAGACCAAGCGCAAACTGCTCCAGGCCGGGGGCCAGGTCTTTGCCAAGAAGGGCTTCCGCCGGGCCACGGTGCGCGACATCTGCCTGCGGGCCGAAGTGAACGTGGCCTGCATCGCCTATCATTTCGGGGGCAAGGCCGGGCTGTACGAAAGCGTGCTGAACGAGGCCCATGACGAGGCCCTGCGCCGCTTTCCCACGGACATGGGCCTTCCGCCCGAGGCCCCGGTGCGGGACCGGCTCAAGGCCTACATCCACTCCTTTCTCCTGCGCCTTCTGGGCCAGGGCCGTTCGGCCTGGCACGGCCGCATCCTCAACTGGGAGCTCATCGAGCCCACCGAGGTCCTGGGCTCCCATCTGCGCCGGTCCATCCTGCCCAACGCCCGCAAGCTCCAGGCCATGGTGGCCGAAATACTTTGCGCGAGCGCCGACGACTGTTCGGTCATCTTCTGCGCCCAGAGCATCGTGGGCCAGTGCCGCCACTACACCCTGGCCCGGCCCATCCTGGAGCTGCTGTTCCCGGGCCTGAGCCTGGACGACGCAGGCATCGCCCAACTGGCCGAGCACATCACGGAATTCTCCCTGGCCGGAATCCGCCGGTTCAAGGAGTTGCAGCCGGACCCGGACGCCCCTCTTCCGGCCCCAGCACCGGGAGAGGCGGACAAGGCGTAAGACCGGCCAGGACCCGGCTTTTTAAGATGAGTTCCGGCCGGTACTCGAAGTGCATGAGATCAAAGGCGGCCCATTTCCCTCCCCAGATGAAGCCCTCGGCCTCGAAGGCGGCCACCACCTCGGCCGGAAAGGCCCGGCGTTCGGCCGCGATCCTGGCCCCGCCCCGAAAGGTGCGCCAATAGGGCAGGTTCCCGTTGAAATCCACGGCCACGGCAAAGGAATGCAGGCTCAACCGGGTGGTCCCGGCAATGGGCCGCCAGCAAAAGGTTCCGGCCATGGGAAAGAGGGTCGGCCGCCAGGCCCGATGCGCCCGGACCAGGGGGGCCAGGCGCTCACCCACCCGGTTCAGGGCCGCAGCCGCCCCATGCGCCCCGTGGAACAGCAGCCGTCGGCCCAGAAAGGGCACCGCCACCCCACCGGCCTGAACCGCCTCCTTGTCCTGACCGTACAGGGCCTTGAAAAAGGACGTCACCCGCCTGCGGCCAGGGTCGAATCCCGGGGCCGGGGAAAGGCCCGCCTCTCCCAGGGGATAGACCTGCTCCAGCATGTCCTTGACGTCCGGGTTCTCCAGGGCCGCCTCGGCGGTCTTGTCGCGGGCCGTGGCATAGACCAGACGCTGGCCGTTGGCCAGGACCAGGACCGGCTTTTGGTCCGGGGTGTACTCAAGGCCCAGCACGGCCTCGGGATAGGCGGCGCAGAGCACGGCCGCGTCCAGTTCGGCCTCTCCCCCGGCCGGGACTTCGGCGGAAAAAGACCGGACCGGGAGCAGAAGCAGACAGCACGCCAACCAGGGGCCGAGCCAGACCATACGGACCTCCGGGGATCATGGGGCAACACGGGGAGACAGGGCGGATACTAGACAGTGCCTTTCACGAGCACGCAAGAAATAGAAATTATTATTCTTATCTTCAACTCTTGGGTGAGCCCTTTGCGGGGCGCACCTTAGAAGAAAGAACCTCCGGAACGGCGGTGTCCGCCGCCCTGCCGTCCCTTGTGCCCGGAATCATCCGGCCCGCCCCGCACGGTGCGCTCCGAGGGCGGCTCCCCGCCTTTCACGGCCGCAGCGAAACGGTAGGACAGATCCTGGTATTTCTGGCTGTCCGCCGACACCGTGCTGTTTCGGGCCATGTCCGCCAATTGGTCTGCGATCTTGAGCATATGCTCCCTGTACACGTCCGGGGCCACGGTTCGCAACTCCTCCAGAAGCCCCCGGCCTTCCTCTGCGCGCCCGGCGCCCCGGCCGGACGGACTGCTGGAATTGGCCGGAGGGTCGGCGCTCAAGGCTGGGGACGAGGTCCAGGCGCAAAGAAACAGCGCGGCCAGGACCAAAGGGACCAAAATCTGGGCACGCATGCACACCTCCAAAAGACCGCCGGGCCAGGGCAGGGATTGACCCTGGCCCTGGGGTCGGGTTCGTGTTGACCGGGCGGAAACAACCCAGGCCCGGCCGCACGAGATCGGGCGGGCCGGGCCTGGCAGGGAAGGGGGACCGGGCGGGGGACGCCACGGTCTGGATGCCTAATTGGCGGGCTGGGCCTCTTGTCTGGCCTTCATCATGGCCGCCTTCATCTTCTCGTGCTTCTTGGCCCGCTTTTCCTTCATGGCGTCGATCTTGGCCAACTGCTCCTTGGTGGCGATCTTGCGGACCGCGCGGATGAACTTGGCCTTTTCCAGGGCCAGGGCGTATTCGGCGTCCGCGATCTTGGACACCTGGGCCTTGATGGCCGCGTCCCCGGCCGCCTCGTCCTTGAACAGGGCGTACAGGGCGCGCTTCTCAGCCATCAGCTTCTCCATCAGGGGCATGGTCTTGGGCTTGGAATCCGCCTTCAGCTTTTCGAGCTGGGCATTCTGCTGGTCATTGAAGAGCAGTTCGTAGGCTTTCAAATGACCGCCGCCTTTATGGCCGAAAGCCAGGGCCTGTCCGCCGAAAAGGGCCAGCAAACCGATCAGCAGGGCGCTTTTGAGCAAAAGAGAACGCATACTTCCTCCGATGAATGATAGGGGTTGGGACTTCACAGACACTAGACCCCGGTCGGACCCGAAAGGTTACACGGCCGGGAGAAACAGGGAGGGCTCCAGGGCCATGGCCGCTCCGGCCGGGCGCAGCTCCAGGACCGCGCGCATGAGGATGGCGTCGTCGTGCCGGTGCACCGGGTCCAGGCCGGTCTGGTCCTTGAGCCGCCCCAGACGATAGGTCAGGGTGTTGCGGTGGATGCCCAGGGCGTAGGCCGTGGTCTCCAATTCGAAGCGGTTGGCGAACAGGGCCAGGGTGGTGGCCCGCAACTCGGGCTTTGCGGCCAGGCAGCGGCCCAGGCGGGCGGCCAGGGGCCGCAGGACCATGCCGCCTGGTCCGGCCCCCAGCTCCCGGAGCAGATAGCCCACGGACAGGGCCGGATCGTGGATGGAGCGCAGGCCCAAGGCCTGGCTCTCGCCCTGATCCCTGGCCTGGAGGCAGTACAGGGCCTGCCGGTAGGAGGGCGGGTATTCGCTAAAATTCAAGGCCAGTCCGCCGATTCCGCAACAGGTCGCCCCCTCTCCAAGACGGCCCAGGCAGTCCAGGACCAAATGCCCCCACTCCCGGGCCGCCTCGGCAGCCCCGTCCAGGGGCAGGTGCTTGAGCACGATGAGCCGTTCGTCCAGAACCACGGCCACGTCCTGCCCGCACAGGGCCTGGCCCGAGGCCAGCCCCTCCATGATGGCCTCGGAGGAGCGGTCCAGGACCAGTTCCGAGGCCCCGTACAGGGACTGGAATCCGGCCAGGAGCGCGGACACGTCGGCCACGGCCACGGCCCGGGGCAGGTCCGGGTCCAGACCCAGGGCCTTGGCCGCGCGCGAGATCCGCCCACGGCTCGGCAACGGCCCGGCCCAGAGCAGAAGCTCCACCAGGTGTTCGGTCAGGCGCAGGCGGCTCTGGGTCTCCTGGTGCAGAAGCTCGCGCTCCAGAATCAGCTCGGTGATCATCTTGGCCAGCCGGGCGATGCCGCGCACTCCGTCCGGGTCCCCGGTCACCCCGATGACCCCCACGATCTGCCCGTCCATGACAATGGGCAGGTTCACACCCTCGCGCGCCCCCGGATACAGGGTGACCTCTCCCGGGTAGATGTCCACGGCTCCGCCGCTCTCCACCACATCCAGGGCGCCCTTGTGGAAGGTGCGCCGCCGGTCAGGCTGGGCCGTGCCGATGATGACCCCTTCCCGGTTCATGATGTTCACGTTGCAGTGGACCAGGCAGGCGGCCGTGTCCACGATGCGCTGGGCCAGGATATCCGAGATGATCACGGGACGCTCCTTTGTGCAAAATGACGAAAATACCCCGATCTGTTCTCATTCCCATGGTCAACATTCCAGTTGAATATTCGCTGATTTCTTTCGATAGAGCAAGGAGAGGCGAATAGTTTTTTCGGCGCACAGGCCTGAACTCTTTTGCTTCATGCACAAAGGAGCGCAGCCCCAAGCAGGAGCAGCCCCACCCCTTACAGGAGGTTTTAAGGACCATGAACATCGATCCAGGCAAAGAGGCCAAAGCGTATTCCAAGGTTGACTGGCGGCTCATCCCCTTCCTCTTTCTCTGCTACATCCTGGCCTACCTGGACCGGGTGAACGTGGGCTTCGCCAAACTCCAGATGCTCAAAGACCTGAACATGAGCGACGCGGCCTTTGCCACGGGCGCGGGCATCTTCTTCATCGGGTATTTCTTCTTCGAGGTGCCCAGCAACGTGCTGCTGAAGAAATTCGGGGCCAGGATGTGGATCGCCCGGATCATGATCACCTGGGGGATCATCTCCTCGCTCATGATGTACGTGACCAGCGAATGGGCCTTCTACTGCATGCGTTTCGTCCTGGGCCTGGCCGAGGCCGGGTTCTTCCCCGGGATCATCTTCTACCTGACCCTGTGGTATCCCTCGCGCCTGCGCTCCACCCGCCTGGCCCTGTTCGTCTCGGCCATCGCCGTGTCCGGGGTCATCGGCAATCCCATCTCGGGCTGGATCATGGACACCTTCAGCGGGTCCGGGGGCCTGGCCGGGTGGCAGTGGCTCTTCCTGGTCGAGGGCATCCCCTCCATCATCGTGGGCTTCTGGGTCATCGGCTACCTGGACAGCAGCATCGGCGAGGCCAAGTGGCTGGACGCGGAAGAAAAGGCCCTGCTCATCCACAATGTGGAGAGCGAGGACAGGCACAAGACCGAGCACAAGCTCTCCGACGCCTTCAAGAGCGGCAAGGTCTGGGTCCTGTGCGCCATCTATTTCACCCTGATGATCGGGCTCTATGGCATCGCCTTCTGGCTGCCCACCATCATCAAGGCCTTCGGGGTCAAGGGCTATTTGAGCGTGGGCCTGATCACGGCCATCCCCTACGGCGTGACCGTGGTGGGCATGATGCTCATCAGCCGCCATTCCGACCGCACGGGCGAGCGGCGCATGCACTACGTGGTGAACGTCTGCGCCGGGGCCCTGGGCCTGGTCTTGAGTGGGGTCTATGCGGACACCCCGGCCCTGGCCATCCTGTTCATCTCCATCGGCACCCTGGGGGTCGTCGGGTCCATGCCCCTGTTCTGGCCCATGCCCTCGGCCTTCTTGACCGGGACCGCGGCTGCGGCGGGCATCGGCATCGTCAATTCCGTGGGCAACCTGGGCGGGTACGTGGGTCCCAACGTGCCCATCTGGATCAAGCAGTACTCCCAGGACCCCTCGGCCGCCCTGTACGCCATTGCGGCCATCCTGGTCCTGGGCGCGTTCTTGACCTACGCCTTCATCCCCGCCGACCTGCACGCCAAGGACCGGGTGGCGGCCCCGGCCGGGGTGGCTCCGGTCCCTGAGGAGGCCTAGCCCCTTTCCGCCTGAACCATCCCGGGGAGGCCCCCAAAGGGTCTCCCCGGCCTTTTTGGATGCTCGCACCGCCAGTCGGCCTGCTGACAAAAATCAATCCGGCCAGCCGGAACCCAGAGGACAGACATGCGCCAGTTCGATCACTTGCGTGAAATATTCCAGGCCGCCCTGACCCGGATCGACCCCTTTCAGATGATGATCGACCACGTCCGGCTGGACGGGGACATCCTGTCCGTGTCCTTTGACGACGAGCGGCACGAGGTGGACCTTGCGGCCTATGACCAGGTGCTGGTGCTCGGCGCGGGCAAGGCCTCGGCGCGCATGGGCCGGGCCGTGGAGGACATCCTGGGGGAGCGCGTGACCCGGGGCCTGATTTCGGTGAAATACGGCCACGCCGAACCCCTCACCCGGATCACCGTGGTGGAGTCCGGCCATCCCACCCCGGACGAGAACGGGGAGGGCGCGGCCCGAAGCATGGCCGAGATGGTGCGCACGGCCGACGAAAAGACCCTGATCCTGAACCTGGTCTCCGGGGGCGGGTCGGCCCTGCTGCCCTGCCCCCTGGTGCACGAGGGGGAGGGCCTGCGCCTGACCCTGGCCGACAAGCAGAACATGACCCGCTGCCTCCTGGCCTGCGGGGCGGACATCGGGGAGATCAACTGCATCCGCAAGCACATTTCCGGGGTCAAGGGCGGGCGGCTGCTGGAGCTCATGGCCCCGGCCCGGAGCCTCAACTTCATCCTCTCGGACGTGGTCGGCGACCGCCTGGACACCATCGCCTCGGGGCTCACCAGCGGGGACGAGACCACCTTTGCGGACGCCCTGGCCATCATCGAGAAATACCGCATCGCGGACCAGGCCCCGCCCGAGGTGATGAAGGCCTTAAGCCTCGGGGCCCAGGGCCGCATCCGGGAGACCCCCAAGCCCGGGGACCCAGCCACGACTCTGGCCACCAACATCCTCATCGGCACCAACCAGGCCGCCCTGCTGGCCGCCTGCGAAAAGGCCCGGTCCTTCGGCTACAACACTGCGGCCCTGACCTGCGCCCTGACCGGAGAATCGCGGGAGGCGGCCAAATTCCTCTTCGGCATCGCCCGGGACGTGCGCAAGAGCGAGATGCTGGTCAAAAAACCAGCCTGCGTCATCGCCGGAGGGGAGACCGTGGTCACCCTGACCGGCACGGGCAAGGGCGGCCGCAACCAGGAGATGGCCCTGGCCTTTTTGATCGAGCTGGCCAAGGACGAGGCCCGGGGCGCGGACATCTCCTTTCTGTCCGCGTCCACGGACGGCACCGACGGCCCCACGGACGCGGCCGGGGCCTTTGCCTCGACCCAGGTCCTGGACCTGGCCCGCCAGGCCGGGCTGTCCCTGGAGTCCTATCTGCGCAACAGCGACTCCTACCATTTCTTCGAGAAAATCGGACACCTCCTGAAAACCGGCCCGACCATGACCAATGTCTGCGATTTGCACATGCTGCTTATTGTCTGACCCGGCCACCTCAACTTCTCCGGGCCTGGGCCGATAAGGACATTGCGCCCATCACGGCAGAGACTCCATGGGGGAGTTTCTGGCTTTAATTGTCCAAAATCCCAACGTTTCGGAGGCCCTTCATGAATCCAGTGTCCGGCGCCTTAAGCGCCCCTGTGCAGCAAGCTTCCCCCCTGGGCTCCGTTTCACCGTCAGGTCCTTCCGCTGCCCAGCAGACCCAGACCCCCCAGGGGGACACGGTCTCCATCTCCGCCCAGGGGAGACAGTTGGCCAAGGGGCCGTCCGCCCTCGACGTTGACGCTCCTTCCGCCTAGAAGCCTTTCAAGACCAGATCGCGCGCCAAGAAAGAAAGGCGGCTCGGGATGACCGGGCCGCCTTTTTTAGTGCGGGTCGTTCGGATATTGGTTATTCATGAACAGTCATATCAAATAGACATGAGGGCAGGAAGCAAGAAGGCTCAAAGCCGAGAAAGGGGGGGCCATGACGCCGAAAGAAGTGGTTGCGTCTCACCATCAGACGTTTGAAAGCATACGCCATTTTGACGAGCAGGGGAACGAATTCTGGCTTGCCCGAGAACTCGCGGTCGTCTTGGAGTACTCCCAATTCCGCCATTTCCTGCCGGTCATTGCAAAAGCGAAAGAGGCATGTACTGGCAGCGGGCAGGTATTGGAAAACCATTTTGAGGATATCCTCACAATGGTCGAGATAGGTTCCGGGGCCAAACGGCCAATTGAGGATTGCCGTCTCACCCGCTACGCCTGCTATTTGATTGTCCAAAACGGCGATCCGTCCAAACCGGTCATTGCCAACGGCCAAACATATTTTGCCATCCAGACCAGGCGGCAGGAACTCAGCGATGATCAAGCCTTCTCACGGTTGTCGGAGGATGAGCGCCGCCTGATGCTGCGCCGCGAAGTGGCGGAACACAACAAGGGACTGGTGGCCGCCGCCAAGGACGCCGGGGTGGAAACGACCCTGGACTATGCCATATTTCAGGACCACGGGTATCGCGGTCTCTACGGCGGCCTGGGAGCCAAGGACATACACTCCCGCAAGGGGCTCAAGAAGAGCCAGAAAATACTCGACCATATGGGCAGCACGGAACTCGCGGCCAACCTGTTCCGCGCCACACAGACGGAAGAGAAGCTGCGCCGGGACAAGATCAAGGGCAAGCGGGCCGCCAATGACACACATCACAAGGTTGGAGCAAAGGTCCGAAAAACCATCGAGGACCTTGGCGGAACCATGCCGGAACATCTCCCGACCCCGGATCGGAGTATCAAGCAACTTGAAAAGGGTCCGAAAAAGATTGGCAAATCTGACGATGAATAGCGGCAGCATTCCTGTCCGACCTTTCCCCCCTCATCCAAACCCGCCCCGGCGGGTTTTTTGTTGCTCCGTGACCGAGATACCCTGGGATTCCGGTTGCGCCGACCGCTTTTCCTCATGGCTCTTCACTGAAGAGAGTGGGAACAGGATGGGGGCAGAAACAAAGAACAACGAAAAAGGGGCCAGACATCTCTGTCCAACCCCTTGATTTCCATGGTGCGCCCGGCAGGATTCGAACCTGCGGCCTACGGATTCGTAGTTCTTTTTTCATACTTTCACGGCCCTTCATAAATCCGCACGGAAGCCTTGACACCATTGGCTTAAGAGGCTATTTCCTTTTCAAGGTGAAAGCACGTGAAAAACCCTCTTTCACCCCCAAAGTGGGGAGAGGGTGGGGAGAGGAAAAAGCCCATGCCGGTACTTTGGCTCAAAACAAATTATCCGGGGGTCAGGTTCTACGAACACCCCACCCGCAAGCATGGGGTGAACAAGGACCGCTATTTCGCCATTCGCGCCCAGGTTGAAGGCAAGCGCCGGGAGGAAGGGCTGGGCTGGGCCTCTGAAGGCTGGACAGCTACCAAGGCGGCCCAGGAGGTTGCCGCGCTGAAAAAGGCCCATATCACGGGCGAGGGGCCGCGAAACCTGGCCGAGAAGCGGGCTATGGCCGAGGCCCAGCGGCAGGCCGAACAAGAAGCCCAGGCCCAGGCCGAAAAGGCCGCCTTGAGCTTTGGCCGGTTCTTTCTGGATACCTATTTTCCCCTGGCGAAAGCCGACAAGGGCTGGCGGTCAGTGGCCCGTGAGGATCAAGTTTTCCGCCTCTGGCTTGCCCCGGTGATAGGCAAGCTGCCCCTGAAAGACGTGGCTCCCTTCCACCTTGAGCGGATCAAAAAGAACATGACAGACGCGGGCCGGGCCGCTCAATCCATCCGGTATGCCCTGGCCGTGGCCCGTCAGGTGTTCAACCATGCCCGGCGGGTGGGCCTGTATCATGACGTTTCCCCCACCACGAAGGTCAAGAAACCCGCTGCGGATAACCGGCGCTCTCGCTTTCTGACCCATGAGGAAGCTGAAAAGCTGATTGAAGCCTTGGCGGCCGGGAGCCTGGAATGCCGGGACATGGCCCTGTTATCTCTCCATTGCGGACTCCGGGCCGGTGAAATCTTTACCCTGACATGGGGTGACGTGGACATGGAGCGGGAACTCCTGGCGATCAAGGACACCAAAAGCGGCAAGAACCGGGTGGCCTTCATGACCGGAGAGATAAGGGCCATATTCGAGGGAATGGAACGGGGTGCGCCCACTGACCTAGTTATTCCGGGCCGTGGTGGTGTTCCCCGGGTTGCCATGTCCGCGACCTTTGACCGGGTAGTGACGGCCCTCGGCCTGAATGAAGGCATTATGGACAACCGGCAAAAGGTGGTGTTCCATAGTCTGCGGCATACGTTCGCAAGCTGGCTTGTGGAAGCCGGAACCGACCTCTACACGGTCAAGACCCTTATGGGGCATGGTTCCCTTGCCATGACCGAACGCTACAGCCACCTTGCCCCGGACACCATGCGCCGGGCGGTCAAGGGGCTGGAAAAGCATATGCAGGGCCTGGGAAAGGCGAAGGTGATTCAACTGCGCGGCTAACCAGTCCAGGGCTATTGAAAGAACCGCAAACGTAGTGCAACGCTATTTCCAGGGTCTAGGGGCGGCCTCATGAACTGCCTTGAAAAGCCGCTTTCCTGGCGGCCTGGCCTTGGGCCTCGCCCCCTGACTCCCTTCCTCAAACTGTCGATAGCTTCACTAGCGCAAAAATTTGAATTTTTTGTCATCTAATTCAAGTGGTTATACCCGCTCCCACTCCCCTCCTTACTCTCCGACAAATGGCAGTCTAGTCCTCTATTCTGTCCGAAAAATCGTTGAATTACAGAAGGATGAAAAAGATATGAAACGTATGGTATTGGATTTGAAAAGGCATGGGGAGCGATGAAGCAAAATCCCCACAAAGCAGAATCTTTCAGTGACTACGGGCGGTTATGCTTGTGGAAAAGCCTTGGCCTGATTCCATATTTGACGTAGTATGTCTCACGTTGAAGGGACGGAAAGGGGATGATTGCTCTGTAAAAGTATATTTTCCTAGGGTTGGCACAGGTGGATTTCGGAATAATTCGCCACGATAGGAAGCGCATCCGACACTTTCGCCATACCAGCCCGTGCCGTAGGTCAACAAATTATATTTTTTGTGGGTTATATAGTATAAATTTTCATACAAGAGGATTTCTGCGCCTAGTTGCCCTCAAAGAAAAGTGCGGCCTGAATATGTTTCCTCCCCGGCCCAGGGCCGGGTCTTCGGGCGAAAGGACCACAGCACGGCCTTGTATTCTGTCCGAAAAATCGATGAATTACATATGGATGATAAAGATATGAAACGGGTGTTACAAGAATTGAAAGATCGTGTCAGATGCTGCGAAGGAGTAGCGGTCATGTAAAAGATTGACGCGGTCGAATTGACCGACTCAATAAAACAAAGCCGCCCCAGCTAGGAGCCAGGGCGGGACTTGGGAAGAACGCGCTTGGCGGCGCGTCCAGGCAGAAGAACCTACACCCTCTGCCTATTCTCCCCGGCCCCTCAATGTCAACTCCTTTTCGGCGGCGGTAAAACCGTAGCCCGGGCATGATTGTGCCCGATAGGAGAGTCTTGTGCAAAAGACTAGCCCCACCATTTTTTCATCCGTAGAAAGCCTTCTCCCTCCCCTTGTCTGGCGTCACAGGTGGAACGAGTACCGCGACAAGTGCGGGCTCCCCTTCTCTCGCGGCACGATGCAGAACATGGACAGTGAAGGGCGCGGCCCTGGCAAGGTCATGTTCGGCAAGCGGGTGGCCTACAAGCGTGAAGATCTGATTCAGTGGTTGAACAGCATGGCGGGGGGCCAGCATGGAAAGAACTAGCCCCGAAGTCGAGGCCAATGTGTTGAGTGGCCTATTCCAGCATCCGGCCTTATTCGATCACATGAAAGGCCGCCTGACCGCCGGGCACTTCAAGGACCCCACGCACAAGCAGGTATTCGCGGCCATGTGCTCCTGTCGAGCCAAGCACCAGCCCGTGGACGTGGCAACCGTATCCGAGGCCCTGTACATGGCCCACGGCCCGAAGGCGGACACGACGGCGATCATCCCCTTGGCCTGTTCCTCAACCAGCGAGGGCACGGCCCTACGGGAGATTGATGCCCTTGTGGGGCCGGTTGCCGAGGTCCAGGTTACAACCCCGGTCAATCCTCTTGTGGTGGTCAATGCCGCTGACCTTCTCCTTATGGACCTTCCCGAGCGGGGGCATGTCCTTCATCCCATCATTCCCGAACAGGGGCTTTGTATGCTCCATGCGGCCCGGGGCCTGGGCAAGACGTGGGCGGCCTTGTCCATCGCCTACGCGGTTGCCAGTGGTCAGAAGGTCTTTGGCAGGTGGTTGGCCCCGGCTCCCCGGAGAGTCCTGTACTTGGACGGGGAAATGCCCGCCACGGCCATGAGGGAACGGCTGGCCCAGATCATCGCCGGGTATGAACGCGGCCTTGAGGACCCGGACAACCTCAAAATACTGACCCCTGACCTACAACCGGACTTCATGCCGAACATAGCCCGGGAGGAATCCCAAGCCCTCCTTGCCCCGTACCTTGAAGGCGTGGACTTCATGGTGGTGGACAACCTGGCGACTCTGGGCAGGCACGGCCGCGAGAACGAGGCCGAAAGCTGGCAACCCCTTCAAGCGTGGTTCCTCTCTCTCCGGCGGGCCGGAAAGTCTGTGTTGATAGTCCACCACTCAGGGAAGGGAGGCGGGCAGCGTGGGACCTCGGCCAAGGAGGATGTACTTGATACGGTCATCGCCCTGCGAAGGCCCGAGGACTACACGGCCGAACAGGGGGCGCGTTTCGAGGTCCACCTTGAGAAGGCCCGAGGCCTGTGCGGGGATGAGTCCAGGGCGTTCGAGGCCACCTTGCGAATGGATCACGACAAAGCCGTTTGGTCCACCATGGACATTCAGGACTTGGAGCTTGAAACCGTCAGGCGCTTGACTGCGGAAGGCATGAGCGCCCGCGAAATAGCCGATGAAACGGGCATGTCCAAGTCCAAGGCCAACCGCCTTCAGAAGCGGATCAAGGGGGGGCAGTCATGAGCCGAAACAGCACTGTCCCACTTGTCCCATGCCTAGAGAATGGGACAGTGGGACACCAACCAAAAATTGACATAAAAGCCTTAGCAATCAGCGTGTTACATGGAAAGAAGGTGTCCCAATGGGGTGGGACAGAACAGGTAGGGCGTGGGACAGTGGGACAGGCTGTCCCGGCGACTCCCGAAACCCCGACCGAACGCTTTACCCGAGTTTGCCGGGAGTACTGGGCCGGGTGCTTCTCCTGCCCGGACTGCGACATGAGGAAGCTCAATTTCTGCAACCGGCACGGGGGCACGGATGGAGGGTGGACGCAATGAACGCGCCCACGCTCAAGATTATTTGCGACAGCCACGGGGAAGCGACATGAACCGGACAAACCGACACAAAAAATGAGTATTTTTGAAACCGCCGGGAATCTTACTGGCAGTAAGATCAACGCATGATTTTGGTTCAAAAAGTGGTCCGGTTAGCCAATAGATTTCGTAATATTTCGAGGTGAACATGGGCGGGTATGGTTCTGGACGGCCCGGGTGGAAGTCGAATACCCGGGATTATTTGCGGCTGGACATTCGGTATCTGGCCCGGCGGGGCTTCCTGTCCCCTGGGTCCGCTTCCTCATTGAGTTGGAGCTTTGGCGGTGAAAGTAGATCCACCATTGACGTGAGGGCACAGCCGGGGTCCGTGGTGCTCAACTACCGTGTTCGCCCCTGTGGTGGGGAGTGGACGCCAGTTCAAGAGATCGTGGATATCATCCAAGTCCCCTGCCGGTACGGAGGGACCCGCCCCATGGGCCTTTGCCCGGGATGCGGGCGGCGGGTGCTTGTGCTCTATGGCCGAAGGTATTTCCGCTGCCGGGCCTGCCACGGGCTGGCCTACAGTTCGCAATCCGAAATGGAGCGGGATAGGATGATGAACCGGGCGCACAAACTGCGGGAGAGGCTAGGGGGTGAGCCCGGGATGGGTTCATGGACTCAGAAGCCCAAGTGGATGCGCTGGGCCACGTATGAGCGGATGGTGGATGAGATTCACGCCCTGGAAGAGGGCTCAATCGCATTGCTGATGTGGGACAAGTGGTTGAAGCGGCCGGGGGGTAGGGGGTGACAAAGTATGGAGCCTTCCCCGTGAAGACCGCGTGGGGGCAATCGCGTGTAGTTTCCAAAAACAACGGGGGGAAATATCCGGTTCGCCCGACACAAGCCACAGGCTACGCGCGCGAGGGAGAGGCTTGGACTATTGTTGGAACATCTTGATGTAATAGAGAAAACAATACATTCGCTGGCCCCTAAAAGAATTTCCGCCCACCATCTTGATCAATTACAGGAATGACAATAAAAGGTGTGTACGGTTTAGACGATTGAGGGATTATTCCACGAATGAGGAGGATAGCCGTATGTTTTTCAGACATGGCAAGGAAGTGATATTTTTATCGGTTGCCTTGTTTGCACTTATGCCATCGCTTGCATCGGCACAGAGGCCCATTTATGATGGGTTTGGATATGTTGCACCACTATCAGAAGCATATGAGCAAGCTGAAAAAATAAAACAGGAACGGCTCAAAACGAAAATGATGGAACTGGAACTGAAAGAAAGAGAGGAACGAAATCGGATGCGCTCACAACAAAGAGAGCAGCCCCAGACAAGTTCAAGCCCGAGTTATTTTGATGAGTGCATGAATAGATGTATGAATCTTCAGGGCGCGACAAAGTATGGATGCTATCTTGGTTGTAGTAAGTAGTTGTATTTAATTATCCTCTCTATATGTTTTGGAATGCTCCCTGTGTCTATTCCAGTTATCAAGGTACACCCTTGCCAACGCTGGTGATTCTAGTATCAATAAGTTTTCAGCGTTCTTTTCCTCAGCGGCTTTCGTGAAGTTGAAACTACCTGTGATAACCGTTCGGTTATCCAGTATCATGACCTTGTTATGGGCAATGGCGTGGGCCGAGTCATACCAGACCCCTAAGCCTGTAGCGTTTACCGTCTGGCCGAGTCCTCCGCGTTGCCCCTTGTCCAAAATTATAGCTACCTGGACACCGCGCCACCTGGCCTCGATAAGGGCGTCTGCGATTGGCCGAGAGGTGAAACTGTATGCCTGGACGTGGATCGTTTTGTTGGCTTGGCCGATGGCCGAGACAATGGCGGACTGTGCTCCGCCGTGGGGGGAGAAATAGACATAAGATTGTGTAGTATGGCTCGTGACATTGAATGAATGGGAGGTAGAGGCCACAGGAAAATGAAACAAAACAAATATGGAAAGAATTAGCTTGAACATATTAAAATGGCAAAATTTATATTGTTGAATATTTCCAATTGCCTACACGGAACCACTATTACCATACATGTTCTTATACTTTAGCGTTTGAAGTCCATCTTTTCCTTCACGCTATTCCAAATTGTGATTAAAAATATCTCAATAAACTGGCAATACCCATATCACCAGGAATATTCTGGCTCAAATAGGTACCATCCAAATATAATGACAGGGGCAATGACTGTCTCACAGAGGATGACACCTAAAGCAACATTCCCCCAAGAGACAGAATATTTGACATTTTTGATCTGCTTTTCTGAATCAAATAGGCCGTAAGGTTCAATTCGCTCGCAAATAGTTCTTCCATTTTCCTTAAAGCAAAGCTCTTTTGACTTTGCGCATCCTGACACTGCCAAGAATAGAATCAAAGCGGCAACAACCAAAAGCCCTAGTTTTTGATTCTTGCTTTTGCCTGGACTGACTTTAGCCCCACGGGTGGCATCTAGGGGAAAGTATAATTTCATTTTCGCGATACGCCATGAGTGAAGGCAAATGTCAATAGGTACAGAGGATAGGGCAAGATAGGGGGCGAGATGCCTCACAGACGATGGCGGTTCGGGTTGACCGGGCCGCCTTTCTCATGGTCCTTCACAGAATATAGTGGGGAGAGGGTGGGGAGAGGGGGAACGGGCCAAGAAAAAGGGGTTAAGCATTTTCTGCCTAACCCCTTGATTTCCATGGTGCGCCCGGCAGGATTCGAACCTGCGGCCTACGGATTCGTAGTCAAAATCTCTGGGTTTCACAACCTCCTCAATTTAGTTGAACTCTTTGATATGACTGTATAAATCGATATCAAGCTTTAGCAGGATTTTGCTCATTTTAGCAGGTTTTGGAGGCATTTTCACACACAAATTCACACACGGGGGAAGGTACGGATTCGGACTTGTACCTTCCTCCCATCACCCCTTCTGCTCACGCACCACCTGACTTCAAGTTCATGGCCGAATGCCACCCCCGCCCCGTGAGTTCGCATCATACCCCAAGCAAGCCAATCGAATGGTCTTGGGTATCAGCCTCTTCCCTCCGCTGTAGTAGTTCACGCTGCGAGGACTGATGCCGAGTTCGCGGGCAGCGGCCGCCATGCTCAAGCGGTGCGCTTCCCTCCAGCGCCGGAAAGATTCCGCAGACATGAGCTCTCCGGCCTGTTCCAAGGCCATACGCCGGAGCATATCTGTGGTCATCTCAAGATCATCCCCAAAGTCCAAACCCCATCTATCCTCAGCCACAGTTACAGCGCGGAACCTCGCATCGTCGTCCAAAGGGGCATAGGCGGAATAGGAGCTGATTGTCGTCGCCAGGTCCACCGATGCCCGGTAGCCGTCTTCCCAGGTTATGGTCAGTTTCTTCCCCTCACCGGGCAAGACTTCCCTGATTGGCACGAGAAGGGTTTCAGTTTTCTTCGGCATCATATCCTCCGCGCATCATGGATGCTGACCCAGGCCAGCCGGATCGTTTCACCGTTCTCTCTGATCCAGGCCAGAGCCGATTTCGCGGCTGGTGTCTGGCGACCTGCTTCGTCCAAAATCACCCCATCTTCGATGCCCACCTTGGCTATGTAACCAGGACCGCGCACATGTACGTGCGGCGGGCCGTGGTCATCTGTGTTGATGAACACGCGCATATTCCCGAATCTCTTGATAGTGGGCATCCAAACCTCTTGCCAAATATATAGTGCAAAGAGTGCATAGCGTCAAGCGTTGATCCCAAATTCTGCCGGAGTCTCATCCTTTGGTCAGTCTGATAGGGCTCTTTGCCCTATGTTGATGAGGAATCCTAGCAAGCTCTTGGGTGACCCAAGATATACCTCCTAGGCTACGTTGGTTTTAAGGGGTTCCAAATCCTGAGAGATGGTCCTCATCGAGATGATCGAGGAGGTCTTTATGGACATTCGCAGATGGATTTTTAGCGAGGAACTCGGGCTCAGCACCCAAGAAACCAAAGAGTTTCTCGAGGATGGGATGGTACCCGTCAAAATGCTCCTGGCCCTTGATGAGGCGGGATACTGTCTCACGAAGAGCGCACCGGATAGGGCCATGTTGGTGCAGAAGGTCATCGAGGGCCTCTGGGCTATTGCCCGGCGAACTGTATTTGAAAAAAAGTTTCGCAGGGCGGGGATTCAGATCGCGAAAGGGCTAATACGTGCCCGGCTTGGCTGGGCCAACGATTCACTCGTAGCCATTGTCAGGAATAGCAGGAAGCAAAAGGCATTTTTCTCAGGCCAACTTGCTCCCAGATCAACGCCGCTTCTTTCATACGTTGAACTTGGCGGGCAGCCTCTGCCTGTACCGGATGCCCCGAATTCATGGCAGCAGGTCGACGGGACTTGGGTATTTCCTGGAAAACCTCAGGGGAAAAACAGCCAGACCCGGGACAAACTTACTCCTCATCGGCCTGGGCAGGATACTTCTGCAGATCGGGCAAGGCCACGGCGGGATCATGACCTTGAATCAATCCTGCGGGCGCGGCTGGAGGAAATAAATGGATGATTCTTCTGGAGCACTACTAGTGCAATTTCTGTCTGTTGCCGCCACATTTCTGCGGACACCCAGAGCCGTAACCGTTCAAGAGTATCCCACGTAGCCTAGACCGCTTTTAGCGCTGATCTTGCCCTGGCATAGCAGCCACATCGACGGCCTATCGGGCCGACCGGTGAATCAGGGGAGAGGTGCGTCCACTGGAACAGGAGCAGGATTCAACCTCGCGTCCTAGAGTGGATATCCAGCCTAGCCTAGGATTCTATTCGTAGCACTTCAAAAGGGCGATGCAGGGGGTGCCAAGTGGTCTGAGGATCACTGGCTAGCTGCCGGGATAGCTGCGCTCAACGACAACATGGAGGGATTGGATGAAAATTATTGAGTTTTTGTGGTGTGCGGAAAGTGACATCTCAGATGGAGAGAGGGTGGCTTTCTTTCAAGCGGGGAAAATTCCCATCGCCCTGATGGTTGAGCTCTGGGACATGGGTCTTCGGGTCACAGCCGGAGAACCGATAGCGCCGATGCGCATCCCTCGTTTCCTGGAAAAGGTCGCGCTGATCGAAAATGATCTTGCGGCTGATCCCGAGATCGCTGCTTGCGCCGTTGATGTCCGGGAGCAGTTCACCAGAATCTTGGGGATGCCTGGTAGGCCGAGTATGCCCAACCGTAGAGATCGAGGTGGCCGCCCCGTGGTTAACTATTTCAAATATTTAAAAGAGAAGGAGGATAACACCAAGATCAACAACCGGGGGGGAACGTCTGCTGCCCCAAGACCATGCGCGACCATTATTAGGCGTCGCGGCACGAGTGCCGCCTAGATTCCAGCAACCACATTGGAAACCGAAGCCGATTCTGGCACCTCGCCTTCAGACCGGGTTGGGACAATTGGGACGTTTCTCCCGCATCCTTTCCCGGAATTTCAAGGCGGAAGGCGGGGCATGGAGGTAAAAATGTAATCATTTTCAAGTATTCACAAAACACGGGGTGACGCATGATGGTCATCTCTTCGCATAGTGGCCAAAGGCCCTCTTCGGGGGGCCTTTTTTGTTGTCTATCAACGGCAAAATTAACCTCTAACGACAGCACTATCATTATGGAGAGAACCATGGGAAAACAAAAAATCGATTTGACATCGCAATATGTCTACTTGCCAAGTTCTGTTATCATGCAACAGACAAATGAGCGTAAAAATTTTGACGTGATGAAAAAGAAAAAGGATAAGAAACTTAATTATATTCAGGGTAAAGGACAATTCATTGCTGGTACATATACGCATAGAATGAGCATGAAAAAGATTTTTCGTATACGTTAATTTTGAAGTTCTAAGGTTACTGTCATTAGAATATGACCATCTGATAAATGTTGTTACGCATCGTGGTCAAAGGCCGCCTTCGGGCGGTCTTTTTCGTTGTCGGTCAATGCACAACGCAACGTCGCTGGAAGCGACATTAACCCTGGAGAAAGTATCCATGAAAAAGAAAAAAGCCGTACCACCGGCACCGCAACAGGAACAAGCCTCGTTGCCTCCGTTGGTCATCCAGCCGCTGACAGATCACGGCAACGCCAGAATGCTGGAGAAGTGTTTTGGCCCCCGGTTGAAATGCGTGGAGGAAACCAGAGAATTCCTCGTCTATGACGGGAAGCGCTGGGCTCCGAGTAATAAGGCATTGGCCAAAATGGTCCGCGTGGTTGGAATCATGCGGTACAAAGAAGCCAAGTACGCTGGGCCGATCGTGACAACTACTGGTGAGGTATTGGAGCCCAAGGAAGTCCTGAAGTGGGCCAACAAGACCATGAACAAGGGGCGCTTGCAGGCCATGAAAGACGTGGCTGCGAGTCTGCCCGGCATTGCCGCCTCAATCGCCGACTTTGACCGCCATGATTGGCTGCTCAATCTGCGAAACGGCACTTTGGACTTGGAGACCGGCAAGTTGCGTCGGCACGAACCCAAAGACCGACTCACCCAGATCGCCAATGCCAACTACGACCCGAACGCCACTTGCCCGCTGTGGTTGGCGTTTCTGCAGCAGATTGCCCTGGGGCAAAGCGCGCTCATCCGCTTCTTACAGATGGTGGTCGGCTACGTCTTGAGCGGCGTCGTGACCGAGCAAGTCCTGTTCCTGCTCGTCGGCAAGGGAGCCAACGGGAAGTCAACCTTCCTGGAGGTCATATTCGAAATCATGGGGGAGTACTCCAAGACGACGCCCGGCCATACATTTATCAAATCCGAGTCGCGAGCTATTCGCAATGACTTGGCGAGATTGAAGGGTGCTAGGTACGTTTCTGCAGTGGAAATAAACATGGGCAAAGCCCTAGACGAAGCCCTTGTTAAACGCCTAACCGGCGGCGATCGTATCGCGGCACGGTTCATAGGGAAGGAGTTCTTTGAATTCTTCCCGCAAGCGAAGTTCTTCTTGGCGGTCAACACCTTCCCCCACGTCAGTGGGGCGGACGATGGGATATTCCGTCGGATCGTTGTGGTGCCTTTTCAGGCAAGCTTTACAGGCGACCAAATCGATAAGCATCTGGGCGAAAAGCTCAAGGCAGAACGAGACGGGATCATGGCCTGGGCTGTTGAAGGCTTCAAGATGTGGCAAGAAAGCGGAACGCTTGAAATTCCAACAGTAGTTCAGACGGCTTCCTCTGATTTCAGGGCAGAGATGGACGTCTTGGCGGAGTTTCAAGAGGACAGGTGTGAAAAGGGACCTGACTTTCGGGTTCCTGTTGCGGAGGTCTTCGACGCCTATCTGGGATGGGCCAAGGCGGCTACCCAGGACGCGATGGGAAAGAAAACCTTCGGGATGCTGATGCGCCAGAAAGGCCACCGCCAAGTCAAGAGCGGCAGTACTCGGTACTGGACCGGATTACGCCTTCGGCATGATCCGGTTCACACCATCCCCGCGCCCACCCTTGAAGGTCAGGAGCTGAAACAGGCCGCATAAACGGGCTCACGCCCACCAACCTTTAGCAGGCCAGCCGTCCATCTCGGACGGCTGGCCTTTTTCATGGGAGGATCAACAGTGGCAATAAACTTCATCAGCAGGAAGCGGGCAATCCACCCCGCACCTGAATTCGTCAAGAAAGGACTGGCGACGCACGTGCTCAACGTGGGGAGCCTCTGCAATCACGGGTGCTGCTACTGCTACACCCCGACGATGGAGCGCCTGAGGCCAGAACGCTACGAAGGCATCGGAGGGACTTCATACGAAGCCTTTGCCCAGGGCAACATGACCCTTGATTTGGGCACACCCGCGCTGGTTGCGGCAGAAGCCCCAGGGTTGAAGCCCGATGACACCGTGTTCATGTGCTCAACGACGGACGCTTGGTGTCCTGGAGCGATGCAACATGGCCTTGGTCGCGCGACCCTCGGGGCTCTGCTGAAAAACTCGGCCTGCGGAGTCCGCATTCTGACCAAGAATGCCGGTGTGGTTTCGGACCTGGATATCATGGCCAAATACCCGGGACGGGTTGAATTGGCTTTAAGTCTGACGGCCCCGCCCGCCAAGGCGCAGCTGCTCAACACGTTGGAGCCGTATGCTTCTGCCCTCCCTTACCGTCTGGACGCACTGCACGCCGCACATGACCTTGGCATCCCGGTGTTTGGCATGCTGTGCCCTTGCCTCCCGGGGATTGCAGACGGTTTTGATGACCTCGTGGCCCTGTTCAACGAGTTGAAGCCGCTTAAGCCTGAGCATATCTGGTCCGAGCCGGTGAACCCGCGCGGCCCGGCCCTGCCTAAGTGTGAGAAAGCCCTGCGCCAAGCCGGGTATTCTTCAATCGCTGACCAAGTTGGCGCGATTAGGAACCGCAAGGCCTTCCAAGCGTACGCCCATGCCTTCATCGACACCGCAACCGCAGCGGCCAATTCCGTGGGAATGGGCCACCTCCTGTCCATCTTGATGTACGAGGACGGACTCGACTTTACTGGCGACGGTAGTCGCGTCATTTGGCTGAAGAAATAACACAAAACCGCCTGGCCAGCTCGCCAATTCGGGCTGGCCAGGCAAGAAAGGAGAAGGCATGTCCAGTTTGAGTATGTCGAATGTCATGGCTCCCGGCCCAGCAGTTGGCCATGGCATGAAAGCCTACAAGGCTACAGCGCTGTTTAAGACCCTCAAGTTCGTCGGGAATATGTTCGGTCCATCCACGATACAGGTAGTTGGTGGGCGCATCGCGAAGAAACTTGACAATCATAATGCCATTGTTGTGGTCGACCTGGGAACAGTGGTCGGCACTGGAGTGAACTTCAACCTAGCCGTCAGCGCCACTGCCTTCAAAGCATTAGCAGGGATGCGTGCCAAGGAAGAAGTCGTGATCCAGGAGACCTCGGACCAGTATATCGTCACGGACGGGTTCACCACCTACGATATGCCCAAGGCCCCTGTGCATATCCCTCTGGCGCTGGCAGCAGTGCCCGCGGGGCTGGAGGTCCTGGGAGCCCCGGTCACGATACCCGACCATCGCAACCTGAAACGCTACGTGGGGAAGTCCGGGTTCATGACGCTGCGCTTGTTCGATGGCCAACTGGAACAGGCAACTGTCGCATCCCAGAGCCATCCATACACGTTCAACGCCATAGCGGCGGCGGCGCTCATCGGGCGTGAGCCAGGGATCATGCTCAGCACGCAGATCTGGTTTCGCCATTTGAAAGATGGCCAGACAATCAAAATTGCCGTGATGGGTGACCAGTACTGGGTCATCTCTTCTGTGCCATACGAGTTCCAAAGGAACCTGGAGGTCTACGAATTGGCCCAAGTAGTATCCTAATCGAGGCAATGACAGAGGCCCAAAGGCCGTCTCCCTGATGGGGGGGCGGCCTTTTTCTTGGCATAACAAAAGGAGTGATTCCATGAAGTACATCCACGTGGCAGGCAAACCGTCCGACTATGGACCTGACCTGCAATCCCCAATCCTGCGTCAAACTGGAAGATGTCTGTACTCCTTGATCGAAGGGCTACGGCAGAAGGAATTCAACACCGACACCCTGGGCATGGTAGCCAGAAATATCCGCCATTACATCGACAGACATGTCAGACCGAACGGTGGAATGTTGTATGCAGACTCTGGTGGATACTCGATCATCAAAGGAGATGTCCACCCCATGGACATATTCCGATTTATTGATTGTTACAATGTATACCTGAAGCATGAAAGCGATATATACAACTACATCTTTTCACTGGATATACCGTTCAGCCTGAAGTACGACAAGCTGAACACTAGGCAGGCAATATACGAACTGAACAAGTCATCTCTCTCGATGACGAAAAATGTCATGGAGGAGTGCCCTACAGTAAGGGACAAACTCCACTTCGTTTGGCACTTCAAGATGCGCTCACAGTACGAAATCTGGAAGCGGCTGTACGAGGAACTTGGCCTAAATCATATCGTTACCCATCGGGCGCTTGGTGGCATGGTGGGGCTTAGGGGCATGACCAAGAAGAACTTTTCCCCGTTCATCGCCCTCTCATATCGGTGTCTGCTCGACTACATGATGGCGGGTAGATTCGGCCGCGATCTGACCATCCACAACCTTGGGTTGTACATCCTTTACGACCGGTTCCACATGGCCTTTCTGGAACGCTTGTTCGGCCGGTACCTGGAAGGGATTTCCGGGGTGGCCATCAGCTACGATTCCATCAACCCGACCCACGCCGCCCGCATGAACAAGGGCATGCCCCTATATGCTTGGCAGGATGACCAGTTCATGACCCTGCCCAATATGACGTCCGCGCCAGATTGGTTGGTCTCTTCTGTCTACGGGGACGATCTCGCTGGGTTTGTGCTCGACGAGGTCGGTCGGCGAATAAACGGCAATCTGCTCCAGAACGTAAACACGTTCGCGCCTTTGAGCATCGCGAGCCATCGGGCTGTGGACAGATATTTTGCCTGGGCAGTCGAGAGCTATGGTCTCGTGGATCTGTTCTTCAAGTGTAAGAGCCCGACGACGATGCTGGCCGGAGTCAACAACATAGTGAAAGACCTTAAGGTCAAGGTGCCGGGTCTGTTCACTCATAAGATGATCAAGTCCATCATCGAGAATATGGAGTTGACCTACTTCTTTCATCGGTGGTGGATGGACAGACGTGACTACGCGAGACTTGACCTGCTTACGATCCGCTTCATTGAACATATCGGATTTCCAGATGGATTGAGCTAGTCGGACAGGGGGGGAGGTCTTCACTCCCCCATTGTATTACTGCTATGCGCTTAGCCAATAAGTCCAATTCAAAATGGAATTGTCGCATTGTATGAAGTTTTTGTTGTCGGCAAGATTCATGCAGCGATAACTAATAGTATCCAAATGCACCATATCTCAACATCAGACTAGTAAATTGTACTTTCTCCCCAAATTTACACTTTTAACATAGACATAATAAAATTATAAAGGGTAAAATTTACCCGAATTAACATTTATAGGAGGTTAGTATGTCTTCATTAACAAAGATTCCATGGGCTGATTGCACCTGGAATCCAACAAGTGGCTGTTCCTGGATGAGTAGGGGCTGTGATCGATGCTGGGCGGAAAAGAAAGCAATAATGCTCGCCGGTAGATCAGACTTTGATGATTACCGCAACGGATTTGAGCCAACGGTTCATAAGCATCGCCTGTACATTCCCACAACTTGGAAGGAGGGGAAAAAGGTCTACGTCAATTCCATGGGCGACCTGTTCCATCCTGATATTCCAGATGAATTCATCCAAGATGTCATTGGCGTGATCAAAGATACCCCGCAGCATTCCTACTTCATCATGACCAAGTACACCGATGAAATGACCAGAATCGGTCGGCTGGTGACCTGGCCGGACAACCTGACCATGGCGGTCAGCATGGAAGACGCCAGCCAACTGGTGCGACTGGAGGCCTTGAGGGTGCTGCTCGTGAAGAACCGTGCCGCCGTCTTTGAGCCCCTCCTCGGTATGGTCGGCCCCATCGACCTCACCGGCATCGATTGGGTCTTGGCTGGGGGCGAGACAGGGAAAGGCAGTCGGGCGATGAACCTCTCCTGGATCATGGATATCCAGAAGCAGTGTACTGGTCAGGGCGTTCCTTTCACTGTCACCCAGTACGGGACCAATACACAACAACCACAACCTGTAATTACGCCCTAGGTGATTTATTTGAGCTGTGAAAAAGGGGAGGCATGGTTGCCGCCATGCCTCCCGAAGGAGAACAAACATGAATGTTTCAAACCAGAAGCCAAAGCCACCGCCGCAAGATCAGATGGCATTGGGCATACTTAAGAATGTACCTCTCATACACGATGGGAATGGAGTATATGTTGACGCTGCGGCAAAAGGATATCGCAACAGACTCATGCTTGTGCCGAGCGAGGATTTTATTGAATGGCTATCCGGGCAAGTTTACACGACATACAACGCCATTCTTGATCTCAATATCGTGAAAAAGCTCATCCCGCTCATTAGATGTCGCTGCATAAACCC